>NZ_JBUZNK010000001.1:0-18519 GCF_055326445.1 Georgenia sp. Z2081
GGGTCTGCTGCACGGATAGGTGACACCTGATCTGTGGTGCCGGAAGGTGCTGCTGGAAGGATGTCGATCGTGCCCAGACCTCATCCCAAGGAGTTCCGCGACGATGTCGTGGCCGTGGCCCGCCGCGGGGACGCTCCGATCAAGGACATCGCCAAAGACTTCGGGATCAGCGAGTCCTGCCTGCGTAACTGGCTACAGGCCGCCGATGTCGAGGACGGCAACCGCCCCGGCGTGACCCGGAGCGAGTCGGCCGAGCTGCGCGAAGCGAAGAAGCGTGTCCGCCTGCTCGAGCAGGAGAACGAGGTCCTGCGCCGCGCAGCGGCCTACCTCTCTCAGGCGAACCTGTCGGGGAAATGATGTACCCGCTCGTAAAGGAGCTCGCCGCTGACAGGATCCCTGTCGCGGTGACGTGTCGGGTCCTCAAGCTCGCCCGCCAGCCCTACTACCGCTGGCTCGCCACCCCGGTCACCGACCGTGATCTCGAGCAGGCCTACCTCGCGAACGCCTTGTTCGATGCTCACCGGGACGATCCGGAGTTCGGGTATCGCCTGCTGGCCGACGAGGCCCGCGAAGCGGGGCACGTCGCGTGTGATCGCACGGTCTGGCGGACCTGCCGGGACAACCGGTGGTGGAGCGTGTTCGGCAAGAAGCGCAACGCGAACGGCAAGCGGCCCGGCCCGCCGGCCCATGACGATCTCGTCGAGCGGGACTTCACGGCCACCGCTCCCAACGAGCTGTGGCTGACCGATATCACCGAGCACCCCACCGGTGAGGGCAAGATCTATCTCTGCGCGGTCAAGGACGTCTACTCGGGACGGATCGTGGGGTACTCGATCAGCGATCGCATGAAGACCCGCCTCGCGGTCGACGCTCTGGTATCGGGGGTCTCCCGCCGCGGCGGTGATGTCGCCGGTTGCGTTGTGCATTCGGACCGCGGCTCCCAATTCAGGTCGCGCCGATTCCTGGCCGCCCTACGCTGCCACGACCTCGTGGGCTCGATGGGCCAGGTCGCCTCCGCGGGGGACAACGCCGCGATGGAGTCCTTCTTCTCGCTCCTGCAGAAGAACGTCCTGAACCGCCGTCGTTGGGCCACTCGGGCCGAGCTGCGGATCGCGATCGTGACCTGGATCGAACGGACTTACCACCGCCGAAGGCGACAGGACCGGCTCGGTCGCCTGACCCCCATCGAGTACGAGACCATCATGACCACTCAGATCGCACTCGCGGCCTGAGAACACCTGTCACGTATCCGTGCAGCAGACCCGCTGCAACCACGGTCCCGCCGGCGTCGCCCGCGCCGGGTTCAAGATCGATCACGTGATCGGCCACCGCGACAACGCGCATGTCCAGCTCCGCGGCGACGACCGTGTTGCCCGCATCGAGCAGCGGTTCGTCCTGGCTAAGGTTCCTCGCAGCGGCGCTCGAACAACGACCACCCACACCACGCTCGAGGGTGAGTGGGACGAGGTCATGCCGGTGATCAAGCGGGCGTGCGACGCCGTCGCCGAGGTCAGCCCGCGCGTGAGCCTGGTACTCAAGGCCGACCTGCGACCGGGCTACACGGGCCAGCTCGCCGCGAAGGTCGAGCGCATCGAGCAGCACCTGGACGTGGCCGACAGCTGAGCCGCACGACCCGAGGCAGCGGAGTCGGGCGCCCTCGGACTGTCGACGACACGGCGTCGGTGCCGAGGACACGGCTTGTCGCCGAGGGCACGGAGTCTGCGCCGAGAGTACCGACGGCGGATGTCCAGTCGGCGCGTTCCCCGCGTCCTCGACGCGTAGCCCGCGTCCTCGGCACGCCGTCCATGTCCTGGCCGGGCTACTTGCGTCGTCCCGCCCGCGACTCAGGGGGGCAGCTCGCACCGTCCGCGGCTCACGGGTACAGCTCGGACCGCCCGGCGGCGAGCGCCGCGGCCAGTGCCTGAGCGCCCGGCGCGAGCATCTCGTAGGTCTCCTCGAAGTCGGAGTCGTCGCCCCACCACGGGTCCGGCACGTCGAGAGTGCCGACGTCGCGGGCGTCACCAGCACCCGGCGCGTCGGGCCCGTCGGCGGCCCGCCACAGCATGATGCGGCCGGGGTCGCTGCCCGAACGCTCCGCGAGCCGTCGAAGCCACACCGCGTGCTCCTCGGTCATGGCGAGCACGAGGTCGGCGGCGCCGAGCTCCTCGGCGGTGACCTGCCGCGCGGTGTGCGCACCGACCTCCACCCCGCGCCGCGCCAACGTGCTCGCCGCGCGCGGGTCGATCGGGTTGCCGGCCTCGTAGTCGGACGTACCGCCGGAGACGACCTCGGCATCGACGTCGGCCCGCTCGAGCGCGTCGGCCAGCACGAGCGCGCCCATCGGCGAGCGGCAGATGTTTCCCGTGCACACGACGAGGATCCTGACGGGCCGCGACACCGGGAGACGCATGGCTCCAGTCTGTCAGGCGGTGCGCGACCACGGGAGCCCCCGCACCCGCGCGGCTCGACTGCCCCGCAGCCCGGCGGCACCGGCACCGCCGCACGCGCCCGACTCCACGGCCGCCCCTTCGCGTGGGACTCTGGGCGCGTGCACCACGTCCGCCCCGCCTCCCGCACAACCCGCACCACGCGCACCGGCCTCGTCCTCGCCCTCGCGCTCCTCCTCTCCGCCTGCGGGTCGGGCGACGACTCGGGCGACGACACCACCTCCGATGCCGGCGACGAGGACGCCCCGGCGTCGGTCGACGACCTCGTCCCCGTCACCGACCAGAGCGAGGAACCGCCCACCTGGCTCTCGGAGACCGGCGAGCCGCGGGAGTCGGAGTCGCTGCTGTGCACGGACGTCTTCGCCACGGGAGGCACCGAGCTGGCGACGACGGACCTCGCGGCCTGCCAGGCGGAGTCCCTGCGGGATGTGGTCGGCTACGTCCAGACCACCGACGCCGGCCAGGACGCCCGGACCGAGCTGCGCGTCTCCACCGAGGACGGGCTCGCCGTCGAGGCGGACCTCGGCGTCGCGCGGATCCTCGTCGTCGGGGCCGACTGGTGGGCCACGACCGACGGTGACTGGCTCGAGCCCGGCGAGGCGGCCGAGATCCCCCGGCTGTCGGGCGCCGGCGAGGCGGCCGTCTCGCTGCAGCAGCTCCACGACCCGCAGGTGGCCGCCGCGTCCACCGAGCCCATCGACGTCGCCGTCACCGGCTCGGCGACGATCGACGGTACCGAGGTCGCCGTCCTCACCGGCACGGGTGAGGGCTCGAGCGGCGAGGAGATCGCGGTGGAGTACTTCGTCACGAGGGAGTACGTCGCGCTCCGTGCCGTCAACGACGTGACGACGTCGGCGGGCACCGCCACGACCACGACCGTGATCAGCGAGCTCGACGAGCCGCAGGACGTCACCGCTCCGTAACCGACGACGACGTCAGACGTGCCACACGAACGGGGCACGATCGCGCTGGTTAATCACAAGCTCGTAACAATGCCGGCGCGCCGCGAGCGCCCCGGGGGCTGCCCCTGCCTCCCGCACGCGCTGCCGCCCCGATCGTTGCCAGGACACGGAAAGATCGCTGTCGCGCCACGCCCGGACACCCCGGGGCGGGCCGGATCGAGCATCGGACGATCACAGATCGACCGGTTGTTCACCGCGCCGTCCCTCCATACGGTGGTCGAGTTCAAGGGCCCGCAGCACCGCGGGCGCCGCCAGCCACTTCGAGCGCCCGCCCCCCAGGGCATCGTGCGCGCCACCGGGAGGAACCCCTTGACCACCACAGCACAGCGTCGCGCCCGTCGCATCGCCCCGCTCGCCACGATCGCCGCCCTGGCCCTCACCCTCGCCGCCTGCGCGGACGAGGGTGAGTCCGCCGACCGCGGGGGCGGTGGCGACGACGGCGACGCCTCCGGTGGCAGCGGTGCCACGCTCACGCTCGAGGATCTCCAGGAGGCCGGCAGCATCACGGTCGGCTTCGCCGGCGAGGCCCCCTACAGCTTCATGGAGGACGGCGAGCTCACCGGCGCGACCGTCGCGCTGCACGAGGCCGTGTGGGCCGAGCTCGGCGTCGACACCGTCGAGGGCCAGCAGGCCGAGTTCGGGCAGCTCATCCAGGCGCTGACGGCCGAGCGCTTCGACGTCGTCGCCGCAGGCATGTCGATCCTGCCCGAGCGCTGCGAGCAGGCGATCTTCTCCGACCCGGAGTTCCAGTACACGACCGCGCTCATGGTTCCCGAGGGGAACCCGGACGGGCTCGAGCCGTCCATGCAGTCCGTCGAGGAGTCCGACGTCCAGATGGCGGCCATGACCGGCGCCATCGAGGCCACCTACGCCGCCGACCTCGGCATCGACGCCATGGAGGTCGGCACCCCGCAGGACGGGATGGACGCCGTCGTCAACGGTCGAGCCGACGTCTTCGCCCTCACGGGCATCTCGCTCAACTGGATGGCCGACAACAACCCGGACGCCCCGATCGAGGTCACCGAGTCCTTCGTGGCCGAGATCGACGGCGTGGAGCAGGTCGGCGCCGGCGGCACCGTCTTCCGCAACGCCGACACCGAGCTGCGGGACGCCTACAACGAGGTGCTCGCAGAGATCGTGGGTGACGAGGAGCGTTACCTCGAGATCGTCGGCGAGTTCGGCTTCACGGCCGAGGAGCGCCCGACCGGCGACCTGACCACCGAACAGCTCTGCGCCGGAGACATCTGATCCGGTGAGCGACAACCTCGACGCAGTCGTCGGGGCGCTTCCCCAGCTCTGGGAGGGCGTCCTCATCACCCTCCAGCTGACCGTCGGCGGCATCATCGGCGCCTTCGTCATCGCCATCGTCCTCGGGCTGGTGGTCAGGAGCGAGCGCTGGTACCTGCGGGTGCCGGCGCGTCTGCTCATCGAGTTCTTCCGCGGGATCTCGCTGCTTGTCCTGCTCTACGTGCTCTTCTACGTGCTCCCGCTGTTCGGCGTGACGTTCACCGGACTGTTCTGCGGCATCTTCGCGCTCTCGTTCAACTACGGGGCCTACGGCGCCGAGGTGGTGCGCGGAGCGATCAACAACGTGCCCAAGGGACAGTGGGAGGTCGGCACCGCGCTGAGCATCAGCCCGTTGCACCACATGCGCCGGGTGATCTGGCCGCAGGCGTGGGCCATCATGCTGCCCTCGCTGAGCAACCTCGCGGTCATGCTTCTCAAGGGCACCGCGGTCGCCTACATCATCCTCATGCACGACCTCACGTGGCAGACGGACATCCTGCGTTCGCAGACCGGGAGCACGTTCTTCTCCTACGGCGTCGGGATGGTCATCTACTTCCTCATCTCGCTGGTCATCGTCCTGCTCGCACAGCTCCTCGAGCGGCAGGCGAAGCGCAAGCTGGGTCAGGGCGCGCCGATGAAGGAGATGTTCGACGTGCAGGTCGCCAAGCCGAACCCGGTGGTGTCCGGTGAGTGACATCTGGAGCTGGGACCGCGCCGCCGAGGTCTTCCCCGACCTCCTCATGGCCTTCCTGCAGGTCACACTCGTCGCGACGGTGCTGGGATCGCTCATCGCCGCCGTGCTCGGCCTGATCGTCGCCATCATCCGCAGGGTCATGCCGAAGTGGATCTCCATGCCGATCCACGCGGTGATGGAGTTCATCCGCATGACGCCGGTGGTCATCCAGCTGCTGTTCGTCTTCTACACGTTCAACAACCTCAGCGGCATGACGATCGGCGTGGTGGTCCTCGGCGTTCACTACGCGACCTACATGGCAGAGGTCTACCGGTCCGGGATCGACGCGATCCCGAAGGGCCAGTGGGAGGCCTCGACGGCCCTGTCGATGTCCCGCACCCGCACGTGGGTCAAGGTGATCATCCCGCAGGCGGTCCGCACGACCCTGCCCGCCCTGGGTACCTGGGTGATCTCGATGTTCAAGGACACCCCCTTCCTCACCGTCATCTTCGTGGGCGAGATGGTCCGCGAGGCGGAGCGGTACGGCTCCCGGACGTTCACCTACACCGAGGCGCTCGTGCTCGCCGGCCTGATCTTCCTGGTCGCCAGCTACGGGACGTCGGTCCTGCTACGCAAGATGGAGAAGCGCCTTGCCACCTACTGACAGCCACGACCCCATCGGGAACGGCGGGACCGCCTCCTCGGGCACCGGGGGCGGCGACGCGCACGCCACCGGCGAGCCGAAGCTCCGGTTCGAGAACGTGCTGAAGAAGTTCGGCGACCACACGGTGCTGGAGAACCTCAACTTCTCCGTCAACCGCGGGGAGCGGGTCACGCTCATCGGCCCGTCCGGGTCGGGCAAGACGACGATCCTGCGCCTGGTCATGACGCTCGAGCACCTCACCGGCGGGTTCATCTACGTCGACGGGAAGCCGCTGACCCACGAGCAGCGCGGGGACCGACGGGTCGAGCGGAAGCCGAAGGACGTCGCGCGCATGACGACGAAGATCGGGATGGTCTTCCAGCACTTCCACCTGTTCCCCAACATGTCGGTGATCGAGAACATCACCGAGGCGCCGATCCACGTGCTCGGGCGCTCGAAGGACGAGGCCCGGACCCGCGGCCTGGAGCTCCTCGAGCAGGTCGGGCTCTCGGACAAGGCGAACGAGCACCCCACGAGGCTCTCGGGCGGTCAGCAGCAGCGCGTCGCGATCGCACGCGCCCTGGCCATGGACCCCGAGATCCTGCTCCTCGACGAGGTGACCTCCGCCCTGGACCCCGAGATCGTCAAGGACGTCCTGTGGGTCCTGCGCGAGGTCGCGAACAACACAGACATCACGATGCTCATCGTCACGCACGAGATGCAGTTCGCCCAGGACGTGTCCGACCGCGTGATGATGTTCGACGGCGGGCACATCGTCGAGGAGGGACCGCCCGACGTGATGTTCTCGAACCCGTCCCAGGAGCGCACCCGGGCGTTCCTGCAGGCGGTGCTCTGAGCGCTCCAGCCGCGGCGTGCCCCGCACCCGCGATCGACGGGCCGACGACGAAAATCCCTCGCCGTCGGCCCGTCGCCGTGTCTACCGTGAGGTCATGAGCAGCATCGTGTGCAGCGCGCCGACGACGGCGCTCGCCCGCGTGCACCGCGACCGCCGCGCCTGACGGCGCGCCGCGGTCCACCTCCAGGGCCCCGCCCGGCCAGGCCGGGTGCGTCCGCGCGCCGTCCGAGAGTCAGCCGCACCTCGGCCGAGCCACGCCACCGCCGGCACTCCCGCGCGCCTGCTGCGCCGCCCCGAGGTGCTCCACCACCGACCCTCGTGGAGCGCACCCATGCCTCGCACCCCCTCCCCTCGCTCGTCCGCCGGCGGCCGGCACGAGCTCGGCCAGAACTTCCTGCACCACCGACCCACGATCGACCGGATCGCCGACCTCGTCGCCGACACGGACGGGCCGATCCTCGAGCTCGGCGCCGGCGACGGCGCACTGACCCGGGCGCTGGCACGCCTGGGTCGGCCGCTCACGGCCGTCGAGATCGACGAGCACCGGGTCCGGCGTCTGCGCCGCAGCGTCCCGGGGGTCCGCGTCGAGCACGCGGACGCGACCCGGATCGCCCTCGACGCTCCGGTCGTCGCGGGCAACATCCCCTTCCACCTCACCACCCCGGTGCTGCGGCGTCTGCTCGGTGCCGGGAGGTGGCAGCGCGCCGTCCTGCTCACGCAGTGGGAGGTCGCGCGCAAACGGGCCGGCGTGGGCGGCGGAACCATGCTCACCGCCGCGTCGGCGCCATGGTTCGCCTTCACCCTGGAGTTCCGTGTCCCCGCGGCGCACTTCGCACCGAGGCCGAGCGTGGACGGCGGCGTGCTCGGCGTCGTCCGCCGTGCGCGGCCGCTCGTCCCGCACCGCGAGCGCCGCCGCTACGAGGCGTTCGTCCGGGGAGTCTTCACGGGTCCCGGCGGGGGGCTCGCTCGGGTCGTCGAACGTGCGGGGCGCACGGACCAGCGCACCGCACGACGCGCGCTGGGCCGTGCCGGTGTGGCGGAGCGAGCCCTGCCACGCGACCTCGGGCCCGAGCAGTGGGCAGCGCTCTGGGGCGCCGTCCGCAGGTAGGTCGGCGTCACCGCTCGGCGTTACCGCTCGTCCTCGCCGTCCGACGCGAAGCCCGGTGCCATCCACCTCGGGCACTCCTGCGCCGCAGGAGGGCGTCCAGACCGAGCCCGAGCAGTACCCCCGCGGACACCCCGATCGCCACCGACACGAGCGGGTGACCGCCGACCACGGCGTGCGCGCCCGCGCCCAGCGCCGCCGTCACGCCCGCCCACAGGAGGGCCGCCGCGCCCGCGGCAGGCAGGTAGCGGCGCGGGGCGAGGTCGAGGACCCCCGCCCCGACGTTGACCGCCACCCGGCCGACCGGGACGAACCGCGCGGCGACGATCACGGGCACGCCACGGCGCTCGAGCGCGCGTCCCGCGGAGCCCACCGCCCGGCGCCCCCGCTCACCCCGGAGCCCTGGCAGGCGGTGGATCGGGACGAGACGGCCGAGCAGGTAGGCGATGGTGTCGCCGACGAACGCGCCGGCAGCCGCCGCGAGCACGATGAGGACGACGTGGACGCCACCGCCGGACAGGGCCAGCACGGTGGCACTGACCAGGATCGTCTCGCTCGGCACCGGCGGGACCAGGCCGTCGACGAGGGCGAGTCCCGCGACCAGCACGAGCAGCCACGGCGACGCGGCGAGCGCGTCGGCGGCGCCCCCCAGGTCGGTGAGGATGTCCACGGCGAGCACCTCCGATCCCGCGCGGGTGCATGACGGCGGGGCCACGCCCGCCCGCCCGTGGTGCATCTCGGGTGCGCCTGCTCCGCACGTCCGCCCGCACCGTGGGCCGAGCCGTCACGCTAGGTCGCCGGCTCCGTCGTCGTCGCCGGAATTCTTTGCGCTCACCTCCCCATAGGCTGGCCGGATGGACGACGACGCACGGATGGCCGTGTTCCTCGACTACGAGAACCTGGCGCTGGGCGCCCGCGACCACCTGGGCGGGATGGCGTTCGACTTCGGTCCCATCGCCGACGCGCTCGCGGTGCGCGGCCGCAGCCTCACGCGCCGTGCCTACGCGGACTGGTCGTTCTTCGACGAGGACCGCCGCATGCTCACCCGCCACCAGTTCGAGCTCATCGAGATGCCGCAGCGCATGGGCGCGTCGCGGAAGAACGCCGCCGACATCAAGATGGTGGTCGACGCGATCGAGATGGCGTTCGAGCGTGACTACGTCTCGACCTTCGTCCTGTGCACCGGCGACAGCGACTTCTCGCCGCTCGTCCACAAGCTGCGGGAGCTGGACAAGCGGGTGATCGGCGTCGGGGTCGAGCTCTCGACCTCCCGCCTCCTCCCGCCGGCGTGCGACGAGTTCCTCTTCTACGACCGCCTCGAGGGCGTGGAGCCCGGGGAGGAGGCCCCCCGACGACGGGGCGCGCACGCCCGCGGCGGAACCGGCCAGGAGCGGCACGACGCCCAGGTGGTGCTGCCGTCGGGCACAGGGGGCGGTGCCGGTTCGTCGGGTGCGGGGTCGTCGGGCGCGGGTTCGTCGGGCGCGGCCGGGTCGGCCCGGGGCGGTGCGACCGGGTCGGTTGCCGCCGGCGGCGCCGCAGCCGACCAGGACCTCGACGCCGCCCCGGCGATCGACGGCTCGATCGACGGCTCGGTCGACGACGAGATCGGCTCGCCCGACGAGTCGGCCGAGACCGAGCCGATCGAGGTGCGCGTGGCGCAGACCCTCGCCGGGCTCGCGACCACGTCCGACTCCGTGACGGCGTCCGTGCTCA
The DNA here is from genome assembly GCF_055326445.1 of Georgenia sp. Z2081. Lineage (NCBI taxonomy): Bacteria > Bacillati > Actinomycetota > Actinomycetes > Allobogoriellales > Allobogoriellaceae > Georgenia > Georgenia sp. Z2081. Next base: position 9,687 of record NZ_JBUZNK010000001.1, read on the forward strand.
AGCGGGCGCTCCTGCGCAAGGACCCGACGTTCAGCGAGTCCGACCTCGGGTTCCGCTCGTTCGGCGAAGTCCTCAAGCACCTGGCGGACCGCGGCGTCGTCGAGCTGTCGACGGGACCCGCGACCGGCGACCCCGAGGTCTCGCTGCCCCAGCAGGGGGACCTCGAGCAGACGTTCGCCCTGCTGGTCGAGATCGTGGCCGAGGGCGACGGCAACGACGACGGTGCCTTCGCCCTGTCCGGCCTGAAGAACCGGCTGCGCAAGCGGCGCCCCGACTTCAGCGAGAAGGCCTTCGGCTTCCGCAGCTTCCTGCAGTTCTGCCGCGCCGCGGAGACGGAGGGCCACGTCGATCTCGACTGGGACGACGACGCGGGCGACTACCTCGTCACCGTGCCCGAGGACTGACCCCGGCGCCCACCACCTCACCGCCCAGCCGGACCACTGACCGCCCAGCTGGACCACCTCATCGCCGAGCTGGACCACCGACCGCCCAGCTGGACCACTGACCGCCCAGCTGGACCACCTCACCGCCGAGCTGGACCACCGACCGCCCAGCTGGACCACGCTGAGGTCATACTCGACGGATCCGAGTCGAGCTCGGGAGAGATGTCGAGGATCGTTGACACCGCGTGTAGAGGATCCTTGACATTGAATGTCGATGATCCTTAACATCTCGGCATGACCCCACCGGCACGCACCGACCCGGGCGCCGTCAGCCCGGTCCGCGAGCGCCGCAAGCAGCACCGGCTCACGCAGGCGGAGCTGGGCGCGCTCGTGGGGGTCAGCCGCCACACCGTCATCGCGATCGAGCAGGGCGACTACGCCCCCTCGGTCTTCCTGGCCCTGCGCATCGCGCGCACCCTCGGGTCGACCGTCGAGGACCTCTTCGGCGCACACCCCGAGGCGGCCACCGACCAGCTGGGAGAGACCTCATGACCTCGGAGCACACCCCCACGAGCGGGACCGGGACACGCCGGCCCGAGCCGGTCGACGAGCGCGAGCGGTCGATCGCCAACGAGGCCTCGGCCGTCGGCATGCGGGCCGGCATCTACGCGGGGCTCGCGGTCGCCGTGGTCGCCGCGGTCCTCGGGTCGCTGATCGTCCCGCTCGTGCTCATCCTCCTCACCGGCGTGCCGACCTGGTCGGCGATGCTGTGGGCCCGGCGGCGCCACGTCGACCTCACCGACGTCGCAGGGCGCGCCCGGCTCGGCGTGCGGGTCTCGGTCTGGGCCGTCATCGGCACCGGGATGCTGCTGGCGCTCGGGGCAATGTGCTGGACGATCGTCACCGGCTCCGGGCTCGTCACGCCGCCCGACCTCGATGTCGTGGGGCCGCAGGCCGACGGGATCGGGAACAGCTTCGCGCGCGGCGCTGTCGTCGGCGGCATGGTCGGCGTCGTCCTCGCCGTGGCCGCCACGTTCTGGCCCCGACGCCGTCGCGACGACGCGTAGCCGTCAGGCCGGGTCGAGTAGCTCCTGCGCCGCGGCTCGGTGCTCGGGCCTGCCGGTGATGAGCGCGTAGATCCCGTAGCCGACCGGGCTCGCGGCCATGTGCTCGGCGCAGTGGTCCGCGAGCCGGGGCCACGTCCGACCGCCGGCATCCTCGTAGGCCTCGAGCGTGACGGCGAACGCCTCCCGGCCCGCCGTCGCGTGGTGCAGAGCGAGATCCGCGCCCGGGTCGGAGACCTTCGCCGTCGTCCAGTCGAGCACGGCGGTCGGCCGGTCGGCCTCGTCGACGAGCACGTGCGCGGGATAGAGCTCGCCGTGGGTGAGCACGGACCGGTCCGGCCAGAACGAGTCCTCGCCGATCCACGTGCGCCATCGCTCGAGCAGCTGCGGCGCGACGCGGAAGGATCCGGCGACCCGCTCGACCTCCCCGGCCCGACGGGTGCGCACCTCGTCCGGGGTCTCGACCACCGCACCACCGGCCGCCGCCGCGTCGACGTCGATGCCGTGCAGCTCGGCGAGCAGCTCGCCGAAGGCACGTGCATAGGTACGCGACGTCGGGTCGACGTGCCAGACCGGCTCACCGGTGGCGGGATCGACCGTCAGCCCGGGCGACCCTGGCAGCAGCGGGTAGGCCACGAGCCGGGTCGACCGGATACGCCAGTCCGGGACCGCGACCGACAGGCGCGGCCGCACGACGTCGAGGATCGCCGCCTCCGCCGCGATGCCCTCGGCGACGTCCGGCCGGCGGGGCACGCGCAGCACCCACGACTCACCGGCAGCCGTGCTCCCGATGGCCACCCGGTAGTCCAGCCCGACCTCCTCGATCCGTAGCGAGGCCGGGTCGATGTCGAGCCCGTGGGCGGCGGCGAGGGCGGCGAGCTCGTCCCGGCCTGCCGGAACCTGTGCGTCTTCCGTCATCGGGTCCTCCCGGCGCGCGGTCGTCGCCGGCGCCGCCGCGCGCTCGGGCGTGGCGGCGCCGCCGGGGGACTCAGAAGTCCCAGTCCTCGTCCTCGGTGTTCTCCGCCTTGCCCATGACGTAGGAGGAGCCGGATCCGGAGAAGAAGTCGTGGTTCTCGTCCGCGTTGGGGCTCAGCGAGGAGAGGATCGCCGGGTTCACGGCCGTCTGGTCGGCCGTGAACAGGCCCTCGTAGCCGAGGTTGTTGAGGGCCTTGTTGGCGTTGTACTTGAGGAACGCCTTGACGTCCTCCGTGAGCCCGAGCGGGTCGTAGAGGTCCTCGGTGTACTGCTCCTCGTTCTCGTAGAGCTCGAGGAGGAGCTCGAAGGTGTAGTCCTTGAGCTCCTGGCGACGCTCGGCCGAGGAGCGCTCGAGGGCCTTCTGGTACTTGTAGCCGATGTAGTACCCGTGCACGGCCTCGTCGCGGATGATGAGGCGGATGAGGTCCGCGGTGTTCGTCAGCTTCGCGCGGCTCGACCAGTACATCGGTGCGTAGAACCCCGAGTAGAAGAGGAACGACTCGAGCATCACGGACGCGACCTTTCGCTTCTCCGGGTCGTCACCGCGGTAGTAGTCCATGATGATCTGCGCCTTGCGCTGGAGGTTCTCGTTCTCCTCCGACCAGCGGAACGCGTCGTCGATCTCGGCGGTCGAGATGAGCGTGGAGAAGATCGACGAGTACGACTTCGCGTGCACCGACTCCATGAACGCGATGTTCGTGTAGACGGCCTCCTCGTGCTGCGTGACGGCGTCGGGGATGAGGCTGACCGCGCCGACGGTGCCCTGCACCGTGTCCAGCAGCGTGAGGCCGGTGAACACCCGGGTGGTCATCAGCTGCTCGTGCTCGCTCAGGGTCGCCCACGACTGGATGTCGTTCGACAGCGGCACCTTCTCCGGCAGCCAGAAGTTCGAGGTCAGGCGGTCCCAGACCTCCTGGTCCTTGTCGTCGTCGATGCGGTTCCAGTTGATGGCCTGGACCGAGGAGACGAGCTTGAGCTTCTCGGACACGGTGCTCCTTGTCATGCGTCGCGCGTGCGTCGCGCGTGGGGTCGTCGCCTCGCGAGGGACGTCTCGGGCGGTGCGTCCATGCTGCCACGAAGCACCGACGACGTCGCCGACCGACAAGGTGAGGTACGCCGTCGAGGCGCCTCCCCCACGTGCACCGCACGGTGGGCAGCCGATACGCGCCCGACGCCGACATGCCGGTCACCGAGGTACCCGCTCCCCGGGTGTAGCCGGGATTCGCGGGCGAGGACACTGGCGCTGTGACCGAAAGTCCGTATGGCCGCCCTGCGCACGCCCCCGACGGCGTGCGCATGGGGCACGACCTGCCGACGAGGTCCCCATCCGCCGACCGGCGGACGCACGGCCGGGACACCAGAATGTCCCCGTGAACGTCGACCCGCACTCGCAGTACACCTCTGCACAGCACCCACCCGCGCCGGGCCGGCGCGCCCCCGACGGCAGCGTGTGGAACGGCAGCTTCTGGGAGCTCCCACCCGGCGGGCCGGGCGGGCCGTCGCCCGACCAGCTCCGGCAGCGCGCACGAGACGCGGCGCGGCCTCGCCTCGACGCCGGGCGATCGACCCGGTCCGACCTCTCGACGACGACGATCGCCTCGATCCTGCTGGTCGCGGCGGCGGCGATCGCGGCCGTGCTCATCGACGGCTCCGGGCAGGGCATGGCGCCGGGGCTCGTCGCGACGCTGTCGGCCGGCGCGGGCCTCGTCCTCGGTGGCGTGGTGATCCTCGTCCAGCGCTTCCGCATGGACGACCGCTCCTGGTACGTCGCCCGCAGCGACGCCCGGTCCATGGGCTCCGGAGCGGCGATCGGGCTCGACGTGCTGCAGGCGTTCCTCGGTTACGTGCCTGCGGTGGCGCTGACGGTCGGGGCCGCCGGCGCCGGCGAGCGCCTGCTCTCGCTGACGGGTTTCGCGTGCGCGATGCTCGTCGGGCTCACGCTCGCCGTCTGGGTCTCGCGCGAGCCGCTGCGTGGCGACGGGAACCGGCGTAACCGCAGCCACGAGTGGATCCACGAGGAGATCGTCGGGTTCACCCGACGAGGCCGGGCCGCCCGCTGGACCCGGTTCCTGCTCGGCGTCGTCATGGGCGTGGCCGCGGCCGCGACGGGCGTGCTCGTGCCCGCCCCCGCCCCGGAGGTCGGGACGATGGTGGGCCTCCTCGTCATCGGGGCGGTGGCCGGGTGGATCTTCTTCGGCGTGCAGGCCTGGTGGGACAACCTCGACCGGCGCGTGTCGAAGCCCGCGGGGCGCGAACCGCGTGCGCGCACGGAGCCCGAGCGTCCGGAGCCCGAGCGCGGCGAGCCCGAGCGCCTGGAGCAGGACCGCGATCGCCGCACGGGCGGTCCTGTCCTCCCCGACCCGCCCTCCGGGCACGTGCCACCGTGGTGATGTGGGAGGCGCCGCGGGGGGACGCGCACCGTCCCGCTCACGGCGCAGGGCCGGGCATCCCGTCCTTCGAGAACGCGGAACCTCGCGGGTGGGGTGACCAGCCACATGGGTGGCCCGAACGGCCGAGCGGCTCGGCCGGACCGCCGATCGGCCGGGCCGGACCGCCGACCAGCACAGCCGTCGACGGTGGCCGCTCGAGCAGGTCCGACGTCGTGGCGACGACGCTCGGCTCCCTCCTCATGGCCGCCGCCTCCGTGGGCGTGCTGTTCCTGGTGACCACGTACGGCGACGCGACCGCGCCCGGGGCGAACGCGGCGGTGTCCGCCGGCATCGCCGGGATCGCGTACGGGGTGGTCCGGGTGGTGCAGGACGCCCGCATGGACAAGCGGTCCTGGTACGTCGCGCGCAGCGACCGCCGATCGATGGGGCTGACGGCCGCGATCGGTGTCGACCTCGTCCAGAACGTCCTGCTCTACGCCCCGCCCGTGACACTCGCGGTGCTGGCCGCCGAGCTCGGCGACCGCACCCTCGCGCTGACGGGCGCGATCTGCGCGATCATCCTCGGGGTGCTCACCACGAGCTGGTCCGTTCGCTATCCGTTGCTCTACACGGGCCTGCAGCAGACTTCGTGGCGCTACAGGCCCTATGCGCCGGACCCGGAGTTCGTGCGCAGGTCGGTGGGGGCGCGCCTCCTGCGTCTCGCCGTCGGGGTCCCGCTCGGACTCGCCGGGGCGGTCACCGTCCTGCTCGTGCCCGAGCCCCGCCCGGGGCTCGTCATGACAGTCACCCTCATGGCGCTGGTCGGTCTCGCCAACGGGGTGGGCGTCCTGGTCTATGGCCGGCCCAAGCTGCGAGGGCCGAGGCGACGCGACCAGGAGCTCCACACCCGTATGCGGCACGAGCACGAGCATCTCCGCCACCAGGGGCGCCGATGAGCTCGCCCGGTGGCAGGGGCCCGTTCGGTCGACGGCACGGTGATCATGGGGCTGCGCACCGGTCGGGGCCGGCCGCGCAGTGGCCCGCCCATTTCCCGCGGGCCGAGGCGCATCGGCCGGAACCTTTCGCACCGTGGCCCGGCACGACCTGGCCCGGCCGTCCTCACCACCCGAACGAGGAACCCTGGCCGGCGCGCCGTCCGTGGGCCTCGGCCCTGTGGGACGTCGCGGCGACGACGGCGGTGGCCGCCGTCGCCGTCCTGGTCGCCGCCCTCCTGGCCGACGTGCTGATCGACGACGCCGGCAACCTCCGGTTCGAGCCGAACCGCGGGCCCGACGGCACCTCGGGCGCGGCGACGACGGGCGGCACCCTCGGGCTCGTGGTCGGCGCGGCGGTGCTGTGGCCGTACCGCCGGTGGCGCAACGGTCGCACCTGGTACGAGGGCCGCGGCGACGCACGGTCGATGAGTACCGGGTCCGTCCTGCTCGTCGACCTCGTCCAGGCCGCGTTGCTCACTCTCCCGCCGGCCGTGGTGCTGCTGGCTGTGGACGTGTACCTGCACCGGCAGGTCGGCCTGACCGCGGTCGCGGTGGCCACCGGGCTGCTCGTGACCCGGGCCGTGACGGCGCAGAACTGGGCGGGCGAGGCGACGTCCCGACCGGGTGACCCGCGCCCGCTGGCCGACCGGGGCCGCGGCTCGAAGGTCGCCCGGATCGGCCTCGCCTGGCTGACGGCCCCCGTCGGCCCGCTGCTCGGGCTGCTGGCGTTCGACGACACCGAGTTCATCTACGCGGGCGCCATCGTGGTGGCCGTGCTCGTGCCACCGGTCAGCCTCTTCTGGTGGTGGCGGCTGCGCACACCGCAGCCCCCAACGGCCAGGGGCCGCGGCGATGCCTGACCACGGCCCCGCCAGACCACAGCGCCGCCTGACCGCACCGACGCCTCCGGCGCGACACGGTCAGCTCTCTGTCTCCGCCCCGTCCTCGGACGCGGACTCCGAACCGGACTCCGAACCGGACTCCGCGCCCGCACCGTCGGCGACCTCTCCGGAGAGGACGGCGTCGACGTAGTCCGGGTTGTCCTCGAGCCACTGGTCGACGGCGTCGTCGTTGGACTCGCCGCCCATCTCGTTGAACATGATGTTCTCCAGCGAGTGCAGCTCCTCGCTGGTCATGTAGAAGCCGCTGAGCCACTCGGCGACCTCCGGGTACTCCTCCGCGAACCCCAGGTGCCCGTAGACGTAGATGTCGTCGGGCACGCCGAGTGCGCCTTCGGGGTCCTCGAGGTCCCGGATGGGGAACGCGTCGTAGGCCCAGTGCGGTCGCCACAGCGTGACGACGATGTTGTCCCCGCTCGAGGTGGCCGCCTCCACCTCGGCGAGCATCGCCGTCGTCGAGGAGGTCACGTACTCCATGTCCTCCAGGCCGTAGGTCGGGATGACCTCGTTCTCGGTCAGCGACGTGAGCACCGCGCCGGACTCGATGCCGACGATCCGGTTGTCGAACTCGTCGGCGTTCTCCGCGAGCTCGGCGAGCGAGGTGATCGGGGCGTCCTCGTTGACGGCGATGGTCATCGGCGCCTCCTCGTACCACATGCCGATCTCCTCGACCCGGTCGCCGTACTCCGCCATGTGCGGGGAGTTGGCCTCCGGGAGCCAGACGTCGAAGTTGAGGTCGTACTGGCCCTCGGCCAGGCCCGTCCACAGCACGGCCATGTCGACGATCTCCAGCTCGACCTCGTAGTCCTGGTCCTCGAGGATGCGCTGCCACAGGTGGCCGGTCGCCAGCGCCTCCTCCCAGCCCGCCGGGATGCCGATGACGATGGGCTCCGCCGCATCGGCCGACCCGCCGCCGGACGCGCCGTCGTCATCTTCGCCGCCGCAGGCGGACAGGGTGAGGGCCAGTGCTACGGCCGTGGTGGCGGTCCGGCGGGTCGTCGTTCGCATGTGTCTCCTTCGACTGGTGATCGGCCGGGAGCGGCGGGGCCGCACGCTCCGTCGGTGGGGGTCATTCCCCGACGATCTCGGGCACGAAGTCCGGGTTCTCCTCCACCCACCGGTCCACGGCCTCGTCGTTCTCCTCACCGTTCAGCTCGTTGAACATGATGGTCTCCAGCGAGGAGACCTGCTCGTCGTCCATCGCGAACCGGCCGCTCCACTCGGCCACCTCGGGATGCTCCTCGGCGAACCCGGGACTGCTGAACGTGTGGATGTCGTTCGGCGGGCCGAGGGCGCCCTCGGGGTCCTCGAGGTCCCGGATCGGGAACGCGTCGTAGGCCCAGTGCGGGCGCCACAGCGTGGCGACCACGTTCTCCCCCGACTCGATCGCACCCTGCAGGTCCGCGAGCATCGACGGCGTGGAGGAGACGACGAACTCCATGTCCTCCAGCCCATAGGTGGGGATTACCGAGTCCTGCACGTAGCGGGTGAGGCCGGCGCCGGGCTCGATGCCGACGATGCGGTTGTCGAACTCGTCGGCGTGGTCGGCGAGCTCGGTCAAGGAGGTGATCGGGGCGTCGTCGTTGACGACCATCGTGTTCGGGTAGTCCTCGAACCAGACGCCGAGGTCCTCGATGTCGTCGCCGTACTGCTCGAGATAGTCCTCGTGGTTGTGCGGGAGCGCCACGTTGAAGTTGAGGTCGTAGTCCCCGGCGGCGAGGCCGGTGAAGACGACGCCGACGTCGGCGTGCTCCGTCTCGACCGCGTAGCCCTGCTCCTCGAGGATGTGCTTCCAGATGTAGGAGGCGGCGATGCCCTCCTCCCAGCCGTGGAAGACGCCGATCGTGATCGTCTCCCCGGAGCCGTCGCCACCGTCGCTGCCGGCCCCCTCGTCCGGGTCGTCCCCGCCGCCGCAGGCGGCGAGCGCCGGTGCGGCCGCCGTCGTGACGGCGCCGGCCGTCAGCCATGTCCGAGTAGTTCGCATGTCGGTCCTTCTCCTCGTGTGTCGTCGTCGACGACGAGTGCTGATCGAATCTGCGTCTGGCTCAGGTGATGGCTCGTGCCGGCGCGTGCTCCTCGTGAATGGTGTCGGCTCGGTGGGCGGTGGCTGGACGGGCGCGCGGCCCGCCCCGGTGGCCGGGGCGGGCC
>NZ_JBUZNK010000001.1:18529-520208 GCF_055326445.1 Georgenia sp. Z2081
TTTTGGTGTGCGTTTTTGGCGGTTCCTCGCCCCCATCTTTCGGTTCGGGTTCGCCCCCCGCGTCGTGATCGTGCATGCCGGGTCGCGCCCGGCGGGGCCGCTCGAGGAGCGGCGCCCGGTCAGCTCTCGGTCTCGGCGTCCTCGGAGTCGGTCTCGGAGCCGGCACCCTCGGAGTCGGTCTCGGCACCCGCGGCGTCGGACTCGGTCTCGCCGCCGGCCTCGCCGCCGCCGCTGACGACGGAGTCGATGAAGTCGGGGTTGTCCGCGAGCCACTGCTCGACGGCCTCGTCGTTGGAGTTGCCACCCATCTCGTTGAACATGATGTTCTCGAGCTCGGCGAGGTCCTCGTCACCAAACGTGAAGCCTGCGATCCACTCGGCGACCTCCGGGAACTCCGAGGAGAACTCGGCGTTGCCGTACGTGTAGATGTCGTCCGGCTCGCCGAAGGCGCCCTCGGGGTCCTCGAGGTCGCGGATCGGGAACGCGTCGTAGGCCCAGTGCGGGCGCCACAGGGTGACGACCACGTTGTCACCGGAGTCGATCGCGGCGCTCAGCTCGGAGAGCATCGCCGTGGTCGAGGAGATGACGTACTCCATGTCCTCCAGGCCGTAGGTCGGGATGACCTCGTCCGTGGTGATGCGGGTCAGGCCGGCGCCGGGCTCGATGCCGACGATGCGGTTGCCGAACTCGTCCGCGTTGTCCGCGAGCTCGTCGAGGGACTCGATCGGGGCGTCCTCGTTCACGGCCATCGTCAGCGGCGCGTTCTCGTACCACATGCCGAGCTCTTCGAGGTCGTCGCCGTACTGCTCGATGTAGTCCGAGTGGGTGTTCGGCAGCCACGTGTCGAAGTTGAGGTCGTAGTCGCCCTGGGCGAGGCCCGTGAAGACGACGCCGGCCTCGGCGGTCTCGAGCGTGACGTCGTAGCCCTGCTCCTCGAGGATGGCCTGCCACAGGTGGGAGACGGCGATGCCCTCCTCCCAGCCGGAGTGCACGCCGATGGTGATCTCGCCGCCGGCCGAGCCGGCGTCGCCGCCGTCGCCCTCGCCGCTGTCGCCCTCGCCGCCGGCGTCGCCGCCGTCGCCCTCGGACGTGCCGGTGTCGCCGTTGTCGCCGCCGTTGTCACCCTCGTCGTCCCCGCCGCCGCAGGCGGCGAGGGTGAGTGCGAGGGCCGACACGGTGGCCGCTGTCGTCATGAATCGCTTGGTACGCATGTCTCTCCTTGTGTTCTTCGTAGGGTCGTTTCTGCGCGGGGGCGCGTGCTCGTCCGGCGCGTCAGCTACCGGCCATCCGCTTGGCGCGGTTGACCGCGCCGTGCTGGGCCAGCGATGCCGTGAGCCGGTCGAGGTACATGGCCAGGATGACCACGCCGAGCCCGGCCTCGAAGCCGAGACCGATGTCGATGCGCGTCAGCGCCTGGTAGACCTGCTGCCCGAGGCCGGGGGCCCCGACCATGCCGGAGATGACCACCATCGACAGGGCGAGCATGATCACCTGGTTGACGCCGGCCATGATGGTGGGCTGCGCGAGGGGCAGCTGAATCTGACGGAGGATCCGGCCCGGGGTGGAGCCGAACGCCTGGCCCGCCTCGACGACCTCGCTGTCGACCTGCCGGATGCCGAGCTCGGTCATGCGCACGGCGGGCGGCAGCGAGAAGATGATCGTCGCGACGATGCCCGGGACCTCGCCGACGCGGAAGAGCACCACGGCCGGGATGAGGTAGACGAACGCCGGCAGGGTCTGCATGACGTCGAGGAACGGCCGGATCGCCGCGGACGCTCGTGCACTGAGACCTGCCCAGATGCCGAGGGGGATACCGATGAGCACGGCGATGATGCTGGCCACCAGGACGAGGGCGAGCGACATCATGGCGTTCGTCCACTGGTCCATGCTGTAGATCAGCAGGAGGCCGATCAGTGAGCCCAGCGCCAGCTTCCACCCCTTCGCGAGGAAGGCGGCGGCGACGAGGATCGCCATGATCAGCCAGAACGGCGGGCTGCTGAGGGCGGTCATCAAGAGGTCGTAGGCGCCGCCGAAGACGGTCCCGATGAAGCTGAAGACGGCACTGAGCGTGCTGGTCAGCCAGTCGACGGCGGAGTTGGCCCACTCGCCGACCGGGACGCGGAAGAGCAGATCGTCGTCGTTCATCGCGTCTCCGTCTCGGTCGCGGTGGTCGTGGCGGCGTCGGTCGTGGCCGCGTGGGCGCCGCCCGTCGCGGCGTGGGCACCGCCGGCGTCGTCACCCGCCTCGTCCGGTGGGGAGAGGTCCTCCACCGACCCGCCGGCGTCCTCCAGCTCGCTGGGAACCATCGCCTCCAGGAGCGCCACGCGGGGGACGACGCCGAGAAGCCGGTCCTCGTCGTCCGTCACGGCGACGGCGAGGCGCGCCTCGGCGGCCGGTGCGAAGACGTCCGAGATCGGGGTGTCGACGTTGACCGCGCTGGTGTCCGGGTGGATGTACGGCCCGATCCTGTCCTCCTTGCGCCGCTGCGCCTCGAGGAGCTCCTCGTCGTAGACCGACCCGACGAGCCTCTGACGGCGGTCGATGACGTAGGCCGCGGAGACCTGGCTGTCCCGCAGGGTGCGCAGTGCCTCGCCGGGCCCGTAGTTCGCCCAGACCGTCGTCGTCGGCCGGGTCATCACCGAGCCGGCGGTGATGACGCGTGACCGGTCGACGTCGGCGATGAAGCGGGCGACGTACTCGTCCGCGGGGTCCGACAGGATCTTCTCGCCGGTGTCGATCTGGACGATACGGCCGTCGCGCATGACGGCGATGCGGTCGCCCAGGCGGACGGCCTCGTTGAGGTCGTGGGTGATGAAGACGATGGTCTTGCCCAGCCGGGTCTGGAGCTCGACGAGCTGGTCCTGCATCTCGCGCCGGATGAGCGGGTCGAGCGCCGAGAACGCCTCGTCCATGAGGAGGATCTCGGTGTCCGAGGCGAGGGCGCGAGCCAGGCCGACGCGCTGCTGCATGCCGCCGGAGAGCTGGGCGGGGACGGAGTCCTGCCAGCCGCCGAGACCGGTGAGCTCGACGACCTCGCGGGCGCGCTCGAGCCGCTCGGACCTGCCGACGCCCTGGATCTCCAGGCCGTACGCGGCGTTGTCGAGCACGGTGCGGTGCGGGAGGAGCGCGAAGTGCTGGAAGACCATCGAGACCTTGCGGCGGCGGATCGCCCGCAGCTCGGAGCCCGAGGCCTTCGCGATGTCGGTGCCGCCGATCTCGATGCTGCCCGTGGTCGCGGGGTGCAGCCCGTTGAGCGTGCGGATGAGCGTCGACTTGCCCGAGCCGGACAGGCCCATGACGACGAAGATCTCGCCGGGGTCGACGTCGAAGCTGGCGTCGATGACGGCGGCGGTGCCGAGGTGCTTGATCTCGTCGCGGCTGGCGCCCTTCTCGAGGCGCTCGACCGCACGACGGCCCTGTCGTCCGAAGACCTTGTAGACGTTGCGTGCACTGAGTGCGACCATCTGTCCTCCGTGATCCGAGCCTGTCCGCGGTACCTGGGGGGCGGCACGCGGTGGTCCGCTCGGTGCGCACCAGGCCTGTCGTCGTCACGAGCACGCACCTGGCCGACGCCGCTCCCCGCGAGCGGGGAGTCATGCCCAGGCCCGGTCGTCCCGTTTCCGGGCGCGGCCGAGCAGCGCTGTGACCTCACAAGAGTGGGGGTGTCCGGGGATCTTTGCAAACACCGGGATGACTCCAGAAGCTGCCCGAGAACCACGATACCCGCGGGATCACGCGGAAACATCGCCCTGCACGCGGCCCGGGCATCGTTAACCCATTGTGACCGGACGCCCGGATCCGGTGATTCTGCTCACTCGATCGGGGTGTCGGCCAGGGAGATCGAGTTGTCGATGAACTCGTTCGTGTAGAGCACGTCGGGGTCCAGCTCGTCGAACGCGACCGCACCCTCGTCCACGAGCACCGGCAGGTAGGTGTCGACAATCTCCTGCATCCGCGCCGGGTCGAACGCACCGAACGTCCCCGACGCCGGGTCGTCGTGCACGAGGTCCTCCGCCAGCTGCGTGTTCACCGAGTACTCGGCGACGCCCGCCGAGTAGGTCCACGAGAGCTGGTAGGCGTCGACGAGCTCGAGGATGAGGTCGGTCGCCGGCCCCGGGTCCGCGAGGAAGTCGATCTGTGCCTGCTGGAGCACGGGCACGAGCCGCTCGAGGCAGGGCGAGAGCTCCTCGAGCCGATCGGCGCGCACCGCGACGGGCCCCGGGTAGGTCGAGTGTCCCACCTCGGCGAGCAGGGCGCTCGCCACAGGGCGGGACCAGGGCTCGACCTCGTGCTCGTAGACGTAGGGCTCGTTGGTGAGCAGCCCCTGCTGGACAATGCTCGGGTCCGAGACGAAGCGGGCGGGCGTGCCCTCGTAGCTCGTGTCGGAGCGGGCGAGGTCGAAGCCGGTGGTCGAGGCGATGAGCGCGGGCAGCACGGTCCCGCTCGTGACCACCGTGGCGTCGGTCGCGACGATGTCCTCGATCGTCGCCGCCTCGGGGTAGGTCTCGGGGTCCCACATGAGGATCTGCGGGGAGACGGTGAGCTGGGAGGTGACCGCGACCGTCGGCTGCGCCTCGTGGTTGATGATCGCGGAGTCGGTGTTCACCGCTCCGACCGTGATGTCGTTGTCGAGGTACATGAGCGCGGCGACCGACTGGAAGCCGACGTTCGGTCCGCCCGGTCGCACCTCGATCTGCACGCCGGTGTCGACGCCGCCCGCCACGAGCGAACCGGTGACGGACTTGGCCTCGGTGTCGATCTCGTGGTCGTCGCCGACCAGGTGGTACATCGCGCCGTGCTCTGCCTGAGGCTGCCAGTCCTGCTGCATGACCACGGTCGCGGGGCAGACCTCGGCGAGGTCCAGGGCGCTGCCCGCCTCGGCCGCGGTGGCGCCGGGTGCCGGGCCGGCGGCCGCGTCGTCGTCGGTGGAGCCGCCGCCGCAGGCGGCCAGGAGCAGCGCGGTGCCGACGACGGCGACCACGGGACTCGCCCACCGTCGGCGTGCTCGCCCCGGTCGGGGGGCGTCCGACGTCGAGGTCGTACCCCGGTCGTCGGAAGTACGGGCGACGGTGCGGTGATGAGGGGACATGGGGGCTCCGGTTCTGCGGCTCATGCGCGCGGTCCGTACCAGCGGCTGATGACGAGGGAGTCGAGGATCGCGAAGAGCGCGAAGACGACGACGCCGAACAGCGCCGTGAGCGTGATGGCCGTGAACAGGGCGTCCATCTGCAGGCGCAGCGTGTAGGTGCGCAGGAGTCCGCCGATGCCGGCCGGTCCCTGCTGGAAGAAGTAGTCGCCGACCAGCGCGCCGATGACCGACAGTCCCGCGGCGGTGCGCAGGCCCGTGAACATCGACGGGACCGCGGCCGGCAGGGTGAGGTGGCGCAGCCGCTGCCAGCGGTTCGCGCGGTGCAGGGTGAACAGGTCGTGGGCGGCGCTGCCCGCCGAGCGCAGGCCGAACAGGGTCGTGGAGATCATCGGGAACAGCGCGATGATCACGCAGACGATGACGCGCGCCGGAAACCCGTACCCGAACCAGATGCCGATGAGCGGCACGAGCGCGAGGATCGGGATCGTCTGGAGGATGACCGCGTACGGGTAGAGGACCTTCTCCACCCATCCCGCGAGCGACATGAGCACGGCCCACGCCACCCCCACGACGACGGCGAACGCCAGGCCCGCCATCGCGACGACCACCGTGTTCCACAGGGCGTCGAGCATCGGGCCCATGACGCGCTCGTCGGCGAGCGCCCCCGCGTAGACCTCGTGCGGCGGCGGGAGCAGGAAGCGCTGGTCCTCGGGCAGCACCAGGTAGGAGACGAGGTACCAGATCGCGACGATCCCGGCGAGAGCGACCGCGACCGGCCAGACGGCGGAGAGCCAGGCGCCAGGTCCCGCGCCGCGCCTGCGGCCCGGCAGCGTGTCCGCTCCCCCGCCGCCGGACCCGGGCGTCGGCCGGACGACGTCGGCCTCGTCCGCGCGGGGATCCAGGGTGTCGGGGGCCTCCCGTACGACGTGGGTGCTCACGCGTTCGCCTCCAGCGCGGCGGAGACGCGGCCGGCGAATGCGGCGAACTCGGCGTCGTACCGGATCTCCGGGGGGCGCGGGTAGCCCCACGGCACCGGGAGGTCGGCGACGATCCGGCCGGGACGGCCGCTCATGACGACGACGCGGGTCGAGAGGTAGACGGCCTCGGACACGGAGTGGGTGATGAACAGGGCGGCGAACCCCGCGTCGGTGAAGAGGCGCAGGAGCTCGGTCTGCATCGTCAGGCGGGTGATCTCGTCCAGGGCGCCGAAGGGCTCGTCGAACAGCGCGAGGTCCGGGTCGCGCACGAGCGCGCGGGCCAGGGAGACGCGCATCCGCATGCCGCCGGAGAGCTCGCGGGGGAAGCGCTGCTCGGCGCCCGCGAGGCCGACGAGCTCGAGCGCGGCCAGGGCCTGACGGCGTCGTTCGGCCCGGGGCACACCGGTGAGCCGGCCCGCGAGCTCGACGTTGCCGAGCGCGGTGCGCCACTCCAGCAGCGTGGGGTCCTGGAAGACGTAGCTGATCGCGTCCGTGCGGGCGGTCAGCGTCCCGGCGGTGGGCTGCTCGAGCCCGGCGGCGAGGCGCAGGAGCGTGGACTTCCCGCAGCCCGACGGGCCGACGACCGTGACGAGCTCGCCGGGCGAGACGCTGAGGTCGACCCCGGTCAGGGCCTCGGTGCCGGTGGCGAAGGTCTTGCCGACGCCGGCGAGCGTGAGCGCCGCCGCGGACGCACCCGCGCCGGTCGTCGGTCGGGTCGGCTGGGGGGCGGCCTGTGCCGTCATGGCGGGTGCTCTCGGTCGGGATCACGGGGACAGGCGGCCGTCGGTCGGCCAGGGCCGCCCGACCCGGTTCCGCGTCACCCGTGCCCACCTCGATCAGGTGCCGCCCGGGGGCGGCTCGGGATGACGCGGGTCCCTGTCTGCCTGGGTCGAGGTTGTCCACAGCATAGGCTCGATCCCCCATCCTTCGTCGAGCGTGCGGTGGGGCGGTCACGGACAGGCGCCTCAGGTGACGTCCGCGCTGCGCACCCGCCAGAGGCCGACGACCATCGGGAGGACGATCCACAGCCCGACGTTGCTCAGCAGGTGCGGCCAGCTCGCCACCTCGCCCTGGGTGAGGTCGCCGACGGCATGGCTGAACATCACCCACGGACCGATGTCCGCCATGCGCTCGCCGAGCAGCATCTCCACCGTGTTGACGACCTGCGGTCCGGCGAGCGCCACGACGACGGCGAGCGGGGTGCTCAGTGTGGCCGCGCCCCACGCGGAACCGAGCAGCGCGTAGATGACGAGCGCGGCCGTGACCCCGGCGCACGTCCGCGCGAGGTCGGCGCCCGACCCGAGGTCGACCCCGGCGACGGCCGCGACCACGATCGCGACCGCCAGGCACAGGGCGGCCACGGCGAGGGAGACGACGAGCCCGGCGAGCACCTTCGCCGTCAGCACCCGGCCCCGGCGGTGGTCCATGGCGAAGGTGGAGACGATCGACCCCTGGCCCCACTCCGAGGTGATGAGCAGGCTCGTGAGCACGGGCAGGAGGAATGCGGCCGCGAGGGAGCCGGCCCCGAGGACGAGGCTGATCGTGGTCCCCTGCGCGCCCTCCGCGAGGAGGCCGACGACGACGAGGATCGGCGCCGCGCCGAGGGTGACGGCGGTCAGCGCTGCACCGGAGACGGTGTCGATCGACCTGCGCAGCTCGATGTGCAGGCGCCGGCGCATCGACAGGCGGTGGCCCGGGGAGACGGTGGTCGGGGCGATGGAGCTCATGTCGGGTCCTTCCGGGTGGGGCGGCGCTCAGGCCGCGGTGAGGGAGAGGAACGCGTCCTCGAGGGCGGAGCTCGCGGGGGCGAGCAGGGTGAGGGGGATGCCGGCGGCCTGCGCGGCGCGGCCGACCTCGTCGGCGCCGGCGCGGACCTCGACGCCCGCACTCGTGCTCGGCGTCTCGGCGCCGAGCGTCTCGAGCCCGGCGTCGCCCAGCGCGGCGACGAGTGCAGCCCGGTCGGCGGCGTCGACCCGGACCGATCCGGACCCGAGGAGCTCGGCGGCCGTCCCCTCCGCGCGCAGCCGGCCCGCGCCGATGACGACGTAGCGATCGGCCACCGTCTGCACCTCGGCCAGCAGGTGGGAGGACAGCAGGACGGTTCCGCCGTCGTCGGCGAAGTCGCGCAGGACGCCCCGGAACCAGCGGATGCCCTCGGGGTCGAGGCCGTTGAAGGGCTCGTCGAGGACGAGGATCCCGGGGTCGCCGGCCAGCGCCACCGCGAGGCCGAGGCGCTGGCGCATGCCGAGGGAGTACGCGCGCACGCGCCGGTCCGCGGCTCCGGTCAGCCCGACCCGCTCGAGGAGCTCTCCCGCGAGACCGGTCGGGCGATCGACCGTGAGGAGGGCGAGCCGCAGGATCTCGGCGCCGGTCCGACCGCGGTGCAGGGCGCCGGAGTCGAGCAGCTGCCCGACGACGCGGCCAGGGTTGGCGAGCGCCGTGAAGGGCTCCCCGCCGACTCTGGCAGAGCCGCCCGTGGGTCGGGCGAGCGCACAGATCATGCGCATGGTGGTGGACTTGCCCGCACCGTTCGGTCCGAGGAACGCCGTGACGGAGCCGGGCGGGGCGGTGAACGTGAGGTCGTCGACGACGCGGCGGGACCCGTAGGTCTTGGTCAGGTGCTCGGTGGTGATCATGGCGTCAGCCTCGCGAGCACGGCGGGCGGTCGCCTCGGTCGTGCGGTCGGGACCGTCTCCGACGAAGGTCGGGGGTCGATGCGGTCGGGCGCGACCGAAGGTCGGAGGGTCGGACCGGCCGGGCTCCCTAGGCTGGAGCCGTGTCCGCCCCGTCCCGCAGGGTCCCCGACCGGGCACCCGCCCGCGTCCACCGGCGCACGGCCGTCTACCTGCTGTTCGTCGCCGGCGACCACGTGGCGGGCCTCGTCCAGGGTGACCGGGCGCCCTGGCAGGACGTCACAGCCTGGGTGCTGCTGCCCGCCGTCGTGCTCGCCGTGCTGGCGCGCCGCCGATGGCCGGTGCTGCTGCCCGCGCTGGCGATCGTCGGGAAGGTGCTCACCGGGTCCTCGGTCCTGCCGCTGGCCGTGCTCTCCCTCGTGCTGCGCCGCCGGGACACGCTCACCGCGGTGGTGCTCGTGCTCGCGGCGGCCTCGGTCGCCTCCCCGTGGGCGCTCTCACCCGGTGAGCGGGCGGAGACGGTGCCCGGGTCGACCGACCACCTCGTCGACCTCGGTGCCACGGCCCTGCTCGAGGTCCTCGTGCCCGCGCTGGTCGGCGCCTACCTCGCGACCCGCAGGCGGTTGAGCGCCGAGGAGGCCGCGCACTCCGTGCTCGCGGAGCAGGCACGCAGGTCGCGCGAGCAGGAGGCGGTCCTCGCCGAGCGTCGCCGGATCGCGGCGGAGATGCACGACGCCGTCGGCCACCAGCTCGCCCTCATCAACCTGCAGGCCGGCGCGCTCGAGATCGCGCCCGGTGCCGGGGAGCAGGTGATCGAGCGTCACGCCGCGGCCATCCGTGGTGCCGCGTCGTCGGCCGCGCGCGACCTGCGCGCGATCCTCGACGTGCTGGGGGCCGACGACGCGCCGGCGGCGCTCGGCCCTCAGCCCGGTCTCGGCGACCTCGACGCACTCCTCGACGACGCGGCACGAGCCGGCGCGACGGTGCGTCGACGGATCGCGGTCGGTCCAGGCGCTGGGGCTACCGCGCGCGAGACGGGCGACGACGGCAGCACGCGCGAGGCGGATGCGGGACTCGCGCCCACGACCGCCCGCGCGGCCTACCGGATCGTGCAGGAGTCCGTGACGAACGCGCTGCGGCACGCACCGGGGGCCCCGATCGACGTCGAGGTCGGCGCGGACCCCGGTGCCGGCGTGCGTGCCACGATCTCCAACGTGGTCGCCGGGCAGGCAGGCCCCGACGGCGACGATGCGGCCGCCGGGTCCAGCATCCCGGGCCCGGTGCGCGCCGGGCTCGGGCTGCGCGGCCTGGTCGAACGCGCCCGCAGTGTCGGCGGCACGCTGGACGCGGGCCGGCGGACCGCACCCGACGGCGCACAGCTCTGGGTCGTGCACGCCCACCTGCCGTGGCGGGAGGCGGGCGAGGTCGGCGCCGACGCAGGTCGGACGGACACCGCAGCCGTTCCGCCACACGCACCCGCACCCGGACCCGGACCCGGACCCGGACCCGGACCCGGACAGGAATCAACACCGACACCGACACCGACACCGACGGAGGAGTCGTCATGATCCGGGTCCTCGTCGTCGACGACGATGCGCTCGTCCGCTCGAGCCTGGCGATGATCCTCGCCTCGGCCGACGACATCGACGTCGTCGCCGAGGCCGCCGATGGGCGCACGGGGGTCGAGGCCGCGATCGCGCACCGCCCCGACGTCGTGCTCATGGACGTGCGGATGCCCGTGCTCGACGGCATCGCGGCGACGGCGGAGATCCGCCGGGCCGTCCCCTCCGCGCAGGTGTGCGTGCTGACGACCTTCCAGCTCGACGAGTACGTGTTCGGAGCGCTGCGCGCCGGCGCGGCCGGCTTCCTCCTCAAGGACGCCGGTCCGCGACAGATCCTCGACGCGGTCCGTGCGATCGCGGGCGGCGAGGCGATCCTCTCCCCCGCGGCCACGCGCTCGCTCATCGACGCCTACGCCCCGAGCGACGACTCCGCCCAGGTCGCCGACGCCCGCCGGTCGCTCGCGATGCTCACGCCGCGAGAGCGGGAGGTGGCCGACGTCGTCGCGGAGGGTGCGTCGAACGCCGAGATCGCCACCGCGCTGCACATGTCGGAGACGACCGTGAAGTCCCACGTCACGCACATCTTCGGCAAGCTCGGCGTGGACAACCGCGTGAAGGTGGCGATCGCGGTGCGGCTGGCGGGCGGCCGGGGCTGAGCCACGCGTCGGCCGGGTCGGTCTTGTTAGCGTGACCGCCATGAGCGGACCGACACCGATCCTCATGGGCGTATACCGCTACCCAAAGATGCTCACCTCCAGGTCGGAGCCCGCCATCCTGGGGGTGCTGCCGGGGCGGGTGTGGCTCACCGGGCAGGGCGGTGTCTTCTTCGACACGGCCGCCGAGCAGATCAGCGCGAAGGTCAGCAGGACGGTCGGGCACGTCACGCTCGAGGTCGACGGCACCAGGCACATCGTCGCCGGAGTGGGTAGCGCCAAGGGCGGGCCGTTCAGCCCCGAGCAGCTCCAGGAGCTGCAGGACTCGCGGCAGGCGATCGCGGCGGACCCGACGACGCAGTCGTTGATGGCCGGGCGGGCGCTCTATGTCGGCACCGCCGGCAAGGTCGATGGCAGCTACTCCGGCGGGATCAAGTCGCTGGCCGGCGGGGAGATCGGTCAGCAGCGCGACTTCGGCGCGGCCATGCGTGAGCTGCTGACCGCGGTGGGCGTCACGCTCTGACGGTGCGGGTTCACCGTCCGCGCGCGGCGATCTCCTCGGTGATCGTGTCCGCTCCGGCGCCCGACGCGAGGAGCACGTGCAGCAGCAGCCGGGCCTTGCGGGCCGACAGCCGACCCGCCATGAGGGCGCCGCGGGCGATGAGGTCCTGCTCGGAGCCGGGGAACCCGTACAGCCGCGTCGTCGTCCCGCCGCGCAGGGTCCGGGAGGCCACGACGACGGTCACCCCGTCGGCGACGGCCTGCGAGACGAGCTCCGCCGCGGGCTCCGACACGTGGCCCACCCCGGTGCCCGCGACGACCACGCCGCGCGCCCCGGTACCGAGGACGGCCTGCAGGACGGAACCGTCGTCGTCGAAGGGGGACTCGACGAGCGGGACCGCCACCCGTCCCGACGGCGGGACCGCGAGAGCCGGGTGCCGCTCGAACGGCGACCAGCTCGGCCAGAACCGCTCCTCCACGATCACGCCGACCGGACCGGTCCCCGGCGACTCGAACGTCTCCAGTGCCGTCGAGGACACCTTGGTCACGCGCGCGGCGAGGTTGACCGTGTCGTTGAGGCAGACGAGGACACCGAGGCCGCGGGCATCTGGCGAGCCGGCGGTGACCGCGGCCGCGAGCAGGTTGGCGGGACCCTCGGCACCGGCCATCGCGGCCGACCGCATCGCGCCGGTGACGACCAGGGGCGTGTCGTGGGCCCACAGCAGGTCGAGGAGGTAGGCGGTCTCCTCGAGCGTGTCGGTGCCGTGGGTGAGCACGATCCCGTCGACGCCGGCTCGGGCCTGCGCGTCGGCCCAGCCGTGGACGCGCAGGACGTCGTCGAGTGTGAGCGAGGCGGACGGGACGTTCGTCAGCTGGTCGGCCGACACGTCGGCGACCTCGGCGAGCCCGGGTGTCGCGGCGATCAGGTCGGCGCCGGTGAGCGACACGGTCGCGCCCTGCCCCGGCTCGGAGGTGGACATCGCGATGGTCCCGCCCATCGCCCCGAGCGCCAGGTGCGTCATGCCCCCACCCTGGCACGACGTCGGGGGCCGGGTCCGCGATGCACGGACCCGGCCCCCGTCGCCGACGCCCACGACTGAGCGCGGTTCTACCTCACGACTGAGCGCGGTTCTGCCCAACCGTTGAGGGCGGTCGGTACCGACCGCCGAGCGCGGTCAGTACCAGCCGCGGGACTGGATGTGCGACCAGGCCCCGCACGGGGTGCCGTAGCGGCCGGCGATGTAGTCGTTGCCCCAGGCGATCTGGGTGGCCGGGTTCGTGCGCCAGTCGGCGCCGAAGGCCGCCATCTTCGATCCGGGCAGCGCCTGCGGGATGCCGTACGCGCCGCTGGAGGGGTTGTGCGCGCTCGGGTCCCACCGCGACTCGTAGGTGTAGACCTGGTCCAGGCAGGTCCACTGCGAACCGGTCCACCCGCGCTCGGCCGCCATCGCCCGGCCGATCTCGCGCGGCGTACCGCTCGGCTCCGGGTCCGGTGCGGGTGTGGGTGCGGGCGTCGGCGCAGGCGCTGGCCGCCGCAGCCCGAGGGAGTCGGCCGCCTGCCCGGGCTCCCAGCGCCCGACGAACGGCTGGTCGGTCGACCGGCCCCACGGGACGATCTGGTCGGCCGGGCCCGAGCTCACGGCGTTGCGCAGGTAGAAGGACGCGGTGGACGGCCGGTGGACCCCGAAGGAGTCGACGCCGTCGCCGTCCCAGTCCCCGGAGATCGCGGTGTCACCGGCGGAGCCGAAGTGGACGACCTGGTCCGCCCACCCGGAGGTGTTGCTGTTGCGGACGTGCAGCTCGATGCCACGGTGGATGGCGAGGGTGTCGATGCCGTCGCCGTTCCAGTCACCGACCAGGTAGTCGTCGGAGGCCCGCCCGTAAGACAGGGCCACCTGGGCGTGGTGCGGGCGGACGTCGTTCGACATGAGCACCTGCGAGCCGCGGTGCACCGCGAGGGTGTCGATGCCGTCGCCGTCCCAGTCGCCCACGAGGTAGTCGTCGCCCGGCCGGCCGAAGGTGACCTGGTAGTCGGCGGTGGTCGGCGTCGTCGAGTTGGAGATGTGGAAGGTGGTCCCGCGGCGCACGGCGAGCGTGTCCACGCCGTCGCCGTCCCAGTCGCCCACGTAGGCCGCGTCGCCGGCGCTGCCGTACCGGGCGGACCGGTCGCCCGAGGAGGTGCGGAAGTAGAACTGCGTCCCGTCGTCACCGATCGGTCCGCCGTGCATGGGCAGCGCTGTCGCAGCAGGAGCGCGGGCGGCGAGCGCGGCCGCGGCGGGTGCGGCCTGGGCGGTCGGGGCCGCGAAGGCTGCTCCGGCGGCAGCGGGGGCTGTGACGGCCGCGGCGGCTGCGAGCGCGAGCGTCGGCAGGGTCCTGGGGGGCATGTGAACCTCGATGCTGGGGGACAGGGGCTGCCCACCCGGCGCGAGGCGCGCCGCCGTCCCGTCGCGCGTCCGGGGGGACCCAGGCGCGACCGGTCGGATCCGCGGGCTCGCGAACTCTAGGGCGCCCGCCGTTACCCGGTCGAGACCTGCCGCACAGAAGTGAGGCATATCGCCGGAATCGGTAACACCGTCCGCGCACCCGGTACGAGGCCGGTCCACCCCTCGGGCCCGAGCCGCACCGCGCAGGCACCCGTGCCGCCCCACGTGGATCGGCCCCGGTCCGCACATGCGGACCGGGGCCGGGTACGGGGGCGGGCGACACCGGTCGGGCCTCACCCTCGCCGCGTGGCTGCGGCGTCGGAGCAGGTCAGAGCATGCAGGACACGCAGCCCTCGACCTCGGTGCCCTCGAGCGCGAGCTGGCGCAGACGGATGTAGTAGAGCGTCTTGATGCCCTTGCGCCACGCGTAGATCTGCGCCCGGTTGAGGTCGCGAGTGGTGACCGTGTCCTTGAAGAACAGCGTCAGCGACAGGCCCTGGTCGACGTGCTGAGTCGCCTCGGCGTAGGTGTCGATGATCTTCTCGGGGCCGATCTCGTACGCGTCCTCGTAGAACTCGAGGTTGTCGTTCGTCATGTAGGGCGCCGGGTAGTAGACGCGCCCGATCTTGCCCTCCTTGCGGATCTCGACCTTGGAGACGATCGGGTGGATCGACGACGTCGAGTTGTTGATGTAGGAGATCGACCCGGTCGGCGGCACGGCCTGGAGGTTCTGGTTGTACATCCCGTGCTGCTGGACCGACTCCTTGAGCGCCGTCCAGTCCGCCTGCGTGGGGATCGCGACGCCGGCCTCCTCGAACAGCTCGCGGACGCGCTGCGTGCGCGGCTCCCACACCTGGTCGGTGTACTTGTCGAAGTACTTACCCGTGGCGTAGTCGGAGCGCTCGAAGCCGTCGAACGTCACGCCCCGCTCACGAGCGATCGCGTTCGACGCCCGCACGGCGTGGTACGTCACCGTGAGGAAGTAGATGTTGGTGAAGTCCAGCCCCTCCTCGGACCCGTAGTGGATCCGCTCGCGGGCGAGGAAGCCGTGCAGGTTCATCTGCCCCAGGCCGATCGCGTGCGACATGTCGTTGCCGCGCTCGATCGAGGGGACCGAGGAGATGTTCGACGCGTCGGAGACCGCCGTCAGCGCCCGGATCGCGGTGCTGATCGTCTTGCCGAAGTCCGGCGAGTCCATCGTCTTCGCGATGTTGAGCGACCCGAGGTTGCAGGAGATGTCCTTGCCCACCTCGTCGTACGAGAGGTCCTCGTTGAAGGTCGACGGCGAGGAGACCTGGAGGATCTCCGAGCACAGGTTCGACATGCTGATCCGGCCGTCGATCGGGTTGGCGCGGTTGACCGTGTCCTCGAACACGATGTACGGGTAGCCCGACTCGAACTGGATCTCCGCGAGCGTGGTGAAGAACTGGCGCGCGTTGATCTTCGTCTTGCGGATCCTGCCGTCCTCGACCATCTCGCGGTACTTCTCCGAGACCGAGATCTCGGAGAACGGCACCCCGTAGACCCGCTCGACGTCGTACGGCGAGAACAGGTACATGTCCTCGTTCGTCTTGGCCAGATCGAACGTGATGTCCGGGACGACGACGCCGAGGGACAGCGTCTTGATGCGGATCTTCTCGTCCGCGTTCTCCCGCTTGGTGTCGAGGAACCTGAGGATGTCCGGGTGGTGGGCGTTGAGGTACACCGCGCCGGCTCCCTGACGCGCACCGAGCTGGTTCGCGTACGAGAAGGAGTCCTCGAGGAGCTTCATCACGGGGATGACGCCCGAGGACTGGTTCTGGATCTTCTTGATCGGCGCGCCCGACTCGCGGATGTTCGTCAGGGACAGCGCCACGCCGCCGCCGCGCTTGGACAGCTGCAGCGAGGAGTTGATGCCGCGGGCGATCGACTCCATGTTGTCCTCCACCCGCAGGAGGAAGCACGAGACGAGCTCGCCGCGCTGCGCCTTGCCGGCGTTGAGGAACGTCGGCGTGGCGGGCTGGAACCGGCCGGCGAGCATCTCGTCGACCATGTCGCGGGCCGCCTGCTCCTTGCCGGCCGCCAGGGTGAGGGCGACCATGACGACCCGGTCCTCGAACCGCTCGAGGTAGCGGCTGCCGTCGAACGTCTTGAGCGTGTAGGACGTGTAGTACTTGAACGCGCCGAGGAACGTCTCGAACCGGAACTTCCGCGACCACGCCTGGTCCCACAGGCTCTCGAGGAACTCGTGGCTGTACTGCGCGAGCACCTCGCCCTCGTAGTAGCCCTCGGTGACGAGGTGGTCGAGCTTCTCGCGCAGGTCGTGGAAGAAGACCGTGTTCTTGTTGACGTGCTGCAGGAAGTACTGGCGCGCCGCCTGACGGTCGGCGTCGAACTGGATCTTGCCGTCGGCGTCGTAGAGGTTGAGCATCGCGTTGAGCGCGTGGTAGTCGAGCTCCGGCGACGACAGAGCCTCCAACCCGGTGTCGGTCAGCGTGGTGGCCACAGGGCGTTCAGTCCTTCCTTGACCCGGGCGACGTCGTGCGGCGTGCCCAGGAGCTCGAATCGGTACATGTGCGGGACGCGACACTTGGCGGAGACGATGTCCCCCGCCAGTCCGTACGCCGACCCGAAGTTGAGGTTGCCCGCGGAGACGACCCCGCGGATGAGAGAGCGGTTGTGCTCGTCGTTGAGGAAGTGGATGACCTGCTTGGGCACCGCACCCTTCCCGTTCCCGCCCCCGTAGGTGGGGACCACGAGCACGTACTCCTCGTCGACGCGCAGGTGCGGCTCGGTCCGGCGCAGCGGGATCCGCTCCGCCGGCACGCCGAGCTTGTCGACGAACCGGTGGGTGGTGTTGGTGACGGACGAGAAGTAGACGACGCGAGCCACGCCGACCCCCTTCTCGGCCCGGTCAGGCCACCGCCGCGGCGCGCGCGGCGGCGAGGGCCTTGATGCGGTCCGGACGGAAGCCCGACCAGTGGTCGCCGTCGGCCATGACCACGGGCGCCTGCTGGTAGCCGAGGGCCTGGACGGAGGCGAGCGCCTCGGCGTCCTCGGTGACGTCGACGACGTCGAACTCCAGGCCCTGCTTCGTGAGCGCGCGGTAGGTGGCATCGCACTGCACGCACGACGGCTTCGAGTAGACGGTGATGCTCATGGCGAGCCGGTCTCCTTCCGTGGGGCCTGTCCGGGACTGCGCGGACTTCCGCGCGTGTAACTACAAGCGTGTGGTTCGGACGAGGCCGTGTGCGACCTCGGACCATCGACACTACACCTGGGGGTCGCTCCCCGCGACGACCACTAGGTCTTGTGGTGGCGTGTCATCCACAACCTGCTCTGTCCACAACCCGTCCCTCTGCCCTGTGCGTCCCGACCGGGTACCTGTGGAGCGGCGGTGGACGGCCGGGGTCGCCTCGCCGACCGCCCCCGGGGGCACCCGGACCGCGAGTTCTCGCGGTCCCCACAGCCTGCCGCGCACCACTGACATCGGGGCGCGGGCCCGTGGACGGAGCGGGCGACGGCGG
This sequence comes from Georgenia sp. Z2081, assembly GCF_055326445.1. Classification (NCBI taxonomy): domain Bacteria; kingdom Bacillati; phylum Actinomycetota; class Actinomycetes; order Allobogoriellales; family Allobogoriellaceae; genus Georgenia; species Georgenia sp. Z2081. The sequence continues at coordinate 35,874 of NZ_JBUZNK010000001.1, forward strand.
CCCCGGGCCTGGGGAAGGACGCGCACCCGGGGCGGATGTCCACCGCCGCCGAGCGTGAACCTCACGGCGTGTCGCCCCCGTGTCGGCGTGTCGTCCACAGGGTGCGCGTCGTCCGGCGTCGGACATCCCGGGCGTGTCGCTCCGACCCGGGGTGGGACATCGCCGCCGTCGCACCGCCGGGGCGGGCCCGCGCCCCGCCAGCGGTCGCCGACCGCACTCTCGGCGGTCACCGACCGCACTCTCGACGGATCTGGCGTCAGTGGGCCTCGCCGGCGTCCTGGACCATGCGCGCCACGTGGACGCGGTTGGCCACGCCGAGCTTGTTGAACACGCGCCCGACGTGGGTCTTGACGGTGGCCACACCGAGGTAGAGCTCGGACGCGATCTCGGCGTTGGACAGGCCGCGGGCGACGGCGCGGGCCACGTCCTGCTCGCGCTCGGTGAGCTCGGCGAACGCGGCACGGGCCTCCTCGGCGGCGCTCTCCCCGTCGTCGACCTCCTCGGGCGCTGCCACGCGGGCCATGAGCTGGGCGGCCACCGACGGCGAGAGCGCGGGCTCTCCGCGGGCGGCCCGGCGCACGGCGGCCACGAGGTCCGCGGGCGGGGTGTCCTTGAGAAGGAACCCCTGGGCGCCGGCCCGCAGCGCGCTGATCACCATGTCGTCGGAGTCGAAGGTGGTCAGCACGATGACCCGGGTCGGCGCGCCGGCGTCGGTGAGCCGCTGCGTGGCCGTCACGCCGTCCATGACGGGCATGCGCACGTCCATGAGCACGACGTCGGGACGGTGCTCCTCGACGAGGCGCTGCGCCACACGCCCGTCGTCGCCCTCGGCGACGATCTCGATCTCCCCGCCGTGCAGCAGCATGCGCAGGCCGGCGCGCACGAGCGGGTCGTCGTCGACGAGGATCACCTTCACGGGCGCTCCGGCGGGCGCGGTCCCTTGCTCGCTCATGGCCCTATCCTCCACCGCGCCCGCGCCAGCCGCCGACGCTCTCGTCCCACGGCAGCCACGCACGCACGGCGAAGATCGTCCGGCCGAACCCGTCGGGCTCGACCCCGTGGTCGAGCGTCCCGCCCGCGAGGTCGGTGCGCTCGGCGAGACCGGCGAGCCCGCTGCCCGATCCGACGACGCCCCCGAGGGACTCGCCGTCGGCGCGCCCGGGGTCGACCTGCCCGGGGAACGGCATCGGGTTCGTCACCGCCACGGTGAGCACCTTGCCGAGGCGACCGGACAGCTCGACGTCGACCACGCCGTCGGGAGCGTGCTTGCGGGCGTTGGTCAACGCCTCCTGCAGGATCCGGTAGGCCGTGCGCGAGACGGTGGGCGACAGGGTGGCCAGGACGTCGTCGACGCCGGTCCCCGAGATGAGAGCCTGCGCCGGGGGCAACGGCACCGCGCCGATGCCGATGACGGACACCCGGACGCGCATGCCCACCTGCCGCGCGTCCGTGAACAGTCCGTCGACCGCGGTCATGGTCGGCTGGGGCGGCTCCCGGTGGCCCGACCCCTCCCGGCCCGTTCTCCCGTTGTCGGCGCGCAGCACGCCGAGGACCTGCCGCAGCTCGGTCAGGGCGAGCTGGGCGTTGGAGCTGATGACGTCGGCGGCCTCGCGCACGGCCTCCGGCGGCAGGTCGGTGCGGTGGCTGAGCGCACCGGAGTGCAGGGCGACGAGCGAGATGCGGTGCGCGAGGACGTCGTGCATCTCCCGCGCGATGCGGTTCCGCTCGGCCGTGCGCGCCCGCTCGGTCGACGCCTCGACGACGGCCTCCGCCCGGCGGGCGCGGGTCTGCAGCTCGGCGAGCAGGGCCCGCCGGGCGCCGATGTAGGACCCGACCGCGAGGCAGAAGCCCACCAGGAGGGCCGAGACGACGATCGACGAGACCACGCCGGTGGTCGAGGCGATGATCGGCTCGGCGTCCTGCGTGCCCGCGATCATCGAGCCGGGCTCGCTCTGCGCGGGGGCCGTCACGTAGGTCTGCGTGACGTAGTCGTAGAACATCCCGCCCACGACCACGACGAGCAGGACGACGCCGAAGAAGACGTACCGCCTCAGCCGCCTCCCCTGCTCGATCGGGCGTGCCGCGTAGCTGACGAGCACGACGATCAGGGCGCCCATGGACGAGAAGGACAGCGTCGAGGCGAGGACCGTCACCGTGAGGGTCACCGTGCGCGGCCACCGCTTGCGCACGTAGAGCAGCCCGAAGCAGAGAAGACCCACGCCGAGCTCCACGACGAACGCTGTCCGGGAGGCGCCCGTGCTCGGGGCCAGCGCGATCCAGACGAACAGCGACCCGAGGATCCCGAGGATCGTCCATCCCCCGGCGAACACGTACGGCGCCGCCCGGCGCCACCACTTCTGCCGGACCTCAGCGCGGGCGGTGTCGGCCACGGGAGGAGCGGCTGGGAGAGGGTCGGGCCGGGGGACGCCAGCCCCGCCGACGCCCGGGTCGTCGCGGCCCGCGTCGGCATCCGCGCCGTCCGCGCCGCCGTCGCGCGGGACACCGCGCGCGCCGGAGAAGTCGGCCGGGGACGAGGTCATGGCGCCACAGTAGGTTCCGCGGGCACCCGCGGCGTCCCGCCTGCGGCCGGGCTCGATCCGCCGTCGGTCTGCCGGCATCCACCCAAGGGTGGACCCGGTCCCTCCCCCGACGTACGCCGACGGTCGTGCAGGACCAGCCTCCCGGCGCCGGGAAGCGACCCGTTCGGTCGATCCGCCGACCCCCTCCGCCAGGCGAACCTGGCGCCATGATCACCACCGACTCGCTGACGAAGCGCTACGGACCGGCCACCGCCGTCGACGACCTCTCGTTCACCGCGCGCCCCGGGCGCGTCACCGGCTTCCTCGGCCCCAACGGGTCGGGCAAGTCCACCACCATGCGGATGCTCGTGGGGCTCGCGACGCCGACCGCCGGCACCGCGACGATCCTCGGCCGCCCCTACACCGACCTGCGCAACCCGGGCAGGCACGTCGGCGTCCTGCTGGACGCCTCGGCCCAGCACAACGGCCGGTCGGGCCGCGAGGTGCTCGCGCTCGGCGCGCTGACGATGGGACTGCCGAGGACCCGCGTCGACGAGGTGCTCGAGACCGTCGGCCTCACGGCCAAGGAGGCCAGGCGCCGCGTCAAGGGCTACTCGCTCGGGATGCGCCAGCGCCTGGGCATCGCCTACGCGCTGCTCGGCGACCCGGAGGTGCTCATCCTCGACGAGCCCGTCAACGGCCTGGACCCGCAGGGCATCCGCTGGATGCGCAACCTCCTGCGCAGCCACGCCGAGGCCGGCGGCACGGTGCTGCTCTCCTCGCACCTCCTCAGCGAGGTCGCGCAGGCCGCCGACGACCTCCTCGTCATCGGCAACGGACGGCTGCTGGCCTCCGGCGCCAAGGACGAGCTGCTCGCCACCACCGACATCGAAGAGCTCTTCTTCTCGACCACAGCCAACGACGACCGCTCGGAGCGTGCCGCATGACCTCCACCGTCCAGACCGCGCCCGCCGCACCTGCTGCGGCATCCCGCCCCACCGACACGCCCGGGATCTCGCTCGGTCGGCTCGTCCGGGTCGAGCTGCGCAAGATGATCGACACCCGCTCGGGCATCGGCCTCCTCGGGGCGATCCTCCTCATCGACCTCGTCGCCGTCGCGATCCTCACGTTCGCGGACGCGACCTCCGAGTTCGGCTTCGAGGGCTACCTCGCGATCCTCATGAACGTGCAGTTCCTGCTCCTGCCGATCGTCGGCGTCATCGCCGCGGCGGGCGAGTGGTCCCAGCGCACCACGCTGCAGACCTTCGCGCTGGAGCCCCGGCGCTCGCGGGTGATCGCGGCCAAGGTTGCCGCCGCGCTCGCCCTCATGGTGCTCATCACCATCGGCACGGTCGCACTCGCCGCCGCGGGCCACGCGGTCTCGCAGGCCACCGGAAACACGACCGAGGGCTGGGGCATCGACCCGCAGATCGCCCTGGGCATGCTCCTCATGCTCACGCTCGTCACCCTCATGGGTGTCGCGTTCGGTCTGCTGCTGCACGCACCGGCGATCGCGATCGTCACCTTCCTGTTCCTGCCGCAGGTCTTCTCGGTCCTGCCGCTGCTCCTGCCGAACCTCGAGGGCTTCTTCAGCTGGATCGACTTCCAGTGGGCCTGGAGCGCACTGTTCGAGGACGGCGGACCGACGGCCGGCGAGTGGGCGCGGATCGCGTCGACCACCGCCATCTGGGTGGTCGCCCCGATGGTCGCCGGCTGGTACCGCACGGTGCGCCGCGAGGCCGCCTGATCCACGTGCGGTGCGTCGCCGGGGGGCTGCGCACCGCACGGACCGGCACGACCGTGCCGGACACGGCGCCTGACCGGGACCACCCGTCGGCGCCCCGCCCGGAGCCCGACCCGTGGAGCGCACCCCGCGGGCCGGGCTCCGGTGCACCTTCGCTCCCGGCCCGCCGCGGCGGGCCGGGAACGGCGCCGACCGGCGTCCCCAGGGGTCGTGCGGTCGGCGGCACCATTCACGCGCGGTGCGGAGTCCTGGGGGACGGCACACCGCGCGGGTCGTCGACGACGACCACGAGGCCCCCGCACCGGGATGGCTACCCGGTGCGGGGGCCTCGACCCGTCGTCCGTGTGGGATGCCCGACCCCGGGGCGGCGGCCCCGGTCGTCGGTCTCCTGGGATGATGGCCGCGTCTCCCCTGGACGAGAGGATCGCGCTGTGCCCCAGATGAACGTCGAGAGCTTCAACCTCGACCACCGCGCCGTGTCGGCCCCGTACGTGCGCGTCGCCGACGTCAACGAGCTGCCCGGCGGCGCCGTCCTGACCAAGTACGACGTCCGTCTCACCCAGCCCAACGTCGGTCACCTCGAGATGCCGGTGGTGCACTCGCTCGAGCACTCGGTCGCCGAGACGGTCCGTGACCACGCGGACGACGTCGTCGACTTCTCCCCGATGGGCTGCCAGACCGGCTTCTACCTGCTGCGCGCGGCCGCGCCCGACCTCCCCGGGACGATGGACGTCCTCGCCGCGACCCTGCGGGCCGTCACCGAGCTCGACGCCGTGCCGGCCGCCAACGAGGTCCAGTGCGGCTGGGGCGCGAGCCACAGCCTCGAGGGGGCGCGGGAGGCCGCGGCCACGATGCTCGCCGCCCGCGCGCAGTGGGGCCAGGTCTACGCCGACCCCGCCGACGATCTCGCCGCCGGCGGACCGGCCGGGGCCACCGCCACCGGTGCCACCGCCGCCGGGACCGACGACGAAGGACGCCGCTGATGTCCCCCATCGACCGCATCCTCGAGGGGCGCGCCGCCGCCCGCGAGGCTCGCGCCGCGAAGAGCTCGATCGACACCGTCGACGCCGTCGTCCTGTGCGCGATGGGCGAGGAGCTCGCCCCGTTCCTCGAGGACGCCACCGACCCCGTGGAGCTCGACGCGCCGGGCGACGCCCGCGCCCTGCGGGCGACCGTCCGTGGGCTCGACCTGGTGCTCGTCCGCACCCGGGTCGGTCTCGTCAACGCGGCCACCGCCACCACGTGGGCGCTGCTCGGCTACGCGCCGCGCGTCGTCGTCTCCGCCGGTGCGGCCGGCGGGCTGCACCCGGACGTCGAGGTGGGCGACGTAGTCGTGGCCACCGAGCTCGTCTACGGCCAGGCCGACGCCACGGCCTTCGGCTACGCCCGCGGCCAGGTCCCGGGCCAGCCCCCGACGTTCTCCGTGCTCCCCGCGCTCGTCGAGGCGGGGCTCGCCGCCGGACGCAGCATGGGCCAGCCGGTCCGCGAGGGGCTCGTGCTCAGCGGGGACGCCTTCGTCACCGCCGCCAACGTCGACTCCTACCGCTCCGCCTTCCCCGAGGCGCTCAGCACGGACATGGAGTCGACGGCGATCGCGCAGGTCGCCACCGATGCCGGCGTGCCCGTCATCTCGGTGCGCGGCATCTCCGACCTGTGCGGACCGGCGGCCGACCAGGACTTCCACCTCGAGGTCGACCACGTGGCCGGGCTCAGCGCCCGGGTGGTGCTCGGCATGCTCGCCGACTGATCGGACCCGGGCGCCACGACCACCCCGCACGCTCCCGGCCCTACGATCGAGCCACCGCGACCAAGGAGAGACATGCCGGACTGGACCTGGATCCTCGTCGTCGTGGGCGTGCTCGCGCTCGCCGTCGTCGTCGCGCGCACCGTCATCGGCCTCGGGCCGCGCGACGAGGCCGCCGTGTCCGCGACCGCCGTGCACCAGGGGACCGAGCCCGCCCCGTCCGGGTCCGCGACGTCGGGCGACGAGGCACCGGACGACGCGACGGCCTCGACCACCTCCGCCGACTGAGCACGGCCGGCTCGACCCATCGCATCGGACGACGCGCCACCAGGAACGCGCGTCAAGGACGCTTGACACACGACGTCAAGGACGTTTGACTGTATGCGTCAAGGTCACTTGACACCGGAGGGTCGGACGACGCGTCGCCCGACCTCGGAGCCCGTCCTGGTCCCGAGCCGTGAAGGAGCCGACGCCATGACCGAGAACGATGTCACCGACGCCGGGGGGCAGGACGCCGCCGCGACCGGGGCCCCGGACGCGCCGTCGCCCGCCGCCGAGCCGCGCCCTCGGGCCGGGTTCGCCCGCTGGGCCGCCGTCGTCGCCCTTACCGTGGCCACGTCCGGAGCCCTCGCCTACGCGGCGACGTTCATCCCGGCCTTCGCGGACACCGGTCGGCCCTGGCTGGTGGCCCTGGTCTTCATGGCGTGCCAGATCGTCCCGATCGGCGCGATCTACTACCTGTGGCTGATCGGACCCACCCTCGAGACCGACCCGCACGCGGAGGAGAGCGTCGAGTCCCGGTGGCTCGAGCGCGCGACCTCGGGGGCCGCCATGGACACGCTCCTCGCGGCGGGCATCGGCACCGTCGCCGTGGTCTTCACGTCGGTCGACTTCCCCGTGGTCTGGGCGCTGAGCGGGGTGGTCGCCCTGCTCATGGGGTCGACGGTGGCCCGCTACGCGATCCTGTCGCGCAGGGGCGGCTGACGGTGCGCAGCTCGGTCGCCGAGCGCCGGGCCGAGCGGGGGATGTCCCAGGCCGAGCTCGCCAGGGAGCTCGGCGTGTCCCGGCAGACGGTCATCTCCATCGAGAAGGGCAGGTTCGATCCGTCGTTACCGCTCGCCTTCCGGCTCGCGCGGGTCTTCGGGTGCGCGATCGAGGACCTGTTCACCCCCGACGACGGGCCCGCCGGCCCCGCCTGACTGCCCGCCGGCCCGATCTGAGAGCTCGCCGGGCCGGTCCGCAGCCGTGGCCGGCAGGTGCGCCTGCTCCCCCGCCCGGTCCGACACCGCGGCCGGCGGGTGGGCCTCCTCGGTCCGGCCGCTGTGCGCGAGGCGCAGCCGCCTCCCCTCTGCCACGAGCCGCTCCCGCCGGGCATGAACCTTGCGCAGCTTGGTGTCGTCCCGCAACGGGAGCTGGAGGGCGACCTCGGCCACCACCCCGCGCCGGAGCTGCCGCACGCGGGCGATCTCGGAGTCCAGGACGGCGCCGAGGAGGATGACCAGGTTCATCACCCACAGCCACAGCAGGAAGATGATGACCCCGGCCAGAGCCCCGTACGTGGCGTTGAAGCGCCCGAAGCTGGTCACGTAGGAGCCGAAGCCCACGGTGGCGATGCCGGCGACGAGGATCGCCAGGGCCGCGCCCGGGCTCATCCAGCCCATCCGTGCGAGACGGGCGTTCGGCGTGAGGTAGTAGAGCAGCGCGATGACCACGATCACCACGAGCAGCAGCACCGGCCATCGCACGACGTTCCAGACCATCACGGCCGTGGAACCGAGCCCGACGAGGTCCCCGACCCAGCGCGCGACGGGACCGCTGACGACCAGCAGCAGGGCCGCCACCCCGACGAGGACCACGAGCACGATCGTCAGGACGTACATCGCCGGGCGGTGCTTCCACAGCGGGCGTCCCTCCTCCATGCCGTAGACGATGTTCATCGCCCGGCTGAAGGCGTACACGTAGTTCGACGCCGTCCACATCGAGACGAGGATGCCGACGACCAGCCCGAGCCCGGCGCCCTGGTTCTCCGTGATCGACGCGACCGGTCCGCGCAGCTGGGCGACCAGCTCGGCGGGCAGCGGCTCCTCGAGCATCGTGAGGATGGCGTTCGTCGTCGTCACGCCCTGGCCGAAGATCCCCAGGACCGAGACGAGGGCGACGAGTGCCGGGAACACCGACAGGACCGCGAAGAACGTCAGCGCCGCCGCCCGGTCGATCAGCTGGTCGTCGATGAACTCGGCGACCGTCCGGCGGGCGACGTACCACCAGGTCGACGGCGTGCCGTCGGCGGGTTCCGGCACCCGGTGCGCGCCCGCTCCCGTCCTCATGTGCTCAGCGTGGCTCAGGAGCGGGCTCGCAGCCGGGACGTCGGGCCGTCGGACCGCCCTCAGGTTCTCGGCGAGCGGGCCCGGCGGGAGGGCCGGACGAGCCCGGCCGGCGGCCGAGCGCTCAGGGCCGTGCGGTGGCCCCCAGCTGGTCGAGGACGAACGCCCACTCCTGGGCCCGCTCGGTCCACCGGTCGTACCGACCCGACCGCCCGCCGTGCCCGGCGACCATCTCGCAGCGCAGGAGCACCGGTCGCTCGGCGGGGTCCGAGGTCGTCACCTCGCGCAGCCGCGCCACCCACTTCGCGGGCTCGACGTACATCACCCGGATGTCGTTGAGCGAGGTGGTGGCGAGGATCGCCGGGTACGCCGCCGCGCGCAGGTTGTCGTACGGCGCGTACGTGGCCATGTAGTCGTAGAACGCCGGGTCGTGCAGCGGGTCGCCCCACTCCTCCCACTCCCCCGTGGTCAGCGGGAGCGAGGGGTCGAGGATCGTCGTCAGCGCGTCGACGAACGGCACCCCGGCGTGGATGACGCGGAACGTCTCCGGGGCGAGGTTCGCCACGGCGCCCATGAGCAGCCCGCCGGCCGAGCGGCCCTGGGCGGCGAGCCGGCCGCGCGCGACGACCCCGGAGTCGAGCAGGTGGTGGGCGGCGTCGACGAAGTCGGTGAAGGTGTTGCGCTTGCGGTCGAGCTTGCCGTCCTCGTACCAGGAGCGGCCGAGCTCGCCGCCGCCTCTGACGTGCGCGACGGCGAACACCACGCCCCGGTCGAGCAGCGGCAGGCGCTCGGCGCTGAAGGCGGGGTCCACCGACACCTCGTAGGAGCCGTACCCGTAGAGCAGCCCGGGCGCGGTGCCGTCGGCCGGGACGTCGGCCCGGTGCACGACCGAGAGCGGGATCCGGGTGCCGTCCTGCGCGATCGCCCATTCGCGGCGCTCGACGTAGCGGCCGGGCTCGTACCCGGGCACGGCCTTCCGCTTGACCACCTCGGACGTGCCGTCCCGCATCGAGTAGGCGGAGACCGTGGGCGGGGTGAGGAACGACTGGGTCTCGAGGAGGAGCTCGTCGGTGCGCCACTCGCGCACGTCGCCCAGCGCCACGGCGGTGAGCTCGCCGTCGACGACGACGTCCCGCGCGGCCCCGTAGGTCGGTGCGCCGCCGGCGGGGCCGGATGCTGAGGTCGGGCCGGCCTCGGCATCGCGGCCGTCCGTGCGGGGCAGGACGCGCAGGGCGGGCAGCCCTCCGGAGCGGAGCTCGACGACGGCGTGGTCGGCGAACGCGTGCGCGAGGAGGATGCGCTCGCCGTCCGCGGAGCGGAGCAGGTCGGTCCAGTCCTCGGGGGACGAGGGGCCGACGGGCGCCGTCGAGAGGGTGAAGTCCTTCTGGTGGAGGTTGTGGACCACGAGGAGGTGGTCACCCGCGACCTCCACCTGGTACTCCAGGCCCGGTCGTCGCGGCGAGACGACCTGCGGGCGGAGCGCACCGCCGTCGAGCGGGACGAGGACCGCCTCGGCCGCCGTGGTCGAGGCGTGGTGGACCACGAGCCAGCGGGCGTCCCGCGAGGTCTCGATCCACGTCCAGTACTTCTCGTCGTCCTCGCGCAGGAGGCGTTCGTCCGACGCGGGGTCGGACCCGACGACGTGGCTCCAGACCTCGTGGGGCCGCCAGGCGTCGTCGGTGCGCACGTAGACCAGGCGCGCGGAGTCCGTCGTCCAGGCCAGCCCGTAGCCGACGCCCCGGACGGCGGAGTCGACGGTCTCCCCCGTGTCGAGGTCGACGACCCGGACGTCGAAGAGCTCGCCGCCGTCGAGGTCGATACCGATCGCGGCGTGCCGGGCGTCGGGGGCGACGACGATCTCGGAGACCTTGAAGAAGGCCCGCCCCTCGGCCTCGGCGTTGCCGTCGAGGACGAGCTGCTCGCCCTCGACCTCGCCGGCGGGGTCCGGGCGGCCGGCCCCGGTGTCGGCCACCCTGTGCCAGGTGGGGTACTGGAGCCCCTCGTGGGTGCGCGTGTAGTACCACCAGCCACGCTGGAGCACCGGCACGTCGGTGTCGGTCTCCTGGGTGCGCTCCCTGATCTCGGCGACGATCCGTTCCTGAAGGTCGGCGAGGTGGGCCGTGCGCGCGTCCGCGTAGGCGTTCTCGGCCTCGAGGTGGGCGACGACCTCCGGGGACTCCTTGTCGCGCATCCAGTCGAAGGGGTCCACGAAGTCGTGACCGTGGTGGGTGCGATGGTGCTCGACGCGCTTCGGGGCGGGCGGCTGCGGGAGATCGGCGGCGGTGCTCACCGCCCGAGGCTACCCACCCCCCGATTCATCGAGCGTGCGGTTTCCGGTCGTCGAGCGTGCGGTTCCTGGTCGTCGAGTGTGCGGTTCCCGGTCGTCGAGTGTGCGGTTCCCGGTCGTCGAGCGTGAGGTTCCTGGTCGTCGAGTGTGCAGACCGAGCAGTGCGACGCGTCAGCCCTGGGGGTGGTAGTTCGCGCCGGGGTACTGCTGCATGCCGGGCTGCTGGCCGCCGTACTGCCCCGGCTGCTGCTGGTAGCCCTGCTGGCCGCCGTACTGCCCCTGCTGCTGGTAGCCCTGCTGGCCGTAGCCGTCGGGCACGGACTGCGCCGGCCCGCCGTACCCCTGCGTGGCGCCGCCGCCCTGCTCGGCCGCCTGCTCGAGCTGCTCGAACTGCTCCTTGCTCAGCGACGTCTGGGTGCCGCAGAAGGTGCACTCCAGGAACCGCTTCCTCGAGACCGGGAACAGCGGGATGAAGAACAGCGTGAACTTCGTGATGAGCAGGAAGAGGTGGTTGGCGGCCGGGTTGTGGCACCGGCTGCAGACGAGGTTGGTGGTCAGGACGTGTCGCCGCTTCGTGCGCGATCCCCAGATGATCATGGCGGAAGACTAGAGCGCGGCACCGCACTCTCCACGCGACCGGTCGGGGAGAGGTTCCCGCGCGCACGGCTGGCGCGCTCGGACGACCGGGCTCTCGCGGTCCAGCCGTCAGCCGTCGCGCTCCCGGCGCTCCCTCGCGAGCCGCATCTCGGCCCAGAGCCCGCTGACCGCGCCGACGATCGCTCCGAGGATCACCCACCGTCCGAGGTCGCCGCGCCACAGCCCCCAGAGCAGGCCGAGGATCGCGCCGACGACGATCGAGATGATCAGCTGGGACCACTGCGGGGGAAGGGGGCGGCTGGCGGGAGCGTCGGGCATGGCTCGACGCTACCCGCCGGAGCAGGCGGGCCCGGTGCGGTCGGTGCCGGGGTGGGAGGGCCGGGCGCGTTCGGTGCCGGCGCGCACCGGCATCAGCCCCCGCATCCCGGTCGTCGCCCGCAGCGTGCCGTGTCAGGGGATCTGGAGCTCGCCCATCTCGTCCCAGCCCTCGCCGTCGACCTGACGGGAGATGATCTGCGGCGTGCTCACCAGGTGCGGGCGCATGGCCTCGAGCCCGGCGGCGAAGTGGGCGCTGCTGACGTGCGGGGCCGCGCCGTCGTCGGTGAATCCCTCGACGAGCACGTACTCCGACGGACGGTCGATGCTGCGCGACCACTCGAAGAAGAGGTTGCCGGGCTCCTGCCGCGTCCGCTCGGTGAACTCCCGGACGATCTCGGGCCAGGCGTCGATGCTCTCCGGCCTGACCTCGTACCTGACGACGATGAAGTACATCGGTGCTCCTTCTACTACTCGGCATTGCCCGGTTCTGATCCGTGCACGAGGGTGGCACGCCCAGCGCGCTCGGGCGTCCCTGTCCGTGCACGCGTCGTGCGAACGTCCGCTCACTCGTGAGGAGGACGTCCGCTCGCTCGTCGAACGCGGACGTGTCCGACGGCGGGGCTCGCCCGGGGTGGTGAGCCCCGCCGTCGGGGGTGGTGCGGGGTGGATCAGCGCTGGATGCCGGGGGTGTCGGTCCCGTCGCCGTCCCAGTCACCGACGAGGATCTCGTCGTCGGGCTCGCCGTAGAGGTGGGTGATCTCGGCGTTCCCGTCGACCAGGTCGTTGCGCAGCAGGTACTCGTTGCCCCGACGCACCGCGAACGTGTCCAGCCCGTCACCGTCCCAGTCACCGACCAGGATCGTGTCCTGGGTCCGGCCGTAGTTGAACACCGTGTCCGCCACGCCGTCGGTCAGCGTGTTGCGCACGTAGTACGTCTTCCCGCGCCGTACCGCCAGGGTGTCGGTCCCGTTGCCGTCCCAGTCCCCGACCAGCACGGTGTCCCCCTCACGGCCGTAGGTCACGATCGTGTCCGCCGGGCCCGGGGTCATCGTGTTGCGCACGTGATAGGCCGCGCCGCGACGCACCGCGAAGGTGTCCGCGCCGTCGCCGTCCCAGTCACCGACCAGGATCGTGTCCCCCGACCGGCCGTAGACCACGACCTCGTCCGCGGACCCGGAACCCAGGCTGTTGCGCACGAAGAACACGTTGCCCCGGCGCAGAGCGAGGGTGTCGGTCCCGTCCCCGTCCCAGTCGCCGACGAAGACCTCGTCCCCGGGCCGACCGAACCGGAACACGTGCTCATGCATCCCACCCCAGTCGTCATCCAGGAAGAACCCGTTCTCCAACGCCGGGGTCGACGAGTACGCCGGCAGGTGGACGTCCACCTCGTGCTCGGCGACCGCGTCGTTGACGGCGAGGGAGACCGTCACCGGCACGTCCGTCTCGCCGGTGGCGTAGCCCGGAGTCTCCCCCTCCTCGACGGTGACGAGCTCACCGTCGACGACGGCGCGACCCGGGATCGCGGTGACGACGCCGGAGGCCGGGTCGACGGTGGCGACGGCGGTCTCGGGGACCTCCGCACCGGCGTCGACAGCGGTCTCGTCGTCGCCGGACCACCGCACGGACACGGGCCAGTCGGCGGGGACCCGGCGCTCGTCCTGGACGATCGTGCCGTCCAGGTCCAGCGGCGAGCCGGCCTCGACGGCCGTGCCGCCCGAGATCTCCAGGGAGTCCACCAGCGGCCGGATCTCGACCTCGGACCACTCGCCGTCGGTGTCGTGCATCCCGGCGGCCGGGTCCAGCCCGATCATCGACCAGCCGGAGAACCCGCCGCGGTCCGGGGTCGAGTTCGGCGACTTCCCGACGTTGCCGTTGGTCAGGTACTCCACGCCGTCACGCGTGGCCATGTCGAACGCGCCCACGCCCGCGCCGACGAACATCGCCGACCGGCCCGAGGCCTCGACCTCACCGAGCCACGTCTCGAGCGTGGCGGCCTCGAGTCGGTCGGCCATCGCCGACGGCGAGCCGGGCAGGAAGTCCCGCGGGGGGTAGTGCGAGAACACCAGCACGCCCGTGATCTCCGGGTCGAGCTGGGCCAGCAGCAGCTGCTGACGCAGCATCACCATCTGACCGAAGTCGTCACCCAGACGACCGGTCGCCGAGTTCAGCGTGATGATCCGCGTCCCCGCCACGTCCCGCACCGTCGACGTCTCACCGAACTCGTCGACGAAGTTGCTGATCGGGCCACCCATGATCTCGTGGTTGCCCGGCACATAGATCCACGGCACCACCGGATCCTCGCCCAGCTCCTCGGTCAGGATCCGACGCGCCAGGTCGAAGTCCTCCGGCGCCGCCTCGTCCGTGAAGTCACCGTTGATGACCAGCAGGTCCGGGTCCGCCGCCACGATCTCCTGCAGACCACGACGCGCGTTCTCCACCTGCGGCGACTCCGGCGCACGCGCCACGAACTGCGCGTCCGACATCACGGCGACCCGCAGGCCGGCGTCGTCGGCCGCGTTCGCGAGCGAGAGCGACGGGTCCTCCCAGACCGGGACCTCGGGCGCATCGGCGATCGGTGCGGCCGTGGCAGTGATGTCGTCCACCCAGACAGTCGTGTCGTAGGTGGTCGCGGAGGCCTCGTAGACCGCGACGTGGCTGAACGTGAGCGGCTGCGCCCAGTCGGTGGGCACCTGGACGGTGATCTCCTGCCACTCCGTGCCGGTGACGGACGGGCCGTAGATGGCCCGGCCCACCCCGTTGGCGTCGACGAAGTAGAAGTAGGTCTCAGGCTCTCCGCGCCCGTCGCCCCGGAACCAACCCGAGACGGACTGGAGCTGGCCGTCGATCGGCTCGAAGTCGTGGTCGTTGGGCGCGAAGTTCATCGTGCGTGTCGCGGTCGAGTCGCTGAACACAGCCTCGCCCTGGATGGCGGCGGTATCCCCCTCGGTCCGGCCCTCGTCGACCATGGTCATCGAGGAGCCGTCGTTGCGGGCACCGTAGTTGTACCAGCCGCCCTCCTCGTCGAAGCTCGTGATCTCGAGGTCGTCGAGCCCGACGAGCACGGCGACCTCGACCGTGATGTCTCCGACTGCGAGCGTGATGTTCGCCGAACCCGAGTCCACGAGGGCGCTGATGTCGAACGTGCTGTCGGTCGCGGGGGTCAGCTCGACGACCTCGTTCGTGCCCTCGACAGTGAGGTCGGCCGGCTCGATCGGAGCGATGTAGCCCTGGGCGTCGTACCCGTAGACCGTCAGTGCCGCCGTCGCGTCGGGGTCGGGCAGCGAGACCACGTTCGACGACACCTCGAGCCGGACGAGCTCACCGAGAACCTCGATGTCGGTCTCGCCGGTGGCGCTGCCGAGCTCGGTCTCGGTCGACACCGAGACGGTCGTGGAACCGCCGGCCGCCGCGGTCAGCAGGCCGTCCTGGTCGACGGAGGCCACCGCCTCGTCGGCGGAGGCCCACGCGTCCGGCGGGGTGTCAACCGGGCGCATCACCTCGTCGTAGCCGAGCGCCACGAGCTGACGGTGCAGACCGGGGAAGACCCGGTTCGCATTGGCTGGGCGCTGCTCGGCACGCACGGTGTAGTCGTGCACGATCCCGGAGCTCGGGCCGACGACGACCCCGATGCCGTTGCCGTCCTCGCGCTCCTCGCCGTCGGAGGGGGTGTTGACGATCTCGTCGTCGGCCTCGCCCGGGCGCTGGGCGTTCATCTGGGTCGAGCCGCCGCCGTCGAGGTTGAGGGCGTTGTACGAGCCGATCTGCTGCATGAACAGGCCGAGCTCGTCGAGGCTCAGGCCCCGCGACACCGCCTGGCGCCCGTCGATGACGACGAGGTAGAGGTGTTCACCGGCCCGGTCCAGGCCCACTGCCGTGCGCGGGTGCACGGTCTGGTCGGTCGCCTCCTGCCGCACGCCACCCTGGAGGATGATGGCGTTGGAGCCGCCGTGACCGCCGAGGGCCAGGACGACCTCGTCCGCGTCGGAGCGGACCGAGTACGTCGCCTGGAGACGGTCGCCGACGGCGAGGGTGCTCAGCCGGTCGGCCAGCTCGCCGGCGGGGGCGACGACGACGCGCATCCCCTCGGGGATCTCGCCCTCGCCGACCGGGGCAGCAGCCTGGGTCACGCGCGACTCACGGTCGATCCACACCTCGACGGCTCCGTCGCGGTCGGCCAGGGAGTTCGCGCGGGCGTATGTTCCCCACCGGTCGGTGAACACCGCGAGGCCCGAGGTGTCCCACGTCGAGGCGTTCACGCCGTGCACGGGAACCTGCCAGCCGGCGTCGGGCGCCACGGCGACGCCCGCCATGAAGACCTCGGTGATGAGGCCCAGGCCCTGGGAGTCGATGACGAGCGCGGCGTTGTCACCCGGGTTCGGCGAGGTCACGATGCCCGCCTCGGGGTCGACACCGATGCCGTTGGCCGACCCGGAGTTGTTGATGTCGAAACCGGACCCGTTGATGCCGGCCACGGCGTCGGCCTCGTCGATCATGTCCGAGATCGTCGAGGTACCGGCGACCTCGCCGGCGTCCATGTAGTCCAGAGAGATCGCCGGGTTCGTCAGGTCGATGTCGAGGATCGCACCGCGCAGCCAGCCGGCCGACTCGAGCCGCTCGAACTCGGTGAGCACCGCACCCGGGGCGATCCGGGTCGCGGTCTGCTCGCTGACGATCGCGGTGCCGTCGTTGGTGACGTCCAGGTAGTCGTCGGCGACCTCCTCGGGCTCGTCGGGGCCCGGGCCGTCCGTGGCGGTCGCCCCGCCGTCGTCGGGAGCCTCGGGCGCGGCGGGCGCCTCGGGCGCCGCCGAGTCGGTCTCGGCGCCCGCGTCGAGCTCCGCGGTGTCGCCCGGCGTGGGCTGGTCGGGGCCCGGCAGGGGCGTGGCACCGGCGGGGGCGAGCAGGGTCGCGGTCACGCTCGTCGAGGCGAGCAGACCGATGAGGGTGGCGGCGACGCGGGAGCGCCGTCGTCCGGGCACAGCTGACATAACCGTCCTTTGGGAGAACCGGGAAGGGGTGGGGCCATCCCACCGCCACCGGGTGGACCGAACCTGTCGCACGGGTGGACCCGAGGTGTCCTGGAAGCGGCGCGCAGGAGAGGTCGTGCACGACCTGTGCACGCAGGTGGGGACGGGCGTGGAGGACGTTCTCGACGGCGGGACGTTCGTCCCTTCCCCGCCCACGACCGTGGCCCCTGGAGCACCTCCCACGGCGACCGGGCACTGCTCCGACGCCGCACGACCTCCCGACGGAGGCGCGGTGTGAGGGAGGATGGGCGGGATGCGCCCGGCCGGGCACGCGCCCCACGCGGTGCGGTCGGCCGGGAGCGCCCCGACCGTGAGGAGTGACCCCGTGAAGATCGTCGTGCTCGTCAAGCACGTCCCGGATCCGGAGGAGCCGGCGGTGCTCGCCGGCGAGGATCGCCGGATCGTCCGCGAGGGCGGGGTGCTCTCGGAGACCGACTCGCGCGCGATCGCGGTGGCCGAGGAGCTGCGGGGCGACGGCGACACGGTGACCGCCCTGACGATGGGGCCCGCGCTCGCGGAGCCCTCCCTGCGCAAGGCGCTGGCCGCCGGCGCCGACGACGCGGTGCACGTGCTCGACGACCGTCTCGCCGGGGCCGACGCGCTGACGACCGCGCGCGTCCTGGCCGCCGCCGTCACCCGCCTGGACGCGGACCTCGTGCTCGCCGGCAACCTCGCCACCGACGGCATGGGCGGCATGGTGCCGGCGATGCTCGCCGAGCTGCTCGGGCTCCCGCACGTCACGCACGTCGAGGACGTCTCCCTCGACGCCGACGTACTGAGCGCGCGGCGCGTGTCCGGCCCGGTCGCGCGGACCGTCAGCGCACCCGTCCCCCTCGTCGCGTCGGTGGTCGAGCAGGCGGCCGAGCCGCGGATCCCGAACTTCATGGGGCTGCGGTCCGCCCGCACCAAGCTCGTCGAGGTCCTCGGCCTGGACGACCTCGGCCTCGACGTGCCGCGGGCGGCGTGGCGCGTGACCGGCGCCGAGCCCGCGGCCGAGCGCACGCGCGCCGAGCTCGTCACCGACACCGACGAGGCGGTCGAGCGCATCGTCGACCTCCTCACCTCCACCGGCACGATCGGAGCCGCCACGTGACCGTCCTCGTCCTCCTCGAGACCGCCGAGGCGGCGGCTACCGCCGACTCCCTGGCGCTCCTCCCGCTCGCCCGCACCCTCGACGCCGGCGAGGTCGTCGCCGTCGGTTCTGCCCCCGCCGCGGACCACGACGCGATCGCTGCCGCGGCCACGGCCGCCGGGGCCGACGTCGTCGCCCTCGCACCGGTGCCCGGCGCCGAGGTGCTCGTCTCCCCGCTCGTCGACGCCCTCGCCGGTGCCGCCGAGCTGCTCGGCGACGTCTCGGTCGTCCTCGTCCCGGCGACGTCGGACGCCCGTGAGGCGGCCGGCCGGCTCGGCGTGCGGCTCGGCGTCGCTCCCCTGTGGGGCGCCGACCGCCTCACCGCCCCCGGCGGCACGCTCACCACCAGGCAGCCGGTCCTGTGGAACCAGTGGACCGTCACCGCCGAGTCCACCGGCGAGGTGGCGATCATCGTCGTCGACCCCACGACCGACCCGCCCGCGGCGACGCCCGGTGCCGGCCGGCGCCTCGAGCTGCCCGCCCCGACCTCACCTGGCGCGCAGGTCCACGAGCGCGAGGTGGCCACCACCGAGGGCGGCCGGCCCTCCATCACGGAGGCCGACGTCGTCGTGGCCGGCGGTCTCGGCGTGGGCTCGGGCGAGCAGTGGCCGGTCGTCGAGGAGCTCGCGGACGCGCTCGGCGCGGCGGTGGGCGCGACGCGGTCGGCCGTGGACGAGGGCTGGGTGCCGTTCGCCGCGCAGATCGGGCAGACCGGTGAGGTGATCTCCCCGCGCGTCTACATCGGGCTCGGGATCTCCGGCGCCATCCAGCACACGTCGGGCATGCAGCGCTCGGGGACGACCATCGTCGTCAACGAGGACGAGGACTCCCCGCTCTTCGAGCTCGCCGACCTCGGCGTGCTGGGCGACCTGCACGAGATCGTCCCCGCCCTGCTGGTGGCCATCCGCGCCCGCGGCTGAGGGCGGGGAGGTCCGCTACTGCGGCCCCCTCCGGTGCCGGTCGTGGTCCTCGGCCGGCGGCAGGTCGTGCGCCTCGGCCACGCCCGCGTGCAGGACCGCGCCGTCGTGGGTGTTGAGCCCCTCGGCCAGGACCGGGTCCGCGGCGCACGCCGCGCGCCACCCGCCGTCACCGGCGAGCGCGCGCACGTAGGGCAGCGTGAGCGAGGTGAGCGCGAACGTCGACGTGCGCGGGAACGCGGCCGGCATGTTCGCCACGGCGTAGACGGTCGATCCGCCGGCCGTGAAGGTCGGGTCGGAGTGCGTCGTGGGCCGGGAGACCTCGAAGCAGCCACCCTGGTCGATGGAGATGTCGACCAGGGCCGCCCCGGGACGCATCGCCTCGACGAGCTCGCGGCTGACGAGCTGCGGCGCGTGGGCGCCAGGGACGAGCACGGTGCCGACCACGAGGTCCGCGCGCAGGACGGCCTCCTCGATCGCCTGGCCGGTGGCGGCGAGGGTCCGCACGCCCGGGCCGAACGCGTCGTCGAGCCGACGCAGCGCGGGGATGTGCTTGTCGAACACCGTCACGGACGCGTGCAGCCCGTGCGCGAACGTGGCCGCACCGGTCCCCGCGACGCCGGCGCCCAGGACGACCACCTCGGCCGGGGCCACCCCGGCGATGCCGCCCATGAGCACCCCGGTGCCGCCACGGGTCGCGTCGAGCAGGTTGGCTCCGACGATCCCTGCCATGCGGCCGGCGATCTGGGACATGGGGGCGAGCAGCGGAAGGCGGCCGTCGTCACTCTGCACGGTCTCGTAGGCGATCGCCGTGGTGCCCGCCTCGAGGAGCCGCTCGGTGAGGGGGCGGTCGGCCGCCAGGTGGAGGTAGGTGAACAGCACCTGATCGCTGCGCAGGAACCCGTACTCGGAGCCGACCGGCTCCTTGACCTTGACGACGAGGTCCGCCGCCCAGGCCTCGGCGGGGTCGTCGGTGAGCGTCGCCCCGGCCGCGGCGTAGTCGTCGTCGGTGAGTCCGGAGGCCACGCCGGCGCCGGCCTGGACGACGACCGCGGCGCCGTCCCCGACGAGCTCCTGCACGCCGGCCGGCGTCAGTCCGACCCGCCCCTCGTGGTCGAGGACCTCGGTCGGGACACCGATCCGCATGCTCACCTCCGTCTCACGGCCGTGCTCGGCTCCCGCCGGGCGCGGGCACCCGCACGGGTGGCGACCAGCGTAGTGCGGATACGCATCCGGCCTGGTCGCAACCACCGCGTCGGCCCCGCGCCGCCCGCCCTTCCCGGTCAGCGCCTTCCGGTCAGCGCCGCCCGGTCAGCGCCACTCGGTCAGCGCCGGACGGCGGCCGCCTCCTCCGCCTCGGACAGGGTCGACGACGGCCTGAGCCGGACGTGCAGCTGCTTGCGCACACGCGCCACCACGGTCCCGTCGGTCGCGACGACATCGGTGGTCAGCCAGTGGAGGTGCGCCCCGCCGTCGGCGGCGCCGGCGCGGATCTCGTCGAGCAGGTCGTCGGTCACGCGGAACTCGGCCTCGACGGCCGTGCGGCCGGGACGGAGGTAGTCGATCTCGCCGCGCTTGTCCCACACCGTGTAGTCGGGGCCGAGCGCGCGGCCCACGAGCAGCATCCAGAACGGGTCGGTCATCGCGTACAGCGAGCCGCCGAACTGGGTGCCGACGTAGTTCGAGGTCAGCGGATTCTTCGAGAGCCGGACCCGCGCCGTCCGCGCGTCCGGGGAGAGATGGGTGATCCGGATGCCCGCGAACAGCATCGGCGGCCAGGCGTTCATCACCCACTTCAGCGCGAACGTCGATCTCAGGCTCCGGTCGAGGTCGGCGTAGGTGGGCAGCTTCGGCAGCGACGGCATGGGACATTCTCCCGCAGCCGCCCCCTCCGGCGCAGATGGGTGACCGGCTATCGCCGTTCGCTCCGACGTCGTGCCTGGTCCTGGTCCCCGAGGAAGACCTGCACGAGCACCCGTGCGCCGAGCGTGAACGCGAACAGCAGGAGCGCCGCTCCCACGACCGGGAGGATGCGGATGCCCTCGGCGAGGTCCGGGCCGCCCGGCGTACTGATCAGGAGGGCGCCCGCCAGTCCCAGGGAGGCGGCGAGCACGGCGACGATGAGCTGCTGGACGATGCCCGTGACGAACGCGCGGTCGTCCTCGTGGCCGAGCACGCGGGTGTTGACGGTGAAGCGGCCTGCCTCGAGGTCCTCCGTGAGCCGGTTGAGGCGTCGGGGCAGGCGCTGGAGCATCGGCAGGACCGCGGCCGCCTGCCCGAGCAGGGCGTCCTTGACCGCCTGCGGGCCGAGCTTCTCGCGGGACAGCGAGCGCCCCTCGGCGCGGGCGGCGGTGACGAGGTCGACGTCGCTGCGCAGGAGGGCGAGGGTGCCCTCGAGCGAGCCGAGCGCGCGGAAGGCACCGGCGAGCTGAGGCGGCACGGTGAACCGGTGACGCAGGACGATGCTCAGCAGGTCGCCGAACACGGCCGAGGTGCCCCCCGCGTCGAGCACCGCCAGCCGGGTGAGCAGCTGACCGATCTCGCGCTCGAGCGCCCGGTCGTCGAGGTGGTCGGGCCGGTCGAGGAGGTCGACGAGGGCGTCGGTCGTGGCGATCGCGTCGCCCCGCTCGACGGCGCCGAGCACGAGCCCGAGCGATCCGCGCGACCCCGAGTCCAGGCGTCCCACCGAGCCGAGGTCGAGGAGCGCGACGGTGTCGTCGGGGCGCAGCATGATGTTGCCGGGGTGCAGGTCGGCGTGGAAGACCCCGGTGACGAGCACCTGGCGCAGGATCGTGCCGACCAGCGCCTGGCTGAGCGCGTCGCGCCGGTCGAGCCGGAGCCGTTCGACGTCGGCGCGCGGCGACGACAGGGGCGACCCCTCGATGCGTTCCATCACCAGCAGGGTCCGCGAGCTGATCTCCGGGTAGGCGCGCGGCACGTGGACCAGGTCCGACGTGGTCGACGCGGCCATCGCCTGCATGTTGGAGAGCTCGACCGTGTAGTCCAGCTCCTCGTCGAGGGAGTCGGCGAACCCGCGGGCGAGCGAGCGCAGTCCGAGGCTGCGGCCCCAGGAGGTCGTGCGGTCGAGCCGGTCCGCGAGCCGCATGACGATGTCCATGTCGCCGGTCACCTGCTGGCGCGCGCCGGGGCGCTGGATCTTGAGGACGACCTCGGAACCGTCGTGCAGGCGCGCCGTGTGGACCTGGGCGACCGAGGCGGCCGCGAGCGGCGCGGTGTCGACGTGCGCGAAGACCTCCTCCAGGGGGCGGCCGAGCGAGGCGTCGACGACGGGGCGGACCTCCTCCCAGGAGAGGGCGGGGACGTCGGAGTGCAGGCGGGACAGCTCCTCGACGACGGTCGCCGGCAGCAGGTCCGGCCGGGTGGAGAGCGTCTGCCCGAGCTTGACGAACGTGACGCCGGCGTCCTCCAGCGCCCGCCGCAGCGCGCGGGCCGACGTGTGGGGAGCGGCGTCGGCGTCGCGCCGCCTGGGCATGCGTGGCCGGAGCCAGGCCACCAGACCGTGCCGGGCCGCGATCTGGACGACCTCCGCGTACCGACGTGCCCGCCGGAAGCGGGCGGGCGTGCCGCGGACGAACGCGATCGGCGAGGGGAGCGCGCCGGTGGGGACGACGGCCTCGAGCACGGCGAGGACCATGATCTCCAGGACGAGGACCCATGCGGTGCCGAGCACGAGGATGATCCCGAGCGGGAGCGGGTCCGCCGTGCTGGTCCAGATCTGGTCGGTGCCGATGTGCAGGCCCTCGAGCACCCGGTCGAGCAGCGCCACCGCCGCCGTGTTACCGATCAGCGCGACGATGATCGTGCGCGGCCAGCCGACCGGCGCCCCGAGCAGGCGCCGGGCCACCACGGCGACGACGATCGCGTTGACCAGCGCCGTCGCGGCGACGAGGAGGTACCCGAGCAGGGACTGCATGTCGGACAGTGTGGCGGACGCGTGGTGCTCGGTGTCACCCGGCCCCGACGCGCGGCTGGTCCGGAGCGAAGTCCGCACCCCCGCGGCGGGCCCGGTAGCGAGGGCCCCGCCCGCGCAGCGGGCCCGGCCTACCGGTCCGCTCGCATGAAGGTCGTGTCCGCGAAGGGGCTCTCCCCCGCCACCTCCTGGGCGAGGAGCTCGCCGATCGCCGGCGCGTGCTTGTGGCCGTGCCCGGAGTCCCCCGCGGCGACGACCAGCCGCTCCCGGCCGGGCAGGCGGCCCACGTGGAACTGCTGGTCCGCCGAGCGCGTGTACATGCAGGCGACGCCGGACACCGGGCTCGGGTCGACGTCCGGGTAGGCGTGCGCGACCGCGTCGGCGAGCGCAGCGGCGTCGCGGCCCAGGTCGATCGACCGGTCGAGCCGGTCGGGATCGGCGTCGGAGAAACCGAGTGCGTCGGTGCCGTCGTCGTCGAGGCCGAGCTTGACGGCGAACCCGCCGTCGGTGCCGGGGAGCTGGGCGCCGTGCCCCCAGACGCAGCGCCCGTCGTCGAGCTCGCGGATGATCACCGGGAACCTCCCGACGTCGAGGATCCCGCCCGGTGCGAGCGCCGCGGGGTCGCGCCCGGTGAACCAGAACATGGGGACGCGGCGCGGCCGCAGCGGCAGGTCGACGAGCCGGTCGGTCCAGGCGCCGGCCGCGACGACCACCTGGCGGACGGTGAGGGTGCCTCCGCCGCCGAGGCGCACGACGACGCCGGCTCTCGCCTCGTCGATGGCCTCCACCCGAGCGCGGACGACCCTTGCTCCGGCGGTGCGTGCGGCGTCGACGGAGGCACGGACCCCGGCCTCGGGCCGTGCGAGGCCGGCGGCCGGGTCGAGGACGGCCACGTGGTCCTCGGGCAGGGCGTGCAGGACGGGGAACCGGTCGCGGGCGTCGGGGGCGCCGATCGTCTCCACCGCCGTGCCGGCGGCCCGGGCGGCGTCGAGGACCCCGGAGACGACGCGGCCGGCCGACGGTCCCGCCATCACGCCGCCGGTGAGCGTGAGCAGCTCGGTGCCGGTGGCGGCCTCGAGGTCGCGCCACAGCTCGCGGGCGCGGCCGGCGATCGGCGTGAGGCCGGGGTGCTCGAGGCAGAGCTCGCGGAAGAGGCGCGTGGTGCCGTGGGTCGAGCCGAGCGCGTGGCCGACGGCGTGCTGCTCGACACCGACCACGTCGATGCCGCGGGCGGCGAGCCGCCACAGCGCCTGGGAGCCCCAGGCACCGAGGCCCACGACGGCGACGTCGGCGCTTGTCGTGGGGGCGGAGGAGGTCGTGGCAACGGAGCTCGTGGGGACTGTGGACACCGGCTGAGTCTGGCACCGTGCGGGACGCGCGTTGTCGGCGAACGGCGCGTCGACCACGATGGGAGACGGGCCGGCAGGCGTCGGACGGGGGCAGACGCGGGGTGTCAGGCGGGCGGGAGCAGGTCCGTTCGTCCGAACATCTCGGCGGTGGCGCGCGCCGTGGGAGTGCCGTGGTCCGGATCGGCGCCGTGCTCGAGAAGGGCGGCGACAACGTCGTCCTCGCCCTTGAAGACCGCGCCTGCCAGCGGGGACTGGCCCCGGTCGTTGAGCCGGTCGACGCCGGCGCCACGATCGGCGAGCGCCCGGACGGCGTCTGCGTGCCCGTGATACGCGGCGAGCATGAGCATGGTGTTGCCTGCCGGATCGGCGAGGTCGACCGGGGCCCCGGCGTCGACGTACGCGGCGAGCCGCTCGGCCTCGCCGCGGCGCGCCATGTCGAACAACTCGTGGGCCAGCTGCGCCGCGCGGTCCTGCTCGTCGGGGTCGTCGTGCTCGTCCTGCTGAGCCGGCTGCTCGTGCTGAACGGGTCGGTGCTGCGAGGTCGGTTCGTCGGCGTCGCGCGGGTCGTCCGTGGCCATCGACCGAGCGTAGCCGCGGCGCCGGCCCGCCCGCCGACGAGAACCTGCGTTCAGCGTCGGCGGCGGAGCCGGTCCATCAACGAGCGCCTGCGCGGAGCCGGTACGGCCTGCCCGGACACCGGGTCACCCGGTCCCGATACGTCGCCGTCGCGGACGTACGGGGTGGTCTCGGTCGATATCAGCGCGTCGTCGAGCGCCACGCCCGTCGTGCGCTGGAGCAGCTCCATCAGCGAGTCCTCGGTCAGCGGCCCGATCCCTGCAGCCGCTTCCGCCGTGTCCGGCTCGCCGTCGTCGAGCTCGATCTGTCCTTCCTGCGAGCGCAGCTCGCGGAGAGGTCCGCCGGGCGCCGTGACCTGCCAGAGGTAGCTGTCCGAGGTGCCGCCGAAGACGGCGAGTCGAACGGTGCGGCCAAGGACCGGGGCCAGGACGGGGGCAAGCCCGAGAACGTCGAGCATGTCGCCGAGGAGCACCGTCCCGCTCGGAACCGCGGCGGCGAAGACCGCACCCGGATAGCCGACTGCCGAGGTGTCCGCCGTGAGGACGAAGTCCGCGAGGACGGTGCCGTCGACAGGTCGCAGTCCGGCGCCGGCGAGCTCGGCCGGTGCGGCACCCTCGACGACGGCGATCGCGCAGTTCCATGACATGGCAGGACGATAGCGCCGGCCGGGGTCAAGCCGCGTCGCGGAGTGCGATCGGGCCTGCGTCTCGGGTCGGACCGCGGCCGGCCGGGCGGGTCAGGCCGGTGGCAGGAGATCGGTGCGACCAAGGATCGGCGAGCGACCGTCACGCGCCGGCCGGGCTGCTTGTCCGACCGCCGCCCGCCACGCGGCTTCTCCCGAGGTCGCGAAGGAGACGGGGGTCCCGTCCACCGTGAAGCCGATCGACTCCTCGCTTATCGGTTCCTTGTTCCCGCCCGGCATCACCGCGGCTGCGTGAGTCGCCGGCGGCCGCGTCGTTCGAGGTCGGGGAGCTGGTGCGTGCGTCGGAGGTGGCGGCGCTACGATGTAGCCGGCGGCGGCACTGCCGTAGACATGGAGCGCAGCCGCATCGATGTCCCACAGCCACGCCAGGTGTGCGCACAGGATCGCGTCGACCTCGTCCTCGACCCTGTTGATGTCGGCCGGCCGAGAGGCTGCTGTCACGATCTCGACGATCTCCTGCCAACGCCGGCTCTCGCGGAGCTTGAGGTTGTCGAGCCCTTCAATACGGTCAACGACCTCGGCAAGGGCTGGTCGTCGGGTCTCGATGGAACCCTTCTTGTACTTCAGCGTCCGACCGAGCTCGAAGAGCCCCACCATCGCCGCGTGCGGGTAGACCTCGAGGCAGAGCGGCCGCGCCGTCGACCCCGGATCCACCTCCCAGCCGTGGCGCTGCGCCAGACGTTCAGCGCGGGGCGGGTTCATGTAGCTCATCGAGCGGTTGCTCGAGTGGCAGCCGGCGTCGTACCGGCCGTAGACCGAGGTCACGAGACGCTCGCAGTCGCGCTGGCCGGTCTCGTTCGTCACGACCAGAGGTGCGTCGACGGCGATGATTTCCCGCCCGTGAGCAACGTGCCGGGCGAGCCAGTCGTCGATCTCGGCATCGGAACCGACCGACCCGGATGCCGTCAACGCGCCGTCGGCATCGAGCACCGCCAGGCCGGTCCTCGCTCGATCGTTCCACGCGAGGTCGATCCCGACGTACGCCATGGTGGTCCACTACGCCTCTCGTGCAGATGTGACGGGGCCTCCGAACCTAGAAGGTCCCGAGGCCCCGTGACAACTGGTGACACTGTGCGCGCAGGAGGTCCTGAACTCCTGCCCTCGTCGACTCACGCACCCACGCGGGGGCGCCGCATGCCTCCGAGCGGGTGCCTATGGCGTGGCGCGGACGATGACCAGCGAGCCGTCGAACGTCGGTTGCCGCCGCAGTGCGCCGTACTTGGTGTCCCACTCGCCCGAATCGATCGCCACACCCAGGGCTGCCACGTACTTCTCGGCCTGCGCAGGATCGACGAAGCTCCAGGCCGAGCATGCCGCGCGCGCCCCGGCACCGAGCAGCTCCTCGGGACGCCCGTAGTACGCCTCGTTGAACCCGTCCGTGCAATCGAGCGGAATCGGCACCAGGTCGACGGCGACCGCGCCACCGAGCCCCTCGGCGAGCTCGGACATCGCAGGGTAGCGACGACGTTCCGTCGAGATGACGTCCGGCGCGTACTCGGCGAGCCAGAATCGGTCGAGCAGGTCAGGGTCGCAGGTCAGGATGACGACAAGGCCGCGGGTGACGCGGCGGATCTCCGCGAGTCCCGCGGCGAGATCACCCCACTGATGGACCGAGAACGTCGTCATCGCCGCGTCGAAAGCATCGTCTGGAAACGGCAACGACTCGGCTACCGCGTCGATCGCAGTGCTGAGCTGGTCCGCTCGCTGGGCGCGCATGCTCGCTGACGGTTCGATCGCCGTCACGTCCCGGTCGACGGGCTCATAGTTCCCGGCCCCTGCGCCGACGTTGAGCACCGTCCGTGCACCGCCGAGCGCATCCCACACGGCCTGCGCGATCCGCGGGTCGGGACGGCGATAGTCACTGTACGACTTCCCGATGACACCGTAATCAGCATCCCCGGCGCTGCCGTCCAGCTTTCTCGACTGCTCCACGGCCATGCACCGATCGTCACACAGGGCTGCGCGCGCACCGTCGTCGTCAAGAGACCGTCAACGAAAAACGGCTGAACCCCCGAGACCAGGGGTTCAGCCGTTCACGATGTCCTGGGACATCACACTGTGCGCGAAGGGGGACTTGAACCCCCACGCCCTTTCGGGCACACGGACCTGAACCGTGCGCGTCTGCCAATTCCGCCACTCGCGCGAGCCGTTGTACTGCGGCAAACAGCGTAGAGCAGGCTATCACCTGCGATCTGCGTGACGCCCGCGGATCCGGGCACCCCGGTGGTGATCCCGCACACCGGCGGCGCCGGTCGACGCGCAGCAGTGACCGGCACACCGGCGCCCACCGAGCCGGTGCGAGGCGTGCCGAGTCACCGAGGCAACTGGGTACGTGCCGAGTCAGTCGACGCGGGGCACTGACTCGATGTGTACCCCGCTGGCTCACCGCGAGACGCCGCAGGAGGGACGCCCAGCAGAACCGAGCTCACCGGCCGGGCCGAATCCCGCTCACTCGCCAGGTGGGGGCCGCTGCGCCCGGCAGAACTGCGCCCACCCGCCGGGAAGGGTCAGTCGTTGTCGCCGCCCGTGTCGTCGGTCGACCCGAGCCGCACCTCCTCGCCGCGGCTGTCCGTGAACGTCCACTCCGCGACCTCCGGGAGGTCCTCGCCGTGCCGGCGGGCGTGCATGCGGGCACGGGTCCTGGTGTCGAGGAGCTCCTGACGCAGCCCGGCGGCGCGCTCGGCGAGGCCGGGGACGCGGTCGATGACGTCGGCCGCGAGGCGGTACCGGTCCAGGTCGTTGAGCATGAGCATGTCGAAGGGCGTCGTCGTGCTGCCCTCCTCCTTGAACCCGCGCACGTGGATGTTGCCGTGGTTGGTGCGGCGGTAGGTCAGGCGATGGACGAGCGCCGGGTATCCGTGGAACGCGAAGATCACCGGCCGGTCGGTGGTGAACAGCGCATCGAAGTCCTTGTGGCTCAAGCCGTGCGGGTGCTCCCGCTCGTCCTGCAGCCGCATGAGGTCGACGACGTTGACCACGCGGATCCTCAGGTTCGGCAGCGCCCGCGCGAGCAGGCCGGCGGCCGCGATGGCCTCCATCGTGGGGATGTCGCCCGCGCACCCGATGACGACGTCGGGCTTCTCGCCGGTCACCTCGGTGCCGGCCCAGTCCCAGATGCCGATGCCGCGGGCGCAGTGCAGCTCGGCCTCGTCCATCGTCAGCCACTGCGGGTTCGGCTGCTTGCCGGCGACGACGACGTTGACGTACCCCTTGCTGCGCAGCACGTGGTTGAAGGTCGACAGCAGCGTGTTGGCGTCCGGCGGCAGGTAGATCCGCGTGACGTCGGCGGTCTTGTTCATGACGACGTCGAGGAACCCCGGGTCCTGGTGGGAGAACCCGTTGTGGTCCTGGCGCCACACGTGGCTCGACAGCAGGTAGTTGAGCGACGGGATCGGCACGCGCCAGGGGATCTCCAGGCTCGCGTCGAGCCACTTGGCGTGCTGGTTGAACATCGAGTCGACGATGTGGACGAACGCCTCGTAGCTGTTGAGCATGCCGTGGCGACCGGTGAGCAGGTAGCCCTCGAGCCAGCCCTGCACCTGGTGCTCGGAGAGCACCTCCATCACGCGCCCGCGGCGGGAGAGGTCGACGTCGGTGTCCACGATCTCGCCCTGCCAGGCCTTCCCGGCGACGTCGACGGTGGCCGAGAGCCGGTTCGACGCCGTCTCGTCCGGCCCGAAGACCCGGAAGTTCGTGCGGTTGCGGTCGACGACGCCGGCGAGCCAGCTCCCCAGCGTGCGCGTGGCCTCGCCCATGGTCCCGCCGGGCGAGGGCACGTCGACGGCGTGCTCGCGGTAGTCGGGCAGGTCGAGGTCCCGCGTCAGGCTGCCGCCGTTCGCGTGCGGGTTGGCGCTCATGCGCCGCTCGCCGGCGGGGTTGTTGCGGGCCACGGCGGAGGTGACCCGCCCGTCCTCGTCGAACAGGTCCGCGGGCCGGTAGCTGCGCATCCAGTCCTCGAGGAGCCGCGTGTACTCGGCGTTGCCGCGCACGTGGTTCATCGGCACCTGGTGGCTGCGCCAGGTCCCCTCGACGGGCAGTCCGTCGATCTCCTTCGGCCCGGTCCACCCCTTCGGGGTGCGGAAGACGATCATCGGCCAGCGCGGGCGACCCTCGAGCGTCCCGGCGGCCGCGGCCGAGCGGATGTCCGCGATCTCGTCGAGCACCCGGGCCAGCAGCGCGGCGAAACGGCGGTGCGTCTCGGCGGGGTCCTCGTCGTCGAACCCGCCCTCGAAGAAGTGCGGGCGGTGACCGTAGCCGATCATCAGCGCCTCGAGCTCCTCGCGCGGGATGCGGTCGAAGAGGGTGGGGTTGGCGATCTTGTAGCCGTTGAGGTGGAGGATCGGCAGGACCGTGCCGTCGACCGTGGGGTCGAGGAACTTGTTGCTGTGCCAGGCGGTGGCGAGCGGGCCGGTCTCGGCCTCGCCGTCGCCGACGACCGCGACGGCGATCGTGCCCGGGTTGTCGAACGCAGCCCCGTAGGCGTGGGACAGGACGTACCCGAGCTCTCCGCCCTCGTGGATCGACCCGGGTGTCTCGGGCGCGACATGGCTGGGGACGCCGCCGGGGAAGGAGAACTGACGGAACAACTCGTTGACGCCGCGCTCGTCGGGTCCGACGTGCGAGTAGACCTCGGAGTACGTGCCCTCGAGCCAGGCGGCCGCCACCAGCGACGGGCCGCCGTGCCCCGGGCCGCTGAGGTAGATCGCATCGAGGTCGCGCTCGATGATCTGGTGGTTGAGGTGGGCGTAGAGGAAGTTCTGGCCCGGCGAGGTGCCCCAGTGGCCGAGCAGCCGCGGCTTGATGTCCGCGTCCTGCAGCGGCCGGCGCAGCAGGGCGTTGCCCATGAGGTAGATCTGGCCGACGGCCAGGTAGTTCGCTGCCCGCCACCACGCGTCGACGGCCTCGACCGTCGCGTCGTCGAGGCGGTAGCTCTCGGTCTCGTTCGAGTCTGTCCCGGCCGTTGCGGCGTGGAGCTCCATGTCACCCAGCCTGGTGCTCCGGGCGCGGTTCCGCCACCCCCGAAGGTCCCGGTCCCGGTGTTGCCCGACGACGACGAACGGGGGCCGACCACCCTGAGGTGGTCGGCCCCCGCCGCCCCGGTCGGCGCCTTCCCGTGCCCACCGGGTCAGGGCTGCCTCCCGCCAGCCGTCCTGCGACACCTACCTGCCGTGCACCAGCACGGCGGTGGCGCCGATGCCGATGAGCAGGGCCGCGATGAGCGCCAGGGGTGCGCCGTCGGCGCCGGTGACCGCCACGGACGTGTCGTCCGCGCCGCCGGTGCCGGTCTCGGTGACCACGCAGGTCGCGCCGAGCGGGAGGTCGTCGTAGACGGCGGACAGGTTGTCCAGGGTGAGCTCGCGCGTGGAGCCGCCCGGGATCGTCACCTCCTGCTCCGCACCGTCGACCACCCGGACGCACTGCAGGTCGACCTCGAAGGTCGAGCCCTGTGGCGCCGGGCCCTCGACGGCCTTGGTGACCACGAGCGAGGTGGCCTCGAAGGTGTTCGTGATGACGACCTCCGCGACCTCGTCGCCCTCACCGATGACGACGGTGCCGTCCTCCGGCGAGATCGACGACGCGTCGGCCCCGCCGTTGAGCGTCTCCGCCACGACGCACGCGGCGCCCTGCGGCAGGTCACCCACCGTCGCGACGTAGTCGTTGTCCGGGCCGAGGACGACCCGTTGGTCGTCGGCGCCGACCACCGACTCGACCTGGAGGTCGGTCGGGCTGCCGGTGCGCGACGTCTCACCGAACTCGCCGGTCTCGCCCTGCTCGCTGACCGTGCCGGCGGAACCCAGCGGGAAGCCGTCGACGCGGACGATCCACCCGCCGTCCTCGGAGAGCGACACGGTGCCGAAGTCACCCATGTGCACGTCGACGCCGGAGATCGTGCACTCGACGTCGGCGAGGATCTCGTCCGGTGCGTAGGCCGCGGCCGGGCCGGAGATCTCCTTGTCGATCTGGATCGAGCCGGTCGGCAGGTGCGCGCCGGCCACGGACGGGGAGCGCTTGTCCCAGGTGCCGACGCAGGCGCCGGCGTCGATGGTGACCTCGATCGTCGTCGTCGCGCCCTCGGGTGCGTGGACGACCGGGGCCTCGACGAGCTGCGGGCGGTACTGCGTGCCTCGCGGCGTGCCCGAGACCAGCATGGCCTCCTCCGGGGAGGGCAGCTGCTCGACGATCACGAGCTCGTCGATGCGCCTGGTGCCGGCGTTGACCGCCCGCAGGACCCAGTCGTCCTCGCCGTCGATGACGGAGTTCGCGACGCAGGGGCTGCGGAAGTAGCTTCCGTCGGCTGCCGCGCCGAGGCCGGGGGCCGCGGTGAGGTTCGGTGTGCAGGTGGCGCACGCCTGAAGGCGGGAGACGACCCGGTCGCCCGGCTCGACGGCCCCGCCGGGTCGGACGTCCTTGGGAGCGTGACCTCGATGCCCGGGGCGATGACGACGAGGGTGTCGCCGGCACCGGCCTCGGCCGTACGGCCGTTGGCGGCCGTGACGGTCGTGGTCATCGTGTTGTTCACCGTGATGCTGCTCGTCGCGGAGCCGGCTGCCTCGTCGGTGGTCCCGATCGTGAAGGCGGCGCTGGTCTGCGTGTCCGCGAGGGTGAGCTCGACGACGGGTCCGGCAGAGGTGTCCCGCTCGGTGGCGCGCTGCTCGACGTCGAGGGTGATGCCCGCGCTCGCGCCGGGCTCGATCTCGCCGGTGCAGGTCAGCCGCAGGCCGGCGACGTCGGCCTCGCTCACGCCGGTCGCGAGCGCGGTGATGTCCGTGCCCGGCGCCAGGTCCACCGGCACCTGGAGGCTGAGGACGATGGTGAAGTTCTGGCCCTCGACCATGCCGACCGCGCCGCACGGCAGGTCGCTGCCGCCCTCGCGCCACGTGACCGCCCGCGGGATCGACGCCTCGCCGGGCGAGATGGCCGCATCGGTGATCGGGAGGCCGGCGAGCTCCGCGGGCAGTTGGTCGACCAGCTGCGCGTCGACGCAGGCTGCCTTGTCGCAGCCCATGACGATCGTGTCGCTGAAGGGCTCGCCGGGGGTGAGCTCGGACGTGCTCACCAACGTGCTGACGGTGAGGTACTGGACCGTCGCCGTGGGCGCGGGCGCGTCGTCTCCGCCCTCCGGGGCCGAGCTGACCGCCGACGGGACGAGCATGAGCACCGACGTGGGCAGGCCGAGGAACGCCCCGAACCGGGCCCGCCTCCTCCGGCGTGCACCGTGCCCGGTGCTTCTGTGACGTGGGCGGCAGGCAGGCGGCGCGCAGCGGACATGCACGCTCCTAGCAGGCAGGAAGCGCATGCCGTGTCCCCGCGCGCGGACGTGCCGGCGCGGCGGGGCGACGTCGGGCTGCCGGGGGGGACGAGCTCGACGGAATGGGGGGCGAACGCTTCTCAGGGGGGCGGGGGCGTGCAGCTGGGGACGACGGCACGGGGACACCAGTTGCTCATCGTGTCGATCTGCATCGGCTTCGGTGCGGGGTGAGCCGGAACGTCCCCCGTGTCACCCCCCCGGGGGGTGTCTCGACCTCACCCAACGGGGTGTTCCGACCTGCTTCCTCGGCGGGACCGGGTCCGGGCTCAGCCCGCCGGCAGGATCAGCCCGCCAGCAGGCCGGCCACCAGCGCCCGTGCCAGGGTCTCCTCGCGCGAGGAGACGCCCAGCTTCCGGCAGAGCGAGCTGCGCTGCGACTTCACCGTGTTCAGGGACACGCTGAGC
Organism: Georgenia sp. Z2081; assembly: GCF_055326445.1. NCBI lineage: Bacteria > Bacillati > Actinomycetota > Actinomycetes > Allobogoriellales > Allobogoriellaceae > Georgenia > Georgenia sp. Z2081. The sequence goes on from NZ_JBUZNK010000001.1 coordinate 68,752, forward strand.
GTCTCCGCGATGCACGCCAGGCTCGATGTCCGCGAGAGCTCGCGCAGCACGACGAGCTCCCGCACGGTGAGGTCCGGCTGGTCGCTCGCCGGCGGGAGGATCGGCCGGACGCCGTCGGCCGCGTCGCCGAACTCGTCGAGGGAGCGGGTCGGCAGCAGCATGAACGGCGAGCGGAGCCCGTGCACGCGGCTCACCACCGCGGCGCGCTCGGCCACCGTGCGCGCCTCATCGACATGGCCCCCCGCGCGCAGGGCCACCGCCGTGAGTGCGCCCGTCGTCATGCGGTCCACCGGGTCGTCCGGGGCGAGGGACCCCGGGAGCCGACCTGCCGGCCCGGCGTCGCCCCTGGCCAGCATCACCCGTGCTGCGGCCGTGCCGAGCACGATCGTCGTCCCCAGCCCCACGGCGGGGTCGGCGGCGGAGCCGAAGGCGTTGAGCATCCGCTCGGTGCCGGCGAGGCCGAGGTAGAGGTCGGGGGCGAGCTCGACGTCCCAGTCCAGCGCCCGCCGGGGCACCGACCGCACGGCGCCGCGGACCGAGAGGCCGTGATGGCGCCGGAGCGTCGCCGAGATCCGCGACCGTGCCTCGGGCCCGAGATCCTGGAGGTCGTCGACGGCGAGAAAGCCTTCCGTGACATCGGGGATCACCCCGTCCTCGACCCAGTGGACGTCGCCGCGCCCCTGCGCCCAGGCCGCCAGCGCGGAGGACTTGCCGCTCCCCCGCGGACCGGTCAGAGCGACCGCCGCGTGGGACCAGGACAAGGCCGCCACAACGCCCGCGGGCTCGATCTACGGTGTCGGGACTCGAGGCGGCACCGCAATACCCTAGCCGCAACCGTCCCGGCGCATGACACCGTCCCGCATCGCGACCCGCATCGCGTCTCGCCACGTCACGCCGAGTCGTGGGACGGGGCGGCGTCCCGCTCCCGAGCCACGGGTCGTTACCATCTGCGTCAGGTACAGCGAGCGCACACCGTCCGGTCGGGACCGGGCGGACCGGCCGACAGCAAGGAGCACCGCACGGATGGGCATCCTCGACCGCTTCGAGAAGGGTGTGGAGAACGTGGTGTCCACGGTCTTCTCCAAGGCCTTCCGCTCGGAGGTCAAGCCCGTCGAGATCGCCTCCGCGGTGCGGCGGGAGATGGACGAGCGCGCGGCCACGCTGACCCGCGACCGCACGGTCGCCCCGAACGAGTTCCACGTCGAGCTCGCCCCGAACGACCTCGCTCGCGTCCAGGAGTGGGGGCACGACGCGCTGGCCGGAGAGATGACGGCGGCCGCGACCGCGCACGCCACCTCGCAGTCCTACAGCTTCGTCGGACCCGTGGACATCGACTTCGTCGTCAACGACTCGTTGAGCACCGGGCGCATCCAGGTCCGCTCCGCCACGCGGCGCGGCGCCGTGGCGCCCGCGGCCGCCGCGACCGCCTCCGCCGCGCACCCGATCCTCGACATCGACGGACGCCGCTACCTCCTCACCGGCCCGACGACCGTGCTCGGCCGCGGCTCGGAGTCCGACATCGTCCTCGACGACTCCGGCGTGTCCCGCCGGCACCTCGAGATCACCGTGTCGCCGCAGGCCGTCATCGCCACCGACCTGGGGACGACCAACGGCACGTTCGTCGAGGGGCACCGCATCACCGCGGCCACCCTCGTGGACGGCAACACGATCACGATGGGCCGCTCGCGGATCATGTTCTGGACCGGCGAGGACGAGGCCTGATCGCGTGAACGAGCTCGTCGTCACGCTCCTGCGCGTGGGCTACCTGGCCGGTCTGTGGCTGTTCGTCCTGCTCGCCGTCCTCGTCCTGCGCAACGACATCTTCGGGACCCGCGTCTCGCCCCGTCCCACGCGCGGCCGACCCGCGCGCGGCGGTCGGTCCACGGGCGCCCCCGCCCGACCGGCCCCCGGTCGTGACGCCCCGACCCGGCTCGTCGTGACGGAGGGCCCGCTGACCGGCACCTCGGTGCCGCTCACGCGCTCCGCGATCCTCGTGGGACGCGCCGAGTCGTGCACGCTCGTGCTCGAGGACGACTACGCCTCCTCCCGGCACGCCCGCTTCTTCCCGCGCGACGGCAAGTGGTTCCTCGAGGACCTCGGCTCGACCAACGGGACGACCGTCGCCGGCCAACGGATCGGCACCGCCATCCAGGTCCCCGCCGGCCTCCCCGTCCGCATCGGCCAGACCGTCATCGAGCTGAGGCGGTAGCGGATGCCCATCGTCACGCGATTCGCCGCCCGGTCCGACGTCGGCCTGCTGCGGTCGAGCAACCAGGACTCCGGGTACGCCGGCGAGCACCTGCTCGTCCTCGCGGACGGCATGGGCGGGCCCGCGGGCGGCGACATCGCCAGCTCGGTCGCCGTCGCGCACCTCGCCCCGCTCGACGACGAGCACGGCGCCGACGAGCTGCTCGGCCTACTGCGCGGCGCCGTCGCCGACGCCCACGCCGACCTCGTGGCCCGCTCGACTGCGGATCCCGACCTCGCGGGACTGGGCACCACGTGCATCGCCATGCTCCGCACGGGCAGCAAGCTCGCGATGGTGCACATCGGGGACTCCCGGGCGTACCTCCTGCGCGGCGGCGAGCTCACCCAGATCACGACGGACCACACGTTCGTCCAGTACCTGGTCTCCACGGGCCGTCTCACGCTGGAGGAGGCCGAGCGCCATCCGCAGCGCAACATGATCCTCCGCGCCCTGGGGGACACGGACGGCGAGGTCGACCTCGACGAGTCCATGCGGGAGGCCAAGGTCGGCGACCGCTGGCTGCTGTGCTCCGACGGGCTGTTCGGCGTGGTCTCCAAGGACACGATCGCCGAGACCCTGCGGGACACCGACGACCCGGGCGCGGCCGCCCAGGCACTCGTCGACCTCTCCCTGCGCGCGGGCGCGCCCGACAACGTCACGTGCGTCGTCGCCGACTTCCTCTCCTCCGGCGACTCCCCCGGGCTCCCGACCGCCGACCCCCAGATCGTCGGTTCCGCCGCCGAGCGCCCCACGCAGCGCCCGGACGGGGCAGGCCGGTCGGACGCCTCCGCCGGCGGCGCCACCGGGGCCGCGGCGCGCGCGTCCTCCGCCGAGCGTGCGGCCGCACTCCTGGGCGCGGAGTCCGGCGAGCAGGACACGACCCGCAGGCGCCGCCTGCCACGGGTCCTGCTCGGCGTCGTCGCCGGTCTCGTCCTGCTCGCCGCCGGCGCGTTCGCGGGCTGGACCTGGACGCAGCAGCAGTACTACGTCGCGCCCTCGGGCGACCACGTGGCGATCTACCGCGGCATCCCCCAGCACGTCGGCCCGCTGGGCCTCTCCGACCTCCACGAGCGCACCGACCTGCGCATCGACGAGCTCACTCCGCTGGCCCAGCAGCGTCTCGACTCGCCCATCACGCGCGGCTCGCTGTCCGGGGCTCGCGACGTCGTCGAGAACCTGCGTGGTTCCGTCGTACCCGAGGAGTCGCCCAGCGAGTCCCCGAGCGAGTCCGGGAGCGAGTCGCCCAGCGAGTCGCAGAGCGGGGCCGCGTGAGGGGGGCCGTCTGATGGCGGTCGTCCGTCAGCAGTCCGCCCGGTCGGGCCGGTGGCCGGAGCTCGGGCTGCTGGCGCTGGCCGTCGCGATCGTCCTGTTCGGCTACGTCCAGGTCGCCCTCAACACGACCGAGGCGCTCCCGACCGACCTCCTCCAGCGGGGTGGAGCCTTCGCGGGCATGGCGCTCGTCGCCCACCTCGTCGTCCGGTGGCGTGCACCGTACGCCGACCCCGTGATCCTGCCGTCGGTCATCCTCCTCAACGGCATCGGCCTGACGATGATCCACCGCATCGACATCGCCGACGGGACGGCGTCGGTCGACCGGCAGCTCATGTGGACCGCCATCGGCGTCGCACTGGCCCTCGCGGTGCTGCTCCTCGTCCGCGACCACCGCGGGCTGCGCGGCATGACCTACACCTCGATGGTCGTCGGCATCGTCCTGCTCCTCCTGCCGCTCGTGCCCGGTCTCGGCCGCACGATCAACGGCGCGCGCATCTGGATCGGCGTGGGGCCCCTGAGCTTCCAGCCCGCCGAGGTCGCCAAGATCGCGCTGGCCGTGTTCTTCGCCGGCTACCTCGTGGCGAACCGGGACAACCTCGCGTTCGCGGGCCCGAGGTTCCTCGGCATGCACCTGCCCAGGGCCCGGGACCTCGGCCCGATCCTCATCGCCTGGGGCGTCGGGATGGCCGTCCTCGTCCTGCAGCGCGACCTCGGCACCGCGGTGCTGTTCTTCGGGATGTTCGTGGCGCTCATGTACCTGGCGACGGAGCGCATCAGCTGGGTGATCCTCGGCGCGCTGCTCGCGATCGGCGGGGCGGTGCTGGCCGCCTCGCTCTTCCCGCACGTCGGGGCGCGCGTGGACGTCTGGCTCCACGCCCTGGACCCGGAGGTGTACTCCCGGAACCCGGGCGGCTCCGGCCAGCTCGTCCAAGGCCTCTTCGGTCTCGCGTCGGGCGGGCTCATGGGCTCGGGCTGGGGACTGGGCTACCCGCAGCTCGTGCCCTACGCCGAGTCCGACTTCATCATGGCCTCGCTCGGCGAGGAGCTCGGCCTCACCGGGCTCGTCGCCATCCTGCTCGTCTACCTCGTCGTCGTGCAGCGCGGCATGCGCGCGTCGATCGCCGTGCGCGACGGGTTCGGCAAGCTCCTCGCGGCCGGTCTCGCGTTCACGATGGCGCTTCAGGTGTTCGTCGTCGTCGGCGGCGTGACCCGGCTCATCCCGCTCACCGGCCTGACCACCCCGTTCCTCGCCCTCGGCGGGTCCTCCCTCGTGGCGAACTGGGTGATCGTCGCGCTCCTGCTGCGCGTCTCCGACGCCGGACGGCGGCCCGCGCCCGTCGTCGACCCGTCGTCCGTGGCGGCGCTCGGCACCGGCACCACCGCACCTTCCCCCGACGTGGCCCGCGCGCCCGCAGTCGTCGGCGCCTCGGGTGCGACCGCCTCGAGGGGCGGTGCCGCGGACCACGCAGGGGCGGGTGCCGGCCGCCCCACCGACGACGCGCCGACGAGCGTGGGCGGCACGCCGGTGCCCGACGCCGCCCCGGGGGCCCACGGACGGTCGCCGGCCCCGGACCGGCACCGCGACGCGGACGCGCCGTCCGGCTGGACCGCCACGGGTGACGCGTGGGACGAGGAGGACGGAACGACCCTGGGCGACGCCCCGCGCTCGGGCTACCGGCCCGTGCCCGGCGAGCAGCGCCCGACGGCGGCCACGGCCGCCCGGGACGCCACGGCGGCCACGGACGCGGACCCCGGTGCCACCCTGCTCCCCGACGAGGAGCACGACGGGTACGGCGCGCACGACGCGCACGACGACCGACCCGGCCGCGGCGAGCAGGAGGGCAGGCGATGAACCCCCAGATCCGACGCCTCACCGTGGTGATCGCGCTGATGTTCCTCGCGCTCATAGTCTCGGCGACCACCGTCCAGTTCGCCCAGGCGGGCGACCTCAACGCGGACGGCCGCAACGTGCGCACCTTCTACCGGGAGTTCGGCCAGGACCGCGGGCCGATCGTCGTCGAGGGCACGCCCATCGTCACGTCGGAACCCGTCGACGACGCCTACAACTACCTGCGCCGCTACCAGCAGGGGCCGGCGTACGCCCACCTGACCGGGTACTTCTCGGTGGTGCACTCGTCGATGACGGGGCTGGAGCGGTCGGGCAACGAGGTCCTCAACGGCAACGACCCCGGCCTGCTCGTCGCCCGGCTCCAGGCCCTGATCACCGGTAACCAGCCGCGCGGCGGAGCCCTCGACCTGACGATCGATCCCGCGGTCCAGGCAGCCGCGATCGAGGGGCTCGGGGACCAGCGCGGCGCCGTCGTCGCGATCGACCCACGCACCGGCGCGATCCTCGCCATGTACTCCTCGCCGTCCTTCGACCCGAACCCGCTCGCGTCCCACGTGCGCGAGGAGGCCACCAGCGCCTACGACGAGCTGTCGAACGACCCCGACCGCCCGCTGCTCAACCGCGCGATCGGGGGCGACCAGTACGCACCCGGCTCGACCTTCAAGCTCGTCACCGCGGCCGCCATGGTGGAGAACGGCCTGACGGCGGACTCGGTCGTCGAGGCCCCCACCGAATACCAGCTGCCGCAGACGCAGACGTTCATGCACAACCCCGGCGAGCGCGCGTGCGGCGACGGCTCGGGCAGCGCCACCCTGCGCCAGGCGCTCATCGAGAGCTGCAACACCCCGTTCGCGATCGGCGCGGTCGACCTCGGCACCGACGAGATCAACGAGCAGGCCGAGGAGTTCGGCTTCGGCCGCGCGCTCGAGGTCCCGCTGCCGGTCACGCCGTCGCGCTTCCCCGCGGACGCGACCCCGCCCGAGCTCGCCCAGTCGGCGATCGGACAGTTCTCGGTGCGCACGCACCCGCTCCAGATGGCGATGGTGGCGTCCGCGATCGCCAACGACGGCGTCCTCATGACCCCGTACCTGGTCGAGCGCACCCTCACCGCGGACCTCGAGGAGGTCGGCACCCACGACCCGGAGGTCTTCTCCGAGCCGATCTCCTCCCGCACGGCCGAGGAGATGACGTCGATGATGATCGACGTCGTCGAGCAGGGCTACGACACCCCGGGCGCGATCCCGGGGGTGAGCGTGGCCGGCAAGACCGGCTCCGCCGAGATCGACGCGAACACCCCGCCCCACGCCTGGTACACCGGCTTCGCGCCGGCGGACGACCCGCAGGTCGCGGTGGCCGTCATCGTCGAGAACGGCGGGAACGTCGGCTGGGGCGTCGGCGGGGCCCAGCTGGCCGCACCGATCGCGGCGTCCGTGATGGAGGCGGCGCTGCCATGACCACCCCCCACGAGCACCCGCCCGCGCCCGGGCCCGACGACGTCGCACGCACGGGCACCCTGCCGGGCGCTCGGGCGTCCCGGCCGCCCGGCACCCCCTCGGAGGAGCCGGCCGGGCGCCTGGCTGCGGGCGACCTCGTCGTCGGCCGGTACGAGCTGACCGTGCACCTCAACACCGGCGGCTCGGGCGAGGTGTGGGTGGCCCGTGACCAGCGGCTCGGACGGCAGGTCGCCATCAAGTGCCTGCACCCGGACCTCGCCGCGCAGCCGCACTTCCTCGAGCGCTTCCGCAAGGAGTCCCAGAACACGGCGCGGCTGCGGCACGTCAACATCGCCGCGCTGCTGGACCACGGCCGCGCCGACGACGGCGGCGCGTACCTCACGCACGAGCTCGTCGTCGGCGACGACCTCGCCGACCTCCTCACCCGAGAGGGCCCCCTCCCGCCGACGACGCTGATCCGGATCCTCGTCCAGGTCCTCGACGGGCTGCAGGCCGCCCACGCCGCCGGCGTCGTGCACCGGGACGTCAAGCCCGCCAACGTGCTCGTCTCCGCGCGCGGCACCGTGAAGATCACCGACTTCGGCATCTCCCGGGCCGTGGGCCAGGAGACGATGACGTCCGCCGGGATGGTCATGGGGACCCCCGAGTACCTGGCGCCCGAGCTGGCCCGCGGCGCCACGGCGGGGCCGGCGGCCGACCTGTACGCGGTCGGTGTCATCGCCGTCGAGGCGCTGACCGGCGAACGGCCGTTCGGCGGGGCGCGGCCGCTCGACGTTCTGCTGGCCCACGTCAACGACCCCGTGCCGGAGGTGTCCGGGGCACCGCCCGAGCTGGCCGCCGTCGTGCGCGACCTGCTGGCCAAGGACCCGGCCGGCCGACCGGCGTCGGCCTCGGCCGCGGCGGACCGGTTGCGCGACGCGCTGGAAAGTATCCGCAGACCACGACGGCCCGGCGGCGATCCCGTCGGTAGAGTGGACGGCACCGCGCCCGCCGCGGGAGACCGGGCGGAGACCGCGAAGGAGGACGGACGTGAGTGACGACGTGACCGACGAACCCCTCGTCCTGGCGGATCGGTACGAGCTCGGCGGCCTCATCGGACGCGGCGGGATGGCCGAGGTGCACGTCGGGCGGGACACCCGGCTCTCGCGCACGGTGGCGGTCAAGATGCTGCGCGCCGACCTCGCGCGCGACCCCTCGTTCCTCACCAGGTTCCGGCGGGAGGCCCAGTCCTCCGCCGGTCTCAACCACCCGGCGATCGTCTCCGTCTACGACACGGGCGAGCACGTCGAGGCGGCCGGCACGCCCGGCGAGCGTCGCATCCCGTTCATCGTCATGGAGTACGTCGAGGGCCACACGGTGCGCGACCTGCTCGGCGACGGCGACCCGGTGCCGATCAGCGAGGCCGTCGACATCGTCGTCGGCGTGCTCAACGCGCTCGAGTACAGCCACCGCGAGGGCATCGTCCACCGCGACATCAAGCCCGGCAACATCATGATCACGCCGACCGGTGACGTGAAGGTGATGGACTTCGGCATCGCCCGCGCGCTGTCGGACAACTCTGCGACGATGACCCAGCCGCACTCCGTGGTCGGCACCGCCCAGTACCTCTCCCCCGAGCAGGCGCGCGGCGAGGTCGTCGACACCCGGTCGGACCTCTACTCCACGGGCTGTCTGCTGTTCGAGCTCCTCACGGGCCGTCCCCCGTTCTCCGGCGACTCCGCCGTGGCGGTGGCCTACCAGCACGTCCGCGAGACCCCGCCGACGCCGTCCTCGATCGCCTCCGACATCCCCGAGAACCTCGACCGCGTCGTCATGCAGTCGCTCGCCAAGAACCGCGACGAGCGCTACGCCGACGCCGCCCACTTCCGCAGCGACCTGCTCGCCGCCTCCCGCGGCAGCGAGGTCAGCGCGCCGCCGACCACCGCGTGGGCGGCTGCCGGAGCGGGCGCCGCGGCGGCCGCCGCCGCGGGCTCCGCCACCCGGGTCGTCCCCAAGGCGTCGGTCCCGGCCGCCGCTCCCGGCGCCGGCGACCCCGAGCCCTACCGCCGTACACCCCAGCCCGTTGAGGACGAGCCGAAGCGGTCGTGGGCCTGGCTGTGGATCCTGCTCGCCGCCCTGCTCGTCGTCGGCGGCGTCGTCACCTACCTGCTCGTCACCGGCGACGGTCGCGGCGACGAGGAGACCACCCCGGCAGTGACGACGGTCGACGTGCCCGAGCTCGAGGGGCTCGACGAGGCGGCCATCACGGCCGAGCTCGACGAGGCCGAGCTCGTCCCCAACTTCCTCGACCCCGAGAGCTCGGACGACGTCGAGGAGGGCCTGTTCCTCAGCTCGACGCCGGAGCCCGGCACGTCCGTGGAGACGGGGAGCTCCGTCGACGTCGTCCTGTCCTCCGGGCCCGCCGAGGTGACCGTCCCGGACCTCGAGGGAATGGACCGGGCCGAGATCGTCGACGAGCTCGAGGAGGTCGAGCTCGAGGCGACGTTCGGTGAGCCCGAGAACGACGACACGATCGAGGAGGACCTGTTCCTCCGCTCGACCCCCGCACCGGGTGAGTCCGCCCCCCGCGGCAGCTCCGTCGAGATCATCCTGTCCGCCGGCCCGGGGGACGTCCTCGTCCCCGACGTCGCAGGCCGCAGCCAGGAGGAGGCCCGGCAGATCCTCCAGGACGCCGGCCTCAGCGTGGGCAACACCAACACGGTCGACGAGCCCGGGGCGGGGGCCGACCAGGCGCTGCGGACCGAACCCGCGACCGGTACCTCGGTGCCGCGCGACACCGAGGTGACGCTGTTCCTCGCGTCCGGCAACGTCGAGCTCCAGGACCTCGAGGGGCTCCCCCGGGAGGAGGCCGAGTCGATCCTCGACTCCCTCGAGCTCAGCTCGAACTTCACGGAGGAGTTCTCCGACGACGTGCCGGAGGGCGACGTCATCTCGCAGTCGCACAGCGGGCTGATCCCTCAGGACACGCGGGTCGACGTCACGATCTCCCGCGGGCCCGAGGAGACGGAGGAGCCCACGACCACCGATCCGCCGTCGGAGACCCCCACCGACGGGGACTGACCCGCGGCCTCCACGCTCCCGCCGAGCGTGCGGCCCTCAGGCCCGGACGAGCGGGGCGAGCCCCTCGGCCGCGGCGACCGCGCCGGTCTGGCCGGCGAGCTCGAGCCAGTTGGCCAGCAGGCGGTGGCCGCCTCGGGTCATCACCGACTCGGGGTGGTACTGGACGCCGTGCAGCGGCAGCTCCCGGTGGGCGAGCCCCATCACCACGCCGCCGGGCGTGCGCGCCGTGACGACCAGCTCGTCCGGCACCGACTCCGGCACGACGGCCAACGAGTGGTACCTCGCCGCGGTGAACGGGCTGGCGAGCCCGGCGTGGACCCCCGTGCCGTCGTGCTCGACCTCGGAGGTGCGGCCGTGCATGAGCTCCGGCGCGTGCGTGACGACCCCGCCGTAGAGCTCGGCGAGGACCTGGTGCCCGAGGCAGACCCCGAGCATCGGCACGCCCGTGCGAGCACAGTCCTCGACGATCTCGCCGGAGCGGCCGGCCTCCTTCGGGACGCCGGGCCCGGGCGAGACGAGGACGCCGTCGTACCCCGCGACGTCGAGCTCGGCGTCGTCGTTGCGCCGCACGGCGGTCCGGGCACCGAGGTGCTGGAGGTACCCGACGATCGTGTGCACGAAGCTGTCGTAGTTGTCCACGACGAGGATGCGGGCCACGTGTCACTCCACTGTCAGGTCGGCGCTGGGGAGCTGCGACTCTACCCACGGGAAGACCCACAGGAAGAGGGCGACCACGGCGAGGAGGAGCAGGGCCGTCATGAGCACCGCCCGGAACCACCGTGGGCCGGGCAGGGCACGGAACAACGCCGAGTACATCAGTCCTCCTCGAGGAGCTCGGCGGGCAGCCCGTCTGCGCGGTCGACCCAGTGGTCGAGCTCGGTGTAGGTGATCCACCGGTGGGTGGAGTAGTTGAACGGGTGGCAGGTCGTCAAGGTCATCAGGCGCTCGGTGGGCTCGGCGCCGGGGTCCCCCGGCACGGGCGCGACGACCTCGACGTCCCAGGGGCGCACGATCTCGGAGCCCGTCACGCGGTAGACGTAGTAGGTGTCCGCCGTCTCGACGACGATCGGGTCGCCCGCGTCGAGGTCGGCGACCCGCCCGAGCGGCGAGCCGTGGGTCTGCCGGTGCCCGGCGGCCGCGAAGTTCCCCACCTCCCCGGGCATGGCCGTTCCCGGGTAGTGACCGAGGGCGCCGAAGTCCATCACGTCCATGCCGACGCCCTCGATCAGGGGCAGGCCGTGGTCGCTCCCCCACGACGGCACGTGGACGATCCCGAGCGCCTCCATCCCGTCGGGCAGGGTGAGCGCGGCGGGCGAGAACGGGGGCGGCTCGTCGGTCCGCGGGGCCCCGACCGCGGTCGGGGCCTCCCCGATGGCGTCGGCGATGGCAGCGACGGACTGCTCCTGGCGTGCGTGCCCCTCGAGGTCGGTCCACCACAGCTGCCACACGACGTACAGGCCGAGGAGCACGCCGGCCGTGAGCAGCAGCTCGCCGATCACGCCGACGGCGCCCCAGACGGGTGAGCGTCGGCGCCCCGGGCGACGGGACGAGCGCGCCTCGGTGTCCTCCGGGGGCGTCGGGTGCTGCCGGCCGTCGGCCAGGGCCGTCACGAGGACGCCTCGTCGCCCTCGGGCCCGCCGGCCCCGATCGGCTCGGCGAACCGCGTCGTCACCGACGACGACGGCGGGACGTCCAGCCGGTCGTGGACCGTGACCGCATAGCCGAGGCCGATGAGGTCGACCCACTGCCGGTAGATGTCGACCGCCTCGGAGCTCTCCAGCGCGGCGAGCAGCTCGTCGGTATCCCCGACGGCTCCGACGACGAACGGCGGCGAGTAGACGCGCGCACCGACGTAGAGCACGTTGCCGACGCACCGCACGGTCGTCGTGGGCAGGACGCGCTGCCCCTGGACGGTCAGGGCCTCGGCGCCACCCGCACGCAGTGCGTTGATGACGCCCTCCACGTCCTGCTGGTGGACCACGTAGTCGTCGGCGACCCGGTCCGCAGGCATGCCGGAGTCGGGCACGTCGGCGTCGTCGAGCGCGACCTCGATGCCGGGACCGCTCACGGCAGCGGTACCGGCCGCGACGCGCACCTCGTCCGGGGCGGCTCCGGGATCCTCCTCGTGCGGCTCGAGGTAGGGCTCGATCTGCTCGCGGAGCTCGGAGTTCTCGTCCTCGAGGGTCTCCAGGCGTGAGGTCTGCGCGCGGGCGAGCGAGACGAGGTCGGTCGCGGCACGCTCCGGGTCGTCCCCCGCGTCGCGGGCGTTGACGGCGATGACGAGCCCGGCGAGCACCCCGACCGCCGCCACGCGCAGGGAGGCCGGCGGGACCCGGAACCCGGCCATCTCGCCACCTCCCGACATCGCCGCTGCGCTCGAAGACTACGCTAGGCCGAGGTCGCGCCCCGTGCGCGCGCACCCACTTTCCGCACCGCCCCGACGGCGGACCACCACCTGGAGGACGACGTGCCCGTATCGAAGAGGCGCAAGCGCAAGGACGGCACCCCGGTCACCCGCACCAAGGAGCACGAGGAGGAGCTCGCCGCAGCGGCCGCCGCCGAGCCCAGCCCCACGTGGTGGGCACCGACGATGGTCACGCTCATGCTCCTCGGCCTCGTGGTCCTGCTCGTCACCTACCTGACCTCCGCCGCCTACCCGGTGCCCGGGATCGGCAACTGGAACCTCGCGATCGGCTTCGGGATCGCGATGCTGGGGTTCCTCATGACGCTGCGCTGGCGCTGAGAGGCGGTCCCCGACCACGCGACGGCGACCTGCCCGGGCCGCCGTCTCTCCACAGGGATACCCACAGGTGGGGAGGAATGACACGGGTGTCGTTCGCCGGACTCGCGGGCGGACGACGACGAGAACCACAGCCATGTGATTCCCACAGGTTTCCCCACACCTGGGGACGAATGACAGCCGTGTAGTTCCACAGCTGTGAGCATGGGTGTGGACACGGCTGCGCCACGTGTGCCGCGATCGCCCCGCGGATGGACGGTCCTCGCGACCGGCCCGGGCTCGATGGACCTTCACGGTCGGTCACGGGCTCGAGAGGGTCCGCGGTCGGCCCGGGCTCGAGTGGGTCCGGGGTCAGCCCGCGCCGGACAGGTACACCGCGCACGTCGCGACGAGCGCGACGGCGACGCCTGTCGAGGAACCGATCGCAACCGCCGCGGGCCGCCTGCGCCACGTGGACCAGGCCAGGCCGAGCACGATGCCGACCACCATGCCGCCCAGGTGCGCCTCCCAGGAGATGTTCCAGCCGGGGACGAAGCCGATGGCGAGGTTGATGACGAGCAGCACGAGCAGCTGGTTCGTCTGCTGACCCAGGCTGCGCTGGATCGCGAGGACGGCGCCGAACAGACCCATGACGGCACCGGAGAAGCCGACCACACCGGTGACCCAGCCGGCGGAGTCGGGACCGCCGGACAGAAGCAGCACCGCGGTGGACCCGCCCAGCGCGGTGAGCACCATGAGCGCGGCCAGGCGCCAGCGGCCGACGACCGGTTCGAGCGCCTGGCCGGCGATCCACAGCGCGTACATGTTGAACATCAGGTGGGCCAGCCCGCCGTGCAGCACGACGGTGGTGAGCATCCGCCACGGCTCGTGCTCGGTGACCGCCGGCCAGTAGATGAGGTCGCCCTGGAGGCCCGTCGCCCGCTGCAGGAGGTAGACGACGCCGAGCACGCCCATGACCGCGAAGGTCAGGTAGGGGGATCCGGCGCGCACGCGTATCCCGACGGGCCCGGCCCCGCGGGCGGCACCGGGCCTCGGGCGGTTGTCCGGGTGCGGCGGCCCGGGCACGAGGTGCGGCGGCGGCTGCTGCCCGGGCGCGACGTACGCGCCGTAGCGGGGCGCCGGCTCGTACTCACCGCCGCGCTGTCCGCCACTGGCCCCGGGAGGGCTCCCGCCCCCGTAGGGGTCGTGCCCGGCGGGGCTCCCGGCCCCGGCGGGTGGGTTCCCGGTGGGCCCCGGGGAGGTCCCGGAGGGTTCGCCGGTCCCGCCCGGGCCGTCCGGCACGCGCGGGTCGCGCATGTCCTCGGGCCCGGGCGGGGTGGTCACTCGACGATCTCGACGGACTCGATGACGACGGGCTCGACGGGACGGTCGGCCGCGCCGGTGGGCACCGCGCCGATCGCGTCGACGACGCCGCGCGAGGCCTCGTCGGTCACCGTGCCGAAGATCGTGTGCTTGCCCTGGAGCCAGGTGGTGGGCTGGGTGGTGATGAAGAACTGGGACCCGTTGGTCCCCTGGCCGCCGCGCTTTCCGGCGTTCGCCATCGCGAGCACGTACGGCTCGGTGAAGCCCAGCTCGGGGTGGATCTCGTCGTCGAACGTGTAGCCCGGGCCGCCGCTGCCGGTGCCCTCGGGGCAACCGCCCTGGATCATGAAGTTCGGGATGACCCGGTGGAACGTCAGGCCGTCGTAGAACGGACGGGTGACCTTCTCGCCGGTCTCGGGGTCCGAGAACTCCTTGGTGCCGCGCGCGAGCTCGACGAAGTTCTTGACCGTCTTCGGCGCGTGGTTCGGGAAGAGCCGGATCGACACGTCGCCGTGGTTGGTGTGCAGGATGGCGTCCATACCCCGATCTTCGCACGCGTGGGGCCCCCGGCACCTCCCGGTCCCGGCGGGTCGCCGTTCACCTGGTGGGACGCCCGGCCCGTGCCGTGCGCCGCCGCTCACGTGGTGGGACGGCCCCGGCCCGCGCCGTGCGCCGTCGCTCACGTGGTGGGACGCACCATGCGGGCCGGGTCCGTCCCCCGTCTCCGGCGTTCTACTGGCAGCCCACGGCCTGATACGGAACTATGGGGGGCGGGGCGGAACGGCACCCGCCGCGAACGACGAGCAGGTCGGGTCCCGACCGCACGACCGCTACGAATGGAGAAACGCACATGTCGCGCAAGAACAAGCGCACGTCCACGACGGCGGAGAACGGGCAGGCCGATGTCGGCGCGAGGCTCGCCGACCTGGGCACCGCGCTCTCCGAGCAGGCCAAGATCAAGGGCGCCCGTGCGGCCGAGCTCGCGCAGGACGGCGTCGACTGGGCGGCCCCGCGCGTCCAGAAGGCCCTCGACGACGCACGGACCACCGCGGGTCCCTCGCTCGAGCAGGCCCGGAGCAAGGCCGAGTCCGGCTACGCCACGGCCCGCGACAAGGTGAAGGACGACTACGTCCCGCGGGTCCAGAAGGCCATGCACGACGCCGCCGAGGCGGCGAGGTCGGACGCACCGCTCACCGACCGGGCGAAGGACGCGACGAAGGCGGCACGCACCTCGCTCACCGAGAAGCCCGCCAAGAAGAAGGGCGGCGCAGGCAAGGCGCTCGGCTGGGTGCTCGTGGGCACCGCCGTCGCGGGCGCCGGCTACCTCGTGTGGCGCCGCACCCAGCCGGTCGACGACCCGTGGGCGGAGGAGTACTGGGACGACACCACGGTGTCGCGCCCGGCCGACTCCTCGGGCTCGCTCGGCGACAAGGCGAACGCGGCCAAGGACAAGGCGGCCGACCTCGCGGGCAAGGCCAAGGACGCCGCGTCGTCGGCGGCCGGCACCGTGAAGGACAAGGCGGCCGACCTCGCCGACCGCAGCGGCGACGACGCCCAGGTCAGCGACGCCACGGCAGCGCCGGACGACGCGGCCGCGGCCGACGTCCCGGTCGAGGCCGCCGGCACGGGTGTCTCCCCGGAGGACACCCCGGTCTACAACGACACGGCAGACCCGCAGGCGGGCAAGCCCCAGGCCTGATCCCGGTCTCATCGCGCCACCGACGACGGGGGCCGACCGTGCGGTCGGCCCCCGTCGTCGTGCCTGCCGCGCGACCGTGGTCATGCAGCCGTCGTCGGCCGTCGGCCGTCCTCCGGTAGGACCTCGGCGCCCGGGCGGGCGAGGCCTCAGGCCGCGCGTGCCCCTGCGATGACGTCCCTGAGGTCTGCGCGCTCGAGGCGTCGCCCGAACACCGGGCCGGAGGGCTCGAGCAGATGGGCGTCGGCCGCGGCGATCGGCAGCGGGTCGAACCCCGCGCGGTCGACGACGTCCGTGACCCGCCGCACGGCATCGGCGTCGTCCCCGGCGACGGCGAAGGCCCGCCGACCAGGCGCGCCGGTCGGACGGGCGTCGGCCAGCAGGTCCGCGTAGGCCGCATGGTTGAAGGTCTTGACGATCCGAGCCCCCGGGTGCGCGGCGGCGAGCGCGGCGGTCGTGTCGACCTCGTGCGCCGTGGCCGCGTCCGTGTCGTACCAGGAGTTCGTCGCGTCCACGACCACACCGCGGAACGCCTCGACATCCAGGTCGCGCGCCGACGCCATCGGTAGCGCGAGCACGACGACGTCGGCCCGGCGCGCCACCTCCTCGAGCTCGACGAGCTCCGCCTCCGGCAGGACGCTGCCGACGACGAGCGCCACGTGCGGGGCGTCGGGCCGGTCGGTGACGAGCAGGTGATAGCCCGCGTCCGCGAGCAGCCGGCCGATCGCCGTGCCGAGCCGGCCCGCTCCGACGATGCCGATGGTCTCAGTCATGCTGCGGGAACGTCCCGCGGCCCGCGCGCTATTCCGCACGCTGTGCCGCCGGGGCCCGCCGAGCGGCACCAGGGTGCGGAATAGTCGGCGTCCGGGCCGGGTTGCGCGGGTCATGACCATCGAGCTCGGCATCGACACCTTCGGCGACGTGACCTCCCGCGAGGACGGGACGCTGCTGAGCCACGCGCAGACCGTCCGCAACGTCGTCGAGGAGGGTGTGCTCGCCGACGAGGTCGGGCTGGACGCCATCGGCGTCGGTGAGCACCATCGCGACGACTTCGCCGTGTCGTCGCCCGAGATGGTGCTCGCCGCGATCGCCGCCCGCACGACGCGCATCCAGCTGGCGTCCGCCGTGACGGTGCTCAGCTCGGACGACCCGGTGCGCGTGCACGAACGGTTCGCCACCCTCGACGCGCTCAGCTCCGGACGGGCGGAGGTCGTCCTCGGTCGAGGGTCCTTCACCGAGTCCTTCCCGCTGTTCGGGTTCAGGCTCGAGGACTACGAGGCCCTGTTCGAGGAGAAGCTCGAGGTCTTCTCGCGGCTGCGGACCTCGCAGCCCGTGACCTGGCGCGGGACCCACGTCCAGAACCTCGACCAGGTCACCGTCTACCCGCCCGTGGAGAACGGGATGCTGCGGGCGTGGGTGGCGGTCGGCGGGAGCCCGCAGTCGGTGGTCCGCGCGGCGCAGCACGACCTGCCGCTCATGCTGGCGATCATCGGCGGGCCGGTCCCCCGCTTCGCGCCGTTCGCCGACCTCTACCGGCGCGCGCTCGACCAGCTCGGCCGCGGTCCGCAGCGGGTCGGCTACCACTCATACGGGCACGTCGCCGAGACGGACGAGCAGGCCCGCGAGGAGATCTACCCGCACTACGTCGAGCAGGTCGCGCGCATCGGTCGCGAGCGGGGCTGGAGCCCGCCCTCGCGCGCGTCGTTCGAGCACGAGGCCGAGCACGGCGCGATGGCGGTCGGCTCGCCGGAGACCGTGGCCCGCAAGATCGCCGAGGGCGTGCGTGCCCTGGGTGCGGACCGGTTCGACCTCAAGGTGAGCACCGGCCGGCTGCCCCACGAGAAGATCATGGCAAGCATCGAGCTGTACGGCACGAAGGTCGCGCCCATGGTGCGCGACATGCTCGCCTGAGCCCGGACGGCGGGCCCTCGCTACTGGACGGCGGCGCCGGTCTCGGCCGGGTCGATCGGGTCCGCGCAGTAGGAGAGCGGTTCGTCGCCCTGGCCGTGGAAGTGGTGCTCCTCGCCGCCGACACCCAGGATCAGCAGCCGCCCCTCGACGAGTGCCTGCGTGTAGGCCTGACCCGGGGTCGGGCAGCCGATCGAGCCGTCCGACCAGGTGACCTCCTCGAACGAGATCACCTCGATGTCGGCGGGCTCGCTGTCGGTGTCGGTCGCGAGGTCCTCGATCGCGGCCTCGACGTCGGGATCCTGGGCCGAGCCGTCCGAACCTCCGGCGTCACCCGATCCGCCCGGGTCGACGCTGTCCGACGGCGTCTCGTCCGCATCGTTGTCCGTCGGTGCCTCGCCGGTCGGTGCCTCGTCACCGGGGGTCTCGTCGCTCTCGGTCTCGTCCGACGGCTGTTCTGGCGCCGGTGCCTGGGTCGTCGGCTCGTCCGTGTCCTCGCTCCCGCCGTCACTGCACGCACCGAGCGTCAGGAGCGCGGCCGCCGCCACGGCGAGCACTCTGTGGTTCGTCCTCATCGTCGATCACCTCCGGTGGGTCCCACCGTAAGCGGCAGCACCGGTCCCTGCACGGGCCGAGGTACCCACCGGCCGCTGCTGGTCCCGGGCATTGCCCGACGGCGGACCTCGCCGGTCAGTCCCGTTCGCGAGCGACCGTCAGCAGGCAGGCGGAGTCCTCGAGCGCCCGCACGCCGTGCCGGACCGGTGGGATCTCGGCCATAGCGCCGGCCGCCAGCTCAACCTCGTCCTGCCCGGCATGGAGCACCACGCGTCCGCGCAGCACGTGGAGGGTCGCCTCCCCCGGACTGTCGTGCTCCTGGAGCTCCGTGCCCTCGAGGAGGACCATGAGGTGCTGACGCAGCCGGGAGGTCCGGTCCCCGACGACGGCGGTCGACGAGCGGCGCGCCCGTGCCTCGCGGGCGAGCTCCAGCTGCTCGTCGATCAGTGCGTCGAGGTCGATGCGGTCCATCTCGTCTCCCTGGTGTCGGTGTCCCCGACGTCGGGGACCTGTGGGCGCCCCCGCCGTCGGGGAGCTGTGGTGGTGGTGGACTCCGGCGGGGTTGTCACAGACCCCTGCGTCCGGCGCCGGGCGGGGCGCTCGCCACGAGCTCGGTGTCGACGCCCAGCCTGCCGACCCACTGGGCCCCGCCGGGCGCGCCGATCGGCTCGTCGCGGCCGGGCAGCGTGTCGTCGAAGAAGCCGGCGTTCTCCACGAGAAAGGGTTGCAGGGACCGGGGCAGGTCGTCCTCGTAGTAGATGGCCATGACCGGGCAGACCGGCTCGCACGCGCCGCAGTCGATGCACTCCTCGGGGTGGATGTAGAGCATCCGGTCGCCCTCGTAGATGCAGTCCACCGGGCACTCGTCGACGCACCCGCGGTCGAGCACGTCGATGCACGGCTGGGCGATCACGTACGTCATCCGACGACCCTAGTGAGGCCGACGGATACTCTCGAGGCATGTCGACAGGCGGATCGGAACGTCCACGGATCGTCGCGTCGACATCAGCGCTCGGCCCCGAGGTCGGTGACCCGGGGGCCACCGGGGCGCTCTGGCACCTGACGGGCGACGAGCGGGGGCTCGACGCGAACGTCGTCCAGCTGCCGCCGGGCGGTCGGATCGACCTGCACGCCGGTCCGGCGCTCGACGTGCTGTGGCACGTCGTCGCCGGTGCCGGCAGGCTGCTCACCGACGGCGACGGCGACGGCGACGGCGACGGCGACGGCGACGGCGACGGCGACGGGCTCAGGATCGGGCCCGGCGACGTCGTGCACCTCCCCCGCGGCACCGAGCGTGGAGTGGTGGCCGGCGAGGGAGGCCTCCGTTACCTCACCGTCCACGACCGCAAGCCGCCGCTCGGGCTCGGCCCGACGCGGAGCTGAGGACCCGGCAGGAGCCGGGGAGGCCGGCGGCACGGCTGCGCTCGGAACAGGACGGTCTGCCTCAGGTGCACTCGCACGAGAACGGGCCGGTCCGCGAGGGGCGTACTCCCCACCGTCACCGTCTCGTGCCGGCCGCAGGCGCCCTAGCCTCGTACGCGGTACGGCGAGGCTGACGACGCCCCGCTCATCGGACGCACACCGCGTCCGGGTCGACGAGCAGCAAGGTACTTCCATGACACTCGGATCCTCGGTCGGCATCGACGCCGACATCGATCCCATCACCGGCACGGACCATGACCAGTACGTCGCGGTGACGGTCGCCGACGGCGGCCACATCGTCGGTCTCGAGCTGGACCGCGACTGGCGCGTCGACATCGGTCCGGAAGGGCTCGAGCACTCGTTCGTCGAGGCGTACGGCGCAGCGATGACGGAGCTGACCGACGTGGTGCTCGCCCGGTCGTCCCAGATGTTCGACGCTTTCGAGGAGAACCTCGCCGGCGCACGCTCGGGCACGAGCCTGACCCCGATGAGCGAGGACGAACGGCACGAGGCGCTGAGGACGCTACGGGAGTCGGCCGCGGAGAGGGCCGGCTATGCCGAACGACTCACCCAGCTGAAGACGGAGGTCCGCAGCCACACCACCACGGACGGTCGACTGACCGTGGAGTCCCGGGACGGTCTGCCGCTGGCCGTCCACGTGCACGACCGCTGGGGCGAGGGGCGGGACGCCACATGGTGCGCACGGGCGCTGTACGGCCTCATCGAGACGGCCCGGGCCGCGCAGGAGGCCGAGATGCAGCACCTCGCGGCCGAGTTCCCGGCGACCCACCGCCTGCTCGAGCTCTCGCAGAACCAGGAACGGTCCGCCGACCGCGGCCGGACCACCGCCGACGACGGGAAGGACCCCTCATGAACGTCATGGTCAACACCGACGACCTCCGGAAGGACGCCAAGATCTGGCGAGGGTTCGCCGACGACCCGTTCGGCACCACCGCCTCCGAGGTCGACGGATTCACGATCCCGGACTCGGCCTTCACGGAGATCGGCGTCCGTGCCGGCGTGCCGGCCGCCTACGAGACGCTGCGACAGCGCGTCAAGGACCTGACCGCCGAGGGCAAGAAGTCGTTCACGGAGATGGCCGACACGCTCGACGACGCCGCCGACATGTACGACGAGACGGACCGGGAGATGCACATCCAGTTCGAGCACGTCGACGTCGACGTGTGACGGCCGACGACCACCGACGACGATCTGCGAGAGGACCAGGACACATATGACAACAGCAGCTGAGGTCAGGGCAGCCTGGACGAGTGCGAGCGAGACGCTCAGGGAGGCCCGCGACCGCTGCCAGCCGACCATCGACTCGTGCCCCTTCGAGTACCGCCCGTACCCGGAGCGGCCGATCGCACCGACGAAGGAACAGATCGAAGAGCTCTTCCGGAAGATCGAGGAGCTCATGGAGATGCTCGGCGATCCTGACGCGATCCGCGACCTTGCCACCGACTGGCAGCAGTGGGGCACCGACATGGGGACGAACTCGGACGTCCTCGAGGCCGACTCGCTTCCGACCACACTGTCCTGGGGAGAGGGCGGGATCCCCTACCGTGCCGCGACCGAGACCAATCGGAACGCTGTCGGGACCACGCTCAAGGACACCGGCCACAAGATCCAGGAGGTCCTCGACGCGATCGCGGAGGACATCGACGACCTTCACCTGCAGATTCTCACCCTCGTCATCTCGCTCGGACTGACCGCCGGTGGCGTGGTCGTTGCCCTCATCGGCGTGGCGGGCGCCATCGTCGGAGTCGTCGCGGCGGCCCCGACCGGTGGACTGAGCCTGGCCGCCTCGATCATCGGGCTCGTGGCTGCGCTCGGCGGGTTCGTCATGTCCGCGGCGGGCATCCTCAGTGCGGTTCCCACCGCGATCGAGATCGTCCGGACGGCGGAGTCCCTCGGCGCAGGTGCCAAGCAGGATCTTGAGGACGTCGACACGCACACCATCACCCCGTCCGAGCCCCTCAAGAACGGTGAGTGGCCGCAGGTGATCGGGACCGACGGATACCAGTAGCCGCCGCGCGCCCGGGACGCGCTCCTACGGTGTCGGCTCCCCCGGCACGTTGAGCGCCCACATCACGCCGAACCGGTCGAACATCTGCCCGTAGTGGTCGCCCCACGGGGCGAGCTCGAAGGGCATCTGGACCTCCCCGCCGGCCTCGAGCATCGCCGCACCCACGCGCTTCGCCTCCTCGACCGTGGCGAACGTCAGGAGGAACGAGTAGGCGGAGCCCCGGATCGGGTACTCGTCGTCGTCGACGGCGTCCGAGCCCGCCAGGACGCCCGCGTCCGTGGTGAGGACGGCGTGCGCGACGGCGTCGGGGGGCATGTCCATGCCGGGCATCGGCATGTCCCCGTAGGTGATGATCTCGAGCTCACCGCCGAACAGGTCGCGGTAGTGCTCGAACGCCTCGCGGGTCTGTCCCCGGAACGCGATGTAGGTGGCGATGCTCGTGACCATGGGTGATCTCCGTCGATCGGGCCGCTGACGGCGGACGCCGCCGGGGGAAGTGTGGCGGCTCCGGGCCTGTGGGCGCCACCCCCTGGGCGCGTCGCTCCTCCACCCGTCGATGACACCCCTCCCGCGACGAGCAGCACCTCGCTAGCCTGGTCCTGACGGTGGGGCGCACCGGCGGCCCCGGGGAGCCGACGAGAGGGCACGACCATGGACATCCGCTCGAACGCCGCGGCGGTCCGCGGGCCCGAGGACCGCTTCACCGGCGACGTGTGGCTGACCCCCATCACCACCGGTGACACGCCGTCGAAGGTGCACTCCGCCGTCGTGCGGTTCGCGCCCGGCGCACGCACCGCGTGGCACATGCACCCGGTGGGGCAGACGATCTACATCACCGAGGGCCTGTGTCTCGTCCAGGTGGCCCAGGGCCAGGTCCAGGTGTTCCGCGAGGGCGACGTGGTCCGGTTCCACGGCGGGCTGTGGCACTGGCACGGCGCCGGCCGGCACACGTTCATGAGCCACATCGCCGTCACTGACGGACCCGAGGAGGGGGCGGAGACCATGTGGGGCGCGCTCGTGGCCGACACGGACTACAACCAGCACTGAGCCGGGTCAGTCGCGTCGGACCAGCGCCCGGACGGTGACCGCCAGCCCGACCACGCACCACACGAGCAGCACCAGGAGGTCGCGGCCGCTCGCGTCGTAGGACTCGGAGAGCAGGCCGGCCCGGACGAGGTCCCCGGCCGGCTGGACCGGGAGCACGGCGTGCACGTCCTGGAACCACCCGGGCAGGCGCTCCGCGGGGAACGTGATCGGTGAGAAGAGCAGGACGAAGAACACGAGCACCTGGCTGATCACCTGGGCGAGCATCGGTGGGAGCACCACGGCGACCGCGTATCCCACGGCCGTCGCCGTCAGCGCGGTGAGCATCGAGGCCAGGACCAGCACGGGCCAGTCGATCGAGTAGTCGAGGTCGAAGCGCAGCTGCGCGACGACGACGGCGACGGCGACGCCCGGCAGCGCCACGAGCAGCCACACGGCCAGGTCGGCCAGGAGGACGAGCACGCGTGGCACCGGCAGCGCCCGCTGGTAGGTGAATGTGCCGTTCGACTTCGCCTGCGCCACGCCCTGCGGCACGATGACGAGCCCGACGGTCAGCAGCAGGACGGTCGGTGCCCCGGTCGAGAGGAACGCCGCGGCACCGCCGTCGACGTCGGGGATCAGCAGACCGAACCCGATGATGATGCCGGCCGCGAGGAGCGCCTGGACGACGACGATGAGCGGCAGCATCGGCCCCATCTGTGCCAAGGTCCAGCGCAGCAGGGTGGTGAGGACGGTCCAGCTGCCGGTGCGCGGCGGGATCTCGGCAGGCCTGCCGGCGGGACGCTCGGTGAGGGCGGTGTCAGACATGGTGGTCCTCCGTGGTGGTCGCGGCGTCGGACGTGAGGGCGAGGTAGGCGTCCTCGAGCGTGACCGGTGCGAGCGAGTAGCCGTCGATCCGGTCCTCGTCGCGCAGCCCGGTCGCCCAGGCCACCGCACGCTCGGCGTCGCTCGCCCGGATCGTCAGCAGGAGCCGACGTCCGACGAGGACCCGCCGCGTGTAGGGGATCGCGGGAGCGGATCCTGTCGGGTCCGCACCGCCCGGGACGAGCGCGAGCTCGAGACGCAGGCTGGAGTCCTCGCTCCCGCGGATCCGTGCCGGCGTCCCGCTCCCGACCACGCGCCCGCGGTCGAGCACGACGAGCTCGTCGACCACCCGCTCGGCCTCGACCACGTTGTGGGTGACGAGCAGGACGCCGACCCCCTGGTCGCCGATCCGCCGGACCGTCTCCCAGAGACGTCGACGGCGGGAGGCGTCGACGTCGTTGGTGGGCTCGTCGAGGATGAGCAGCGGGACCGGCGCGACGGCGGCCATCGCGAAGGCCGTCAGTCGACGCACGCCTCCGGACAGCCCGGTGCCGTCGGTCGCGGTGCGCCGGGTGTACCACTCGTGGAGGTCGAGCTCGTCGGCGAGGGCGTCGGCCGCGGCCCGCGCCTCCCGCGGCGCCATCCCCCGCAGGCGTCCGGCGATCTCGATGGCGGAGCGCGGGCTCAGGCCGTCGAGCGGCGCCTGACCCTGGCCCTGGAGCGCGACGGCGCGGCGGGCCGTCGCGGGGTGCGCGACGGCGTCGACGCCCGCCACGCGGATCGTTCCTGCGTCGGGCCGCAGGAGCCCGACCACCTGGGAGACGAGGGTCGTCTTGCCCGCACCGTTGTGGCCGAGGAGGCCGACGACCTCGCCGGGACGGACGCGCAGGCTGACGGCGTCGTTCGCCACCACCTTCCCGAATCGCCTCGTGAGGTTGTCGAGCTCGAGCACGGCGTCGCTCATGGCTTCCTCCATGGGTCGAACACATTCACATACCGTCAGTATTGCGATACTTACGGTATCTACGTACCGTCGGTACGTCAATTAGGTTGGGCGCATGACGAGCGAGGAAGCGGCGGGCTCCGCAGGACGCAGGACGCGCGCGGCGCAGCAGGAGGCCACGCGGCACAACCTGGTCCTCTCGGCGCTCGCGAACTTCACCGAGGACGGTTACCACGGGGCGAGCCTGGACAAGATCGCCGCCGACGCCGGCTACTCCAAGGGCGCGGTCTACTCGAACTTCGCCGGCAAGGCCGAGCTGTTCCTCGCGGTCATGGACCACAACATCGCCTTCGCCGACGAGGCCGCGTGGGACCCGCTCGAGCACCCCGGCCGGCACGGCCTCGAGGACCCGCCCTCTCCCGCGGACCCGGCAGGCCGGCGCCGACCGGACGAGCCGGCGGCGGCCGAGGCGGTGCGGGCGTTCGGGCTGGCCACCCTGGAGTTCATCGGCGCGACGGCCCGCGACCCCGCGATGCGAGGGGCCATCTCCGAGCGGCTGGACCTCATGGTGACCATCTTCGATCGGTACGTCGCCGACCGGCGCCCGCCGCAGGAGGAGCTCACCACCGAGGAGGTCGCCACGCTGCTCACGGCGCTCGACCAGGGCGCGGCGGTCCTCGATCTCGGTGGTATCAGCATCGATCCCGCGGTCCTGCGCGAGGGACTGTCCCGGCTGATGGATCCGTGGGGATCGGGGACCTCCGACGGAACCGCCCGCGTGCAGCCGCCGCGCTCGCACGACGTCGCCGTCGTCAGCCGCCTCATCGCCGAGGTGCGGGAGGCCGAGGAGCGGCAGCGTGCGCACCGGGAAGGGGACGACGACCCGGGAGGCTCGGGCCGGGACGACGCGTGAGGGCGCCGGCCGACACCGGCCGGAGCCGCCCGGGTCGGCACCGGGCGGTAGCGTGCGCGCCATGACGACACGCGTCGCCCGGGACCGAGCTCGCCGGATCCGGTTCGACGCCCACCTGCTGGGGGGCTCCACGCTGAGCCCCACCGAGGTCGTCGACCGGGCCGTCGCCCTGCAGGGTCAGGACCTGCCCGCCGTGCTCCGGGCGATCGCGATCCGGTCCCGTCCGGGCACCACGCTCGACGACGTGCGGGCCGCGTTCGACGCGGGTGAGATCGTCCGCTCCTGGCCCATGCGCGGGACACTCTTCGCGACGACGCCGGAGCACCTGGCCACCCTCCTGTCGCTCACGGCTGAACGGATCCAGCGGGCGGACGGTCCCCGCCGGGAGGCGCTCGGCCTCGACGCGCACGTGATGAACGCGGCGCGGGAGGTCCTCCTCGACGCCTTGGCAGAGCGTCCGCACACCCGCGCGGAGGTCCTCGAGATGTGGAACGCCGCGGGGATCGCCACCGAGTCGGGACGCGGGTACCACCTCATCGCCCACCTCGCGATCGACGGACACGCGCACTGGGGCGCGTTCACGGACGACGGGGCGGAGCAGCTGTTCACGCTCTCCTCCACCGCTCCCTCCACCGGGAGTGCGGTCACGTCTTCGTCCGCGCTCGACGGGCCCGCCGACCGCGCCGATCCCGACCGAACGCTCGCCCGGATCCTGCGCGGCTACGTGGCGGCCCGCGGACCCGTCACCGCGGCCGACCTCGCCTGGTGGACGAAGCTCCCCAAGACCCACGTCCTGCGGGCAGCCACGCTGGTGGACGATCTCGTCGAGGTCGACGTCGCGGGCGCGACGGCCTGGGTCCTGGCCGAGATGCTCGACGGCGACCGCGACGGCGACGCTCGGACCGCCCGGCCGACGGGCCCCACCGGAGACGTCACGCTCGTCCCCGCGTTCGACGAGTGGCTGCTGGGATACCAGGACCGCTCGCTCGTCGCGAGCCCGGCCATGCTCGACGCCGTGGTCCCCGGCCGCAACGGGGTCTTCCGACCCACGATCCTCGTCGACGGCGTGGTCGTGGGCACGTGGCGGATCCCTGCGTCGCGCGGGTCGCGCCCCGCCGCGCCGGTCGTGGAGCTGGTCGAGCGCGTCCCGGCGCGCACGAGGAAGTCCGTCGACGCTGCGCTCTCCGCCTGGCCCCACCGGTAACCGCAGCGCCCGTCACGACCGGACGTGGGCGGAACGGTCGGGCACACCACCGCGGTCAGGCCCCCGGCGCGCGCAGCACGAGGACGACGGTCTGCTCGTCGTCGGACCATGGATCGTCGTCCGCGTCGTCGACGTCGTCGGGCGCGAGCCCGGCGCAGGGAGCACGCTCGGGGAGCAGGCCGTGCGAGCGGCCGTGCTCGGCGGCCCGTTCTTCCTGGTCGCGGTGGAGCTCGACGAGAAGCACGCCGCCGGGGCCGAGCCACTGCGCGGCCTGCGTGACGAGTGCTCGCACGTGGTCGAGGCCGTCGGGGCCACCCAGCAGCGCCGCGTGCGGCTCGTGGTCGCGCGCCTCGTGCGGAAGGAGGTCGACCGCGTCGTCGGGGACGTAGGGCGGGACCGCGGCGACGACATCGACCCGGCCGCGCAGAGTCGCCGGGAGGCCCTGCAGGACGTCACCGCGGTGGATACCGGCGTCGGGTCCGAGGTTGGTCCGGGCGTGCTCGAGCGCGACGGGCGATGAGTCCACGGCATGGATCTCTGCGGACGGCAGAGCCTCCCGTACGGCGCTGGCCATCGGTGCCACCCCGGAGAAGGCCTCGACGATCACGGGTGGACGGGCACAGGCCCGGGTGGACAGGACCTCTCGGGCAGCGTGCAGGGCTGCCGCGACGAGGCGGCGCGTGCGGCAGCGGGGGACGAAGACACCAGGGCCGACCGAGAGTCGCAGACCGCCGAACCGCACGTGGCCGACCACGTGCTCGAGCGGCTCACCGACGAGGCGTCGGGCCAGCATGCGATCGAGCTCTGCCGGGTGCTCCGCGCTGCCCCGCAGGATCTCGGCCTCCTCCTCGGCGAACACGGAGCCGGCGGCGCGCAGCGCGTCGACGACGGCATCCCTCTCGCCCCGCAGCGCGGTCATCGGTGCATGGTGTCATCCCCGAGGGACAGGCTGGTGAGCGGACCGTCCGGTCACCGGCTGCTCTGCCGGCGGGACGTGGTGGAGCCACGGGGACTCGAACCCCGAACCCCCTGCTTGCAAAGCAGGTGCGCTACCAGTTGCGCCATGGCCCCTCGTGGCCGGTGGAACCGGCCGGCCGACTCGTCGTCGGGCCGTGCGACGAGACTACTCGTCGCGGATGCCGCCGGTCGGAACCGGCGGATGGTGCTCGGTCAGCCCTCGGTCGCCCCGGACTGCGGGTTGGGGCCGGGGCCCTCGGCGGGGTGGGGGTCGTCCGTGACCTCGGCCCAGATGGCCCGCTCCTCGCGGTCCTGCTGCACCTTGATCCAGACGGCGTACCCGGCCACCGCGGCCGCAAGAACGATCAGAACCTTCTTCATGGACGTCCTCCGGTGCCTCGAGCGTGGGTGGGACAGTGGGCCTGAATGGACTCGAACCATCGACCTCTTCCTTATCAGGGAAGCGCTCTAACCGACTGAGCTACAGGCCCGTGCCCGGCTGAGCGGGCTCGACGCGCACGGCGCGCCGACGTGCGAGTCTAGCCCACTCGCGAGCCGCCACCCAACTCGCCGACGGTTCGTCGGTGGTGAGTTCCCGCACGCTCGGCGACCGGGGGCGTCAGTCGTCTGTGAAGGTGACCGACAGGCCGCCGACCAGCGCCGCCACGAGGTTGTAGAGGAATGCCGCCAGCGCACCGAGCACGGTGAGCAGGAGGACGTCGAGCACCGCGATGATCGCGGCGAGCGACATGACGCGGTCGAACTCGAGCAGCTGCATGAGCTCGAGGAAGCTGGCCGATCCGATCGTGGCCAGGAGCTCCTCGATCTCCGAGAAGACGTACATCTGGTCGAGCACGAACCACACGGTGGCCACGGCGACCACGAGCATGATGCCCGCGGCGATCGACAGCAGGAACGACAGGCGCATCGCCGACCACGGGTCGATCCGGGCCAGCGTGAGACGCGCGGTGCGCGCCCCGGCGAACCGCCCGGCAGGCCGTCCTCCCCCTCCGGAGGCCCGGGCGGCGCCACCACCCGTCCGGGCGGACGCCTGGTCCTCGGGCGGAGGTGGTGGAGTGGTGCGGGACCGGCCTCCGTCGCGGGTCGATGCCTCGCTCACGCGTTACCTCCGTCGTCGTCGGCGCCGACCCCCGGCACCTGCTCGCCAGACGCTACCCGCTCGTCGGCCGCGTCCGGGGACGGTGTGCCGGCGCCGGCGCTCTCGCCCGCGGCCTCCTCGATGCGCTCGACCTCCTCGGCGACCTCCCGCT
The DNA here is from genome assembly GCF_055326445.1 of Georgenia sp. Z2081. Classification (NCBI taxonomy): domain Bacteria; kingdom Bacillati; phylum Actinomycetota; class Actinomycetes; order Allobogoriellales; family Allobogoriellaceae; genus Georgenia; species Georgenia sp. Z2081. The sequence goes on from NZ_JBUZNK010000001.1 coordinate 97,423, forward strand.
CGGCGTTCTTCGCCACTGCGATGATCCGGTCCCCGTCGTCGACGCGCGCGAACGAGACGCCCTGGGTGTTGCGTCCGGTCAGGCGGACCTCGTCCACCCGGGAGCGCACCACCTTGCCGCCGGCCATGATGACGAGCACCTCGTCCTCGTCGGTGACGGTGAGCGTGGCCACCAGGTCGCCGCGCGCCTCGACGAGGTTGGCCACCTTGATGCCCAGCCCGCCACGGCCCTGGACGCGGTACTCGTCGACCTCGGTGCGCTTGGCGTAGCCGCCCTCGGTGACGACGAAGGCCTGGTCGCCCGGGTGGACGACCTCCATCGACAGCAGGTGGTCGCCGTCGCGGAATTTCATGCCCGTGACTCCGGACGTCGCGCGGCCGGTCGCCCGCAGCGCCTCGTCGGTGGCTGTGAAGCGCAGCGACTGGCCCTTCTTGGACACGAGCAGCACGTCGTCGCCCTCGTTCACCAGGCGCGCGGCGATCACCCGGTCGGGCTCGCCGTCGCCGTCCTCCCGCAGGTTGATGGCGATGAGGCCGCCCTGGCGGGCCGACTCGTAGTCGGACAGTCGGGTCTTCTTCACCAGGCCGCGCTCGGTGGCGAGGACGAGGTAGTCGGCAGCCTGGTAGTCGGCGATGTCGACCACCGACGCGATCGACTCCCCCGGCTGGAACGCCAGCAGGTTGGCGACGTGCTGACCCTTGGAGTCCCGTCCGCCCTCGGGCAGCTCGTAGCCCTTGGCGCGGTAGACCCGCCCGAGCGTGGTGAAGAACAGCTGCCAGTTGTGCGTGGACGTCACCCCGAAGTGCTCGACGACGTCGTCCTCCCGCAGCTGCGCCCCGCGCACGCCCTTGCCGCCGCGTCGCTGTGCCCGGTAGGAGTCGGTGCGGGTGCGCTTGACGTACCCGCCCCGCGTGATCGTCACGACCACGTCCTCCCGGGGGATGAGGTCCTCGACCGTCATCTCGCCGTCGAACGGGAGGATCGTCGTGCGGCGTTCGTCGCCGTAGCGCTCGACCGTGGCCGCCAGCTCCTCGGAGACGATCGTCCGCTGCCGCTCGGGTCGCGCGATGATGTCCTGCAGGTCCTCGATCTTCGCGGCCAGCGCGGCGTGCTCGTCGAGGATCTTCTGGCGCTCGAGGGCTGCGAGCCGGCGCAGCTGGAGGGCGAGGATCGCATCCGCCTGATCGGTGTCGATCTCGAGCAGCTCCATCAGGCCGGTGCGCGCGTCGTCCGCGGTTGGCGAGCGACGGATGAGCGCGATGACCTCGTCGAGCGCGTCGAGCGCCTTGAGGTAGCCGGTGAGGATGTGCATGCGCTTCTGCGCCTCGCCGAGCTCGTACTGCGCGCGACGCCGCACGACCTCCAGCTGGTGGGTCACCCAGTGGCGCACGAACCCGTCGAGGGACAGCGTGCGGGGCACGCCGTCGACGAGGGCGAGCATGTTCGCCGGGAAGTTCGTCTGCAGCTGCGTGTGCTTGTAGAGGTTGTTGAGGACGACCTTCGCGACGGCGTCGCGCTTGAGGACCACGACGAGCCGCGTGCCGGTGCGCGAGGAGGTCTCGTCGCGCACGTCGGCGATGCCGGGGGCGCGGCCGTCGCTGACCGACTCGGCGATCTTCTCCAGCAGGCGGTCGGGGTTGACCTGGTAGGGCAGCTCGGTGGCGACGAGGCACGTGCGGCCGTCGAGCTCCTCGACCTCGACGACGGCACGCTGGACGATCGAGCCGCGGCCCGTGCGGTAGGCCTCCTCGATGCCGCGCGTGCCGAGGATCGTGGCGCCGGTCGGGAAGTCCGGGCCCTTGATGCGCTGCATGAGCTCGCCGAGGAGCTGCTCCTTGGAGGCCTCCGGGTTCTCCAGGTACCACTGGATGCCGGCCGCGACCTCGCGCATGTTGTGCGGCGGGATGCGGGTGGCCATGCCGACGGCGATGCCCTCGGAGCCGTTGACGAGCAGGTTGGGGTACCGCGCCGGCAGGACGACCGGTTCGGAGTCCCGGCCGTCGTAGTTCGCCTGGAAGTCGACGGTGTCCGAGGTGATGTCGCGGACCATCTCCATGGCCAGCGGCGCCATGCGCACCTCGGTGTACCGGTGGGCGGCCGCACCCTGGTCACCGGGCGAGCCGAAGTTCCCCTGGCCGGCGGCGAGCGGGTAGCGCATGGTCCACGACTGGACGAGGCGGACGAGCGTGTCGTAGATGGCGCCGTCACCGTGCGGGTGGAACGTCCCCATGACGTCTCCGACGACGCGCGTGGACTTGCTGAACGCGGACTCGGGACGGTAGCCGCCGTTGTACATGGCGTAGATGACCCGGCGGTGGACCGGCTTGAGGCCGTCGCGCACGTCGGGCAGGGCGCGCCCGACGATGACGCTCATCGCGTAGTCGAGGTACGAGCGTTGCATCTCGTCCTGCAGGTCGACCTGCGTCACGCCGGAATGCTCGGGTGTCTCGCTCACTGGTGTCCTTCGGTCGGCTGGTGTGCCAGAGGGTGGCGGGCCGCGACGGCGGTGCGCGGCCGTGTGCCGGGGCCCGCCCGGTGGTGGGCGGGCCCGCGGCGGTTCAGATGTCGAGGAAGCGGACGTCGTGGGCGTTGCGCTGGATGAACCCGCGGCGCTGCTCCACGTCCTCCCCCATGAGGATCGCGAAGATCTCGTCGGCGGCCGCGGCCTCCCCCAGGGTGATCTGCTTGAGGGTGCGGGTGTCCGGGTTCATCGTGGTCTCCCACAGCTCAGAGTCGTTCATCTCGCCGAGACCCTTGTACCGCTGGATCGGCCCGTCCTTCTCCTTGGGCAGGCGCTTGCCGTTGGCCAGGCCGTCGGCCACCACGGCGTCGCGCTCCTTGTCCGAGTACACGTACTCGTGCGCGGCGTTCGTCCACTTGATGCGGAACAGGGGCGGCTGCGCGAGGTAGATGTGCCCGCCCTCGAGCAGGGGGCGCATGTAGCGGAACACGAGGGTGAGCAGGAGGGTCGCGATGTGCTGGCCGTCGACGTCGGCGTCGGCCATGAGCACGATCTTGTGGTACCGCAGCTTGTCGAGGTCGAACTCCTCGCCGACCCCGACCCCGAACGCGGTGATGAGGTTGCGGATCGTCTCCGAGCCCAGGGCCCGGTCGAGGCGCGCCTTCTCGACGTTGAGGATCTTGCCGCGGATCGGCATGATCGCCTGGATCCTGGGGTCCCGGCCGCCGACCGCGGACCCGCCCGCCGAGTCACCCTCGACGATGAAGATCTCGCACTCGCGCGGGTCCTTGCTCGAGCAGTCCTTCAGCTTGCCCGGCATGGAGGCCGACTCCAGGACCGTCTTGCGGCGGGTGGCCTCCCGCGCCTTGCGCGCGGCGACGCGTGCGGCCGCGGCCGACTGGGCCTTGCGGATGACGTCCCGGCCCTCGTTGGGGTGCTGGTCGAGCCAGTCCGTGACCTGGGAGTACACCTGGGACTGCACGTAGGTGCGGGCCTCGGTGTTGCCGAGCTTGGTCTTCGTCTGCCCCTCGAACTGGGGCTCGCCGAGCTTGATCGAGATGACGGCGGTCAGCCCCTCCCGGACGTCGTCGCCCGTGAGGTTGTCGTCCTTGTCCTTCAGCAGCCCGTGGTCGCGCGCATACTTGTTGACGACCGACGTCATCGCGGACCGGAAGCCCTCCTCGTGGGTACCGCCCTCGGTGGTGTTGATCGTGTTGGCGTAGGTGTGGACGGACTCGCTGTAGCCGCTCGTCCACTGCATCGCGAGCTCGAGGGAGATCCGCTTCTCGCGGTCCTCGGACTCGAAGGCGATGACCTCAGGATGCACGACGTCGACCCGCTTGGCCGAGTTGAGGTGCTTGACGTAGTCGACCAGGCCGTCGTCGTACCGGTACGTGATCGTGCGGAAGCCGGGGACCGGGTCGTCGGCCGTGCCCTCGTCGTCGCCCGTGACCTCGTCCCCGGAGTCGACCGCCTCGGGGCGCTCGTCGGTCAGGGTGAGCTGCAGGCCCTTGTTGAGGAAGGCGTACTGCTGGAGCCGCGAGCGCAGCGTCTCGTAGTCGTGGTCGACGGTCTCGAAGATGTCGGCGTTGGGCCAGTACCTGACGGTGGTCCCGCTGGCGTCGGTCGCCTCGCCCTTCTCGAGCGGGCCGGTCGGCACCCCGTCGACGAACGACATCCGCCAGACGGAACCGTCCCTGCGCACCTCGACCTCGAGCCGGTGGGAGAGCGCGTTGACGACCGAGACGCCGACGCCGTGCAGCCCGCCCGAGACGGCGTACCCGCCGCCGCCGAACTTGCCGCCGGCGTGCAGCACCGTCAGGACGACCTCGACGGCGGGCTTGCCCTCGGTCGGGTGCAGGTCGACCGGGATGCCTCGCCCGTCGTCGACCACCGTCACCGACCCGTCGCCACCCAGGGTGACGGCGATGTTGCCGGCGTGACCGGCCAGGGCCTCGTCCACCGAGTTGTCGACGACCTCGTAGACGAGATGGTGCAGCCCGCGGGGCCCGGTGGAGCCGATGTACATACCCGGTCGCTTGCGGACGGCCTCCAGACCCTCGAGGACCTGGATGTTCTGGGCCCCGTACTGCCCGCCGGAGCCCGTGGCACCGGTGCTCGCGTCCGGTGCGGGGCCGGGCGTCGACGGGGCGCCTGGTGCAGCTGCGTCCGTCCCGTCTAAGGCGTGCTCGGGGGAGGTTGCGCTGCGATCTGCTGCCACGGTCGACGGTTCTCCTCGGCTCTCGGGCGACGACGGGGAGGCTGACCGCCCCCTCGTCGCCACGTGTCCGGCCCCGGGGCGCGATGCCCCGGACTGCGCCGGACGGGTCGTGAGATTCTACCGTGGACAGCCCTTCCCGCCCAATCATCCACAGGCTGTGTCCACAGCCTGTGGGGTGGTGTCACCCACGTGCGATCCGCGGCGTGCTGCCCGACGTCAGCCGTAGGTGTCCCGGGGCCCTCGACCCCCGCGGACGGCGAACCGCCCGTGCTTCCAGCTGGGTCCGCCGGGGCCCAGGACGGTGATCGAGGAGACGGTGCCGGCGCCCGTCTCCTCCTCGATGCGGCGCTCGAGCTGGGGAAGCAGGAGCCGCACCTGGGTCGCCCACGCCGTCGAGGAGGTGCGCAGCACGAGCTCGCCGTCGGCGAAGGTCTCGACGGCGCAGTGGTCGGCGACCTGGTCACCGACGATCTCGCGCCAGCGCGAGACCACCGAGGCCAGGGACAGCTCGCGGCCCCAGCCCCGCCGCCGCACGAGCTGCGCACCGATCCGGCCCAACGGCTGCGGGTCTCGCCTCGACGGCGACGAGCCCGACCCGGCCCAGCCGAGGCCCGGGCCCGGCCGCCACGGCGAGCGGCGCCGTCCGGGGGTCCCGTCCGCGGCGTCGTCCTGGCCCCCTGCGCCGCTGACTGCGCTGCCCCCGGGGACGATGTCCTCCCCGGCGTCGTCGAGCGCGTCCGTGTCCTCCCGGCTCCTGATGTGCCGGGGCGCCGGCGTGGTGCGCAGCCCCTTGTCCCAGGCGGCGGCACGCGCACGGGCGAGCACCGCGTGGGCGAGCGCGTCCGGCGAGGCGGGCGGGTCGTCGTCGAGCTCGTCGTCGTTCGTCATCGGGCCCCTCGCACGGTCGCGGTCCCGTCCGCGACGTCGATCCGCGTACCCCCCAGCTCCCCCGGCACGTCCTCGTCGACGGCGGCCGTGAGCAGCACCTGCTCGGCCTCGGCGACCATGCCGGCGAGGCGGCTGCGCCGGCGCGAGTCGAGCTCGGCGAAGACGTCGTCGAGGACGAGGACCGGGTCTCCCCCACCACTCTCCCGGGCGGCGTCGCGCAGCACCCGCCAGGCGCCGAGCCGCAGCGCGAGGGCGTAGGACCACGACTCGCCGTGGCTGGCATACCCGCGTGCCGGCAACGGGCCCAGGGCCAGCGCGAGGTCGTCACGGTGCGGACCGACGAGACACACGCCCCGCTCGACCTCCTTCGGGCGGGCCTCCTCCAGCGCGGCGAGCAGCCGGTCGGCGACGGCCGTCCGGTCCGTGAGGCCCTCCTCGACGTCCTCGGCGCCGCGCCGCGCCAGGCGTCCGGCGTCGTCGTCGATCGTCTCGGGTCCCGTGACACCGGCGAGCACGGCGGCGTCCGGCTCCGGCCCGCCCTCGGCGCCGACGAGCGAGTACCGGCCGTCGATGCGGGCCTCACCCTGTCCACCGGAGACGTCCTCGTAGGCGGCGGCCACGTGCGGTCGCAGGCGCGCGACGAGATCGGCACGAGCCGCGACGATCTCCGCCCCCGCCTCCGCGAGCTGGGCGTCCCACACGTCCAGGGTCGACAGGTCGACGCTCCTCCCCGCGCGCGCCGCGGCGCCGGCCGACTTCAGCAGCGCGACCCGCTGCCGCAGGACGCGCTCGTAGCGCTGGCGCACCTCCGACAGGCGGGGCCGCAGCTGGACGAGGAGGTCGTCGAGGAACCGGCGCCGACCGGACGGGTCGCCGCGCACGAGCTCGAGGTCCTCCGGGGCGAAGACGACGAGGCGCAGGTGCCCGAGCAGGTCGCGCGGCCGGGCGGGGTGACGATCGAGCCGGGCGCGGTTGGCCCGGCCCGCGATGATCTCGACCTCGAGGAGCGTGTCCCGTTCGTCGTCGCGCACCTTGGCGCGGACGACGGCGCCGGGCGTCCCGCGGCGCACGAGCGCCGTGTCCGCGGCGACCCGGTGGGAGCTGAACGTGGCCAGGTAGCCCACCGCCTCGACGATGTTCGTCTTGCCCTGGCCGTTCGGGCCGACGAACGCAGTGACACCCGGCTGAAGGGTGAGCACGAGCTCGCGGTAGGAGCGGAAGTCGCTCAGCGCGAGGTCCGTGACCCGCACCTAGCTCGCCGCGGGACCCACCGGGGGCTCACCGGCAGGGTCCTCGGCGGGCCTGGTGGCGTGCGCACCGAACTGGTTGCGCATGGCCGCGACCATCCGCATCGCCGGGGAGTCCTCCTGGCGCGAGGTGAACCGGGCGAACAGCGACGCCGAGATCGCCGGGACCGGGACCGCGGCGTCGATGGCCGCGTCGATCGTCCACCGCCCCTCGCCGGAGTCCTCCACGTATCCGCGGATGGCGTCGAGGTCGGGGTCGTCCTCCAGGGCGAGCACCATGAGATCCAGCAGCCAGGAACGCACCACGGTGCCGCGGCGCCAGGCGTTGAGCACCGCACCGGGGTCGTCGACGAGGTCCTCGTGGGCGTGCATGAGCTCGTAGCCCTCGGCGTAGGCCTGCATGAGGCCGTACTCGATGCCGTTGTGCACCATCTTCGTGAAGTGGCCGGCGCCGACCGGTCCGGCGTGCACGAAGCCCTCCTCACGCGGACCCTCGGGGCGCAGCGCCTCGTAGATCGGCATGAGCCGCTCGACGTCCTCCGTCGAGCCGCCCACCATGAGTCCGTAGCCGACGTCCTTGCCCCAGACGCCGCCCGAGACGCCGGTGTCGACGTAGTGGATGCCGCGCTCGGCCAGCCTCGCGGCGTTCGCACGGTCCTCCTCGAAGTGGGAGTTGCCGCCCTCGACGACGAGATCACCCTCGGACAGCACCTCGGACAGCTCGTCGAGGGTCGCCCGCGTCGGGTCGCCCGCGGGGACCATCACCCACACGGCCCGAGGGGCCGGCAGCGCATCGACGAGCGCGGCGAGCGAGTCGACGTCGGACAGCGCCGGGTCCCGGTCGTACCCGATGACGGTGTGCCCCGCCGCGCGGAGCCGCTCGGCCATGTTGCCGCCCATGCGGCCCATGCCGATCATCCCGAGGTGCATGGCTACTCCTTGACCGGCCGGCTGCTCAGCCGGCGAAGCGGATGGGCATCAGCAGGTAGCGGAACTCGCTCGAGTCCTCGCCGTCGGGCTCGTCCTGGCCCGTGAGCGTGGCCGGCTTCGACGGATGCGTGAAGGACAGTCGGGCCAGCGGTCGCGTGAGCGCGCCCAGCCCGTCCAGCAGGTAGACCGGGTTGAACGCCGTGGTGATCGGTTCGCCGACCAGCGTCGCCTCGAGCGCCTCGGACGCCTGCGCGTCGTCGCCCTGACCGGCCTCGAGCACGACCTGTCCCTCGGTGAACGAGAGCCGGATCGGGGTGTTGCGCTCCGCGACGAGGCTCACGCGCTTCGCGGCGGCGATGAGCTCGGCCGCGTCGACAACGGCGTGGGTGGGCGTCTCGTCGGGGAACAGGCGGCGCACGGGCGGGTAGTCACCGTCGACCAGCAGCGAGGTGGTCCGCCTGCCGCCGGCCTCGAACCCGATCAGCGAGCCGGCGCCGGAGGTGTCCAGGTCGACCTCGACCGCACCGGCCGAGGTGAGGGACTTCGCGACGTCGGAGAGCGTGCGGGCCCGCACCAGCGCGACGGCGGAGACGTCGTCGCCGGCCGGGTGCCACGGCAGCTCACGCATCGCGAGCCGGTACCGGTCGGTGGCGAGCAGGGTGATGGAGTCGCCCTCGATCTCGACACGCACGCCGGTCAGCAGCGGCAGCGTCTCGTCGCGGGAGGCGGCGGTGGTCACCTGGGCGACGGCCTGCGCGAGGACGTCGGCGTCGATGGTGCCGGCCTTGTCCGGCATGGCCGGGAGCGCCGGGTACTCCTCGACGGGCATGGAGGTCAGCGTGAAGCGCGAGGCGCCGCAGGTCAGGGTCACCCGGGTGCCGTCGACCTCGACGTCGACCGGCCGCGCGGGAAGGGCGCGGCAGATGTCCGCGAGCAGGCGTCCGACGACCAGCACCGTGCCCGCCGTCTCGACCTCGGCCTCGACGACGGAGCGCGCCGAGATCTCGTAGTCGAACGTCGCGAGCGTCAGCTGGCCGTCGGCGGCCTCGATGCGCACGCCGGCCAGGACGGGGACGGGAGGACGCGCCGGCAGCGAGCGCGCCGTCCAGGACACGGCCTCGGCCAGGACGTCGCGGTCAACCCTGAACTTCACGGTAGATCACTTTCTCTCAAGACTTCCGCGCTCTCCATGGACGGGGTGCGGCGCACGGCACACCTTACGTGCTCGAGCGCGTGCAGCGGTCGGCGGGAGGAGCTCTCCGGGAACGGGACGGTCGTCGTGGGTCGGGCAGGGGCACCAGGGCATGGGCTGATGAACCACAAAGTCCGAGATCTAGGGTTCGTCATCGTCATAGCACCTGTGGATCCTGGGGATTCTCGTCGTCGGGCCAGGTCAGAGGCTTGTCATTCATGTGGATCGTCCTGCGGAGGACGTCGTGGACGAATGACACGGTCCGTGGATGTCATTCGTCCGTCCACGGAGCGCGGTCGGTCGTCCCCAGCTCGTCCACGATCGTGACCGCGGTCGTCCACCGACGAACCACAGACCGGTCCACACCGTCCGTGAGCGCACGACCGAGGCCGAGGTCACCCTTCGCGCGCCCGGTTCTTGATGCGGGCCGTGAGCTCGGAGACCTGGTTGTAGACCTGGCGCTTCTCCGCCATGAGGTCCTTGATCTTGCGGTTCGCGTGCATGACCGTCGTGTGGTCGCGGCCGCCGAACAGCTGCCCGATCTTCGGCAGCGACAGCGGGGTGAGCTCGCGGCAGAGGTACATGGCGATCTGGCGGGCGGTGACCAGGACGCGGGAGCGGTCCGCCGACGTGAGGGCGTCCAGCGAGATCGAGAAGTAGTCCGCCGTCTGCGCCATGATCAGGCTCGGCGTGATCTCCTCGCTCTCCGGGTCCGTGATGATGTCCTTGAGGACCATCTCGGCGAGCGGCCGGTCGACGTGCTGCCGGTTGAGGTTGGCGAAGGCCGTCACCCGGATGAGCGCGCCCTCGAGCTCGCGGATATTGGTCGAGATGCGCGAGGCGATGTACTCCAGGACCTCCGGCGCGGCGTCGAGCCGGTCGTTCTCGGCCTTCTTGCGAAGGATGGCGATCCGGGTCTCGAGGTCGGGCGGCTGGACGTCGGTGAGCAGACCCCACTCGAAGCGGGACACGAGCCGCTGCTCGAAGCCGCTCAGCTGCTTCGGAGCGACGTCCGAGGTGATGACCACCTGCTTGGAGTCGTTGTGCAGCGTGTTGAACGTGTGGAAGAACTCCTCGACCGTCTGCTCCTTGCCGCCGAGGAACTGGATGTCGTCGATGAGCAGGACGTCGACGTTGCGGTACCGGCGCTGGAACGACTCCGCCTTGTCGTCCCGGATGGAGTTGATGAAGTCGTTGGTGAACTCCTCGGAGTTCACGTACCGCACCCGGATCCCCGGGTAGAGGTTGCGCGCGTAGTGGCCGATCGAGTGCAGGAGGTGGGTCTTGCCCAGGCCCGAGCCGCCGTAGATGAACAGCGGGTTGTAGGCCTTCGCCGGCGACTCCGCGACGGCGGTCGCCGCGGCGTGGGCGAACCGGTTGGACGACCCGGACACGAACGTCTCGAAGGTGAACTTCGGGTTGAGCCGGGAGGCCTGGTCACCGTTGTCCTCGACCGACGACGTGCCGCGGCTCTGCGACGAACGGTCGGGCGCGCTGCGGGCGGGCGTCTCCTCGGGCGCCGGGGCCGTCCCGGTGGACGGCGGGCGAGCAGGGGTCGCCGCGCTCGGTGGGACGGGGAGCTCGGTCACCACGGGGCGTTGCGGCGTCGGCTCGTCGAGCAAGGAGGGGTCGACGGTCACCGCGAACCGCACCGTGCTGCCGTGGACCCGGGACATCGCGGCGACGATCTGCTCGCGCGCCTGCATCTCGAGGTAGTCCTTGGCGAGGTCGGACCCGACGGCGAGCAGCAGCGTGTCGTCGATGATCCCCAGCGCGCGCGCCTGACGGACGAAGGCCAGCTGGGCCGGGCGGATGTCCCCGCTGTCCGAGAGCTGAGAGACCGCGAGCTGCCATGCCTCGGCGATGGATGTCGCCACGCCCACCCCACTCCTTGCGCGCCTGTCGCCCGACCGGTGCCGGGCGGGTCCCTTACTGTGTCACGGAACGGCCACATCCACATACTTGTCCACAGTTGTGCGCATCTGCTCCCGGCCCGGCGGCCGCACTCTCGTGCGGTTCGTGCGCTCCGGCCACCTGCCGCTCGGACGCATCGGTGGATGACGACGTTCCACAGGTCACGCCCGTCCGCCGTTGACCACGATGCGGCGACGCCCGTAACCTGAGGCGTCCACTGCTGTGGACACCACTCATTCCTGGGCCCGTGGTCGGGCCCGTGCGCGCGCCTGTCCCAGGCCTGTGCGCGGGGGTCGGATCCTCCAGGGCCAGTCAGTTTCTCGAGCAACGTCAGGGGTAGAGCCGTGAGCAAGCGGACTTTCCAGCCGAACAACCGCCGCCGGTCGAAGGTGCACGGCTTCCGTCTGCGGATGCGCACCCGCGCAGGCCGCGCCATCCTCTCGGCGCGCCGTTCCAAGGGTCGCGCGAAGCTCTCCGCCTGAGCCGTGCTCCCGGCGCACCACCGGATGCGCCGCGGGCAGGACTTCACCGCGACCGTCCGGAAGGGCGTGCGGGCCGGCACCGACCGGCTCGTCGTCCACAGACGGCCGACCGCCGACGAGGACGCAGTCCTCGTCGGCTTCGTCGTCTCCAAGGGTGTGGGCGGCGCGGTCGTGCGCACCAGGGTCAAGAGGAGGCTGCGCCACCTGATGTCGGAGCGTCTGGCCTCGATCGAGCGCGGCACGCACGTGGTCGTGCGGGCGCTCCCGCGGGCCGCGCAGGCGACCTCCGCGCAGCTCGGCGCCGACCTGGACCGGGCGCTCAGGTCGACCGCACGCAAGCTGGAGCGGCGGCGTCCCCCGGCAGCGTCGCGCGGGTCCGAGTCGTCTGCGCCGCGCGCGTCCGCGGCGCCGTCGCCGGCGACCGATGGATGAGTCCGCCGGGCGGCGGATCGGACCGCTGACCTGGCTGCTGCTCAAGCTGGTGCGGGGTTATCAGCTGGTCGTGTCCCCCTGGTTTCCGCCCACGTGCCGGTACTACCCCTCGTGCTCGGCGTTCGCCGTCGGGGCCCTGCGCACGCACGGAGCGGGCAAAGGACTGCTGCTCGCGGTGTGGCGTGTGCTGCGGTGCAATCCCTGGTCGAAGGGCGGGGTGGACCACGTGCCGGAGCGCGGGGCCTGGGTGGGACGGCGGGTCCCCCTGCCTGATCCGACGGAGCCAGGTCCGACGCAGCCCGGTCCGGCGAGTGCGGGTGAGGAGACTCACCACACCCCGGAGGGTGCCCCCGAGCACCCGATGACGACCGGCACCGCCGGTGCGTCTACCCTCAGGGAGACCGAACGAGGGGCGGGCGACAGCTCGCCGCAGGACCACAGGGAGCAACCGAGCTGATGGGCTTCTTCGACACCATTCTCGCGCCGATCAGGTGGGCGGTTGCCTGGGTGATGGTGCTCATCCACGACGGCGCCGTCGCCATCGGTCTGCCCGAGGGCCCCGGGTGGGCCTGGATCATCTCGATCGTCGGCCTCACGGTCGTGGTCCGCATTCTCATCATCCCGCTGTTCTTCCGGCAGATCCGCGCCTCGCGAGCGATGCAGCTCGTGCAGCCGGAGCTGAAGAAGCTGCAGGACAAGTACAAGAACAAGAAGGACCCGGCGTCGCGGCAGCGCTTCCAGGAGGAGATGCAGGCGCTCTACAAGGACGCCGGCACGTCCCCGTTCGCGTCCTGTCTCCCCCTGCTGCTGCAGATGCCGATCTTCTTCGGCCTGTTCTCGGTGCTCAACTCGCTCGACAACATCGCCGCCGGCACCGCGGACGCGATCGGCCCGCTCACCCAGGAACGCGCGGTCGAGGCCGAGAACTCGCTCCTGTTCGGCGCGCCGATCTCCTCGACGTTCATGCAGACGTTCGGGGACGGCGCCGCGAACCTCGATGCGGACGTCACCGCGGTCCGGATCGTCACGGTCATCCTCATCATCGCGATGTCGCTCTCCACGTTCTTCACGCAGCGCCAGCTGACGATGAAGAACATGCCGCCCGCGGCGATGGAGAGCCCGATGTTCCGGCAGCAGCAGATCCTGCTGTACATCCTCCCCGTCGTCTTCGCCGTCACGGGCGTCAACTTCCCGATCGGTGTCCTCATCTACTGGTTCATCTCGAACCTGTGGTCGATGGGTCAGCAGTTCTACACGATCAAGCGTCAGCCCACGCCGGGGTCCGACGCGCACAAGGCCATGCTCGAGAAGAAGAACGCCAAGCGTGCGAAGAAGGGTCTCCCACCGCTCGAGGAGGAGACGCCGACGCTGCGGCGCAGCCCCACGGCCGGCCAGCGCCAGCCGCAGCCCAAGCGCGGGAGCGAGGCTGCCGGCACGACGGCGGAGACCACCGCGGACTCCGACGAGGACGAGTTCGAGGTCCGCGGCAAGGACGGCCTGACCGCGGCGGAACGCGCACAGAAGCGGTACGAGCGGCGGCAGGCGGAGCGCCGGCTCGCCGCGGAGAAGCGCAGGAAGCGCGAGGGCGGATCCGCCGGCGGGTCCAAGAAGAATTGATATCTCGCGACCGCGAGGGAGTCGCTCCCACCGCGGACGCACCACCTGGCACGCGCCCGGATCGGGCGTCGGACGAAGGAGCACACCGTGACCAACGACCTCACCACCGAGAACAACGCTGCCGGCACCGTCGCCGACCAGGAGCCCCGGGAGGACGGCGCGGCTCAGGAGCCGCCGAAGCCCGCCGAGGCGGTCGACGCGGCAGGGCGGGACTCGACGTCCGCGGCCGGCGACGGTCAGCACGAGGCCGCACCGTCCGCACGCGTGAGCCGTCTCGAGGAGGAGGGCGACGTCGCAGCCGACTACCTCGAGGAGCTGCTCGACATCGCGGACCTCGACGGGGACATCGACATCGAGGTGGACCACGGCCGCGCGTCCGTGTCGATCGTGTCCGAGGAGGACGGTGACCGGTACCTGTCGCGCCTCGTCGGTGACGACGGCGGTGTCCTCGACGCCGTGCAGGAGCTCACCCGGCTCGCGGTCCAGGCCAAGCTCGGCGAGCGCTCCCGGATCATGGTGGACATCGCCGGCTACCGCGAGGGGCGGCGCGCGACCCTCACGGCCCTCGCCGAGGAGGCGATCGAGAAGGTCCGCGCCAGCAGCGAGGACGTGTCGCTCGACCCGATGAACCCGTTCGAGCGAAAGATCGTGCACGACGCCGTGTCGGCCGCCGGTCTCGTCTCGGACTCCGAGGGCGTCGAGCCGCGCAGGCACGTGGTCATCCGTCCCGCCTGACATGGACCGGCCAGGAGAGGAGAACGGCCGGGAGGCGGGCACAGAGCCGCGCCCGGACCACTCCCCCGTCGGCTCCGCGGAGGAGGTGAGCCGCGGCGTGGAGATGCTCGAGGTGCCCGGCTCAGGCGTCGCCGAGCTCTTCGATCTCGCATGGTCGCCGGCGCAGCACTTCGCCCGGATGCTCGCGGAGGAGGGTGAGCTGCGCGGACTTATCGGCCCCCGCGAGCTCCCCCGCCTGTGGAGCCGGCACATCGTGAACTCGGCGGCGGTGGCGTTCTACGTCCGGGACGAGGACTCGGTGGTCGACGTGGGCTCGGGTGCCGGGTTCCCGGGGATCGTCGTCGCGCTGCTCAGGCCCGGCGCGACGGTGCACCTGGTCGAGCCCATGGAGCGTCGCGTGGACTGGCTCCACGACGTCGTCGACGAGCTCGGCCTGGACAACGTGGACATCCATCGTGCGCGCGCCGACGAGCTCCACGGCGTCCTCAAGGCCTCGGTCGTGACCGCACGGGCGGTCGCCGCTCTGGACAAGCTCGCGCGATGGACGATGCCCCTCGTGACCGGCGGGGGTCGGCTCGTCGCACTCAAGGGTGAACGGGCGAGCGCCGAGGTCGCGAAGGCCAACAAGGTCCTGCGCAAGCTGGGCGCCACGAGCACCACTGTGGAGACGGTGGTGCCGGTTCCCGGTGGCGAGACGGCCACCCTGGTGCTGGTCAACAAGCGTTGAGTTAGGTTCGTCCCCCGCCGTCGTCGAAGGGCGAGCGACCGGGCTGCTCCTCTACCCTGCGCGCCGCTCCGGCGCCCGTGGGCGTCGTCCGCGGGCGGGTTGTGCGGTGGTCGCTGCGACCGAGGACCTCGACGTGAGTGTGGTGGCGGTCGATCGTCGCTCGCGCGGTCGAGGACAGCACCGGTGGCTCGGTTGTTTCCGGGTTCGGTGCCGGGACGCACAGCAGGTGAGCGGCCCGGTGACGTGCGGATCTCCCGCGGGAGGCGTTGATCGAGGACTCCCTATAGATGCATAAGCATCAAAACTGTCGTTCGCGCTCTCTCGTGAAGGCTGAGTGGCTTCGCGATCTAGCCATCCCGTAGATCCCCCGTGGTCGAGGCCGGTGGCCGGGCGCGGTGGCTGGTCGTTGGTGGCCGGTGGGCCTGAAGAGCGGCGATGGACGGCGGCCGGTCGCGTGGGCTGCCGTTCGGGCGTCGGCTCCTGGACGCCAGCGCCTGGACGGCACGTTGCCGGGTATCCGGCGGCTTCGGGCTTCGCCTGGACCGACAGTTCTGGGCCGCTGTGCCCGTCGAGTCGTCGGCGCTACTCGAGCTCGGTGCAGATGATGATCATCGCGGAACGGCCGCGGGGTTGAGGGGCAGGATCGTTGGGGCGTGAGAAGGCCTCCGCGATGGGATCGCTCGAGGTGGTGACTTCCCTGCAACTACCTGCACCAGTCGCTCGCATTGGCGTCGTTGAGCCTGCGGTCCGTTGTTTCACGTGGAACCTCTGAGTGCCGGATGTCCCTGTGAAGGTGTCGGTCTGGGAAGCGTTCCAGCGCGGTGATGCATGTGGCGCCTACCGGGTGTTGCTTCCGTTGGCTGTCCTCTTGGCCATCCATGGAGGCGCAGGGATAGATCACGTCCGATCCCCGCTGGTGCCGAGAGTGTCAGGTGGATGGAAGCTGAGCGTGCACGGGCGCTTCGAGAAGGACCTGCGTTTCACGTGGAACCGTGTACTCGTCGAGGTGTCATGTGCGTGACGGCCCGGAGTGCGTTCGCGTTCCCGTGGCCATAGCGGACTGAGGAGCTTCCGACACCACGCTGCACGGGCCCGCATACATGAAGCGGTGACGACGCCGAGCACGTTTCACGTGCAACCGACAACAGCCGCGCATGCGGGAGTCCAACATTCGTGAGGACCAAGACGTGCAGAGTCCGTCTCATGCAGGTGCGGCGACAGTGTGAACGGCACATCGCTTCCCGTGAGCAATACAGGCGGACGTGTCACGGGCTCGCACCCGAGGTTCCACGTGAAACAACATGGCCGCACCGACCGCGGACATACCCCATGAGCAACGACGGCCGGCCCACGGTGATTCTGACATCGCCCGCCCCAGCCCAACGCGCACAAGGAGGGAGCTGTGCCGTTGCGCGCGCTCCGCGGAGCAAGCGGACGGCTAGGAAAGCGCAACGGATCGTGCGACGAGCGAAAAGTGCTCTGTCAGGTGTGAGGTGGGTGCCCATATAGGTGTTGAACCACGCGGCCCGAGTCCCAGCGGCGGTGCCACTACTGCCATCGACATCTCCGTCCCGGCCTACAACGCGTGCGGGAAGGCGGGAAACGCCGCATGTCACAGAACATCTCGTTCCACGTGAAACCTGGAGAGCGACGAGCTGGCGGGACAGGTCGGTCGGCCAGCGTTGAACACCTGCCAGGAGCGCGCGGACGGGGACCCGCACCGGTCATGCTCGGCTTAGACTCGCTCCGACGTATTTCCCACGAGCTGGAGACCCGACGCATGGGCGATCGCACGACAGACAAGGCCGCCGAGGTCGCTGACCACAGTTCCGCGGTGCCGGAGGACGATCAGGACGACGCGCTGTCCCACACGGCGTTCGACGACGACGAGACGACGCCGCTCGCTCAGGAACTGGCAGAGCAAGCCGCGCGCCGCCGGAGACTGTTCGGCAAAGACATGCCCAAGCCCACACAAATGCGGACTATAACCGTCGCTAATCAGAAGGGCGGAGTCGGGAAGACCACAAGCGCCGTCAACCTCGCCGCAGCGCTGTCCGAGGGGGGGCTGCGAGTACTTCTGGTGGACAACGACCCGCAGGGCAACGCCTCCACGGCGCTCGGCGCGGAACATGCACCGGGTACACAGTCGTTGTACGACGTCCTCATGGGGGATCTGACGATCGCGGACGTCGTCGTTCCTGCCGAGCTGTTGCCGGGTGTGGAGTTGGTGCCGTCGACCATCGACCTCTCGGGGGCGGAGATCGAGCTGGTCTCCGAGGAGAACCGCGAGAGGCGATTGGCGGACGCCTTGGCGGAGTATGTTCGTCACCGCGAAACTGCAGGTCAGGAGCCCGTTGACTACATTTTGGTCGACTGCCCACCGAGCCTCGGCCTGCTGACGATCAACGCGTTCGTCGCGGCTCGGGAGGTCCTCATCCCCATCCAGTGCGAGTACTACGCGCTGGAGGGCCTCACCCAGCTCGTGCGCAGCATCGGTCTGATCACCGAGCACCTCAACCCCGAGCTCGTGGTCTCGACGATCCTGCTGACGATGTACGACAAGCGCACGAACCTCTCGCGCGAGGTGGCGCACGAGGTGCGTACCCACTTCCCGGACCAGGTCCTGAAGACGGCGGTGCCACGGTCCGTGCGGATCTCTGAGGCTCCGAGCTTCGGCCAGACGATCATCACGTACGACCCGACGTCGTCGGGGGCGCTCACCTACCGTGAGGCCGCGCTCGAGATCGCTGTGCGTGGCGCAGCACCGAAGGAGTAGGACATGGCGGAGAAGCGGCGTGGTCTTGGTCGGGGGATCGGTGCGTTGATCCCGAGCGGACCACCGGCAGGTGCCCGGAGTGCTCGTCCGGCGGATATCTTCTTCGACCGTTCATCTCACGAGTCCGATCGAACGAAGACGCAGGTCACGACCTCGCCTGAGAGTGAAGTGGACGGTTCGGCACCTGTTGCGGAAGCCGGTGCGGTTGAGCAGGCACAGGGTGGAAGCACCAGACCTGCCGGTGCGGTACAGGGGGACGCCGCGTCCGATGCGACCTCGACCACGGCCGGCGTCGACAGCGCGGGAGCTTCAACCGTGACGCCCGAAGCCGAGGGACACGAAGGTTCGTGGAACCAGGCGCCCACCACCGGTGACGAGGATCCTCCCGCGGAGGTGCCGGCCGCCCACGACGGTGGACTTCGCCCGGTGCCCGGCGCGACCTACGCCGAGGTTCCCGTCGCCTCGATCGTCCCCAACTCGCGGCAGCCACGGCAGGTGTTCGACGAGGAGGACCTCGACGAGCTGTCGGCCTCCATCCGCGAGCTCGGGGTCCTGCAGCCGGTCGTCGTCCGGCCGATCCCCGAGTCCGACCCTCGGCGCAGCGACACCGTCCGGTACGAGCTGGTCATGGGAGAGCGCCGGCTCCGGGCCTCGATCCAGGCGGACCTCACGGAGATCCCGGCCGTCGTCCGGTCCACGGACGACACGGACCTTCTGCGTGACGCGCTCCTGGAGAACCTGCACCGCGCACAGCTCAATCCGCTCGAGGAGGCGGCCGCCTACCAGCAGCTGCTCGACGACTTCGGCGGCACCCACGACGAGCTCGCACGCCGCATCGCGCGCTCTCGTCCTCAGATCTCCAACACGCTGCGGCTGCTCAAGCTCCCGGCGCTGGTGCAGCGCCGTGTGGCGGCGGGCGTGCTGTCCGCCGGGCACGCGCGGGCCCTGCTCGGCCTCGAGGACGGCGCGGCGATGGAGCGCCTCGCCCAGCGGATCGTCGCCGAGGGCCTGTCGGTGCGCGCGACCGAGGAGGCCGTGACCATGGGGGAGGGCGCGGCCCGTCCCGAGCTGCGTCGCCGGCGTGCGCCCTCCGCGCACTCCGAGCAGCTCGACAGGCTGGCCGACCGGCTGTCGGACCGGTTCGACACGCGGGTCAAGGTGGTGATGGGGCAGCGCAAGGGGCGCATCACGGTGGACTTCGCCTCCGTGGAGGACCTCGACCGCATCCTCACGAGTCTCGTGCCGGGCGAGCAGATCAACGCGGACTGACGCGCTGCCCCCTGCCCACCGGGGCGGTACTACGCCTCCGGCCCGCGTTCGACGGCGCGGCGGGCGAGGGCGAGGTAGAGCTCCTCGGGGGTGGTCGGCCCCTGCGCCGCCGCCTGCGGGAACAGGGACGTCTCGGTGAGCCCGGGGGCCACGTTGATGTCGATGACCCAGGGGCGGCCGTCGCCGTCGACGATCATGTCGACCCGCGACAGGTCGCGCAGCCCCAGGGCCGTGTGCACGGTGGTGGCGGTGCGGGCGACCTCGGCCGCGACGTCGGCGGAGAGCCGCGCGGGGGTGAAGAACTCGGCACGTCCCGGGTTGTACCGGGCGTCGAAGTCGTACGGCCCGTCGGAGGTGGCGATCTCCACCGGCGGGAGCGCGACGGGCCCGTCCCCGAGGTCGACGACCGAGACGGCGACCTCCGTCCCGTCCACGGCGCGCTCGATGAGCGCCTCCGGTCCGTAGGCGAAGCAGGCCACCATCGCGCCCGGGAGCTGGGCGCGATCCTCCACGAGGGTGACACCCAGGGCGGAGCCGCCGTCGACGGGCTTGACGACGAGCGGCAGGCCGAGCCGGTGGACCACGTCGTCGAGGACGCGGCGGGGGCCCACCTCGCGGAAGAGGGACTGGGGGAGCGCGACGTAGGACGGCGTGGCGACGCCGGCGGCGCCGACGACGGCCTTGGACACGGGCTTGTCCGAGGCGAGGCGCGCTCCGGCCGAGGTGGAGCCGACGAACGGCAGGCCGAGCAGCACGAGCAGGTCCTGCAGGGAGCCGTCCTCACCCTCGGCGCCGTGGACCACCGGCCACACGACGTCGGGTTCGAGCCGGCCGAGCCGGTCGATGAGCGAGGCGTCGAGGTCGAGGATCTCGACCGTGGCCCCGGCCGAGCGCAGCGCCCCGCCCACGCGACGCCCGGAACGGATCGAGACGTCGCGCTCGTGGGTGAGGCCTCCGCTCACCACGGCGACGGTGAGGTCCTCCCTGCCGGAGGTGCGGGGCGAGTCTCCGGCGGCCGCGTCGTCCATCTGCTGCTCCTCGTCGTCATGTGGTCACTGGGACCGGCATCGGTGTCGGGTGGTGGGTGCCCGGGCTGGCCCGGACCTGGTCAGCTGGCGTCGGGGCCGGGCACGTCGACCGTGCCCGTGCCGCCGGCAGGGATGTCGTTCGCCGTGCCGAACATCTCGACGAGCTCCGCCTCCGCGCGGACGACCTCCGCCAGTCGGCGCACCCCCTCGCGGATGCGGTCCGGCGTCGGGAAGCAGTAGGACAGTCGGACGTGGTCCTGGCCGGTGCCGTCCGCGAAGAAGGCCGTGCCGGAGGTGTAGGCGACCCGGTTGGTCACCGCCCGCGGCAGCATCGCCTTGGCGTCGAGCCCGGGCGGCAGCGTGAGCCACGTGTAGAAGCCGCCCGTCGGGACCGTCCAGGACAGGTGGGGAAGGTGCTCGCTCAGGGCGCCGAGCATCGCGTCCCGACGCTCGCGGTACATCTCGCGGAACGACTTCACCTGCCCGTACCAGTCGAACTCCTGGAGGTAGCGGGTGACGATCATCTCGTTGATGACCGACGGCGAGAGGATCGCGGACTCCGCGGCCAGCACGAGCTTCTCCCGCACGGCGAGCGGCGCGTACGCCCAGCCGACCCGCAGGCCGGGAGCGAAGGTCTTCGAGAAGGAGCCCAGGTGGACGACGGCGTCCTCGTCGTAGGACTTCAGCGCCGGCAGCGGGTCGGAGTCGAAGCCGAGCAGCCCGTACGGGTCGTCCTCCATGATGAGCACCCCGTACCTGCGGGCGATCTCGACGATGCGGGGGCGCCGCTCGAGGGACAGAGTGACGCCGGCGGGGTTGTGGAAGTTCGGCACCGTGTACAGCAGCTTGACGGTGCGGCCGGCCCGGGCGAGCTCGCCGAGGATGCGCTCGAGCTCCTCGGGGATCAGGCCGTGGTCGTCCATCGGGACGTGCACGACGTCGGCCTGGTAGCTCCGGAAGACCCCGAGGGCGCCGACGTAGCTGGGCGCCTCGGCGACGATGACGTCGCCCGGGTCGATGAAGATGCCGGTGACGAGGTCGAGCGCCTGCTGGGAGCCGGTCGTCACCACCACGTCGTCCGGGTGCGCGTGCATCGCGGAGTAGCGCATGACCTCGACGATCTGCTCGCGCAGCTCCTCCTCGCCCTGGCCGCCGCCGTACTGCAGGGCACGCGTACCGGCCTCGGCCACCATCGACCCGATCATGTCGCCGAGCCGCCCCAGGGGCAGGTCCGCGATGTTGGGCATGCCGCCGGCGAGGGAGACGACCTCCGGACGGTTCGCGACGGCGAACAGCGACCGGACCTCCGAGGCACGCAGGTGGTGGGCGCGTCCCGCGTAGTTCTTCAGCCACGGGTCGAGCCGGGTGCCGGCGGCCGCGGCAGCGGGGGCGGCCGCGCGCGGCTCCTGCTGCTCGACCTGGCCGTCCTGGCTGTCCGTGGTGCTCATCGCCTGCTCCTCGTGGCTCGGTGCGCTGGTGCGCGGAGAGGCCAGTCTGCCACCGCGCACCCGCCGCCCCGGGAGGAGCCGGGCGTGGTCAGCCGGGTATCGAGCCCAGCGCCTCGTCGATCGCGGCGAGCAGGCGCGGCTTGGTCTGGGCGCCGACGAGGACGCCCGCGCCCTCCTCGCCGATCCGCAGGTGGTAGGTCGGGATCGTACGCACGCCCCAGCGCTCGGCGATGCCCGGATGCTCGGCGGTGTCGACCGACACCACCGTGACGTCGGGGCGCATGCCGGCGACCTCCTCGAGGACGGGTGCCATCAGACGGCACGGGCCGCACCACTCGGCCCAGAAGTCGACGACGACGAGCCCGCCGGAGCCGAGGACCTCCTCGAGGCCCTCGGCGTCGACGGGCGTGACGTGCACGGTCTCAGCCGGTGACGGGCGTGGGCGACCCGACCGCCTGCGCGGCCGGCTCCGCGTCCGTGACGACGGCCGCCTCGACCTCGGGTGCGCCCGGAGACACGGTGCCGTGGGCGAGGTCCGCGAGGTACCGCTCGGCGTCCAGGGCGGCCGAGCAGCCGGTGCCTGCGGCCGTGATCGCCTGGCGGTAGACGTGGTCGACGGCGTCGCCGCAGGCGAAGACGCCCGGCAGGTTGGTGGCGGTCGTCGGGTGCTCGACGACGATGTAGCCGTCCTTGTCGAGCTCGACCTGCCCGGCGACGACGCCGGTGCGCGGCAGGTGGCCGATCGCGACGAACATGCCGGTCACCGGCAGCTCGCGCTCCTCGCCGCTCGCGGTGTCGCGCAGCGTGAGGGACTCCAGGCGCTGCTCGCCGTTGATGGCGGCCACCTCCGAGCTCCAGGCCATCTGGATCTTCGGGTCGGCGAGCACGCGGTCGGCCATGACCTTCGAGGCCCGCAGCTCGTCGCGGCGGTGGATCATCGTCACCTTGTCGGCGAACTTGGTGAGGAACAGGGCCTCGGTCGCGGCCGAGTCGCCGCCGCCGACCACGGCGATGTGCTGCTGCTTGAAGAAGAAGCCGTCGCAGGTGGCGCAGTAGGACACCCCTCGGCCCGACATCTCGTCCTCCTTGTCGAGACCGATGTGCTTGTACGCACTGCCGAGCGCGAGGATCACCGACCGCGCCCGGTAGGTCGCGTCGTCGGTGGTGAGGACCTTGATGTCGCCGGTGAGGTCGGCGGAGACGACGTCCTCGTAGAGGACCTCGGCGCCGAACCGCTCGGCCTGCGCCTGCATCTTCTCCATGAGGTCGGGACCCATGACGCCCTCGGGGAACCCGGGGAAGTTCTCGACCTCGGTGGTCGTCATCAGCGCACCGCCGGCGTCGATCTGCCCGGCGATGACGAGGGGGCTGAGGTCGGCGCGCGCGGCGTAGATCGCGGCCGTCCAGCCGGCGGGGCCGGAGCCCACCACCACGACGTCGTGGATCTTCTCGGCGGCGGTGGTGTCGGTCATGGACTCTCCTGGGACGTATTCGGTGGGTGCTGCCGGGTGAACAGCGGGCCGCGGCGGGTTGTTCCGGGCCACCTCGGCGGTGTGCCCTGCTACTGGACGGTGATCTCGGCGATCTCCGCCCGGTTGGCGCCGTCGGTGCCCGCGGTCGGCAGCTCGGTGATCCAGACGATGAGGTGGGCGGTCGTGACCGGCGAGTCCCACGTGAACGTGGTCTCCCCGGCCTCGAGGGGGCCCTCGGCGAGCAGCTCGCCCTCGCCGGGCGTGGCCGGGTCGGAGATGCGGATCTCCACGTTGCCGCCCTCGCCGTCGGCGAAGGTGTCGATCGTCAGTCCGCCGACGGTACTGATCTCCTCGAGCCAGACGAGCAGCCCGGTGCCGGACTTCACGCCGAAGTCGGGCGACTGGTAGGACAGCGAGCGCCAGTAGGTGTCGACGTCGCCGTCGGCGGCCAGCTCGGCGGTGTCGGCGTTGTCCGTCCCGCCGCCCTCGGGGTCGACGAGCTCGGTGCGCGAGAGCACGGGGGCCGGCAGGTCGGAGGCCTGAGCGGTCGGCTCGTCCGTCGCACTCTCCTCGACCGGGTCGGGCGTCACCACGGGTGGATCCTCGCTGGGCAGCTCGACGGCCGTGGTCGGCGTGAGGAGCGTGCGGACGGCCAGCCAGGCGCCGATCACGACGACGAGGAGGAACAGGACGACGACCCACGGCATCGGGTCGATCGTGTGGCGGCTCACCTCGCGCCCGGGGACGCGGTCGTCCATGAGCGAGCGGTCGTCCTGACCGTCCAGGCTGCCGGTGGGGCGGTAGCCCACGGGCGGCGCCTGCCCCGAGCGCTGGTCGGCACCCGCGGCCGACGACCGGCCTCGGGCGTCGGTCGGCACGCGGCGGACGGGCTCGTCGATCGCGGGGTGCGAACCCGGTCCGGTGGTGCCGTAGGGGACGTCGAGCGGTTGCTCGCCGGCCTCCTCCTCGGTCAGGCGCCCGGGGTTCGACAGCCGTTCCTGGATCGAGCTGCGTGCGCGTCCGACCGACCGTCCGATCGACGACGACGCGCCCCCGATTCCCGCTGCCGCCGCCGCAGCCGCGGCGGAGGCCCTCGAGCCGATCGACGAGGCACGTCCCCCGGTGGCTCCGCCGGTGCCTGCCGCGGCACCGTCGGGTGCGCCCGGACGACCGGGGCCGCCCGTGTGCTGACCGCGCGCTGCCGGGCCACCGGTGGAGGGGCCGGCCGCCGCTCCGAGGGACGAGCTGCCGGCGACGGCGGTGTCGCTGCCGGCGGCACGGCGAGCGCGACCGCGTCCGTCCGGGGCCGTCCCGGCACCGGCGCCCTCGTCGGACGTAGGGCCGTGGGGGTCCGGCACGGGGAGGTGCGCCACCGCCACGCGGGCATGACGTACGGGCGGGCGAGCGCCGCCGACCACGCGGCGCGTGACGGCGTCGAACCGGGCGGATGCCCTGGTGGGGACGATGCCCGCCAGCGGGTCGGCGTCGTTCGTACGCTCGGTCCGTGCGGCCCCGACCGTCGGACGCTCACCCGGGCCGGCCGCCGCGGTCGGGCTCGGCGCCGAGGTGCGTTCCGCCTCGGTGGGAGCATCGGTCTCCGTCTCGTCGCGCGCCGGTCGCGCGGCGCTGCTCGACCCCTCCGCGGCGCGCCCGGCCGTCCCGGAGCTGTCTCGACCGCGTTCCTGGTCGCCGGAGCCGGTGGTGCTCGACGACGCCGGGGCTCGCTCTGCCGAGACGGCGTCCCCGGTCCGGGCCTCGGCCCCGTAGGCACCGGCGGCGAGCGTCCCGGCCGCGGCTGCGCCCAGCCCTACCGCGCCGGCGGACGCGGCAGTGGCGGAGGACGTGCCGGACGCCACCGCCTCGGCGGTGCCGTCTGCGGGCGGGATCGACGGCGGTGGGATCTGACGACGAAGCCGCCCGCCGAGCGTCGACCGCGGGCGCGGCTCCGCGGTCTGGGCGGGACGTTCGTCGTCGACGGCGGAGATCTCCTCGGTGGAGTCGCTCGGCGCGGGAGGCGGAGGCGGGGGGGCGGAGTGTCCCCCTGCCGAGCGTCGGACCTGGCGCGGCGGCGGATCGATGTCGCCCCACGGGGCCAGGGTGTGGAACAGGTCGCCGGCGCTGGAGGGCCCCGCACCTTCGTCGAGCGTGCGTACGCAGAGGTCGTCGAGGTCGTGCGGGACGCGGTCGAGCAGCGCACCCGGCGCGGGCGGGGCCGAGCCGTCGTCGGTGGTCGCGGATCGGCCGGTCAGGGCGAGGTAGAGGAGCTCGACGAGGTCGCTCGCGTCCTTCCTGGACGCGCGGGCAGGGGTCAGGACGAGGTTCTCGCCGAGCGCGTTGGCCACGCCCGCCCCCGTGACGAGGACCTCGCCGTCGTCGGTGACGTGCACGGACCGCGCGTCGAGGGCGAGGTGCCGGACCCCGTGCCGTCGGGCGGCGTCGAGCGCAGCGGCCGCCTCCCCGACGATGGCGCGGGCCTGCTCGGGCGGGATCGGCCCGTGCCCGGCGTAGTCGGCGAGGGTGGTGCCGCGGGCCGGTTCGCCGACGACGTACGCGGTGCCCTCGTCCGTCGCGACCTCGTAGATGCTGCGCAGCCGGTCGTCCTCGACGAGGGACGCCCGTCGGGCGGCGTCGAGTGCCTCGTCCGTGCTGGGCTGCGCGGGGTCCAGCAGCAGGACCTCGACCTCGCGGTCGAGCACCGTGTCGTGAGCCGCGTACCGGGTGGCGCCCGCGGAGGCGGTCTCGAGGGCATGGCCCAGCGCGTAACGGCCCGCGAGGAGCGGGCCGGTTGCGGAGCCCCGGTGCGTGTCCAGGTGTCCCCCTCGGTCGTGGACGGCGGTGCAGCGGTACGGCGGTGCGTGGTCGTGCGCGAGTCTAGTTGCCCGGGGTGCGCCTCTCGGGTCGGCTCACCGGCGCGGTGGCTCCGCGTGGCCGTCGGCCGAGTCCGGCGTGCCGGACGGCGGCGGGGGAGGTGGCGGCGGCGTCCGACCCGCGACCTCCTCCCGACCCGGCCGTGCCTGGCGGGCGTGGCGCGGGGTGTGCGCGGGGTCCCGGTCGGCGCGCACGGGGCGCTGCGGACGCTGGGGGCGATCGGCGCGCTCGGTCACCGGCCGGACGGGGCGGACCACGGTCTGGTCGGGCGGGCCGTCGAGCCCGTCGAGGTGCGCGAGCGGGTCGAGCTCGGCCGCGGTGGGGGCGGGAGGTGCATGCCTGCCGGTCGGGCGTACGGCGTCCCGGCCCTCCGGCGGGCCAGCGGGGCGGGCACGGGACGTGCCGGGCGCGGTTCCGGCGTCGCTCGAGCCGCCGGAGGGAGGCGGCTGAGCCACCTCCGGACGGCTGCGGCGCCCGGGGTTCCAGACCGGCTCCCACGCGGACTCGATGTGCGGTGCCCACGGCAGGTCCCGCGAGGCGTCGACCGCCGCATCGGCCACGCGCTCGTCCTCGGCGGCCGGCCTGCCCCAGAGGGGACCCGCGCCGGCGTCGTCGGGGACCGGACCGGCGGGTCCCCCGCCCACGGGCCTGTCGTCGTCGGGACCGCCGTCGGGCCCGCCGCCGTCGGGCCCGTCACCAGGACCACCGTGCCGAGGACCGCCGTCCGGCGCGCCCGTCCGCAGGCCGGGATTGAGCACCGTGGCCAGCCACGTGAGGACCACGCGCAGCGGCCCGGGGAGCCTGCGCGCGAGAGACGCGACCATGGTGCCGAGCGGACGGGCCACCACCTCGAGCTCGCCGACACCCAGCGCGCGCAGGGCGACGAAGTACCCCACCACCATGAGGAGCCCGACGACCACGACGCGCAGGAGCGCACCGGGGACGTCGAGGTCGGACTCCTCCGTCCCGAGCAGTGTGAGCAGGCCCCAGCCGAGCAGGAGCGGGCCGGCGGCGGCCACCGACATCCGGACGTGCGAGCGCACCACGCGGCCCCCGTCGGTGCGGCCCAGCCGAGGCCGCAGGCCGAGGAAGGACAGCCCGGCGCCGAAGATGTTCGACACCGCCATCGCGACGCAGGCGCCGACGAGCACCCACCGCGGGGGCAGCAGGAGCGACGCGAACGCGCCGCCGACCACGATGACGGTGAGTGGGAGCTGGAGGAAGAACAGCCGCCGGGCGTCCTCGAACGCGTAGTACACCCGCTGGATGACGGTGAAGGCGCCGACCCCCACGAGGCCGAGCAGCATGGCGACGAGCACCAGAGCGATCGACTCCACCTCGACGAACGCGGCGGCCGGCGTGATGACGCGGACGATCGGCAGGGCGAGCACCATGAGCCCACCCGCGCAGAACAGGGTGAACAGCCCGACCACCCGCAGGCCGAGGGAGAGGTCGGCGCGCACGGCGTCGAGGTCCTGGTGCGCCGCGGAGGTGGACATGCGGGTGAACAGCGCGGTGATGAGCGAGACGACGATGAGCGAGGTCGGCAGCGAGTACAGGAAGTAGGCGTTGGTGTACGCGGCGTTGCCGGCCACGTCGATGGCGTAGTCGCCCGCCGCGGAGGCCGCGGCGGCCACGTTGGAGATCGCGAGCGTCGCGAGCTGACCCACCAGGAGGGCGGCGAAGACCCACATCGCCGTCGACGTCGCGGAGCCGAGCCCGCGGCCCCGGAACCCGAACTTCGGCCGCAACCTCACGCCGGCGCGGCGCAGCGGCCACATCAGGACGAGCGCCTGGGCCGCGACCCCGGCGGTGGCCACGCCCGCGAGCAGGATCGTGCGGTCCTGCGTCCACCCCTCGGCGCCGACCGCGGTGAGGTCGGCGACCGACCCGTGCAGCCCGAGGAACACGAGCAGGCCCGCGATGGCCACGACGTTGTTGAGCACCGGTGCCCACGTGTACGGGCCGAAGATGCCGCGCGCGTTGAGCACCTGCCCGAGCAGCGTGTACATCCCGTAGAAGAACAGCTGGGGGATGCACCAGTACGCGAACGCCACGGACAGCGAGTACCAGGGGTCCTCCATCCCGAAGGCGAACAGCCGCACGAGCAGCGGTGCGGCGAGCGTGAGCGCGACCGTCAGCCCGGCCAGGCCCAGCGTGATCGCCGTGAGCAGGCGGGAGACGTAGTCGTCGCCCCCGTCCTCGTCCTTGGTCATTGCCCGGACGATCTGGGGGACGAGGACCGCGTTGAGGACGCCGCCGGCGACGAGGAGGTAGATGAGGTTGGGGAGCCGGTTGGCCACGTCGAACGCGTTCGACGCCCCCGTGTTCGCGCCGAGCACCGCGACCAGGAGCACGGGCCCCTTGACCAGGCCGAGCACGCGGGAGACGAGGGTGCCGGCGAACATCGTCACCGAGGAACCGGCGAGCCCCCTCCTGCCGCTCATCGTTCGTCGTTCCTCTCGTCGTGGTCCTCGGAGGTGGCCCGGGGCGGGTCCTCCGTGCGGTGCGTATCGTCCCCGGCGCGAGGGCCATCGTCGACGACGGCGGGCTGCTCCCCCGTGACGTGGACGGTCGGCGCGCCGGGATCGCCGGCGATGACGGGCGTGGCGTCACCGGTCGGAACCCGGACCCCGCGCCGGATCCGGCGCACGAGCCCGACGACGACGAGCAGGGCGAGCACGACGCCGGCGATCGTCACGGCCGTGCCCTCCCAGCCCGCGCGGACGCGGACGACGATCGTGGCGGCCGAGCCGATCTGGTCGCCGTCGGGCGTCACCAGCCGGATCCGTACCGGCAGGTCGCCGGACCCGATGGCCGAGACGGGGACGAGCGCGGTCTCCTGCCCGCCGGCCGGGACGACGATCTCGACACCCTCGGGCGCCTCGAGCCTGGGATCGTCCGGATCGACGACGACGGTCACGCGCGCGTCGAAGTCGCCGTCGTTCGCCACCCGCACCGGCAGCTCTGCCGTCGAGGCGATGAGGTTGATCGGGGAGGTGGGGGTCGGCCGCACGGCGTGCGTGGCCGCGGACAGGGAGTCGTGCCAGCCCGTGACGAGTGCGTCCCGCCCGGCGGCGTCGTCTCGCCAGCCGGCGGAGACGGCGGTGCGCACGGCGAGCGCGGCGCCGGCCACCGCGGGGGGCGGCGTGTCGGTCATCGTGGCGACCGCGGCGGCGAGCTGCTCGGTCTCCTCGGCGCGCGCGAGCCCGGCGGCGTCGACCTCGCCCGGCGCGACGCTCCGGTCGGGCAGGGAGAGGGGGTCGTCCGACGTCGACGGGGTGTCCATGAGGTCGCCGAGGGAGATGAGATCGACCCAGGGTGCGTCGGCGAGTGCGCGGGAGACGTCGCCGACGACCGACGGTTCGACCGGTGAGGACCGGTCGTAGGTGAGCAGGAGCGGGCGCGGGTCGCTGGGGCGCTCGCGGAAGACGACGGCGAGGTCGGCGAGTAGCAGCTGGCGCGACTGCACCGCGGACAGCTCGACCGGCGACCCGGTCGACCACGGCATGAGGGTGCCCTCGAGCAGCGAGCTGGTCCTCTCCTCGGCGACCAGCGCGGGGGCGGTGAGGCCGCGCGAGCTCCCGAGCTCGACGTCGGCCCGGCCGGAGACGGTGTACGTGAGGTCGGCGGCGGGCGCGAGGACGGGTCCGGGCAGGACGGTGACGCTCGTCGAGCCGTCGTGCGCCAGCTCGACGGTGGGGGTGTCGACCTCCTCTCCGGCGGGCCAGGCGAGGGAGGGGACGATGTGCCCGGTGAGCACCCCGATGCGGTCGACCCCGTCGTTCGTGAGCCGCTGGGCGAGGTCCGTCCGCTCGAGGTGGGCGAGGGCGGCGAGGTCGGCGTCGCCGGCGGGCAGCGCGAGCAGCCGGTCGTCCTCGGCGAGCTCCGTGAGTGCCGTGCCGGACGGCGTCCCGGCACCGTCGAGGAGGACCGGGTCCAGCGCGAGGCTCGCCCCTGTGCCGGCGACGGCCTGGGCGAGGGCGAGCACCGCTGACGGCGCGTCCTCCTCGGAGGTGGCGTCCGGATCGGTGGACGTCGAGGCGTCGCTCGGCGCCTCCCCGGACGGCACCTCACCTGGCGCCGCCCGGTCGGACGGGCTCTCCGTGGCCGGCGGCCCGTCGGTGGGCGCCTCCGACCCGCCGCCTGTCGGCGCCTCGGAGGCCGGTGGCGCCTCGGAGCTCGTCGCCGCCGAATCGTCCGGTGCGCCGGCCGTATCGGGGCCGAGCCCGGGCACGAGCGCGGGGTCGTCGACGGAGCCGGCCGTCGCAGGGACGAGGAGGCCGACCGGCAACGGCTCGAGGGACTCGGCGGGCGCGCCCCACACCACGACGGAGCGCACCACCTCCTCGACCTCGCCGGCGTCGGTGAGGACGACCTCCAGGCCGCGCGGACCCCACTCGTCGCGGCCGGCGACCAGCCCGAGATCCTCGGCGGGGACCTCGAGCTCGACCGTCCTGCTCTCGCCCGCCGCCACGGTCCCGTCGAGCTCGACCTCCGTCCGGCTCGCGTACCCCGAGGGTCCCTCGCCGGACTGCCAGGCCGCGAGCACGGACCGGGAGAGGGGGATGGTGGGGTCGAGCGCCAGCGCGAGGGTGCCGTCCTCGACGTCGGTGGTCGGGGTGAGCGTGACGGTGACCGTGAGGTCGTCCTCGGGGTCGAGGACCGCCGGGGCCACGTCGTCCAGGGCGAGCGGCTCGGCCGGCTCCTCGGCGTCGACAGGGTTGGTGCGGGCGGTCGACGAGGGAGCGCTCGTGGTCGTGGTCGTGGTCGGGGCGGTCGCGGACGGCCGGTCACCGGCCGGGGGAGCGGTCGCGTCCGGCTGGGGTCCGTGCGCGGCCGGGACGCCACCTGCCGCGGGGGTCCCCGACAGGCACAGCGCCGCCAGGGCCGAGGTGAGAAGTGCCGCCGCGGCCCGCCCCCGCGTGGCTCTCGAGATCATGCCCGGCCGGCCAGCACGTCCCGGGCTGTGGCGACCACGCGCCGCTCGTTGGGGTAGGCCAGGCGTGCCGCGACCTTGTCCAGACGCACCCACGCCACCTGCTCCGCCTCCTGGTCGGGGTCGTTCTCGATGGTCAGGGTGCCGCCGGTGGCCTCGAGGAGGAAGTGGTGCACCACCTTGTGGACGCGCCGGTCGGTGCCGGCGAACCAGTAGTCGATGGTGCCCAGGTGGCGCAGGACGCGGCCGTCGATGCCGGTCTCCTCGGCGATCTCACGCACAGCGGCCTGCTCGGCGGTCTCGACGCCCTCGAGGTGGCCCTTCGGCAGGCACCACTCGAGGCGGCCGCCCCGGTTGCGGCGTGCGATGACGGCGACGTACGCGACGCCGTCGGCGACCTTGACGACGATGCCCCCGGCGGAGGTCTCGTCGACCACGGGCAGGCGCGAGGAGCGCGAGCCCGGGGTCCGCACCCGCAACGGGCGCGGGGCCCGTGGCTGGGGGATCGGGGCGGCAGGCATGCAGTCCACTGTAAGAGACTCCGTGCCGGACCGAAGGAGGGCGGGCCGAGCCGGCAGGACCGCTCGGGTCCGGAACGGCGGCCGTGGCACCCTTGGTCGGTGCCGGACGACCTGCCTGACGACCTCGCCCTGAAGGTGCGCGCCATGAAGGTGCTCGCCGACCTCCCGCGGCCCGTGCTCGACCTCGCCGCGGCGTTCGTCGACGCCGGCGAGGAGATCGCTCTCGTCGGCGGCCCCGTGCGGGACGCGTTCCTCGAGGTGCCGCCGAAGGACATCGACCTCGCCACCTCGGCGACGCCGGCGGTCTCCGAGCGCCTGCTGCGCGCCTGGGGCGCGCGCACGTGGGACATGGGACGCGAGTTCGGCACGATCGGCGGCGCGCGCGACGGCCTCGAGGTCGAGGTGACGACCTACCGCACCGACGAGTACGAGGTGGGGTCGCGCAAGCCCGTCGTCGCGTTCGGTGACTCCCTCGAGGGCGACCTGTCCCGCCGCGACTTCACGGTCAACGCCATGGCCGTGCGGCTGCCCGGGCTCGCGCTCGTCGACCCCCACGACGGCCTCGGCGACCTGGCCCGCGGCGTGCTGCGCACCCCGGTCACCGCGGAGCAGTCCTTCGACGACGACCCGCTGCGGATCATGCGGGCCGCACGGTTCGCCGCGCAGCTGGGGTTCGACGTCGTCGGCGACGTGCGCGAGGCGATGACGGCGATGGCCTCCCGGCTGGAGATCGTCTCGGCCGAGCGCGTGCGCGCCGAGCTCGAGCGCCTGCTGGTCGGCGCCCACCCGGGGGCCGGTCTCCGGCTGCTCGTCGACACGGGCGTGGCCGAGGTCGTGCTCCCCGAGCTGGCCCTGCTGCGCGAGACCGTCGACGAGCACGGGCGGCACAAGGACGTCTACGAGCACACGCTCACCGTTCTCGACCAGGCCGTCGACCTCGAGACCGGACCGGACGGCCCCGTGCCCGGACCGGACCTCGTGCTGCGGCTCGCGGCGGTGATGCACGACGTCGGCAAGCCGGCCACGCGGCGCTTCGAGCCCGGCGGCGGGGTCAGCTTCCACCACCACGAGCTCGTCGGGGCGAAGCTGACCTCGCGGCGGATGCGGGCGCTCACGTTCGACAAGCAGACGACGAAGGACGTCGCCCGCCTCGTCGAGCTGCACCTGCGGTTCCACGGGTACGGCGACGGCGCCTGGACGGACTCGGCCGTGCGCCGGTACGTCACCGACGCCGGTCCGATGCTCGAGCGGCTCCACCGCCTCACCCGGGCGGACTCCACGACCCGCAACCGGCGCAAGGCCGCGCGCCTGTCGGCGGCCTACGACGATCTCGAGAGACGCATCGAGGAGCTCGCCGAGGCCGAGGAGCTGGCGGCGATCCGCCCGGACCTCGACGGCTCGCGGATCATGGAGCTCCTCGGGATCTCACCGGGTCCGCTGGTGGGCCGGGCCTACCAGCACCTGCTCGCGCTGCGCATGGAGGAGGGGCCGCTCGGCGACGAGCGGGCCGAGGCCGAGCTGCTGGCCTGGTGGGCCGAGCAGCCCGAGTCCTCGGCCTGAGGGTTCGTCACGGCAGCGGGACGGCGTGGTCGCCGAACCGTTCGTCGACGATGGCCGGCACCAGCTGCGGGGCCGGGCGCGCGTCGCGCCCCTACCGCTCGATCTCGCCGCGGATGAACGCCTCGACGTCGGCCCGGGCGGCGGTGTCCTCGCGCTGCTCGGGCGGGGACTTCATGAGGTAGGCGCTCGCCGCGAGCAGCGGGCCGCCGACGCCGCGGTCCAGGCCCAGCTTCGCGAGGCGCACGGCGTCGATGACGATGCCCGCCGAGTTGGGGGAGTCCCACACCTCGAGCTTGTACTCCAGCGACATCGGGGCGTCGCCGAAGCCGCGGCCCTCGAGGCGCACGTAGGCCCACTTGCGGTCGTCCAGCCACGCCACGTGGTCCGACGGTCCGATATGGATGTCGCGGGCCGGCAGGTGACCCGCGATGTTCGACGTCACCGCCTGGGTCTTGGACACCCGCTTGGACTCGAGCCGCTCGCGCTCGAGCATGTTGCGGAAGTCCATGTTCCCGCCCACGTTGAGCTGGAACGTGCGGTCGAGCCGGACGCCCCGCTCCTCGAGGAGCCGGGCCAGCACGCGGTGCGTGATCGTGGCACCCACCTGGGACTTCACGTCGTCACCGACGATCGGCAGACCCGCGTCGACGAACCGCTGCGCCCAGTCGGGGTCCGAGGCGAGGAACACCGGCAGGGCGTTGACGACCGCGCAGCCCGCGTCGAGGGCGGCCTGCGCGTAGTGGCGGGCCGCCTCCTCGGAGCCCACCGGCAGGTAGCAGACCAGGACCTCGGCACCGCTCTCGCGCAGGGCGGCCGCCACGTCGACCGGGGTGGCGTCGGACTCCTTGATCGTCTCCCGGTAGTACCGGCCCAGGCCGTCGAGCGTGGGTCCGCGCAGCACCTCCACGCCCGTGGGTGGGACGTCGGCGAGTCGGATCGTGTTGTTCTCGGAGGCGCCGATCGCCTCGGCGAGGTCGGCACCGACCTTGCGGGAGTCGACGTCGAACGCGGCGACGATCTCGACGTCGCGCACGTGGATCCCGCCGAGCTCGACGTGCATGAGGCCGGGCACGGTGTCCCGGGGGTCGGCGTCCGCGTAGTACCGCACGCCCTGGATGAGGGAGGAGGCGCAGTTGCCCACCCCGACGACTGCTACCCGCACCACGTCTCGACTCCTCCGTCGCTTGTCTCCGACCGCCACCGTAACCGGCGCGGGCAGCGGCACCGCGCCTCTTTCCGCCCGGCGCCGGGCGTGTGATCGGGCACAGCCGCGAGCGGCGCTGCGAGCCGGAGCTCCATACTGTGGAGCTCACGTCGCGACGAAAGGTTGACGCGGATGGCCAAGGACTCCACGGGCACCGGGACCACCGACCCCGGGACGAAGGGGCGCGTGCCTCTCTGGCGACGCCTGCTGTTCTGGATGGTCGGCCTGTTCGTCGCCGGCGTGGCCGGCGCCGCGGGCCTGTTCGTCGCCGCGTACGCCTCGATCGACGTGCCGGCACCCGACGACTTCGCCCTCGCGGAGGGCACCACCGTCTACTTCGCGGACGGCGAGACGGTGATGGGCCGGTTCGCCGAGTACGACAGGAGCTCGATCTCGCTCGACGACGTCCCGGACCACGTGAGCCAGGCCGTCATCGCCTCCGAGGACCGGCGGTTCTACGAGAACCCCGGGGTCGACTGGCGCGGCATCGCCCGTGCCCTGTGGAACAACGTCCAGGGCGAGGCCCGTCAGGGCGGCTCCTCGCTCACGCAGCAGTACGTCGAGCGGTACTACACCGGCACCACGACCTCCTACGTGGGCAAGTTCCGGGAGACGATCCTCGCGCTGCGGATCGACCAGGAGCAGTCGAAGGACGAGATCCTCGAGAACTACATGAACACCATCTACTTCGGTCGCGGCACGTACGGCGTGCAGGAGGCCTCGATGGCGTACTTCGGGCACGGTGCGTCGGAGATGACGCTCTCGGAGTCGGCGCTGCTCGCAGGCATCATCCCCAGCCCGTCGGCGTGGGACCCGGGGGTGGATCCCGAGCGCGCCGAGCAGCGCTTCGAGCGCGTCCTGGACCTCATGCTCGAGGACGGGTGGATCACGGCGGAGGAGCGCGCGGACGCAGAGTTCCCGGAGGTGATCGAGCCCGAGGAGAACGAGACCTACGCCGGGCCGAACGGCTACCTCCTCGCGATGGTCCGCGACGAGCTCGTGGCCCAGGGCGATCTCACGCTCGAGGAGATCGACACCGGCGGGTACGACATCGTCACGACCATCGACCAGCGCAGCCAGCAGGCCGCGGTCGACGCCGTGGGCAACCTGCCCGAGGACCGTCCCGAGAACAACAACGTGGGTCTGGTGTCGGTGCGGCCGGAGTCGGGCGCGATCGTCGCGCTGTACGGCGGCCCGGACTACGTCACCGACGCCCGGAACAATGCCACGCAGGACCGGGCGCAGGCCGGCTCGACGGCGAAACCCTTCACCCTGGTGGCCGCCATCGAGGACGGCGTCTCCCTGGAGGAGCGGTTCCCGTCCTACACGCCGATGGAGATCGAGGGCTACGACGTCCCGGTCAACAACTACGACCAGCACAACCGCGGCCCCATCACGCTGCGGGAGGCGACCGCCCAGTCGGTCAACACCACCTACGCGCTCGTCAACCAGCAGGTCGGGCCGGAGTCCATGGTGGACGTCGCGACCAGGGCCGGGTGGTCCGAGGAGACGCCGGGACTGGTGGCGAGCGCGTCCAACGTCCTCGGGCCGGCCTCCCCGACGGTGCTCGACAGCGCGCAGGCGTACAACACGTTCGCCGCCCGCGGCGTGCGGCACGAGCCGTACATCGTCGAGGAGGTGCTCGACCGGGACGACAACCGGATCTACACCGGCGGCGACGAGGGCGTGCGCGCCTTCGAGGAGGCCGTCGTCGACGAGGCCACCTACGCGATGGAGGCCGTCCTCGAGCCCGGCGGTACCGGAGCCACGGCGGGCGAGATCGGCCGCCCGGCGGCGGGCAAGACCGGCTCGTCCAACGCCTACCGCTCGGCCTGGTTCGCCGGGTGGGTGCCGCAGCTGACGACCGTGGTGAGCATGTACCAGGTCGGCGAGGACGGCACCGAGGAAGAGCTCACCGGGTTCGGCGGCGTCGACCTCGTCGCGGGCGGCACCTTCCCCGCGCAGGTCTGGCGCGACTACATGCAGGTGGCGACGGAGGGCATGCCCGTCGTCGAGCTGCCCGAGCGCCCGGACCCCGAGGACCTGCCCGGGGCCCCGGACCGGCAGACCCAGGTCCCGACCCAGGCGCCGGTGCCCACGGAGGAGCCGACGACCGAGGAGGAGACGACCGAGGAGGAGACGACCGAGGAGGAGACGACCGAGGAGGAGACGACCGAGGAGGAGACGACCGAGGAGGAGACGACCGAGGAGGAGACCACCGAGGAGGAGACCACCGAGGACCCGACGACGCCGGAACCCACCGAGGACCCGACGACCGAGGCGCCGCCGTCGACGCCACCGCCCGGCCAGGGTGGCCAGGGCGGCGGGAACGGCGGCCCCGGTCAGGGCGGGGCCGGCAACGGTCGTGGCCCCGGCCAGGCCGGCGGAGGCTGATCCCGCTCGGCTCCCCGCGGGTGGTGACGCGTCCCGCGCGTCGTGACGCGCGCGCCCGGGCGACCGGGCGCGGTCGGGCCCGGTTCGGCGGAGGCGGCGGGGTGCCGTCGGGCGCTGCTCCGCTGAGGTGACCGGGCGCCTACGGGCGCTGCTCCGCCGGGGTGACCGGCGGCACGGGACCGGGCGCTCCGTGCGACCCCGGGACCGGGTACCGTTGACGGTCGGCCCCGGAATCGTCCGGTGCCACGCATGACCCTCCTGTCACGGAGAGACCGTGACCGCCCAGTCCGAAGGAGGTGGGGATACCCATGCGGCAGTACGAACTGATGATCATCCTCGAGCCGGAGGTCGACGAGCGCACCGTCGCCCCGTCGCTCGACAAGCTGCTCTCGGTCGTGACGACCGGTGGCGGCACCGTGGACAAGATCGACATCTGGGGCAAGCGCAGGCTCGCCTACGAGATCGACAAGCGCGCCGAGGGCATCTACGCGGTCGTCGACATGACGACGACCCCTGAGGTGGCCCGCGAGCTCGACCGTCAGCTCGGCCTCAACGAGGCCGTCCTGCGCACGAAGCTTCTGCGCCCCGACGCCCACTGACCCGACCGACAGCCACCGTCAGGAGCTCTCATGGCAGGCGACACCATCATCACCGTGGTCGGCAACCTCACCGCCGACCCCGAGCTGCGGTTCACCCCGTCGGGGGCTGCGGTCGCGAACTTCACCGTCGCGTCGACCCCCCGCCAGTTCGACCGTCAGTCGAACGAGTGGAAGGACGGCGAGACGCTGTTCATGCGCTGCTCGGTCTGGCGTGACGCTGCGGAGAACGTGGCCGAGTCCCTGACCAAGGGCATGCGCGTCATGGTCCAGGGCCGTCTGGTCCAGCGTTCCTTCGAGACCCAGCAGGGCGAGAAGCGCACGGTCGTCGAGATGCAGGCCGACGAGGTCGCTCCCTCGCTGCGCTACGCGACCGCCAAGGTCACGCGCACCCAGCGCGGTGGCGGCGGCTTCGGCGGCAACCAGGGTGGCGGCTTCGGTGGCGGCAACCAGGGGGGTGGCGGCTACGGCGGCGGCAGCCAGGGTGGCGGCTACGGCGGCAACCAGGGCGGCCAGGGTGGTTTCAACGGCCCGGCCGGCGGCAGCCCCGACGACCCGTGGGCCACGCAGGGTGGCGGTACCGCCTTCCCGAACGACCCGCCGTTCTGAGCCTTCCCGTCGGCACGCTCGACGAACCTGCCGCCCTGCGCGGCGACAACGACATCCACGAAGGGCCCGGACGCGCGACGCACGCGCGCGAGGGCCGGTACTGAGAACCCAAGGAGAACCCCATGGCGAAGCCCGTACTTCGCAAGCCCAAGAAGAAGGTCGGTCCGGTCAAGGCCGTCAAGGTCGGCACGATCGACTACAAGGACACCGCCACGCTGCGGAAGTTCATCTCGGACCGCGGCAAGATCCGCTCGCGCCGGGTCACCGGCGTCTCCGTCCAGGAGCAGCGCCTCATCGCGAAGGCCGTGAAGAACGCCCGCGAGATGGCTCTGCTGCCCTACACCGGCGCCGGACGCTGAGGAAGGGGATCGAGATGGCAAAGCTGATCCTCACCCACGAGGTCACCGGTCTCGGTGCCGCGGGCGACGTCGTCGAGGTCAAGGACGGGTACGCCCGCAACTACCTGGTCCCGCGCGGTCTGGCTGACCGGTGGACCAAGGGTGGCCAGAAGCAGGTCGACCAGATGACGTCCGCCCGCCGCACGCGCGCGATCGCCACGGTCGAGGAGGCCCAGGCCACCCGCGACCGCCTCCAGTCGGTCCCGGTCACCGTGGCCGTCCGCGCCGGCGAGGCCGGCCGCCTGTTCGGCGCCGTGTCGACCGTCGACATCGCCGAGGCCGTCGCGGCCGACGGCGGGCCGCAGCTCGACCGCCGCAAGATCGAGATCCCGGCCCCGATCAAGTCGCTCGGCGAGCACCGCGTACAGGTCCGCCTGCACGAGGACGTTACGGCGAGCCTCGTCGTCAACGTGGTCCCGGAGGCCTGACTCCTCCATCCTCACGAAGGAGGGGATTTTTTCTCCGCGCGTGAGCGCGGCTGCGGTCGACGCGTGAGCGGATACGACCCCGCCACGGTTGCCCGACGCCCCTGGACGCCAGGTCCGGGGGCGTCGTGCTGCCCGGACGGTTCTGTACTGCCCGGACGGTTCTGTACTGCTTGGTGGGCGCGGGTCAACCCGTGGGTGCCTGCTGACCGGTGGGCGCGGGCGTTCCGGTGTCACCGAACCCACACCCTGATACCGGACCCACATGTTCTCGTTGAACCCACAGTGTGCTCGCCGAGCCTGCCCCCGGCGAGTGTGGGTTCGGCAGGGGTCGTGTGGGTTCGACCGGCGTGTGTGGGTTCGATAGGGCGGGTGTGGGTTCGAGCAGGGGGCGGTGCTGCCCGAACGCCGGCTCTCCGGCGGTGCTGCCGGCCCAGTGGTCGAACGCCCCTCGGTTCAGACGAGGGCGAGCCGGGTGGCCAGTGCGGCGGCCAGACCGAGCGCGACGTCGAACGCGACGTTCCAGGCCATGCTCACGCGTTCCGCCTGGCCGGGCGTGACGGCGCGGCGCATCATGACGGTCAGCGCCGCGGTCTGCACTGCGCCAGACGCCGCGCCGACGACCGTGGCGGCGACGACGAACCGGAGCGGGTCGGCGTCGACCACCGCCCACGTCAGGGCGAGCGCGACCACCACCGAGGCGACGAGCATCGTGCCGGCGCCGGACCATCGGTCCGCGAGCCACCCCGCGACCGGCCGGCCGAGGGCCACGGCGCCCTGGACGCTGAACGCGGCCACGAGTGCGACCGAGCCCGCGTCCGAGTCGGAGAGCGCGCCGGCAGAGGTGAGCATCAGCCCGTACGCGAGCACCGCAAGGAGGTGGACGAGGATCGTCGGTGCGGCGAAGGCGATCATCGAGCTCCCCGAGCTCCCCGAGCTCCCCGAGCTCCCCGAGGTCCGGGAGCCGTCGGTGCCCGGGGGCGCGGTCTGGGCGCTGCCGGACCGGGGGACCGTGGGGACGTGGTCCGTGGGGGCGTCGGTCAGGCCGGCGTGGCCGCGCTCGCCGACGCGTCGGGCCGCGGCGACGGGGATGAGCCCGAGGGCCGTGACCACGGCACCGCCGGCCGCGACCCCGGCGACCCCGACGCTGTTCGCCAGCGCGAGAGCTCCCGGGGCGGCGAGCGTCCCGCCGATCGCCGACGCCAGGCCGTAGATGCCCAGCGCACGTCCGGCCGTGCTCGCGTCGGCCAGCTCGCGCGTCCAGGCCGCGCTCGTGACGACGAATACCCCGAACCCGAGGCCCGTGAGTACGAGACCCGGCCAACCGTCGGCGAACGGGAGCACGGCGAAGCCCACCGCCATCGCCGCGAGCCCGCCCCCGACCGAACGCGAGCGCACCCGTAGCCACCGGCCGAAGATCGTGACGAGCGGCTGGACCGCGACGACGCAGACCATGAACACGGCGGTGCGGGTCCCCGCGGAGACGCTGCCGCCGGCGAGGGCGACCGGGGCCGACGTGTACAGGCCGTAGAAGGTGCCGAAGCCGCAGGCCGACGCGATCGCCACGAGGAGGACCGCGCGCAGGTCGGGGCGCTCGATCCTGATGCGGGGTGCGAGGGACATGCCGCCAGGGTGCCTCAGTCGTGCGGCGGGCGGCAGCGAGGGCCGCCCGGCGAGAGTCCGGGGCCGGCGGCGCGCATTCCGGCCTACCCTGCACTGCGTCCGGGTCCGCGCGCCTCGGACGTGCGCGACGAGAGACGCCAGGAGGATCCGATGCCCATGGAGACCCACGAGGATGACGGCGCAGGCTGGGTGCTGGTCGGCGGCCACCTCGCCGTGCGGTCGGCGGTGACCGGAGCGCTGGAGGCAGCCGGGCACGCCTGGCGCGCACTCCCGCCGGGGGAGGGGCACGGCGAGCTGTTGGGCGGAGCGGTCGGGGCGATCCTCCCGCCCGCCCGGACCCTCACGGCGGCCGACATCGACGCCGCCCCGCAGCTGCGGGCGGTGGTGAGCCCGGTGATCGGGACCGACCACCTGCCGCTGGCGCTGCTGGTCGACCGAGGCATCCCCGTCGCACACGGTGCCTTCCCGGAGAACGTCGTCGGGATGGCGGAGGCTGCCGTGGGTCTCGTCGTCGCACTCGTGCATCGCGTGAAGGAGAAGGAAGCCGCGCTGCTCGACGGCACACGTCCACGAAGCGTCGGCGGGCTCGTCCACGGACGCACCGTGGGGCTCATCGGTCTGGGCCGCATCGGCACCGCGATCGCGGAGCGCCTCTCGACCTGGGGCTGCCATCTCGTCTCGACCGCGTCGGCCGCGGCCCGGACGCCAGGCGTCGAGCCGGTGACGATGGACGAGCTGCTCGCCCGCTCCGACGTGGTCAGTCTCCAGGTGCCGCTGACGGACTCCACGCGCGGTCTCCTCGGGGCGCGTGAGCTCGCCGCGATGCGCGAGGGCGCGGCGCTGGTCTCCGTCGGGCGTGGCGGCGTGGTCGACGAGCTCGCTCTCGCCGCCGCGCTCGACTCGGGACGGCTCTCCGGGGCCGCGATCGACGTGTGGGAGAACGAGCCCCCTGCAGCCGACCACCCCCTGCTGCACCGCAGCGACGTCATCGCGACCATGCACAACGTCGGGCACAGCGAGGAGAGCTACCGGCGCATGGACGAGCTCGCGGCCGAGCACATGGTCGACATGCTGGCCGGGCGGTCCCCGGCCTACCCCGTCCCGGGCACGGAGGTACCCTTCCGGGTGATGGGCGCGGGGGAGCGACGCGGATAGCGTCGACCGGGCAGGGGACTCACGTCGCCGTCACGGCGACCCAGCCTGGGCGAGGGAGCCTCACGTGTCGACGACGACCGGACCGGAACTGACGATTCCCGCGCTGAGCGCGCAGTTCATCGACGGGCGGTGGAGCGAGGGCACCGCCGAGACGACGCTGACGAACACCGACCCCTTCGACGGCGCGAGGCTCGCGAGCTACCGTGCCGCGTCCCTCGCGGACGTTGACGCGGCCTACCGTGCCGCCGACGCCGCACGGCACGGCTGGCGGGACATGAACGCCTACGCTCGCCGGACGGTGTTCGAGGACGCGGTGTCGTACGTGCAGGAGCACCACGAGGAGATCGTGGAGATGATCCGCCGTGAGGTCGGCGGGACCGCACTCAAGGCGAACTTCGAGATCGGTCTGGTCATCGACATCCTCAAGGAGGCCGCGACGTTCCCGCTGCGGATGGAGGGGAAGATCCTCCCCTCCCCGATCCCGGACCGGGAGAACTACCTCTTCCGCGAGCCGCTCGGCGTGGTCGGCGTCATCAGCCCGTTCAACTTCCCGTTCTTCCTCTCGATGAAGCCGGTGGCCACGGCGCTTGGCGCAGGAAACGCGGTCGTGCTCAAGCCGCACGAGGACACCACCGTCACCGGGGGCACACTGCTTGCGCGGATCTTCGAGGCTGCGGGCCTGCCGCCCGGTGTGCTTAACGTGGTGCTCACGGACATCCCCACCATCGGTGACGGCTTCGTCGAGCACCCCGTGCCCCGCGCGATCGTCTTCACCGGATCCAACAGTGTCGGCGCACGCGTGGCCGAGGTCGCCGGACGCAACCTCAAGAAGGTGCTGCTTGAGCTCGGCGGGAACAACGCGTTCATCGTGCTCGATGACGCGGACCTCGAGCTCGCCGTCGATGCCGCTGTCTTCTCCCGGTTCACCCACCAGGGGCAGATCTGCATGTCCGCCAACCGCGTCCTCGTCCAGAAGGGCGTCCGGCAGGCCTTCGAGGAGCGGTACGTGGCCAAGGTGGAGTCACTGAGGGTGGGCGACCCGGCGTCGCCGGAGACGATCATCGGACCCGTCATCAACGAGCGCCAGGCGCACAACCTCGACGGGCTCGTGCGGCGGGCGGTCGACGGCGGGGCGCGACCCCTGGTCAAGGGCGAGGTCGACGGCAGGCTCGTCCACCCGACCGTCCTCACCGACGTTCCCCCGGACGCGGAGGTGGCGCGCGTCGAGATGTTCGGTCCCGTCGTCGTCCTTACGGAGTTCGAGACCGATGACGACGCCGTGGGTATCGCGAACGACTCCGACTTCGGGCTCTCCGGCGCCGTCCACACGGGCGACGTCGAGCGTGGCATGCGGATCGCCCGACGCGTCGAGACCGGGATGATCCACATCAACGACGCCTCGATCCATGACGAGCCGATCGTCGCTTTCGGCGGATCCAAGCAGTCCGGCTTCGGACGCCTGAACGGGCAGTGGAGCCTGGACGAGTTCACGGAGATGAAGTGGATCTCCGTCAACCGGGGACGCCGGCAGTTCCCGTACTGAGCGGGCGACCGCCCTTCCGCGCACCGGTGTCTGGTACCCGATCGGGGTCTTCGACGGCCCCGCCCGCGGCGATAATGTGCATGAACGAGCGAACGACGCCAGGGTCCGGTTCCCCGGCGTCCGAAGGCGAAGGAGCCCCTCATGGCAGTGGTCGTCGGATACACCCCGACCGAGGTCGGCCGCGCCGCGCTGCGGCGGGCCGCCAAGGAGGCTGAGCTCCGCGGGCTGCGCCTCGTAGTTGTCCATTC
The DNA here is from genome assembly GCF_055326445.1 of Georgenia sp. Z2081. Lineage (NCBI taxonomy): Bacteria > Bacillati > Actinomycetota > Actinomycetes > Allobogoriellales > Allobogoriellaceae > Georgenia > Georgenia sp. Z2081. The sequence goes on from NZ_JBUZNK010000001.1 coordinate 140,345, forward strand.
GGACGCGGCGGACAGCCACTTCGAGCAGGACGAGGAGGAGGCGCTCACCAAGGAGCGCGAGGTGATCACCTCGCACCTGGAGTCTATCGGGCTCGCCTACGAGACCCGCCGGTTCTCGACGACCCGCTCCGTGCGCGGGACGGACCCCGCGCTCGCGGAACGCGGCAACGACCCGGCTGAGGACGTCGTCTCGGTCGCGAACGAGGTCGGTGCGGAGCTCGTGGTCATCGGCATGCGCCGGCGCTCGCTGGTGGGCAAGCTGCTCATGGGCTCGAACGCGCAGAAGATCCTCATGTCCGCGCCCTGCGCGGTGCTCAGCGTCCACGCGGACGACCGTTCAGGGTGACGCCCCGGGCGCCACGCGACGAGGAGCCGCCGCCCGACCGGGCGGCGGGAACCGCGGACGCACGGGGGCGCCGGCCCGCACGCGGTGAGCTGATCGGCGCATTCGTCGGGATCCTGCTGGTGGCCGCCACACTCCGCGCGCTCGTCACTCCCGTCGGTCCGCTGCTCGGGGTACTGGGGTCCGAGACCGGTGCCGGATCGGCGGTCCTCGGCCTCCTCACGGCACTGCCCGTGCTCGCGTTCGCGGTGGTGTCACCTCTCGTCCACGGGATCTCCACCCGGCTCGGCGTCGAGCGCACGGTCGTCCTGGGTCTTGTCCTCATCGCCGGTGGGTCGATCCTGCGGACCGTCACCACGTCCCCGGTGCTGCTGCTGGTGGGCACGTCGGTCATGGCTGCGGGCGTCGCCGTCGGTAACGTCCTCGTCCCCGTGGTGACCAAGCAGTTCTTTCCTGCCCGGGCGCCGGACGTCACCGGTGCCTACATGGCTGTGCAGACGACCGTGGCGGCGCTCGCCGCGGGGCTCGTCGTCCCGCTGCACGACAGGACCGGATCGTGGCAGGTCGCGCTCGGGGTCTGGGTGCTGCCCGCCCTGGTCGCACTCGCCGTCTGGCTCCCGCGGGTCCGCGTCCCCGGGCGACGGGCAGACGCCCTCAGGACCATCCGGGCCGTGCCGGGCCCGGACGGTGGCGGCGGGCGCACGGCCCCGACGCGTGACGGGGGGCAAGGCCCGAGCGAGGATGCCGTTGCCATGGGCGGCACGGACATCCCAGGTGTCTCGCCGTGGCGCACGAACGTCGGATGGCTGGTCGCGATCTACTTCCTGCTCCAGTCGAGCGTCTTCTACCTGACGATCAACTGGCTACCCTCCATCTCGGCGGACCTCGGCTTCTCGGAGGCCGAGGCCGGCTGGCAGATCTTCTGGCTCATGATGATCAGCCTTGTCGCGACCTTCGCGACGCCGCGGCTCATGCGCGTGGGCGGCGACCAGCGGTTCATCGCCGTGCTCCTTCCCGCACTCGTCCCCCTCCCGCTCGTCGGCCTCGTCCTCCTCCCGGAGGCGGACCTGCTGTGGGTCGCGCTCCTGGGATCGTCCTCCGGCGGATCGATGGTGCTCTCCCTGAGTCTCATCAGCCTGCGCAGCCCGGACCCGACGAGCGCGAGCAGGCTCTCCTCGATGGCACAGGCGGTCGCGTACGGGGGAGTCGTGCTCGTCCTCCTCCTGGCCAGCGCAGTCCGTGACCTGGCCGGCCCAGGCGTCGACGTGCTGTGGCTGATGGGTGTGCTCGCGGCTGGACAGCTCGCAGTCGGGCTCGTCGTGGGCCGGGACCGTGGGCTGCCGACAGCGCTGCCCTGACCCACCCCGGAACTGCCCGGCGGGACCGGAATGGACCCGTTGGGGTAACTGTGGCGGGCACCTCCCTCTTCATAGGCTCGAGAGGACCGAGCCGGGCACCGGACCGATCCGGCCGACGGCCGCACCGGGACCGCGGGCAGCGGTCCGACGAGTTCGAGGGTGAACGAGGAAGGTGAGCTCCATGTACAGCATGCACAAGCTCTTGTGGGACATCCGCAACGTCCCTGCCGTCAACGAGCGCTTCCGAGCCGCCCCGGACGAGGTGCTCGACGAGTACGGCGTGACGGGCGAGGACCGGCGGGCCCTCAAGGAGCTCGACTTCAAGGCGCTCCACGAGCTCGGCTACAACCCCTACCTCATCTACTTCTGCGCGATCCAGCTCCAGGTGGACCGTGCCGACTACTACGCCCAGATCCGGGGCGAGAAGGAGCTGTCATGACGTCGAACCACGGCCGCATCGTCGGTGCGTTCACGGCCTCGCACTCGCCCGGGATCACCGGGTGGCCCGAGCGCCCGGACCAGGAGAAGAAGGAGAAGGTCTACGCCGCCTACGCGGAGGTGCGCCGGCGGATCGACGAGCTGAAGCCGGACGCGATCGTCGCCGTCTCCGTCGAGCATTTCACCAACTTCCACTTCGGCAACCTCCCCGCGTTCGCCATCGCCACGGCCGACTCCTACCTCGGTCCGGTGACCAAGGAGATGGGCGAGTTCCTCGACGTCGAGCAGCACGACTACCCGGGCAACGGCAAGCTCGGACGCCACATCTACGAGCACGCGCTCAAGGCGGACTTCGACCCCGCACTCGTCGAGGGGGGGCTCGCGTTCGATGAGAACTTCTGCGTCCCGCTCAAGCTCATCGACCCCGAGTCGAAGTACCCGCTGGTCCCGATCATCGTCAACGGCGTCAATCCCCCGTGGCCGACCGCCCGTCGCAGCTACCACTTCGGCGAGATGATCAAGGACGCGGTCGAGGCCCAGAGCGAGGTCGAGCGAGTCGTCGTCATCGGCACCGGCGGACTCTCCCACTGGGTCGGCCTGCCCGAGTCCGGCCAGGTCAACACCGAGTTCGACCAGGACTTCATCGAGCGCATCGAGAGCGGCGAGCCCGAGCGGCTCCGCTCCTACTCGCCCGAGGACATCGACGCCGCCGGCAACGGCGCGCACGAGATCCGCACGTGGATCGTCGCGGCGGGAGCCGTGGGTGGCGCCCCCTTCGACGTCCTCGTCTACGAACCGGTGCCCGAGTGGCTCACCGGGACGGCCGTGGCCGCGGCCCGGGTCTGACCCGGGCCCCCGACCTGACAGCACGCACCACCCCGCGCACCCCGCGCACGACCAAGGAGTACATGTGAGCAAGCTTCCCAAGGTGACCGGCGCCGACCTTCGCGGCGTCATGGCGTACCCCCCCACGCCCGCGCTGCCCGGTGCCTCAGCCGTGGACGCCGTCGACACCGTCGACGTCGACGAGACGCAGCGGATGATCCAGAACCTCATCCGGGACGGCGTCGACGCGATCGCCACCAACGGCACCCTCGGCGAGATGGCCACGCTGACGCTCGACGAGTGGAAGACGTTCGCGCAGGCCGTCGTCGAGACCGCCAAGGCCGAGAACGACAACGTCCCGATCTTCGTGGGTGCGACCACGCTGAGCACCCGGGAGACCGTCTCCCGCATGAAGTACCTCGCCGAGATCGGTGCCACCGGCACTCTCCTCGGGCGCCCGATGTGGGGCAACATGGTCGGCCCGGTGATGGAGAAGTTCTACCGCGACGTCACCGAGGCCGTCCCCGAGCTCGCGGTCGTCGTCTACGACAACACGGCGGCGTTCGGTGGGATCATCCCGCGCCCCGTCTACAAGACGCTCGTCGAGCTCCCCCAGGTCGTGGCGGTCAAGTACGCCGGCGGCGCCTCGGTCGGCTTCCGGTACCACAACGACATGGCGCACACCGGGACGAGCTTCCCGCTCATGCCGATCGAGACCGACTGGTTCCCGGCCTGGGAGATGTACGGCGAGGAGCTCGTCGGCATCGCCTGGTCCTCCACGACCGCCATGGGTCCCGGCCCGGTCCTCGCCCTGCGCGACGCCCTCCAGCAGGGCCGCACGGACGACGCGCGGTGGCTGACCGAGCGACTGCGCTGGGCGCACGAGCCGTTCATCGTCGGCCAGGACTTCTTCGAGTTCGCGAAGTACAACATCCAGCTCGAGAAGATCCGCGTCAACGGTGCGGGCTACATGAACGTCGGCGAGAGCCGCGTGCCCTACACGGACGACTTCGTCCCCGAGGAGCACGTCCGCACCACCCAGGAGCACGTCAAGCGCTACCTCCAGATCGGCAAGGAGATCGAGGAGCGCCTGGGCGTGCCGCTGACCAAGCAGCCCACCAAGTAGGTGACGAGATGACGACGGAATCGGTCGGCACGGACATCGAGGAGGTCCTCGAGCAGATCCGCGTCGGTGTGCCCGAGGGGCGCCTGCCCTCCTACGTGTACAACGACCAGCAGATCTTCGACCTGGAGCAGGACAGGGTCTTCGCCAAGTCCTGGTGCTTCCTGGCGCACGAGACCGAGATCCCGAAGAACGGTGACTACGTCACCCGGTACATCGGGAACAACAACATCATCGTGGCGCGGGACGAGAAGGGCGAGATCCACGCGAGCTTCAACATGTGCCGCCACCGCGGCAACATGATGTGCAAGTCGGAGATGGGCAACGCGTCCCACTTCCGCTGCTCGTACCACGGCTGGGTGTACAAGAACTCCGGCCAGCTCATCGGTGTGCCCTACATGAAGGAGGGGTACGAGGGCCGGCTCAAGCGCAAGGAGTGGGGGCTGCTGCCCGTTCGGATCGAGACGTACGCGGGCCTGGTCTTCGGGTGCCTCGACCCCGACGTCGAACCGCTTGAGGACTACCTCGGCGACTTCACCTTCTACCTCGACTTCTTCCTCAAGCAGGGGAGCGCGGGCAGCGAGGTGCACGGCCCGCCGGACCACTGGATCACCGAGACCGACTGGAAGATCGCGGCCGAGAACTTCGCGGGCGACGGCTACCACACACCGGTCGCCCACCAGTTCGGCTTCAACCTCGGGTACTTCCCGTCCTCGGGTGCGACCCACTCGCAGGGCTGGGCTGCCAGCATCCCCGGCAAGGGGCACGGGATCGGGCTCGGCCACTCGCCGAACTTCCCGCCGTTCGCGGGCTTCCCCGACGAGGTGGTGGCGAGCATGAAGAACGCCTGGACCGACGAGCAGGTCGAGGTCTTCTCGCAGGTGCGTACCGGGGTGGGGACGGTCTTCCCCAACCTGTCGTTCCTCATGCAGCCGTTCAGCCTGCTTCCCGGTGAGGCCGGCGTCAGGTTCACGACGATGCGGCTCTACCACCCCATCGGCCCGGGCAGGACCGAGATGTACTCGTGGTGTCTCGTGCCCAAGGACGCGCCCCAGGAGTACAAGGACGAGGCCTACCGGTGCTACACCCTGGCCTTCGCCCAGGCCGGCACGTTCGAGCAGGACGACCTCGAGAACTGGGCGCGCGTCACCCGGTCCGCGAAGTCCTCCATCCTGCGGCAGCGGAACGTGGAGTTCCCCTACATCATGGGGATGGAGTCGGACCCCGACCCGGACTTCGCGGGTCCCGGTCACGTCGTCACGCCCTACGTCAACGACACCAACTTCAGGAACCTGTGGAGCCGGTGGTCGGACTACCTCACCGGACGGGCGTGGTCGAAGTGAGCGCGGTCGACGGAGCTGACAGGACGCGGGTCGGGGCGGACACCGTCTTCGAGATCCAGGACTTCCTCAACCGCGAGGCCCTGGCGCTCGACGAGCGGCGCTTCCGGGACTGGCTGGAGTACCTCGCCGAGGACATCCGGTACGAGGTGCCGCTCCGGGTGACCCGTGAGGGTCTGGCGGAGTGGGAGGTCTCGCCGACGGCGCGGATCTTCGACGACGACAAGCAGACCCTCACCATCCGGGTCGAGCGCCTCGAGACGGACTTCGCGTGGGCCGAGCAGCCGCCGTCGCGGACCCGGCACTACATCACGGGCATCGTCGTCGACCCGGGGGAGGTCGACGGCGAGTACCTGGTGCGGTCGAACTGCCTCATCTACCGGAGCCGGGGCGACAGCCCGGACCCGAACCTGTACTCCGTCGCCCGCACGGACACCGTGCGGCGCAGCGGGGACACGTTCGAGATCTCCCGGCGCTGGGCGGTCATCGACCAGTCGGTCATCAACGCACACAACCTCTCGATCTTCATCTGAGGGGAGGAGAGACATGAGCGAGAACCAGGGCACGCCCGCCGCCGAGAACCCCGACACCGGGGAGATGCTCGAGTACCCGCGTGACGGCGGGAACGACGGGCCGATCATCATCGCCAACGAGTTCGCCGACGTGGTGGTGCGCAAGGTCGAGACCCGCAACGGGGTCCGGCTCGAGATCTGGTCGCCCAAGCGCGGGACCGCCGTCCGCTACGACGCGGTGGCGCTGGACTGCCTGAGCTACCAGGAGCCGGAGTTCATCACCTCGCTGCTGGCGCGGAACCCCGGCGCATGAGCGCCCCCGAGACCGGGCCCGCCGTCCTCGTGACGGGCGGCGGGTCCGGGATCGGGCGCGCGGTGACCGAACGGTTCGTCCGCGACGGCGCGCGTGTCACCGTCCTCGAGCGTTCCGCCGCCCACGCGGAGGAGCTGCGTGCGGCGTTCGGGGACGCACTCACCGTGGTCGAGGGCGACGCCGCCGACGCTCCGACCGTGGCGCGCGCGGTCGAGGCCGCGTGCGTGGACGGCGGGATCGACAACCTCACGTGCTGCGTGGGGGTGTTCGACCAGTACGCGTCGGTGCGTGATCTCGCGCCGGACAGCCTCGTCGCGGCGGCCGAGGAGATCTGGCGGCTCAACGTCCTCACGACGCTGCTCGCGGTCAACGCCGCCTACCCCGCGCTGCGGTCCCGGCGCGGGTCGATCACCCTCACGCTCTCCGAGTCGGCGTTCCACGCCGTCGGCGGCGGCGTGCTCTACGGCAGCTCGAAGTGGGCGCTGCGCGGGGTGGTCGCGCACCTGGCCGCCGACCTCGCCCCCGAGGTCCGGGTCAACGGAGTCGCCCCGGGAGGTACCGGAGGCACCCGGTTCGGGGGGCTGACGGCGCTCGACCAGCGCTCCACGGCGGACCAGGTCGAGGGCCGGGACGAACGCATCGCCGCGGGCACCCTGCTCGGGGTCACCCCGCGCCCGGAGGACCACGCGGGCGCATACGCCTACCTCGCCGACGCGCGCCTGTCCGGCGTCGTGACGGGGATCGTCATCAACACGGACGGTGGACGGAGACTGTGATGAGTGCTCGGCTGAGGACACTGGTGTCCGAGGTGGTGGGGCAGACGCTCGCCGACCTCGGCGTCGACCACGTGTTCGGCGTTGTCGGCAGCGGCAACTTCGAGGCGACCGACGCGCTCGTGCGCGCCGGTGCCACCTTCGTGGGTACGCGCCACGAGGCCGCGGCCACCGGTGCCGCGGACGCGTTCTGGCGCACGACGGGTCGGCTTGCCGCCTGCACCGTCCACCAGGGGCCGGGGCTGACGAACACCCTGACCGCGATCGCCGATGCCGCGAAGTCCCGATCGGCGCTGATCGTCATTGCCGGCGCCACGTCCGCCGGCGCCACGCGGTCGAACTTCTTCATCGACCAGGCCCGGCTCGTCGAGGCGGCCGGTGGCGTGGCCGAGCGCATCCACGGCGCCGACACGGTCGTCGAGGACGTCCGCAGGGCATGTCGTCGCGCCGTCGTCGAGCGGCTGCCCGTCGTCCTCGACATGCCGCTGGACGTCCAGCACGAGGAGGTCGAGGCACCGGCCGGTGCCGCCGGCGACCCGCTGCGCCCCCTCCCGCGTACAGCGCCCGCCGGCGAGACCGTCGCCCGCCTGGTCGAGGCGGTCCGCGCGGCACGCGCCCCGGTGGTCGTCGCCGGTCGGGGCGCCTGGCTCTCCGGGGCCTCCGACGTCGTCGCGGAGCTCGCCGAGCGCATCGACGCACCCCTTGCCACCACGGCCGTGGCCAAGGGCATGTTCGAGGGGCGCCCCCGTGACGTCGGCATCGCCGGCGGCTTCTCCGAGGAGCCGGCGGTCGCCGCCCTGGAGGGCGCCGATCTCGTCCTCGCCCTCGGGGCCTCGCTGACCACGTGGACCACGCGCGGCGACACGATCTTCCGGCAGGCGCCCACGGTCGTCCAGGTCGACGACGACCCGTCCGCCCTCTCCCTCAACCCCCACGTCGACCTCGAGGTCCTCGGCGACGTGCGGGAGACCGTCACGGCGCTGCTTCGCGAGCTCGGTCCCGGCGAAGCCGGGTCAGGCACGGGAACGACGGCCGCGCCCGCCACGCAGGACGGTGCGGGTGGGCCCGTCCCGCGCGTCGCGGAGGGGCGGTGCCACCCCGGACGACTCACCGCCGTACTCGACGAGGTCCTGCCGGACCGGCGCACGCTCGTCGTCGACGGCGGCCACTTCATCGGCTGGCCCGTGCGTGGGCTGCGCGTGCCCGATCCCGCGGGATTCGTCTTCTCCAGCGCCGGCTTCCAGTCGATCGGGCTCGGGATCGGTGCGGCGGTCGGCGCCGCCGTCGCCCGGCCCGACCGGCTCACCGTGCTCGCCGCCGGTGACGGCGGACTCCTCATGTCGCTGCCTGAGCTCGAGACGCTGTCCCGGCTCGACGTCCCGCTCGCGGTCATCGTCTACAACGATGCGGCGTACGGCGCGGAGGTCCACCACTTCCGCGGCCTCGGCAGCGGCATGGAGCTCGTGCAGTTCCCCGAGACGGACTTCTCCGCGGTCGCACGCGCTCTCGGCCTGAGGTCCGTCGTCGTGCGCGACGAGGCCGACCTCGCCCCCTTCACGCAGTGGTGCGCGGCGCCCGACGGCGTGTTCGTCGTCGACCTGCGCATCGACCCCGACGTGGTCGGGCCGTGGGCGGAGCAGGACTTCCTCGGGCACTGACCCGAGATGAAGCCCCCGACGAACCGAGGAGACGACGTGACCATCCGACCCGGCGTCCGCGCCATCGACGTGCACACGCACGTCATGCGATCCGTCGGTGCCGCCGAGACCCGACTCAACGCGGCGGAGCAGGCGATCGCCACCACCTTCCGCGCCGGCCGGTTCCTCGACCTCGTCGAGATGGCCCAGCACTACCGCGAACGCAACCTCGCCTTCGTCGCGTTCACCGTCGACGACCGCACGAGGTCCGGAGAGCCGCCCGGGGTCTCGACGGAGGAGATCGCCCGCGCGTGCGTCGAGCACGAGCTCACGGACGTGGCCATCCCCTTCACGTCCGTCGACCCGCACTGCGGGCAGGAGGCGGTCCGTGAGGTCGAGCGGCACGTGCGCGATCTCGGGTGCCGTGGCGTCAAGCTCCATCCGAGCCAGCAGGGCTTCTTCCCGCACGACCGGCAGTGGTACCCGCTGTACGAGAAGATCGCCGAGCTCGGTGTCCCCGCGCTCTTCCACTCGGGGCAGACGGCGGTGGGGCGCGGACAGACGGGCGGCGGTGGCATCCGCCTGAAGTACTCGAACCCGATGTTCCTCGACGACGTCGCCGTGGACCACCCCGATCTGCGCATCGTCGTCGCTCATCCCTCGTTCCCCTGGCAGGACGAGGCGATCGCCGTCGCACTGCACAAGCCCAACGTCTACATCGACCTCTCGGGCTGGGCGCCTAAGTACTTCCCCGCCCAGCTCGTCCGGTATGCGCGCACGCAGCTCCAGGACAAGGTGCTGTTCGGGACCGACTACCCGGCCATCACTCCGGACCGGTGGTTCGAGGAGTTCGCGGCCTACGAGTTCCCGGAGGAGGTCACCGAGAAGCTGCTGCGCGGGAACGCCGCACGGCTGCTCGGGATCGAGCTCCATGCACCCGACTGACAAGACCCCCACGGCCCCCTCGGGGCCCTAGAGGTTTGTACCCGTACGGGGCACAGCCCCGCGACGGGCCCGCCGCTAACTTCGAGGACACCGCACGAGGACGTGCGGGACGACCAGCCAAGGAGCAGCCATGAGCGTCCGACACCGCACTCTCGGCATCGCCACCTGTGTGAGCGCGGCCGCCTTCCTCGCCTCCTGTACCGGCAGCAGCGGGGCCGGCGACGACTCGGGAAGCGACGGCGGGGGAGCCGTCACCCTGCAGTACGCGTTCTACGGACCCGCCGGGTCGCACGCAGGCACACAGATGGAGGAGTGGGCGACCCTTGTCGAGGAGCGCACCGACGGCCGGGTGAGCGTCGAGACCTTCCCCGGCGGCACCCTCCTGGGTGCCGGCGACATCTTCGACGGCGTCGACCAGGGGGTCGTCGACGTCGGCCTGGACTCGCCCCACAACGACGAGTCGCGCTATCCCTTCAGCTCCGTGATGTCGCTGCCGCTGGGCATCGAGGACGCGCGGGTCGGCAGTGCCGTCTACCTCGATCTGCTCACCGAGTTCGAGCCCGCCGAGCTCGACGGATACCAGCTGGTCACGGCGTTCACCGCCGAGCCGTCCTTCATCCAGTCGTCCGCCGCGGTCGAGTCCTACACGGAGCTCGCCGGCGACGAGATGCGTGTGTCCGGCACGTTCGTCCCGACCGCCGAGGCGCTCGGGTTCACCGCGGTGGGCATGCCGATCCCGGACGTCGCGGAGGCACTGCAGACGAGCGTCGTCAGCGGCTACATCTCCTCCCGCGACGTGCTCCGCGACTTCGGCCTCGCCGAGATGATCTCCACCGTAATCGAGTATCCCTTCGGACTCGCCGGCACCTTCGTCGCCGTCATGGACGAGGACCAGTACGCCACCCTCTCGGCGGACGACCAGACCGTCGTCGAGGAGCTCACCACCGAGATGTCCGAGTTTGCCGCCGGCTACCAGGACGACGAGAGCGTCGCCGGTGCTGTCGCGTACTCGGAGGAGGAGTTCGACGTCGAATTCATCGAGCCGACGCCCGAGGACGCGGCGACCTTCGACCAGGTGTCCGAGCAGGTCCGCCAGGAGTGGGTCGAGAGCCAGTCGGGCGCCGACTTCGACGCCCAGGCGGTGCTCGATCGTGCGCTCGAGCTCGTCGACGAGCACGCCGGAGCGCAATGAGCCCTGCCCGATACCGAGCGGGCCGAACCGCAGCGGTCCGCAGCTGCAGCACACCGACGGCTACGCACCCCCACCTTGTCCCCACGTCCGACCGGAGCATCCCATGAAGCGACAGACACTCATCCCCACCGTCGGCCTGGCAGCCGCCACCACGCTCGTCCTTGCCGCATGCACCGGCAGCGGTGGTGACGGCGGGAACGGCGAGGCCGGCTCGGACGGCGCGGGCGGGGACGTCACGCTCTCCTACGCGTTCTTCGCCCCGGCCGCCTCGTTCCCCGCGATCCAGATGGAGGAGTGGGCCACCGAGATCAACGAGCGCACCGACGGGCAGGTCTCCGTCGAGACGTTCCCCGGCGGCACGCTGCTCAGCGCCGGCGACATCTACGACGGGGTGAGCCAGGGCGTCGTCGACATCGGCCTGGACTCGCCGGCGTACGACACGGAACGGTTCCCGTTCTCCTCGGTCATCAACCAGCCGATCGGGATCGAGAACGCCCAGGTCGCCAGCGCGACCTTCCTCGACCTGCTGCTCGAGTACGAGCCCGATGAGTTCTCGGAGTACGTCGTCATCACGGCCTTCACCACGGAGCCCGCATACATCCAGTCCGAGCAGGAGATCACCGCCGCGGAGGACTTCGCGGGAGTCAGCCTCCGCAGCTCGGGCGCCGCGGTCCCGACCCTCGAGGCGTTCGGGGCCAACCCCGTCGGCCTCTCGATGGCAGACGTCGCGGAGAACCTGCAGACCGGCGTCATCGACGGCTACATCTCCTCGCGCGAGGTGATGCGGGACTTCTCGCTCGCCGAGCTCGTCAACTACGTGACGGACTACCCGTTCGGCGTGTCCAACAGCTTCGTCGCGGTGATGGACCGTGACGCCTTCGAGGCGCTCCCGCAGGACGTGCAGAACACGATCCTCGAGCTGCGTGAGGAGATGAGCGACTTCGCCGCCGAGCTCCACGACGGCGAGAACGTCGCGGGCTCGCTCGAGTTCGCGCAGGAGGAGCACGGTGTCGAGATCGTCGACGTGCCCGAGGACGAGCGCGCCGAGTGGGACACGACCATGGAAAGCCTGGCCGACGACTGGGTCGCTGCCCACGAGGGTGCCGACTTCGACGCCCAGGAGGTCCTTGACCGCATGCGCGAGCTGGCCGACGAGCACGCCGCCGAGCTGGGGGAGGGCTGATCCGTGCAGGGATTCATCCTCGTCACCGAGCGCGTCAACAGGGTCCTCGCCTGGTTCGCGGGCGCCGGTCTCGTGGCGATGCTCGCGGTCCTCATGGGCAACTTCGCCCTGCGCCTGTTCGGTCGGCCGCTGGCGGGGACCTACGAGCTCGTCTCACTCGCGGCGATCGTCGTCGGCGCTCTCGCGCTGGGCGAGGCCCAGGTGTACAAGGCGCACGTCGCCATCGACATCGTCACCGTGCGACTGCCGAAGAAGGTCCAGCTCGTTGTCGGTGCGATCGTCACCGTCGCCTCCATCTTCCTCATCGTCCAGACGGTCCTCGCCCTCCAGATCTACGGGGCGAACATGTCGGCCTCGGGGTCCTCCACCGAGATGCTCAAGATCCCGGTCGGAACGATCGTGTGGGTCCTCATCATCGGGTTTGCCGGACTGGTGCTCGCCCTCGTCGGCGACCTCGGCCGCATCGTGCGCGCCTGGCGTGACCGCCGGCCCGAGCTCGACATCTGGTGACGGCCGGCCCGGCCCCCGCCCGCCCCGCCGCACCCGCCCAAGGAGCACACTCGTGAGTCCCACAGTCATCGCCGTCCTCGGCATCGTCATCCTGCTCGGGGTCCTCTTCCTCCGGCTGCCGGTCGCCTTCGCCATGCTCGGCGTCGGGTTCTTCGGCGCGATCTCCCTCAGCAACCAGGACGCTGCCCTGCAGCTGCTCGCCTCGGACCTGTACCGGCAGTTCTCGTCCTACACGATGGCGGTCGTCCCGCTGTTCATCCTCATGGGGCAGATCATCTTCCGCACGGGGATGAGCTCGAAGCTGTTCGACGCGGCCTACAAGTGGGTGGGCCACCTCCCGGGCGGTATCGCCGCGACGACGATCCTCGCGAGCATCGGCTTCTCGGCGGTGTCCGGTTCGAACTCCGCCGCGACCGCGACGATGGGCTCGGTCGCGCTGCCGGAGATGAAGAAGTACAACTACGACCCGCGCCTCGCCGGCGGATCGGTGGCCGTGGGCGGCACCCTCGGGATCCTCATCCCACCATCGACGGCGCTCATCATCATCGCCGTCCAGTCCGAGCAGTCGATCACCACGCTGTTCGGTGCCGCGCTGGTGCCGGGAATCATCACCGGGGTCGCGCTGCTCCTCACCGTCTTCATCATGTCGGCGATCAAGCCCGAGCTCGGACCCGCGGGACCGAGGTCGACCTGGGGCGAGCGCTTCCGGTCGCTGTCCGGCGCCATCGAGGTGGCGGTTCTCTTCACGGTCGCGATCGTCGGTATGTTCATCGGGCTGTTCACCCCGACCGAGGCCGCTGCGGTCGGCGCGTTCGGCGCGATCGTCATCAGCCTCATCACCCGAAGCATGTCCTTCAAGCTCTTCTGGCAGTGCGTCATCGAGACCCTGCGGATGTCGGCGATGGTCATCCTGCTCGTCGCCGCCGCCATCGTCTTCGGCCGCTTCCTCGCCCTGAGCCGGGTCCCGTTCGACCTCGCGGACTGGGTCGCGGGCCTCCCGATCTCCCCGATCCTCGTCGCGCTCATCGTCATCGCCATCTACCTCGTCGGCGGGGCGCTCATGGACGCGCTCGGCTTCCTCGTCATCAGCATCCCGCTGCTGTTCCCCGTGCTCACCGGACTGGGCTACGACCTCGTGTGGGTGACCATCGTCCTCACCCTGGTGACCACGATCGGTGCCATCACGCCGCCGGTGGGGGTCAACGCCTTCATCACCGCGGGCATCGACAAGTCCCTCGACGTCGTCACGGTCTTCCGCGGATGCCTGCCGTTCCTCATCCCCTTCGCGGTGATGATCACGCTCTTCTTCATCTTCCCCGGAATCGTCCTGTTCAGCGTCGGATAGACGCGGTTGTGACGACCGCCCGCCGGCGCTCGATCGAGCTCGCGGACGGCACCCGCCCGTGGGCCCCGCCGCCCTCGGGCGACCAGATCCCGTACCGAACCCGACGAGAGGACCGTCGATGGCCACCACCCTGAGGGAGTCCCGCGAGGGCCGTGTCCTCGTCCTGCGCATCGACCGGCCGAAGAAGCGCAACGCGCTCGACGACGCCACGGTGTCGGCGATCGCTGAGGCGCTCTCCCGGGCGGGGGACGACGTGGGGTGCGCGATGCTTGCCGCGGAGGGTCCGCACTTCAGTGCTGGTCTCGATCTCAACGAGCTACGGGAGGGCGACGCATTCGGTGCGCTTGCCTCCTCGCGTCGCTGGCACCGCTACATGGACGCCGTCCAGTACGGCCCGGTACCGGTGGTCAGCGCGCTCCACGGCGCGGTCATCGGCGGCGGGCTGGAGCTCGCGGCCGCCACGCACATCCGCGTCGCCGACACCAGCGCGTTCTTTGCTCTGCCGGAGGGGGCGCGGGGCGTGTACGTGGGAGGTGGGGGGACGGGCAGGCTCCCGCGTCTCATGGGAACCGCCCGGATGGCGGACCTCATGCTCACTGGACGGGTCCTCACCGCGGAGGAGGGCGAGCGCTTCGGTCTCGTCCAGTATCTCGTCGACGAGGGGACCGTCGAGCAGAAGGCGCTTGAGCTCGCCCGCACCATCGCCGGCAACGCACGCATGACGAACTTCGCGCTCACCCAGCTCCTGCCGCAGCTCGCTGACGCCAGCCAGAACGCCGCGCTCGCGGCCGAGTCCGTCATGGCGGCGCTCGCCCGCTCGGACACCGAGGCGGAGTCGCGCCTCTCGGAGTTCCTCGAGGGTCGCTCGGCGCGCGTACGGCCCGGGCCTACGCACGAGGACGAGCGATGAGCGGGACCGTTGCCGTCGTCGGTACCGGCGTCATCGGGGCGAGCTGGACCGCCCACCTCCTGGCACGCGGCTACGACGTACGCGCCACCGATGTCGCGCCCGGCGCGCACGACCAGCTCCGGGCCGCCGTGGATGCCCGCTGGGAGGCCGCCACCAGGCTCGCCCCGGACTCCGGCCGCGGATCGCTCGAGTTCGCCGCCGGACTGCCGGACGCGGTCGACGGCGTGGTGCACGTCCAGGAGAGCCTGCCCGAGGACCTTCCGCTCAAGCGCCGTGTCCTCGCCGAGATCGACGACCTCGTCCCGGACGGGATCATCGTCGCCTCCAGCTCGTCGGCGCTGCTTCCGAGCGAGCTTCAGCAGGACTGCCGACGGTATCCGGGCCGCGTGGTCGTCGCCCACCCGTTCGACCCGCCCCACGTCGTCCCGCTCGTCGAGGTCGTCGGTGGTGAGGCCACCACCCCGGAGGTCATCGCCCGCGCGTTGGCCTTCTACGCCGACGCAGGAAAACGGCCCGTGCACGTGCGCGGGGAGCTGCGGGGGCACGTCGCCAATCGTCTGCAGGCGGCACTGTGGCGAGAGGCCTACTCCCTCGTGGCGAGCGGAGTCGTCTCCGTCGCCGACGTCGATACCGCTGTGAGCGCAGGTCCCGGGCTGCGATGGGCGCAGTACGGACCTTTCGTCAACCTGCACCTCTCGGGTGGAGCGGGCGGCATGCCCAGGGTGCACGAGCACCTCGGCCCGACCATGGAGACCCTGTGGGCCGACCAGGTCACACCAAGCCTGGGCCGGGCACTCATGGACCAGGTCGAGCGCGAGACGGTCGCGCTCACCGAGGACGCCGGAGACGAGCAGGTTCGCCTGCGCCGGGAGGAGCTGCTGGTGCGGCTCCTGGCCCTCCAGTCCGAGATCTAGTCACGAAAGGACGCATCGATGCGTGACGCAGGAGTGGGCTCGTGGCCCGCCAGACAGATCCGCACCACCCCGGACAAGACCGCCATCGTGTTCGAGGGAACCGAGCTCAGCTACAGGGAGCTCTACGAGCGCAGCGTGCGTCTCGCACAAGGCTTGCGCGCCCGTGGCGTCGGTCGTGGCGACCGCGTCGCCTACCTCGGACCGAACCACCCCGCACTCGCGGAGACGTTCTTCGCCGTCACGATGCTCGGTGCCGTCATCGTCCCGCTCAACACGCGCCTGTCCGCGACCGAGCACACCTTCATCCTCGAGGACTCACGCGCGAAGCTCCTGATCCACGACGCCGAGCTCGACGAGGTGGTCGATGCGCTGGGCGAGGATCTCCACGTGGAGCGCACGATCGTCGTCGGTGAGGTGCACGGCACCGGACGCCATCGGTTCGAGGATGTCGTCGCGGGCTCGTCCGCGGGGCCCGTCGACGAGGACATCGGCCTCGACGACGTGGCGATGATCCAGTACACGTCCGGCACCACGGGCCGGCCCAAGGGCGTGATGATGACCCACGGGAACATCACGTGGAACTCGATCAACATGATGATCGACATCGATGTCCGCACCGACGAGGTCAGCCTGCTCGTCGCCCCGCTGTTCCACACGGCGGGCATGAACAACTGCTTCCTCACCACCGTCCTCAAGGGCGGGACCGTGGTGATGATGCGGTCGTGGGAACCCGAGCTGGCCGTCGACCTCATCGAGCGGCACCGGGTGACCATGTTCCTCGGTGTGCCGACCATCTTCCAGACCCTGGCACGGTCCCACCGTTGGTCGACCGCGGACTTCTCCTCGCTGCGCTCGCTGCCCTGCGGGTCAGCCCCCCTGCCCCGAGCCCTCATCGAGACCTACGCCGACCGCGGACTGGCCTTCCTCCAGGGCTACGGCATGACCGAGTCGTCGCCCAACGCGACCTTCCTCCGGGCCGACCGTGCCATCGACAAGCTCGGGTCGGCCGGCACCCCTTGCTTCTTCAGCGATCTGCGCATCGTCGACCCGACGGGACACGACGTACCCGCCGGGGAGCGAGGAGAGGTCCTCATCCAGGGCCCCAACGTCATGGCCGGCTACTGGGAGCTCGAGGACGTCACGGCCGAGACCGTCGACGACCAGGGGTGGCTGCGGACGGGGGACGTCGCCATCAGGGACGAGGACGGCTTCGTCTTCATCGTCGACCGGATCAAGGACATGATCATCTCGGGCGGGGAGAACATCTACCCGGCCGAGGTCGAGGAGGCGCTCTACCGGCACCCGGGCGTGGCGGACTGTGCCGTTGTCGGGGTCCCCGATGAACGCTGGGGCGAGGTCGGGCACGCCTACGTCGTGCCGGCTGCCGGCGCGGCGCTCGACGCCGATGCGCTGCGCTTCCACCTCCGTAGGGAGCTCGCTCCGTACAAGGTGCCCAAGACGTACGAGGTGCTCGACAAGCTTCCCCGCAACGCCTCCGGAAAACTCGTCAAGAAGGGACTGCGGGAGCAGGCCGCACAGACCGTCGGCACCGCCTCGCCGGGGGCCTGAACGAGGTGCCCGGCTGTCACCCGGAGCGAGCCGCAAACTACCCGGCTGGGTGATGTGACGCCCGCAACCGGCGACCTACTCTCGAATAGACGCAGGGGTCGTACCGCCGTCGCGACGGAGCGCCGACCAGATGCCACCGACGTCCCGACCGCACCACGGCCGGACGGGACCAGAACTCTCCCCTGGAGGACACTCGTGCTGAAGATCCGGAAGCTCTTCTCGCAGATCGACGCGACCTACGCCGCGGCGGGCCGCTCGGACGACGGGCAGCCGCTGCGCAAGGTCGTCGTCGCCGCCGTGGTCGACAACCCGTACGCCGGTCAGGGTTACGTCGCGGATCTGCAGCCGATCATCGACGCCTCGGCCGCGATCGGCACGCAGCTCGGCGAGGAGGCGGCCCGCCTGCTCGGCGAACCGGTGGAGAGCTACGGCAAGGCCGGGATCGCCGGCCTGGCCGGCGAGCAGGAGCACGTCAACGCGGCCCTCACCTCCGTGTTCGGCAACGCTTTCCGGGATGCGATCGGGGGAGGCAAGGCCTGGATCACCTCCGTGACCAAGGTCGGGCACGCCGGCGAGACCATCGACGTCCCCACCGCCTACAAGGACGACGTCTGGGTCCGCAGCCACTACGACGCCGTCGCGGTCCGCATCCCCGACGCACCGCGCGCGGACGAGCTCGTCATCATCGCGGCCGTCACCAACCGGGGCCGCGTCAACGCCCGGGTCGGCGGCATGTCGGTCGCCGAGGCGGTCGAGAAGGGCGCGCAGGCATGAGCACGCTCGCCGTCGTCGGAGCCGGCACGGTCTTCTCCGGCGACTTCGGCAGCCCGACGCTCGACGGGGTCGACACTCTCATCGCCACCGACGGCGAGATCACCGCGATCGGCCGCCGCGAGGATCTCGCGGCCGAGGTCTCCGCCGCGACGCAGGTGCTCGACGCCGACGGTATGACGCTGGCCCCGGGCCTCATCGACTCGCACTGCCACGTCGTCCTCGGCGACTACACCCCCCGCCAGAAGACGGTCGACTTCCTCGCCAGCTACGTCCACGGCGGCATCACCTCCGTGGTGTCCCCCGGGGAGATCCACGCACCGGGGCGTCCCCACGACGCGATCGGCGTCAAGGCGCTCGCCATCGCTGCCAAGTCGTGCTTCCGCGACTTCCACCCCGGCGGGATGACCGTCCACGCGGGCGCCGTCGTGCTCGAGCCCACCCTGCAGGAGCAGGACTTCGCGGACCTCGAGGAGGCCGGCGTCAACCTGGCGAAGTTCGGGTTCGGCCTGTACGAGGACCCCGCAGACGGCGTCGACCAGGTCCGCTGGGCGCGCGCGCACGGCATCCGCGTGATGTGCCACTCCGGCGGCGCCTCGATCCCCGGCAGCAAGCCGATCACCCCCGACCACCTCATGGCGCTCGCGCCGGACGTCTGCGGCCACATCAACGGCGGCCCGACCTCGCTGGACGCCGCCGGGGTCGACCGGATCATGGACGAGACCGAGATGGCCCTCCAGCTCGTCCAGGCCGGCAACCTGCGCTCCGCGGTCCGTATCCTCGAGCGCGCGGTCGAGACCGGCGTGCTCGCGCGCGTGGTCGTCGGCTCGGACACGCCCACGGGCACCGGCGTGATGCCGCTCGGCGTCATCAAGACCGTCGCCGAGCTGTCCTCGTGGACCGACGTCGACCCGGCCGTCGTCTGGGCGCTCGCCTCGGGCAACAACGCCCGCACGTGGGACCTGCCCGCAGGCCTGATCGAGGTGGGCCGCGCCGCCGACCTCGTCCTCATGGACGCTCCCTGGGGCTCCCAGGCCGACGACGCCCGCGGCGCCCTGCGCATCGGGGACATCCCCGGGATCTCCGCCGTGGTCACCCGCGGCGAGGTCCGCGCCCTCCGTTCCCGCAACACGCCGGCCGCAGCCCGCTCGGCCACCGCGACCCCCGCGATCGCGCACCTGGCGGCCGGCGGCCACTGAGCCCGCCACACGAAGGAGACACACCATGGCACTCAAGCTCAGGCTCGACCTCGACCTCTGCCAGGGGTACGCCAACTGCCTCATCGAGGGGCCCGGCTACTTCGACTTCGACGACGACACCGAGAAGGCGATCCTCCTGCAGGAGGACGTCCCCGAAGGTGAACGCTCCGTCGCGGAGAGCGCGGTGCGCGGCTGCCCGGCGCGTGCGATCAGCCTCGAGGACGTGTGACGTGAGACGGATCGTCGTCGTCGGCGGCTCCCTCGCTGCCGTCCATGCCAGCGAGTCGCTGCGGGAGGAGGGCTTCGAGGGAGAGATCACCATGGTCTCCGCCGAGGAGCACCTGCCCTACGACCGCCCGCCGCTGTCGAAGGAAGCACTGTCCGCGGGCATCGACGTGGAGAAGCTCTACCTGCGGAGCCCCGAGTGGTATGCGGAGAAGGCCGTCACCACGCGCCTCGGCACCGCGGCGTCCGGGCTCGATGTCACCGGACGGATCGTCCACCTCGCCGACGGCACCGAGCTTCCCTACGACGGCGTTGTGCTCGCGACCGGCTCCCGCGCTCGGCACCTGCCGGCCGTGGCCGGGGTCCCGGACGCGCACGTCGTCCGCGACCTCGACGACGCCCGGCTCCTACGGGAGCGGCTCGTCCCGGGTCAGCACCTCGTGCTCGTCGGAGCCGGATTCATCGGCCTGGAGATCGCGGCGACGGCCAAGCAGCTCGGCCTCGACGTCACGGTCGTCGAGGTCGGGAGGGCGCCGCTCGCCCGCGCCCTGGGCGACGAGGTCGGCCAGTGGTTCCGCGAGATGCATGCCCGCAACGGCGTCGAGGTCGTGTGCACCTGCTCCGTCGAACGGTTCGAGGCGACCAGCGGCGGGGTGCGCGCGGAGCTGAGCACGGGCGGCTCGCTCAACGCCGACGTCGTCGTGGCCGGCATCGGCGCCTCTCCCGCCGTCGAGTGGCTCGAGGACTCCGGTCTCGGGCTCGCCAACGGCGTGCTGTGCGCCTCCGACCTCTCGACCGGTGCGCCCGGCGTCGTCGCCGCCGGCGACATCGCCCGCTGGTACAACCCGGTCTACGACGAGGAGATCCGGGTCGAGCACTGGACCAACGCCGTCGAGCAGGGCCGGCATGCAGCGCAGACGCTGCTCGGTGCGGGCGAGGCCTTCAACGCGGTCCCCTACTTCTGGTCCGACCAGTTCGGCGCCAAGCTGCGGTTCGTCGGACGCAGCACCGCCGCCACCGACGTCGTCGTCGAGGAGGCCTCCGACTCCAGGCTCACCGCGCTCTACGGCCGCGACGGGCTCGTCCGAGGCGCCATCTGCGTCAACGCGCCGCGGCAGCTGGCCCGTTACCGCGGCGCCATCCGCGACCAGGTGCCGTGGGGCGACGTCGTCGGTGCCACCACCTCCGCCGTCCGCTGACCGACCTCCAGGCACACCACCGAACCGAGCTACACAAGGAGAAGAGATGACCGAGACCACGACCCAGGACAACTCCCTGTCCGTCATCGAGCTGTTCCCGCAGGACGAGGACTGGTCGCTCCAGACGATGCGCCTGCTCGCGCAGGTCGCCGTGGGCGGCTCCGACCTCTTCGAGTGCGCGCGCACCGCGGCCCGCATCGGCGACTCGACCGACACCGAGCTGTGGCAGCAGGAGTGGAGCCGCACCGCCAAGGAGACGGCCGCCGCGGGCGAGAAGGCCATCGCGGAAGGGCACATCACCACCGGACGCCGGGCCCTGTTCCGTTCGATGAGCTACTGGCGGCACAGCGAGTTCTTCCTGAACTCCGACGACCCGCGCCGCACCGAGGCCTACACCGAGGGGACGAAGAACTTCCAGCGTGCCGCCGAGCTCACCGACGGCCTCATCGAGCGCATCCAGGTGCCGTTCGAGGGCATCACCATGGACGGCTACATCGTCCGCCCGGACAACTCGGGGGCGAAGCGCCCGACGGTCCTCTTCCTCGGCGGTGCCGACTCGTGGGCCGAGGAGCTGTATTTCCTCGGGGGTACCGAGTTCCCCGCCCGCGGGATGAACGTCGTCATGGTGGACACCCCCGGCCGCGGCAGCTCGCTGCGCTTCAAGGAGCTCTACAGCCGCCCCGACTACGAGGTGCCGGTCGCCGCGATCCTCGACTTCCTCGCCGAGCGCGACGACGTCGACATGGACCGCCTCGGCCTCGCGGGCGTGAGCTTCGGCGGCTACTACGCGCCCCGCGCCGCCGCCTTCGAGCCGCGCATCAAGGCCGTCGCCGCCTGGTGCGGGACGTGGAGCATCCTCACCGACTTCTACGAGTACTACCCGGCGCTGCAGCAGCAGCTCCAGTGGCTCTCGGGCTCGAAGGACGACGCCGAGGCGCGGGAGAAGCTCGCGAAGTTCACGCTCGACGGCGTCGCGGAAAAGATCGACGTCCCGGTGTACGTCATGCACGGTACGCAGGACATCATCATGGACATCGAGGGCGCGAAGAAGTTCGTCGAGGCGCTCTCGGTCGACGACGTCACCTTCGACATCTACGACGGCGCCGGGTCGCTGCACTGCAACTACGACCACCTGGCGGTCGCGGCGTCGCGCCTCACCGACTGGATGGCCGACCGGATCTGAGAGGTGACGGCATGGAAGGTGGGACCGGGGCGCGGCCTCGGTCCCACCTGCCTCACACTGTGAGAGACCGCGATGCGGCGGGCGCGGGAACCTGGTGCACCGGTGCACCCCATCGCCGCACGACGAAGTGACCTACCAGGGGGCGTGACGAGGGAGTGGACGTGCTGGTGGCCATGAACGAGAACGAGCACCTGGCAAGCCGGTTCGAGTTCGTCCGGGAGATCCAGCGCGCCGCGAGCGTGCAGGAGATCAAGGACGCGTACTACGGGACGGTCGGGGGTGTGCTCTCGTCGGACGCCGTGGGTCTGTACCGGTTCTCGGTGGGCGGCTCGGCGGAGGACGCCTCCTCCAACCTCAGCCCGGCCTTCATGGCCGCCTACGAGTCGGAAGGGCGTTGCGACGACCCGGTGCTCGAGGCCGTCGTCGAGAACGCACTGCCGGCGGACTCCACGCACGTGGTGCACAGCGGACGCTGGATCGAGTCGGGGGCCCGGGCGGTGCTCCTGCGCGAGAACCTCGGCCACTCGCTCGAGGCCCCGATCATCGTGGCCGGCGAGGTGGCCGGGACCCTGAACTTCGCCCGTGGCGTCGACATCGAGGGTTTCAGCCTCGAGGACCTCACGGCAGCGCGGTTCGCGAGCGAGCACCTGAGCCTGGCGCTCGAGCGTGCGCAGCGCCTGGAGCTGGCGGGGGACCGGGCCGCCCTGCTCGGTGGTGCGCTCGACCACCTCTCGCAGATGGTGGTCGTGGCCGAGACGTCCGGTGAGAAGGTGTTCTCCAGCCGCAGGTTCGAGCAGCGGTACCCGTCCTCGGTCGTCGCGCTGGTGGACGAGGTCATCGCCGACTTCGCCGCGGACGGGCGCCACGCGCGGACGGTCAACGTGCGGGATCAGGAGTCGGGCGAGAAGGTCATCGTCAAGTGCTCCCTGGTTCCGAGCCACGACGCGATCGTCGGCGTGATATTCGAGTGCGCGGACGATGACGAGAGCCTGCCGTCCTGGGACGTGCTCTCCCCGCGCGAGCAGGAGATCGCTCGCTACGTCAGCCAGGGCCTGACGACGAAGGAGATCGCTGCGCGAGCGTTCGTCAGCCAGAACACGGTCAAGCAGCACATCAAGCGCATCTTCGCGAAGACGGACGTCCACAGCCGTGCGGAGCTCGTCCAGTTCATCTGGGCCTCCCAGGGCAAGGGCTGACGGGTCCGACGACGCGGCCCATGCCCCGGAGGGGAGGCCTCAGACCAGGGCCAGCCCGGTCGCCAGCACCGCGCCGACGCCGAGGCCGATGTCGAAGACCATGTTCCACGCGGTGCTCACGCGCTCCGTCTGGCCCCGCGTGCGGGTGCTGCGCATCATCGTGGTCAGGGCGGCCGTCTGGACGGCGCCTGAGGTCACGCCAACGCCCGCGGCGGCGACGACGAAGCCGGTCGGGGAACCGACGGTCCACAGCATCGCCACGGCGACCGCCAGTGCCCCTGTGCTGAGGGCAAGGGTCCCGGTCGGTGACCACGAGTCGCACAGCCATCCGACGGGAGGCCGCGCGAGGGCGAGCGAGCTCTGTACCACGAGTGCGGACAGCACCGCGGCGGAACCCGCCCCCGTGCCGTCGAGCGTGCCCGTCGAGCTGAGCACCGTCCCGTAGGCCACGACGGCTACCGCGTGCGCGGCGAGGCTCGCCAGCGCGGCGGTACCCCGGTACGGCTCTCCGGCAGACGATGAGCCAGGTGCCCCGGTTGCGGGCGCGGTCGGTCCACCGTCCAGCTCCGCCTTCGGCCGGCGTCGGGCGTACCGGGCCGCGACCACGACCGGGAGCAACGCGAGCAGGGCGACGATCGCTCCGCCGAGGGCGACGCACCCGGTCCCCGTGCCGGAGAGGAGGAGCGCGGACGGAGCGCCCAGCGCACCCCCGACGGCGGACAGCGTCCCGTACAGCGCCATCGCCCGACCCACGGCACGTGGCGGTACGACCTCCCGGGTCCAGGCCGTGCCCACCACCACGAAGACGCCGAAGCCCGCACCGACCAGCGCCAGGCCCAGCCAGCCTCCGGCGGCCGGCAGCAGGGCGCTGCCGAGGGCGAGAGAGACGAGCGCGGCACCGACGATCACCGGACGGTTGCGCAGGAACCGACCGCCGAGCATCACGAGCGGCTGCACGCCGACCACCATGAGCATGAGCAGCGTGACACGGGTGCGCGGGCCGCCGTCGACGTCCGCGTAGAGCACCGGTGCCACGGTGTAGACGCCGTAGAAGGCCGCGAAGGCGCCGACCGAGGCGAGGGCGACGAGAAGCGCGGCTCTCAGGTCGACCGGGACGGGTGGTCCCCCGGAGCTGCGGGTGCCCGCCACGTCGCGTCGTCCTGCCACGCTCAGCGCCCCTCCCCGAGGACCATCCACCTCGTGCCGCGCGAGCGCACGTAGGTCGTCACGGCGCGCGCCCCCATGAAGACGCCGGCGAACGCGACCCACAACCACACCAGGCCCCACGTGCCGTCGGGTCCGAGCTCGGCGACCGCCCACGCGGCGGGGAGGTAGACGACGAGCGTGATGACGCCGGACACGGCGAGGAACGGACCGTCGCCGGCGCCCATGAGGATGCCGTCGAGGACGTAGACCAGGCCGGCCAGCGCCATGAGGGCCCCGACGACGACGAGGCACCACACGGCGGCCGACCGCACCTCGGGGTCGGACGTGAAGATCCGGACCAGCAGCGGTGAGCCGGCGGCGACCCCTACGCCGAGGACCAGCCCGCCGAGGATGCCCCAGCGCAGGCACCGGTCGAGGAGCCGACGGACGGCCTCGGGGTCGCCCCTGCCGAGCCCCTGGCCGACGAGGGCCTGGGCGGCGATCGCGACGGCGTCGAGGGCGAACGCGCACAGCGACCAGATCGAGCTCGTCACCTGGTAGGCCGCGAGCCGGGCGGGGCCGAGCGCCGTGGCCACGGCGACCGTCACGAGGATCGCCGCGCGCAGCGAGAGGGTGCGCACGAACAGCGGCAGGCCCGCGCGGGCGGAGGCGAGGACCCCGAGGCCGGAGGGGGCGAGCGAGATCTCGTACCGGCGTGCCCCTAGGACGACGACGCCGGCGAGCACCGCACCCATGCCGATCTGGGCGATCGCCGTGCCGAGCCCGGACCCGAGGATCCCCAGGTCCAGGCCGTAGATGAGGATCGCGTTGAGCACGGCGTTGGCCGCGGCGCCACCGGCGGCGACGTACAGGGGAGTGCGGGTGTCGAGCAGTCCGCGCAGCGTCCCGGTCGCGGCGAGCACGACGAGCATCCCGGGCAGCCCGAAGGCGGACGCCCGCAGATAGGTCACCGCCTCGTCGGCGACCTCGCCGCTCCCGCCGAGTGCGCCTACGAGCCACGGCCCGGCGAGCAGGAGTGCCACGGCGAGCAGCAGCCCGAGGCCGACGGCGAGCCACATCCCGTCGACGCCCGCCCGGATGCCGCGCGCCCGCTGCCCGGCACCCACGAGCCGGGCGGTCGCGGCGGTCGTCGCGTACGCGAGGAAGACGCACACCCCGACGATCGTCGTCAGCACGGCCTGGGCGATCGCGAGTCCCGCGAGCGAGGACGTCCCCAGATGGCCGACCATCGCGGAGTCGATGATGAGCAGCAGCGGCTCGGCGACGAGCGCGCCGAGCGCGGGCACCGCGAGACGCAGGATCTGCCGGTCGACCTCACGGGGCGAGAGCTCCGGCCCGACGCCGGCACCCGGGTCCGTGACCATCTCTCCTCCTCAGGGGCTTGCCGGCCGGTACCCGGGTCACGGTAGGTCGGCTCCCGTGGGCGGGCGACCACGGCCCGAGGGGCGGGCCGCCGCGGTGATCGCCCGCGGGGGCGGGTCGGCGACGAGGACGGCCGGGCGGGAGTCCACACGACACGCCCGACTTCTTCCGTCCACACCCTGTGGGGTGTCCTCCGACGTCGTCGTAGGCCCGGCGCGCATTCGACCGACCCGCTACCCACACCTTTGTCCACATCTGTGCACACCCTCACGGTGTTGGTCCACAGGGCGTCCACGGGTGGCGGCGCCTTCGTGCACAGTGGGAGTTTGGCACCGGGGCGGGGCGGCCGTACCGTCGCCTGGCCCGACGTGCGTGCGGGCACCGAACAGGAGTGAGCGTGGCAGAGGATCCGGGCGTTTCGCGGGCCGACTTCGACCGGACCCCTCCGCAGGACGTGGCCGCCGAGCAGTCGGTGCTCGGCGGCATGCTGCTGAGCAAGGACGCGATCGCGGACGTCGTCGAGGAGGTCCGCGGCGTCGACTTCTACAAGCCCGCCCACGCCCTCGTGTACGAGGCGGTGATCGACCTGTTCGGCCGCGGGGAGCCGGCCGACCCGGTGACGGTCGCCGCCGAGCTCACCCGGCGCGGAGAGATGGCCCGCGTCGGTGGCGCGCCCTACCTGCACACCCTCGTCTCGTCGGTCCCGACGGCGGCGAACGCCGGCTACTACGCGCGCATCGTGCGCGAGCAGGCGGTCCTGCGCCGGCTCGTCCAGGCGGGTACCCGCATCGTGCAGCTCGGCTACGCGACCGACGGCGGCGACGTCGAGGAGATCGTCAACTCCGCCCAGGCCGAGGTGTACGCCGTCGCCGACCAGCGCAACGCGGAGGACTACCGGCCGCTGCGCGAGCTGGTGGACCCCACCCTCACCGAGCTGCAGCGCATCGAGTCCAAGACCGGCGACGACGGCGCCGTCCCGACCGGCTTCGCGGACCTCGACAGCCTGACGAACGGTCTGCACCCGGGGCAGATGGTGATCATCGCGGCGCGTCCCGCCATCGGTAAGTCCACGCTCGCGCTCGACATCTGCCGCACCGCGTCGATCCGCCACAACCATGCCTCGGTGATCTTCAGCCTCGAGATGGGGCGCACCGAGATCACCATGCGACTGCTGTCCGCCGAGGCCGGGGTCTCGCTCAAGCACATGCGTGAGGGCTCGATGCGGCAGGACGAGTGGGAGCGGGTCGCGGGGGCGGCGAGCCGGTCGTCGGGGGCGCCGCTGTTCGTCGACGACAGCCCCAACATGTCGCTCATGGAGATCCGGGCGAAGTGCCGGCGGCTCAAGCAGAACCACGACCTCAAGCTCATCGCCGTGGACTACCTCCAGCTGATGAGCTCGGGCAAGCGTGTGGAGTCGCGCCAGCAGGAGGTCTCGGAGTTCTCCCGTGCGCTCAAGCTGCTCGCGAAGGAGCTCGAGGTGCCGGTCATCGCCGTCGCGCAGCTCAACCGTGGTCCCGAGCAGCGCGGCGACAAGAAGCCGATGATGTCCGACCTGCGCGAGTCGGGCTCGCTCGAGCAGGACGCCGACGTCGTCATGCTGCTGCACCGCGAGGACGCCTACGAGAAGGAGCACCCGCGGGCCGGCGAGGCGGACATCATCATCGCCAAGCAGAGGAACGGACCCACCGGCACGGTGACCGTGGCGTTCCAGGGCCACTACTCGCGCTTCGTCGACATGGGGCGGTGAGGGCCGGATTTCTCACAGCGGCGCCCGGCGGCCGCGCATCGCGATCCAGATGGGGCGCTGAGACGATGGTTCTCGGCATCCGACGGGCTCGAGATGCGGGCCCCGTGACATGGAGAACGGAGGGGTCGACCCGTGACAGACGTACCCGCGCAGGCCGGCGTGATCGGCGAGTGGTTCGCCTCGCACACCGGGGAGCTGATCTCCAGCCTGATCAACGTCGTCATCATCGTCCTGGTGGCGCTCATCGCGCGCGCCGTCCTGGGCCGTGTGATCGTTCGACTCGTCGACAGGGTGGTCCAGTCGCGGCAACAGCTGGACCGGGCCGCGTCCAACGCCCGGCGCAAGGTCACCAAGGCGGGGCCGGACGAGATCGCTCGCGTTCGCCGTCAGGAGCAGCGGGCGCAGACGATCGGCTCGGTGCTGCGCAGCATCGCCTCGTTCGTCATCTTCGGCGTGGCGTTCATGATGATCCTGGGCGAGTTCGGGATCAATCTCGGTCCGATCCTGGCCAGTGCCGGCGTGATGGGTCTGGCGATCGGCTTCGGCGCGCAGAGCCTCGTGCAGGACTTCATCTCCGGTCTGTTCATGATGTCGGAGGACCAGATCGGCGTGGGCGACGTGGTCGACGTCGGCGACACGGTGGGCACGGTCGAGGACATGACGATGAGGATCACGAAGATCCGCGACCTCGACGGCAACCTCTGGTACGTGCGCAACGGCGAGATCCGGCGGGTCGCGAACATGAACCAGGACTGGGCCAACGCGGTGGTCGAGATTCCGCTGGACTACTCGGTCGACCTGGCCAGGGCGAAGCAGGTGATCGAGAGCGGCCTGGAGGAGTTCGCTCATCTGCCGGAGTTCGCGAGCGAGATTCTCGACAGGCCCGAGGTGAGCGGCGTGACCGGCATCGGGAACGGTGCCGTGACGATGCGCATGATCATCAAGACCCGGCCCGGCTCGCAGTGGGCCATCGGCCGTGCCGCCCGCGCGCACCTCAAGGGCAGGTTCGACGCGGAGGGGATCCAGGTCGCGGTGCCGATCTTCCCGCAGAGCGCGGTCGGAGCGACCAAGCAGGGCTGAGCACGTGCCCTGCCCGCTACCTGCTGAGGTTGCGGAACTCCCGCACCGCGAGCGGGACGAAGATCGCCATGATGACGATCGGCCACAGGATCGCGCCGCCGATCGCGTGTCCGTCGATCCAGTAGCTCGCCTCACCCGTGCCGGCGCCGGGGGTCGCGAACAGCTCGCGGATCGCGCTCGCAGTCGAGGACACCGGGTTCCACGCCGCGACCGCACCGAGCCAGCCCGGCATCATCTCCGGCGGGGTGAACACCGAGGAGATGAACCCCACCGGGAAGGCGACGGCGAACAGCGAACCGGCCACCTCGGTGTTCTTGATCCGCAGGCCCAGGTAGACGCCGACGAAGATGAGGGCCAGCCGCAGCCAGAGCAGCAGCGCGAACGCGAACAGGGCCTCACCCACGGTCCCGCCGGCCCGCCACCCGATGATCAGCGCGAGGACAGCGATGGTGGCGAGGTCGACGGCCGCCTGGATGAGGTCGGAGACCCCGCGTCCGGTCACCACCGCCGACGGGGACATCGGCATGGACCGGAAGCGGTCCATGAACCCCTTCTCCTTGTTGAGCGTGACGGCGAAGGCCGTGTTCATGAACCCGAAGGCCATGGTCATCGCGAACATCCCGGGCATGGCGTAGTCGATGTAGCCCTCGCCGGCGCCCTGCCCGGTGACGTCCATGGCCGAGCCGAAGACGTAGACGAACATCAGCACCATCACCACGGGCATGCCGAGCTGCCAGGCGAACGTGGACGGCTGGCGCACCAGGTGGGTGAGCTCCTGCACGACGATCGTCCAGCAGTCCTTGACCGCCCACCTCAGCCGGGAGAGGGGGTCGCTCGAGTGGACCGGTGCGGTGGGGAGGGACGGGCCGGTCGTGGCCCGGTCGATGGTGCTCATGAGGCGGCCTCCGTGGTGGTCTGGGCGGTCAGGTGCAGGAACGCCTCGTCGAGGGTGGGGCGGCGCAGCCCGATGTCGTCGATCTCCAGGCCGAGCCGGTCGATCTCGGCCGCCACCGCGGTCAGGGCGCGGACGCCCGCCGTGACGGGGGCGCTGACGCTGCCGTCGGTCACCGTCACCTCGGCGTCGGTGACCCGGCGGACGACCTCGGCGACGCGCGACATCGTGTCGGGGTCGGCCGCGGCGACCTCGAGCCGCTCGTCGCCCATGCGCCGCTTGAGCCCGGCCGGTGTGTCGTCGACGAAGTTCCGCCCCTGGTCGATCACGCTGATCCGGTCGCAGAGCTTGTCGGCCTCGTCGAGGTAGTGGGTCGTCAGCAGCACCGTGGTGCCCCGGGAGGCGAGGTCGCGCACCGCCTGCCATACCTCGCGCCGCCCGGCCGGGTCCAGGCCGGTCGTCGGCTCGTCGAGGAAGAGCACCTTCGGGGCGAGGATCATGCTCGCGGCCAGGTCCAGCCGTCGCCGCATGCCCCCCGAGAAGGTCTTGGGCGACCGCTTCGCGGCGTCCTGTAGCCCGAAGAGCTCCAGCAGCTCGTCCGCCCGACGACGCGCCTCCGCCTTCTCCAGCCGGAACAGCCTGCCGAAGATGGTGAGGTTCTGCCGGGCGCTGAGGATGTCGTCGACAGCGGTTTGCTGCCCGACCAGCCCGATGCTCGCGCGAACCTCGCGCGCACGGCTGCGCACGTCGTGCCCCGCCACCGACGCCTGACCGGCGTCGGCCCGGGTGAGCGTGGCGAGGATGCGGACCGTCGTCGTCTTGCCCGCACCGTTCGGGCCGAGCAGGCCGTGGACGGAGCCGCGCAGCACCGCGAGATCCACCCCGTCCAGGGCGACCTTCTGCCCGTAGCGCTTGCTGAGGCCCGCGGTGCGGACCGCGAATCCTGACTCGTTCATCGTCGCCCCCAGGCGTTCTGAGTACATTGCACGCAGGACGATAGCGTACGCTGTCCGCAGAACGCAACAGCTTTCGGTGCAAGGGGTGGAGATGTCCGAGGAGAACCCGCTCGCGCGCAGTCATCAGCTGCTCTGGGAGGGCCTGCCGCCGGCGACGAAGGGTCCGAGACCCACGCTGACCCTCGATCAGATCGTCACCGCGGGTATCGAGATCGCCGACTCGGAGGGCATCGACGCACTCTCCATGCGCAGGCTCGCCACGGCGCTCGGGATGGGCACGATGTCGCTCTACCGGTACGTGCCCAGCAAGGCCGAGCTGCTCAACCTCATGCTCGACCACGTCAGCGGTGCCCGACTCGGCCGCGTCGACCCGGACGGCGACTGGCGCGCCACGCTGACCGCGGTCGCACGACGCAGCAGGGAGATGTACCTCAGCCACCGATGGCTCCTGCAGGTCAACTGGTCGCGCCCGGTGCTCGGTCCCGGCAGCGTCTCCCAGATGGAGGAGACGGTCGCGGGTCTGACCGACCTGCCCTTCGGCGATCAGAAGAAGATGATGGTGGTCTCCCAGCTCGACGCCTACGTCGTCGGCTCGGTCCGCGAGGAGATCCTCTACGAGCGGGCCGCCGAGGAGAGCGGCATGACGGAGGACGAGTTCTGGAACAACCAGCTCCCGGTGCTGGTCGGTGCGATGGAGTCCGGGAGGTTCCCGGCCATGGCGGCGTTGGACGAGGACGTCTTCGATGCCGACTGGGCCGACTCCTTCGAGCTCGGCCTGCAGTTCCTGCTGGACGGGATCGACGCCGCGGTCACCCGCAGCCGGGCGGCTCGCTGACGTCGGCGGCTCGCGAGACGTCCGGCTGCGCACAGCGATGCCGGCCTCCTCGTCAAATCGCTGGCGCCCGCCCTCCGCCGCGGCGACGATCAGCAGGTGAGCACGAGCCCCTACCCCCTGAGCACCGACCGGCTGACCGTGCGCATGGTGAACGGCGGGGACGTCGACGTGCTCACGGCGTACCGCAACGACCCGGCCGTCAACGCCCTGCAGGACTGGGACCTGCCCTACCCCCGTGAGCGCGCCGAACGGCTCGCCGCCGCCCACGCGGACCGGGACGACGTCGTGCCGGGCACCGGCAACCAGCTGGCCGTCGAGGCCGACGGCCGGCTGGTCGGCGACCTGTACGTCGGCCTCGACGACCACTCGGGCGTCGCCGAGATCGGCTTCACGCTCGCGGCCGCGCACCAGGGCAAGGGGTACGCTCTCGAGGCCGCCTCCGCCGTCGTCGACGATCTCGTCGACCGCCTCGGCGTGCACCGTGTCGTCGCCGAGCTCTCGCCGGACAACCGGGCCTCTGCGCGACTCCTCGAGCGGCTCGGCATGACGTTCGAGCACCTCGCGGAGAAGTCCTACCGGTGGCGGGGGACGTGGGACGACAACCTCCGCTACTCGATGACCGCCGACGAACGCCGTGACTGGCGCGACCGCCCGCGCGGCGTGCCGAAGGAGGTCCGGCTCGTCGAGCTGGACCACGAGAACGCCTGGGCCTACCGGCGCCTGCGCTCGCACCGCTCGCAGGAGCTGTTCGTCGCGAGCGTCGACCAGTCCTACACGGACGCGCTGTTCCCCGAGCCCGAGGACGGTTACCCCGTCGTCCCCGTGCTGCGGGGTATCGAGGCCGACGGCGAGCCGGCCGGCTTCCTCATGTGGGCGGACGCCGTCAACGCCGGCACACCGGATCCGTACCTCTGGCGGTTCCTCGTCGACCGGCGGCACCAGGGGCGGAGCATCGGCCGACGTGCGCTGGAGCTGTGGACCGCGGACCTGCGCGCCGCCGGCCACTCGGCGGTCGAGACCAGCTGGGTCCAGGCCCCGGGCGGCCCCGAGCCGTTCTACCTGGGGATGGGCTTCGTGCTCACCGGCGCGTACGACGACGGCGAGGCCGTGGCCCGGCTGTCGCTGTAGGGGAGGCGCTGGTCGCTCGGGATCGTCGCGACGCCCTGGCAGAGGCTCTGTCGGTGCCCCGTCCACCTCCGACCGGTACGCTCGGTGTGGACATCCCCACAGCACGCTCGTCACGACGCCGACGTCACCGAGGAGGCTGCCGCCATGACGTCCACCGACACCGCCGTCGCCCCGGACGGCCCCACCGCGCCCGCCGACCGGAGCTCGACCAGCCCGCTCGGCCGCGTCACGGCCGAGCTCGCCCGCACGTTCGACGTCGATCGGATCATCACCGACCGGCAGCGTCTTCAGACCTACGAGTGCGATGGTCTGGCCCAGTACCGGACGGTGCCGGGTCTCGTCGTGCTCGCACGCGATGCGGACGACGTCGCGCGGGCCGTCCGCGTGTGCGCCGCCCACCGGGTCCCGTTCGTCGCACGCGGCTCGGGTACGGGTCTGTCGGGCGGTGCGCTCCCGCACGCGGAGGGCGTCCTCGTCGTCATGTCCCAGATGCGCAGCATCAAGGAGATCGATGCCGCGAACCAGCGCGCGGTGGTCGACCCGGGCGTCATCAACCTCGCCCTGTCCCGTGCGGCGACGCCCGACGGCTACTACTTCGCGCCGGACCCCTCGAGCCAGACGATCTGCTCGATCGGAGGCAACGTCGCCGAGAACTCGGGCGGCGCGCACTGCCTGAAGTACGGCTTCACCGTCAACCACGTCACCGGCGTCGACCTCGTCACCCCGGGCGGTGAGCGGGTCGAGATCGGCGGGAAGGCCCCCGACCCTCCGGGCTACGACCTGCTGGGCGCCCTCGTCGGCTCGGAGGGCACGCTCGGCATCGTCACCGAGGTGACGGTGCGCCTCACCCGGCTGCCGCAGGAGGTCCAGACCGTCCTCGCGGGGTTCCGGTCGGTCGACGACGCGGGGGCCGCGACCTCGGCGATCATCGCTGCCGGCGTGATCCCGGCGGCCATCGAGATGATGGACGCGCTCGCCA
The DNA here is from genome assembly GCF_055326445.1 of Georgenia sp. Z2081. Classification (NCBI taxonomy): domain Bacteria; kingdom Bacillati; phylum Actinomycetota; class Actinomycetes; order Allobogoriellales; family Allobogoriellaceae; genus Georgenia; species Georgenia sp. Z2081. Next base: position 173,494 of record NZ_JBUZNK010000001.1, read on the forward strand.
TCGAGGCGGCGGAGGAGGCGGTCGCCTGCGGCTATCCCGACGGCGCGGGGGCGGTGCTGGTCATCGAGGTCGACGGCTCGTCGGCCGACGTCGCCGGAGAGCTGGCCGAGGTGCTGCACCACTGCGACGCGAACGGGTCGTTCGAGACGCGGCTGGCGGCGGACGACGCCGAGCGCGCCCTCATCTGGAAGGGCCGCAAGTCTGCGTTCGCTGCCGTCGGTCGGATCAGCCCGGACTACATCGTCCAGGACGGCGTCATCCCGAGGACCGCACTGCCCGACGTGCTGCGCCGGATCGCCGACCTGTCCGAGGAGAAGGGCGTGCGGGTGGCCAACGTGTTCCACGCGGGCGACGGCAACCTGCACCCGCTCGTCCTCTTCGACGACGCCGAGGAGGGTGCCGCCGAGCGCGCCGAGGAGGTGGCCGGCGGGATCCTCGACCTGTGCATCGATGGCGGCGGGTCGATCACCGGCGAGCACGGCGTCGGGTCCGACAAGGCGAAGCACATGCCGCGGATGTTCACCGCCGCCGACCTCGACACGATGCAGGCGGTGCGGTGCGCGTTCGACCCGGAGAACATCTCCAACCCCGGAAAGATCTTCCCGACCCCGCGCCTGTGCGGCGAGCGACCCGGCAGGCACCAGGGGGCGCACCCGCTCCAGGAGGCCGGACTGGCGGAGGTGTTCTGATGTCGTCGACGGGTGCGGACACGCGTGCAGCGGCCGCGCGCCCGCCCGGCCGCCCCGACCTCGCGGCCCTGGCCCGGAGCCTCGGCGGTGAGGGCGAGGTGCGCGAGGCGGACCCGGGGGATGTCGTCGACGGCGTCCCGGCGGTCGTCGTCGCCCGGCCGACGTCGATCGAGGGCGTCTCCCGTGTGGTGCGGGAGGCCAGCGGCCAGGGGCTCGTCACCGTCGCGCGCGGCGGCGCGACCGCGCTCGACCGGGCGGCACCCCCCGAGCGCGTCGACGTCCTCCTCGACACCACCGGGCTGGACCGGCTCGTCGAGCACGGGGCCGGCGACCTCGTCGTCGTCGCCGAGGCCGGACTGCCGCTGCGCGACCTCCACGCGCAGGTGGCCCGCGCCGGGCAGGAGCTCGTGTCCGAGGTCGGGCGGGAGCGGTTCGAGAACGGGTCCACGGTCGGCGGCGCTCTCGCGACGGGCGCGTCCGGCCCGCGGCGGGTGCTGCGCCACGCGCTGCGCGACCTCGTGCTCGGCACGACGGTGGTCCTGGCGGACGGGACCGTCGCGTCCTCGGGCGGCAAGGTCGTCAAGAACGTCGCCGGCTACGACCTGGGCAAGCTGATGACGGGCTCCTACGGCACCCTCGGGATCATCGTGCGGGCGGCGTTCCGCCTCCACCCCGTCCCGGACGACCGCGCGTTCGTCGTGCGCAGCGGCGCGCTCGACGAGATCGCCGACCTCGGCCGGGCGGTGCTGGGTTCCCAGGTCGCCCCCGCCGCGGTCGAGATCGACCGCCCGGCCGGTAGCGACGAGGCGACCCTCGCCGTGCTCCTCGAGGGCGGGCCCGCCGGCGTCGCCACGCGCGCCGCCGAGGTCGCCGACCTGGTCGGCGGTCATCTCGCCGACGAACCCGCGTGGTGGGACCGCGCGCCCGACGGCGCGGTGAGCGCGCGGGCCACCGCGACCCTGGTCGGTGTGCGCGAGGTGCTCCTGGCCGCCCGCGCGGCGGAGCAGTCGCACGGGACCGGCGTCGCCGTCCGGGGCTCGGCGGCGGGCGTGCTGGACGTCGGCATCGACGGTGCGGACGTCGCGGGAACCGTCGCCCGGCTGCGTGCCGCGGCTCCCGACCCGGGGGAGGGCACCGTCGTCGTCCTGCGTGCGCCGGCCCCGCTCCGCGAGGGCCTCGACGTGTGGGGACCGGTCGGCGGGATCGAGCTCATGCGCAGCATCAAGGAACGCCTGGACCCGGGCCGGAACCTTGCACCCGGACGCTTCGTGGGAGGGATCTGATGAGCACGGACATGCACCGGCTCGACATGACGGACTCGGCGGCCCGGTCGGGCCACGCGCAGACCGACGTCCTCGGGCTCGCGGCCTTCGACGACCACCACCCGCCCTCGCGCGAGCTCATCGACGACTGCGTGCACTGCGGTTTCTGCCTGCCGGCCTGCCCCACCTACGACCTGTGGGGCGAGGAGATGGACTCCCCGCGCGGCCGCATCTACCTCATGCAGCAGGGCCTCGAGGACCAGCCGATGAGCCCGGCCATGGTGCAGCACATGGATGCCTGCCTCGGGTGCATGGCCTGCGTGACCGCGTGCCCGTCGGGCGTCCAGTACGACAAGCTCATCGAGGCCACGCGCCAGCAGGTCGAGCGGCGCGGCAAGCAGCACCGGACCGTGGCGCAGCGCGCCCTGCGGCAGGGCATCTTCGCGCTGTTCCCGCGACCGGAGCGGCTGCGGTTCGTCCGCGGACCCCTCGCGCTGTACCAGCGGAGCGGGCTGAGCAGGCTCGTGCGCGGCTCGAAGGTCCTGGAGAGGATCTCTCCGACCCTCGCCACGATGGAGGCAGTCGCCCCGCCGATCGGGCGTCGGGTTCGCATCCCCGCCCACATGCCCGCCAAGGGCGAGCACCGGATGACGGTGGGCCTGCTGCTCGGCTGCGTCCAGCGAGAGTTCTACCCCGGCGTCAACGCCGCCACGGTGCGGGTGCTCAACATGGAGGGCTGCGACGTCGTCACGCCGCCGTCCCAGGGCTGCTGCGGTGCCCTGTCCGTGCACGCCGGCCGGGAGGACGAGGGCCTGACCTACGCGCGCCGACTCATCGACACCTTCAGCGAGGCCGGTGTCGAGCGGGTCGTCGTCAACTCCGCCGGCTGCGGCTCCACCATGAAGGAGTACGCCCACCTGCTCGCCGACGACCCCGACTACGCCGAGCGCGCCCGGGAGTTCTCGGAGAAGGTCCGGGACATCTCGGAGATCCTCGTCGAGCTCGGCCCCCTCGCGCCGCGGCACCCGCTGCCGGTGACGATCGCCTACCACGACGCGTGCCACCTCTCGCACGCGCAGAAGGTGCGGTCCCAGCCGCGCCGGCTGCTGCGCGACATCCCCGGCGTGACGATCAAGGAGATCGCCGACGGCGACCTGTGCTGCGGCTCCGCGGGGATCTACAACCTCGTCAACCCCGAGCCGGCGCGCGAGCTGGGGGAGAAGAAGGCGTCGAAGGTGGCAGCGACGGAGGCCGAGCTGCTCGTGACCTCCAACCCGGGCTGCCTGCTGCAGATCACCGACGCCCTCTCCCGCCAGGGCAAGCACATGTCGACGGCGCACATGATCCTCGTGCTCGACGCCTCCCTGCTCGGCAAGGACGCCAGCACCCTCGTCGACGCCACGCCCACGACACTGCGCACCCCCGCCACCGGACGGGCCGGCGGCTGCGCCTGCGGCAACCCGGGCGGCTGCGGCGGCTGACGCGAGGCGGCGCGCCGGTCCCTGACGGCCGGCCGGTCGGCATCGACGCGACGTCGTCGGTCGAAATGTCCGATCGACGAGGCGCGAGGCGTTAGGTTGTCCGCACGACCGGCAACTGGATACAGAGCTTCACCCCTCGACATCCCACGAATCGGCAACGCCGCCGAGCCCGGAGGTCCAGATGGACAACCTCGTCGTACTCGCCCTGTTCGCCATCCTTCCCATCCTCGTCATCGGAGTCCTGCTCGTCGGCCTGAGATGGCCGGCGAAGTACGCCATGCCGGTCGGGCTCGCCGTCATCGTCGTCATCGCCCTCGCGGTGTGGGAGATGTCGTGGACCACGATCGGCGCGTCCGTCGTCCAGGGCCTGCTCGTCGCCATCGGCCTGCTGTGGATCGTGTTCGGCGCGCTGCTGCTGCTCGAGACGATCACCAAGAGCGGCGCGCTGCAGTCGATACGCGCGGGCTTCACCACCATCAGCGCCGACCGGCGCGTCCAGGTCGTCATCATCGCCTGGCTGTTCGGGTCCTTCATCGAGGGTGCCGCCGGCTTCGGCACGCCGGCGGCGGTGGTCGCGCCGCTGCTGCTCGCGCTGGGATTCCCGGCGATGGCGGCGGTCATGGCGGGCCTGATCATCCAGTCCACGCCGGTCAGCTTCGGCGCGGTGGGTACCCCGATGCTCGTGGGGGTCGGCAACGGACTGTCGGGCACGGACGGGAGCTTCGTCCCGGCGGTCGGGGAGCGCGCGGACGAGCTCGGACTCAGCCGCTCGGAGTTCGTCGCCCACACGGCGACCCAGGTGGCCACGATCCACGCGGTCGTCGGTGTCCTGGTCCCGCTGTTCATGGTCTGCCTGCTGACCGGGTTCTTCGGGGAGAAGCGCAGCTTCCGGGCGGGGCTGGCGGTCGCGCCGTTCGCCCTCTATGCCGCGCTCGCCATGATCCTGCCGTACCTCGCCGTCGCCTTCCTGCTGGGCCCCGAGTTCCCGGCCATGATCGGTGGCTTCGTCGGGCTCGTCGTCGTGATGTTCACGTCGTCGAAGGGCTTCCTCATGCCCACGGACACGTGGGACTTCCCGCCGCGCGAGCGGTGGAGCGACCGGTGGGTCGGCTCGGTCGACCCCGAGGCCGGGGCCACCGTGCTGAAGAACAAGATGCCGATCGCCATGGCCTGGATGCCGTACGTCGTCGTGGCCGCGGTCCTGCTCGTCACCCGCAACGTGTCGGCGATCACCGACTTCCTCACCGGGCCGGCGGTCATCCAGGTCAACGACATCTTCGGCACCGGGATCTCCCAGAACATGGACCTGCTGTACTCGCCCGGGGCCGTGTTCCTGCTCGCGGTTCTCATCACCTACGTCCTGCACAGGATGAACGTCCACCAGATCGCGGCGTCGTGGAAGGTGGCGGGCGGGCAGATCGCCGGCGCCGCGGTCGCACTGCTCTGCGCGCTCCCGCTCGTGCGGATCTTCATCAACTCCGGCAGCGAGTTCAACGAGGCGGGGCTGGAGTCCATGCCGATCACCCTCGCCGAGGTGGCGGCCAACGCGACCGGCGAGGGCTGGCCGGTCCTGGCTCCGTTCATCGGCGCTCTCGGTGCCTTCGCCGCCGGCTCGAACACCGTGTCGAACATGATGTTCTCCCTGTTCCAGTTCTCGACGGGCGAGAACATCGGCGCGAGCGGTCCGGAGACGGTCGTCGCCGCCCAGGCCGTGGGCGGGGCCTCGGGCAACATGGTCGCCGTGCACAACGTCGTCGCGGCGGCGGCCACCGTGGGTCTGCTCGGCAGGGAGGGTGACCTGATCCGCAAGACGATCATCCCGATGACCTATTACTGTCTGGCCGCCGGATCGATCGCCTACATGTGGATCTTCGGGGTCGGCCTCAACGTGGGCACGATCGTGTGCGTGCTCGTCGTCGTCGCGCTCGCGATCGGCATCTGGCGGATCTCGACGATGCCCGACGTCCCGAACAAGCAGCTCCTGCCGGCCGGACGGTGACGGCCGCCGCTGCGGGCTCGACCGAGGCGGACCAGGTCAGGGGTTCCCGCCGCGCAGGACGTCGACGTGCACGTGGTCGAGGTGCCGCAGGATCTCGCCGCCCGGCTCGGGCGCGTCGTAGGGCTGCCACCGACCGCTCCGGCTGTGCGCGCTCCAGATCCGGTCGTCGAAGATCACGTACTGGATGTCGAGGGTGTCCTCGTGGGCGACGAGCCAGTGCGCCAGCAGCCAGCCACGACGTCGGTTCTCCTCGGTGACGGGCTGGAAGAAGATGTCGACCGCCCGCCCGTCGTTGTGCGTCGACTCGCCCGCGCGCTGCACGCCGCCGGGTGCGAACCCGCCGAGGACCTGATCGCCGAACACCACCGTCATCTGCTCGAGCACCGCCTGCGCCCGCGGGGTGAGGCCGGAGCCGGTGATCTGCTCCTCAGCCAGGTCGTCCGCGGCGGAACCGCGGCAGGACAGGCTCGGTCCGGCGTCCTCCGGCGGGCCGTCCGCCAGCACGCGCAGCACGGCGTCGTCGATGTCGGAGGTGTCGGGCGCCGTGACCGCCGAGTCGTCCCGGGTGTCGGCGGCGACCGCCGTCGTCGCCCGTCGCGCCTGGTCGCGCGTGAGCCCGACCGGACCGTCCGGGCCGGCCACCTCGCACTCGGGCTCGTTCCCCGGGACGGGCAGCCCCTCCTCGCGCACGAGCTCGACGACCCGAGGCCCGACGACGACGAGAGCCACCGCGAGGAGCACCACCACGGCCCAGGTGGCCCAGCGCCGGCGCCCGATTGCGCCTCGGCCGTTCCGTCGGGTCCGCGCCCCGGAGTGGTGGCGCCGCGCTGCTCGGCCTGACGGCGCATCGGTCACGCCCACGAGTCAAGCACGGGTCGGCAGCCTCGATCGATGATCGACCACCCCCCAGCGCGTCCCTGCGTGGCGACGTCGTGCCGCGCCCGGCGAGGTCGTGCCTCGCACGCACGACCTCGCCAGCCAGGGCACGACCTCGGTGGGTCGGGGCGGCACCCCGTCGGCCGGCCGACACTCGCGAGGCCCCCTGCCACCTGGCCTGTTGACGCCGCCGCGGCGAGCCAATACTCTTCCCAAATCGATTCAGGCCCGAATCGATTTGGGAATGTCCATCAGGTCCGGTCCGAAGGAGAACCGCATGACCACATCGACCGACGAACGTCGACCGCACCCCGTCGACGAGATCCCGCCCGTCCGCAAGATCGTCCCGTTCGGCCTGCAGCACGTGCTCGTGATGTCGGCCGCGCCCATCTCGTCCGTCTTCCTCGTGGGAGCGAGTCTCCAGCTCGAGCCGGACCTCATCGTCCAGCTGCTCAGCATCACGTTCGTCTTCTCGGGGATCGGGTCGATCATCCAGTCGATGGGGCGCTGGGGCATCGGCGTGCGGCTGCCGTTCATGATGCTTCCCGGCGGCGCGCCGGTGGTCATGTTCATCGCCATCGCCTCCGAGCACGGCCCGGCGACGGCGTCCGGAGCGGTGCTGCTCACCGCGGTCTTCTACTTCATCGTGCTACCGGTGTTCAGCCGCATCATCAAGTTCTTCCCGTCCCTGGTGATCGGCACGATGATCGTCGTCGTCGGCGTCAACCTCATCCGCATCAACGTGCTGCTCGTGACGGGACGTCCCGAGGAGGAGACCTTCGGCGATCCGGTCGGCGTCGCGCTCGGCATCATGACGATGGTCCTCATCGTCCTGCTCTTCCGGGTGCTGCGCGGCATGGTGCGCCAGCTTGCAGTGATGATCGGCCTGGTCGCGGCGACCGGCATCGCGGCGCTGCTCGGACGGGTGGACGTCCCCGACCTGTCGGGACCGGTCGCCACGGTGCCCGAGCTGTTCCCGTTCGGCACGCCGCAGTTCGACATCCTCGCCTCGATCCCGCTGCTGATCTTCTGCCTCGCCTCGATGGCGGAGGCCACCGGCCAGACCGCGATCAACGCGGAGATCGTCGGCAAGAAGATCGACATCACCAGGGCGGCGCCGCGCACCATCCGCGCCGACGCGCTCGTCTCGCTCTTCGCCGGCATGTTCGGCACCTCGCTCATGGTGACGAGCGGCGAGAACATCGGCATCGTGCGGGTGAGCAACGTCAAGAGCCGCTTCGTCACGGCGGCGGCGGGTGTCATCCTCATCGTCATCGGACTGATCACCCCGGTCGCCCGGATCATCTACGCGATCCCGGCCCCCGTGGTCGGCGGGACCGGCGTCGTCGTGTTCGCGATCCTCACCGTCATCGGCCTGCAGATGCTGGGCCGCTCCGACCTGGGCGACCAGCGGAACATGCTCGTCGTCGCCGCGGGCCTGAGCTTCGGCCTGCTCCCGATCGTGGTGCCCGGCGCCTACGACGGCCTCCAGTCCACCCTCGGGAGCATCCTCTCGAGCGGGGTCGCCATGGGCGCCCTGGTCGCGGTGCTCGTGAACATCCTGTTCAACCACATCGGACGCCGTTCCACGGACGCCGCTGCGCCCGCCGACGACTCGGAGGACGACGGCGGGACGACCGGGGCAGAGGCTGACGCCGACCGGTCGGTCGGGGCCACCGCCGACGCCCGGTCGCACGACGACGAAACCCTCGAGCGCCGGCGCCCGAGCGCCGAGAACCGTGAAGGAGAACGATGAGCGACCTCGCCGCTCTGCACGAGCGCCCCACGCTGCTGATCCCCGAGCTGACGCTGCTGCCCGAGGGGGTGCGCACCGACCGCGCGGTGCTCGTCGACGACGGTCGGGTGTCCGACGTCGGACCGGCCGACGAGATGCGGCTCCGCCACCCGGAGGCGGCGACGATCGAGCTGCCCCGGCGGCTGCTCATGCCCGGCTTCGTCGACGCGCACCACCACCTCACCCAGTCGTTCGGCAAGTCACTCGTGTTCGGCGAGCCGTCGGAGATCTTCCGCCGCGTCTGGGTCCCGATGGAGGCGCACCTGGACGAGGAGGCCATCGACGTCGCCACCCGGCTCGCCGCGTGGGAGTCGCTGCGCGGCGGGTTCACCACCGTCGCCGACGCCGGCACGCGGGCCACCGTCGACGGCGGGGTGGACACCCTCGCCGCCGCCACGACCGCGCTCGGGGTGCGGTGCGTCCTCGGCGTCATCTGCAACGACATGGTCGCCGGAGAACGCGTCGCCGAGGTCGACGACGTCCTGGCGTCCGCCGAGCGGCACCTCGACCGATGGTCGGGGGACGCGCTCGTGCACCCGTCGCTGGCGGTGTCGCTGCCGGAGGTCGCCTCGGACGAGATGCTCGGGGCCGTCACCTCGCTCGCCCGCCGCGCGGGCGTGACCTTCCAGACCCATCTCAACGAGCACCTCGCTGCCGTCGAGCGGTCGTTGGAGGCCACGGGGTTGCGCCCGCTGGAGCGGCTCGCCCAGCTCGACGCGCTCGGGCCCGAGCTCCTGGCCGCGCATGCCACCCTGCTCACACCACGGGAGATCACCCTGCTGCGCGACAGCGGCGGTGCGGTCTCCTACAACCCGGTGGCCAGCTCGTGGAAGGGCAACGCGGTGGCGCAGGCGCTGCTCATGCACGAGCTCGGCGTGCGGCTCGGCCTGGGCACCGACGGCACCCGCGGGGACGCGTTCCGGCTGCTGGACGCGGCCGAGACCGCCCAGCGCCTCACCTACGGCCTGGCGTCCGGCGACTCCTCGGTCGGCGGCGGCTGGCCGTGGCTGGAGCAGGGCCTGACCGGTGGGGCGGACGCCGTCGGACTCGGTGGCGAGGTCGGCACGATCGGCCCGGGGGCCCACGCGGACCTCCTGGTCCTCGACGTCGACGTCCCCGAGCTCGTGCCCTCCTGGGACCTGCCGTGGGAGCTCGTCCGGCTCGCCGGCAAGGACCAGATCGAGTCCGTGGTGGTCGGTGGCCGGCTCCGCCTGTCGGCGGGCCGTCCGGTGGACCTCGACGGCGACGCGCTGCTGGACCGGGCGCGCGAGATCGCGCACCGGGCCGTCGAGGACGCCCCCATCCACATGGTCCACCCGTTCTCCGCCGAGCACCGGGAACGCCTCCGCGGCGTGCACGCATGACCGAGGCGGCCTTCGCGCTGGTCGCTGTGACCGTCCTGGTCGCGGCGTTCGTCCAGGGCTCGACGGGGATGGGCTTCGCGCTCATCGCCGCGCCCGTGGTCACCCTGATCGACCCCCGGCTGCTGCCGGTGCTCCTGCTCGTGCTCATGCTGCCCCTCAACGGGTACGTCGCGTGGCGCGAGCGGGAGCACCTGGACTGGCGGGGGGTCCGCTGGATCAGCGTGGGCCGGTTCGCCGGCACCTTCGCCGGGCTCTGGATCCTGATCCTGGTGAACCTCGACCAGCTCGCGCTGCTCATCGGCTGGTCGACGATCATCGCGGCCGTCGCGGCGCTGCTCGCGCCCGCGTTCGACCCCAACCGGACGGGCCTCGTGGTCGTCGGGCTCATCACCGGCGTCACCGAGACCTCCACCGGCGTGGGTGGCCCGCCGCTCGCGCTGGCCTACCAGCACAAGAGCGGCCCGACCCTCCGGGCGACCGTGGCGGTCTGCTTCCTCGTGGGCGAGGTGATCTCGCTGGTGGTCCTCGGCGTGAGCGGGCAGATCGAGCTTCGCACCCTGGGCCTGAGCGCCGTGCTCGTGCCGTTCGTCGTCGTCGGTGCGTTCGTCAGCCGGTGGGTGCACCACCGCCTCGACGGCCCCCTCCTGCGGATGCTGGTGCTGGGATTCGCCATCATCTCGGGGATCGTCGTCCTCCTCTAGCCGCGTCACCAGCACGGTGACGGACGAGTACGCTGCCAGGACCGTGACTCCTCCTCCCGCCGCCAAGCGCCCGACGATCGCCGACGTCGCACGCGAGGCGGGGGTCTCCCGCACCACGGTGTCGCACGCCCTCAACGACCGGGGCCAGGTGCATGTCGGCACCCGCGACCACGTGAAGGAGGTCGCGGCCCGCCTCGGCTACCGACCCAGCGTCCGGGCCCAGCGTCTGCGGACCGGGCGTTCCCGCACCGTCGCCCTCCTCTCGGCGATGCCGGCCGCGGTCTCCGGCGGGCCCTCGCGTCTCGGATTCTTCACCGAGCTCGCGGTCGGGTGCGCCGAGAACGCGCTGACGCGGGGCTACAGCCTCGTCCTCGTCCCGCCGTCGGAGGATCCCGCCGCCCTGGCCGTGCTGGACATCGACGGGGCGATCCTCCTCGAGCCGCCGGGTCAGGACCCGCTCGCGGCCGAGCTCACGCAGCGAGGGGTCCCGTTCGTGACGATCGGGGAGGACCTCGGCGGCGCGCACGCGCGCCCCTCGGTCGACCTGCGCCACCGTGACGTCGCCGAGCTGCTGCTCACCCACCTGCGGGCACAGGGGGCACGGCGCATCGGCCTCGTCCTCGGCTCCAGCGGACGACAGTCGCAGGAGACCTTCCGGGCGGTGCACCGAGAGCTCGCCGAGGCAGACGGAGTGACCCCGGTGGTCGTGACGGCCGACGAGCGCCTCGGGGAGGACGCGGGATACGCGGCGACCCGGGGCCTCCTCGAGGCGCACCCCGAGCTGGACGCGCTGTGCGTCCCGATCGACGCGTTCGCCTCCGGGGCCGCCCGTGCCGCATCCGAGGCCGGGCGCCGGGTGGGGAAGGACCTCCTGGTGGCGACCCGTTACGACGGTGTCCGTGCGCGGGCGGCACGGCCCCAGCTCACGGCGGTCGACCTGCACCTCGCGGAGGTCTCCCGTGCGGCGGTGGACCTGCTGCTGCTCGAGCTCGGCGAGACGGCGCCGGGGCCCCCCGCGCAGGTGCCCGCCCCCGTGCTCGTCGCGCGCGCCTCGACGAGGTCCGGCGGCCCCGCGGGCTAGCCGAACAGGTGGCCGCGCACGCCCAGCAGCATCGTGTCCCCGGGCTCGGTCTCGCGCAGGTGCCGCGAGACCAGGTGCTCGGGGATCGCGATGCAGCCGGCCGTGGCCACCGGGTTGGCGTGCAGGAAGATCGCGTAGCCCATGCCTTCCCGGACGGCGCTGTCCGGCGGGCGGTTGTAGTTGACGACGGCGCCCTGGCGGTAGTCGCCGCCCCGGGTGTGGGCGAGCCGCCACATGTTCTCGTCCGGCATGGTGTTCGCGAGGCTCGGCGTCGCTGCGTCGTAGTACCGGTTGTAGTTGACGCCCGGCGTCCCGCCCCACCGCGAGTACGGCGTGAGGATCCTGTGGTCGAGCGCCGTGCCCGGGTCGTAGAGACCGAAGGACTCCGTCACCGAGTACGCGCCGGTCGGCGTGCGGTAGGTGTGCCAGGCGGCCGGCTGACCGGGGCGGGCGGTGCCGTTCGCGCCGATGCGTGCGGACGTCGACCAGCGCTCGCGGTAGGCCTCCGACCCGGGGACCCGCTCGCACACGGTGAAGGTCGCCCACGAGGTCGACCAGGTCTCCGCGACGGCCATCGACACGCGCCCGGTCAGTCCCGTGTCGTAGCGGGACTGACCCAGGGAGAGCGGGGCGCAGCGTCCCCAGGTGGACCGGTCGGCCGAGCGCGCCCCGACGGTGTCGGTGCCGTTCCCGTCCCAGTCACCGAGGAACGTCATGTCGTAGGCGGCCGCGTAGGTGAACGACCGGTCGGCGTGGACCTGGCCGTGGCTGTCGCTCACGTGCACGGTGCTGCCCCGTCGCACGTGGAAGGTGTCGGTGCCGTCGCCGTCGGTGTCGCCCACGAGGACGCTGTCGGTGGCCCGTCCGTACGGCCACTGGACGCTCGCGGGGCCGCTGGTCAGCGTGTTGCGGACGTGGATCTGGATCCCGCGGCGGATGGCGATCGTGTCGAGGCCGTCGGCGTCGTAGTCGCCCACGTGGACCTCGTCGCCCACCCTGCCGTAGTCGAACGACGACGTCGCGAACCCGGCCGAGTTCGAGTTGCGCACGAGGAACGTGTTGCCGCGACGCACGGCGGGGGTGTCGACCCCGTCGCCGTCCCAGTCCCCGAAGAAGACCTCGTCGCCGGCGCGACCGTAGACGAACCGGTGCGCGGTCACGGCGGACCCGCCGGACCCGGAGACGTGGAACTCGGCGCCGCGGCGCACGATCATCTCGTCGGTCCCGTTGCCGTCGGTGTCCGCGATGTACACCTCGTCGCCGGCGCGGCCGAAGATCACCTGCCGGGAGGTGGCGCCCGTGGGGGAGTCGGACAGGTGGAACGTCTGCGAGCCGCCGACCGACCCGATCGTGCCGCCCTGGTCGGGCGCGGGGCCCGCGTCGGCGCTCGCGGAGTCCGGCAGGACCACGGGCGGGGAGCCGTCGGTGGTGTCCTCCCCGTCCGGGACCGGGGCGGCTCCGGCGGGCGGGCCGAGGGCGGTGACGCCCAGGAACGCGGCGCCGAGCGTGGCGACCAGGCGCCGGACGCCCGGCCCCGACCTGGCGGGGAGCGGCAGGGACGGGCGGGCGACGTGGCGCACGGGCGCTCCGATCAGTGCAGGGACGACGTCGGCGTGGATCCACCGCGAATGTAGCGGTGATCGGCGCCCCTGGGGAGGGCCCGTGCGGCGCGTCCTCAGGCGCCGCCGCGTCCTCAGGCGCTGCCGCGTCCTCAGGCGCCGCCGCGTCCTCAGGCGCTGCCGCGTCCTCAGGCGCTGCCGCGTCCTCAGGCGCCGCCGGAGACGAACTCGTGGATCGCCGTCGCGAGTCGCGCGTCCTCGACGCCGTGCCACTCGCCGGGCAGGATCGCGGCCGTCACGGCGGGGACCTTCTCGTCGAGCTCCCGCACGCCGTCGAGCATGCCGGGGTCCGTGGCGTCCGAGGCGATGACCAGCGTGGGTGTCGTGACCGACGCGAACCGCTCCGCCGGGGTCCCCGGGAGGAACGTCAGCTCGTGCACGATCGTCCGGGTGTTCTCCAGGTCCTGCTCGCTCGGGGGCGGCATCTCGTCGAGGATCTCGGCCGGGACGCCGACGACCTCGACGTCGAACCAGCGCCGGGCCGCGGCCAGGTCCTCGTCGATGAGTCGTCGCGCGTGCTCCCGCGCGGCGAGCCCCGGGTCCTCGGGCATGAGCGGCGGCTCGAGCAGGGCGAGGCGGGCGACCGGGGCGCCGGCCTCGGCCGCCAGCAGGAGCAGGGTGGCGCCGGAGGAGAATCCGTAGGCGGTGACGGGCCGGCCCTCGGCGAGGCCGACGACCGCCGCGAGGTCCTCCAGCTCACGCTCGAACGTGTACGGCTCGGTGGTCCCGCTCTCGCCCGTGCCGCGGCGGTCGTACGTCCACACCGTGAAGTGCTCGGCGAGCGCGGCGGGAAGGCCGGGCTGCGGGGTGGCTGTCCGGGACGTGGCCACGCAGTGGACCATCACGAGGTCGGGCCCCGAGCCGGTGCGGCTCCAGGCGAGCTCGGTCCCGTCCGCCGAGGTGACGGTGCCGTGGTCGGTGGGTGCGGCGTCGGACGGGTGCGCGGTGGTCGGGCGGGTATCGCCGAGGCCGGTCTCGGTCGGGCCGGAGGTGGTCACGATGGCTCCTTCGTCAGGTCGTGCGGTGCGTGCGGTTCGCGGCGGGGCGGTTGGGTGCGGGCGGCGCGGTCCGTGGCAGGACCCGGCACGGGCGCGTCGGTGCGCAGCCACTGCGCGACGGGCCGGCCGTCGCGGCGCCACCACGTGCCGGCGGGGGTCTGGGGCCAGCCGTCCGGCGAGTCCTCCCACTTCTCCTGGCGACCGAGCAGCGTCCGGTCGAGCACGAGGTTGGCCATGTCGAGCAGCTCGGTGCCGCGCGCGATCGTCTGCCACGCGAGGTAGACGACCGCCCCGTCGCGGACGAACGTCCGCAGCTGCCCGCCGCCTGCCACGGCCGGGTCGTCCAGCGCGAGCTCGACCGAGTACCAGGGCATCGTCCACCCCATGAAGTCGCGGTACGCGGCGAGCTCTGGCCACGCGCCCTCGCTGAGGACCGCGAAGGTGACGTCGCGCTCGGCCAGGTAGGCGCGGGTCGCCTCGGAGACCTGGCTCATGGAGAAGGTGCAGCCCTCGCACTGCCGGTGGAGGGGCTCCCCGTGGTGCCACATGAACGAGTAGGTGACGAGCTGGCGGCGTCCCTCGAACGCCCGGGCGAGGGACCCCTCGCCCTCGGCACCGACGAGCCGGACCGGCCCGACCCGGGTGACGGGGAGCCGGCGCCGGGCCGCGGCGAGAGCGTCGCCGGCACGGGTGTGGGCCTTCTCGGCCACGAGGTGCTCGGCCTGGGCGCGTTCCCAGGCGGTGCGGTCGACAGCGCTGTCGGCGAGGTCCATGGCGATATGTTTAACAGAGCGAACACTATCGTGTCCATAGCGGACGTGGGACGATGGTGCCATGCCGATCAAGCGTTCCTACGCGGACCACGGGGATGCCTGCGCCACCGCCCACGCCACGGAGCTCCTCGGCGACCGGTGGACGTATCCGATCCTGCGGGAGCTCATGCTCGGACCGAAGCGGTTCGTCGAGCTCGCCGAGGGCCTGCACGGCGTCACCCCCGCGGTGCTGACCACGCGGCTGCGGACCATGCGGGAGGTGGGTCTCGTAGAGCGCGTCGAGCTCCCGGCGCCTGCACGCGCCACCGCCTACCGGGTGACCGACTGGGGCCGGGAGCTGCGTCCCGTCCTCGACGCTCTGGGCCGGTGGGCGATGAGGTCCCCGGTCCGGGACGACTCCGGCGGCCTCACGCCGGACGGGGCCGTGCAGTCGATGCTCACGATGGCGCCGGCTGCCGCCCCGACGCCGGGGGTGGAGATCGGGCTGCGCCTGCACGACGCCCGGAGCTCCACGGCCCGCCCCTACGACTACCGGCTCTCCTGGGGGCAGACGCTCGAGATCGTGCGTGAGCCCGTCCCGACCGCGCGCGCCCTGGTGGCCGGCGACTCCTCCACCTGGGTGGCCGTCCTCTACGACGGCGTCCCGCTCGAGAAGATGGACGTCTCCGGGAACCGGGCCGAGGTCCGGCGTCTGATCGACGCCTTCGCCGCCTGAGGGCACCGCGCGGGCGTTCCTGCGTGTCGGACGTGAGACGACCGGCGGATGCCCGGCACCGCAGCCCCGGTAGCCGGTAGCGTCCGCACGGCGCGGACGGGCGTCGACATCGTCCCCGCGAGCACCGGACCACACACGACGAGGGGACAAGACCGGATGGCACAGAACGTGATGTTCTCGGGAGGGATCCCGGCGGACGGGGCGGAGGGCGTGTTCACCCTCCTGGCCGACACGATCGGGGACCGCGCCCTGAGCTGGCCCGACGGCGAGACCACCCCGCAGCGGCGCGGCTGGATCGGTGCGGTCAACAACGAGGTGCTCGCCACCGCCCCGTGCTTCGAGGAGGTCGACGCCGACCTCGGGCAGCCCGGCGACCACGCGTACCAGGTCTTCCGGACGCTCCGGATCCGCCCGGGTGCGACCGTGGACCTGCGCGGGCACCTGCCCTACGCGCGCGACGCCATCGACTCCTACCGCACCTTCACGCGCCTCAAGGGCGAGGGACGGATCCCGGACGGCACGCGGTTCCAGGTGTCGGTCCCGGGCGCGCACGACGTCGTGTCGATCACCTTCCCCGACGTCGAGGAGTGGCCGGTCGTCGTCGCCGCCTGGCAGGAGGCGCTGCAGGAGGAGTACCGCCGCATCCTCGAGGTCGTCCCGGCCGAGGAGCTGTGCGTCCAGGTCGACTACTGCACCGAGATGATCCACATCGGCGGCACATGGGCGCAGCTGTTCGCCTGGGTGCCGGACGAGCCGGCCGAGAGCCTGTTCGAGACCTACACGTCTCAGGACTACATCCGGGGCCACCTGGCCGGGCTGCCCGACGACGTCCGGATCGGCATCCACGTCTGTTGCGGCACCTCGCCCAGCTTCCCGGTCCAGGACCTGGCGGACATCGGGCTCCCGGTGCGGCTGTCCAACGCCATCCAGCGCGCCTCGGGCGGCGTGATCGACTTCTTCCACCTGCCGGCGCTCGTCGACTCCGGCGATGCCTACTTCGCCCCGCTCGCGGATCTCGACGCCGGCGGGGCCACGATCTACCTCGGCCTCGAGTGCAACGACGGCATCGAGGCGATGGACCGGCGGATGGCCGCGGCGCGCACGTACCTGCCGGACTTCGGGGTGGCGCACTACTGCGGCTACTTCTGGAACCAGGCGATCATGCCCGAGCTGCTCGCGACCCTCGCCGAGGGTGCGGACCGGCAGGCCGCCACCCTCTGACGGGACGGCGGGGCCGCCCGGCCGGCACGGCCACGCTCCGCCGCCCTACCCCCGCACGAGGTCCGGCGCGGGCGGGTCGAGCGTGAGCCCGGCGGAGCGGTAGGCGCCGATCCCGGCCGCGTTGTGCCCTTCCGTCTTCACCAGGACGCTCGAGGCGCCCATCCCGCGGAGGTGCGCCGCGGCGGCGAGCGTGATCGCGCGCCCGTACCCACGGCCGCGGTGGTCCCGGTGCGCGCCGAGCGGCTCGATGAGCCCGGGCCGGCCGGGCCCCGCCGACCACACGCTCGCCGCGGCGACCGCGGTGCCGGCGTCGTCGCGGACCAGCAGGCAGGCGGCGTCGGCGTAGGGCGGGGACGCGGCGAGCGTGCGCCACTGGTCGATCGTGAACCGCGAGGAGTCGAACGCGGCGTGCTGGAGCCCGACGCGCTCCGTCGCGGTGGCCGCGTCGACCACCTCGACCCGGACCCCGGGGTCCTCGACCGGTTCCGTGAGGTCACGGCGCAGCGCAGCCCAGGTCTCGCCCGCGCGCCAGCCAGAGCCGAGCAGCGCGTCCGACAGGGCCGTCCCGGCCGGTACCTCGACGGCGGCCGCGCCGTCGGCGAGGAGGCCTCGGGCGGGGTCGGCGACGTCGTCGGCGACGGCCCGTGCCAGGGCCCCGTCCGACGCGAGAGCGGGGTCGATCCCCATCCGCACGAGCCCGGGACCGTCGAGGAAGCCGACGGCGACCAGCCGACCGTCGCGGTGCCACGTCCGCAGGGCGGTCGCGGCGGTCTCGGCGCCGAGGCGCCAGTGCCACGCGACGTCGCCGGGGTGCAGCTGGGTCGGCGCCCCGTCGAGCTGCCACGGTCGCAGGCTCCCGACGACGCCGGGCAGTTCTTCCACGGTCGGCGTGGACAGCGTGATCGTCATGTGGTGATCACAGTGCACGGCGAATGGGTGGGTCGACCGGAAATCGGCGGAGCCGCTGTCGTTGCCGGCGCGGGGCGTCGGCACGTTGATCGGTGATCGGTGATCGCAGCCGCGCCCCCGTGACAGCAGATGCCGTCGTCGCGCCATGGACGATCTGGCCGCGCTGGCGAGGTCCAGCGACGAGGCTGTCGCTCGAGCGCGGCGGGTACTCGTGGCAGGTGTCCGCCGGGCGGCCGCCCGGGGCATGTCGCAGCGCACTGTCGCGCGCGAGATCGGCCGGAGCCAGCCGGAGGTGTCGAGGCTGCTGCGGTTCCACTCCGGCAGCCCTCTCGGTCGCAGACTGCGTGCGGTCCGGGACGACGTGCGTCGGACGGTGGCGGCTGCCGGAGGAAGCAGTGTTCGCGTGTTCGGCTCGGTCGCCATGGGGTGATGACAGCGCAGGAGCCCGTGGCGGTCGATGGTTCGCCCTGGCGTGGTATCGCGGTTGATACCTTCGGAGCCATGGCCATGGCCTTGCGCCTCACCGATGCAGAGACCGACGCACTGCGCCGTCGTGCCGAGCTCGAGTCGCGTTCGATGCAGGACGTTGCACGGCAGGCCGTCCGTGAGTACGTGGACAACCACAGTCGGGCGGAGCTGCTGGACCGGGTGCTGGACCACGAGCTGCCGAGGTACCGGGAGGCGCTGGATCGGCTCGGTCGGTGATCTATCTGAGTCCGGCTGATCTCCTGCACGTCGCCGAGAGGGCGATCGGCGCGGTGCCGGTGGTCCGCGACCACGGGCTCCTGGCTTCCGCGTCAGCCGGGCCGCAGGCGACGGCCTTCGGAGCCGACGCCTATCAGGAGCTCGAGGACAAGGTTGCCGCGCTCCTGCACTCACTGGCCTGCAACCATGCGCTGGTCGATGGCAACGAGCGCCTCGCGCTGGGTGCGACGATCGCCTTCCTCGGGGTCAACGGGCGGCGACTCACCCTCACCAACGATGAGGCGTACCACCAGGTGATGACGGTCGCCGAGGGTGCGCAGGAGGACATCGCGGGACTCGCGGCACGGATCCGGTCCGGTTCCCGTCCGTGGTGATCGACGGCTCCGCCTGATCCACTGCCCATGCGTGTGCGCGGGATCGAAACGGCGCCGAGGGCGCGGTATGTCGCCGAGGGCGCGGGTTCTCGCCGAGTGGGAGGCCGCTGGGCGTCCGTTCGGTACGCTGACCGCGTCCTCGGCGCGCTGACCGTGCCCTCGGCGCGCTGACCGTGCCCTCGGCGCGCTGACCGTGCCCTCGGCGCGCTGACCGTGCCCTCGGCGCGCTGACCGTGCCCTCGGCGCGCTGACCGTGCCCTCGGCGCGCTGACCGCGTCCTCGGCGCGCTGACCGCGTCCTCGGCGCGCTGACCGTGCCCTCGGCGTCGGCCGGCCGACGCAGGAGCACCCGCAGGTGTCTGTCGCTGCCGTCGACGTCACGTCGGCAGCCCACCGACGCCGGCCGACCTCAGGACCGAGGCCCGAGCCGCTCCGGCAGGCCCAGCTCGGCGAACCGGTCCGCGGCGTCCAGCCAGGTGGTGGCGCGCCGGACCCGGCCCGCGTCCGTCTCCAGACCGAGGACGGCGAACGGCACCCAGCCGGCGCCCACGGGCCGGTACTGGCCGAACATCGTCGTGCCGTTCGCCGCGAACGGCACGAGCCGGTGCCCCTGACATCCTCCCGGCGTCGCGAACGCCTCGAGCACGTGCGCGCGCCCGTCGAGCCACCAGGAGAACGGGGGCATCGACGTACGCACGTCCTCGTGGAGGACCGCGCGCATGAGGTCGACGTCGTGCGCCTCGAACGCCGCCTGGTAGCGGGCGAGCAGCGCCTCGTCGACGGGAGCGGCGTCCGCTCCGACTCCCGACGGGAGACGTGCTGCGGCTCCCGGTGCGGCGCCCGCCCCAGTTCCCGGTGCGGCGCCCGCCCCGGCGCCCGCCCCAGTTCCCGGTGCGGCGCCCGCCCCGGCGCCCGGGCCGGCGTCGGCGCCCGCCTCGGCCCCGGCGCCCGGGCCGGCGTCGGCGCCCGCCTCGGCCCCGGCGCCCGGGCCGGCGTCGGCGCCCGCCCCGGCGTCGGCGCCCGCCCCGGCGTCGGCCCGGAGCGCCTGCCGTGCCCGCCGGAGCGTGGAGTGCGTGGCGCTCGCCGAGAGCCCGAGCGCCTCCCCGGTCTCCGCCGCGCTCATCCGGTACACGTCCCGCAGCAGGAGGACGGCACGCTGCTGGGCGGAGAGTCGCTGCAGGGCGAGCACGAACGCCACCCGGAGGCTTTCCCGGCCCACGGCGCGCTCGGCGGGGTCCACGCTGCGCGAGTCGGCGATCGGGGTCACCCAGCGCTCGGGCTCCGGCTCGGCGAGCGGCGTCTCCGGCGAGCTCGGCCCGGTGAGGTCCATCGGCAGCGCGCGCCGCTGGACGCGGCGGTGCAGGTCGATGCACACGCGCGACGCCGCGGCATAGGCCCAGCTGCGCAGCGAGCCCCGGGCCGGGTCGAAGCTGCCGGCGGACCGCCACAGCCGGACGAGGGTCTCCTGGACCGCGTCCTCCGCCTCGTGCGCGTCGCCCAGCATCCGGTAGCAGAGCCCCGTCAGCCCCTGGCGCAGTCCGTCCAGCTCCTCCGCGCTCACCGCGGGTGCGGGGTGCGCCTCGCTCGTCACCACGCCCATGACGCTACGGCGCGACCGCTCCGGGCAGTGGCCGCCTGGCCGTGAGCATGGCCAGGAGCTCGGTGGCCGGCGCCTCGACGATGCGGTCGCCCCCGCCGACGCTCACGTTTGCGTCCGTCGCGACGAGCCGGTAGTTCTTGAGCCCGACGCCGAAGAACCCCCAGTTCTCCGGCCCGCCGCCGGAGATCGCGCGGGCGACGGTCCCGGCCGGTGGGCCCGGCAGCCCGAGCGGCACGGTGATGTCGAGGCCGTGGATGACGTCGTGTGCGAGAGCGCCCTCGAAGCCGTCGCCGTCGGGGGACCACCGACTCTCGATGCCGGACCGGTAGAGGTCGAGCAGCTCGGCGTCGGTGCGGGCGGCCGCGTCCTCGCGGGCCCAGCGGTCGAGCATGGCGTTCATGTCCTCGATCGAGCTGATCTCGGCCGAGCCGTACTCCTCGTCGGCGTGGGTGAGGTGCGCGGTCATGTGGGCCACCACCTCCCGGACCGTCCAGTGCTCGCACAGGCTGCTCGCCCGCCACTGCTGCGCCGTCAGCTCGGCGAGGAGGTCGGCCAGCCGGGTGCGCTCGGTGACCAGGATGTCGAAGGTCGGTGTCATGGGAGCTCTCCTGTCGATGCGGGACGGCGGTCGCCGGCCCCACCGGTGGATACGCAGCGGCGTCCCGAGATTCGTCGCGGCCGCTCCGGGACCCGTCGCCGTCGTCGCTGCCGGCCCGACGGTCCGGCGGCCGGTCGCGCCGCCGCCGGTGCCCGTCGCGACCCCGGCCCGGGCTACTGTCAGGAGCACCATGGCCACGCCGACCGCCGATGCCCCCACCCGGCTTCAGGTCCCGATCTCGCTGCTCGACCGCTCCCGCACCCGGGAGGGCGAGCCGGCAGGCGCCGCCCTCGCCAGCACGGTCGAGCGCGCCGTCCGCGCGGAACGGCTCGGCCTGGGCCGCGTCTGGGTCGCCGAGCACCACGCGGTGCC
Organism: Georgenia sp. Z2081; assembly: GCF_055326445.1. Taxonomy (NCBI): domain Bacteria; kingdom Bacillati; phylum Actinomycetota; class Actinomycetes; order Allobogoriellales; family Allobogoriellaceae; genus Georgenia; species Georgenia sp. Z2081. Next base: position 194,625 of record NZ_JBUZNK010000001.1, read on the forward strand.
GGGCATCGCGAGCGGCGCGCCGCCCCTGCTCATGGCCGCGATCGCCGCCCGCACCGAGCGCATCCGCGTCGCCTCCGCGGGCGTCATGCTGCCCAACCACGCGCCGCTCGTCGTCGCCGAGCAGGCCCGGATGCTCGAGGCCCTGCACCCGGGCCGGATCGACCTCGGTGTGGGCCGCTCGCTCGGCTTCACCGCGCCGGTGCGCGAGGCCCTCGGCGTCACGCGGTACCCGCCGGCCGAGTTCTCCGCCGACATCGAAGCCCTCGCCGCGTTCTTCGCCGACGACGGCCCGGTCACCGCGATGCCCCGCGGAGTCGCCCCGCCGCCCGTCTACGTGCTCGCCGGCCGGTCGGGCCTCGCGGTGGCGGCCGAGCGCGGGCTGCCCGTCGTCGTCGGGGGCCCGATCCTGTGGGGCGACCTCGCTGCCCTGGACGGCTACCGTCGCGACTTCCGCCCCTCGCCCGCGAACCCCGAGCCGCGGCTCCTCGTCAGCGTCGACGTGCTGATCGCCGAGACCGCCGACCGCGCCCGGGCGCTCGCGCTGCACGAGGCGTGGGCGATGGTCGAGTCCACCGCCCTTGGCGCGTTCCCACCCCTGCGGACGGCGCCGCACGCGCGGTTGACCGACAAGCAGGAGGCCGCCGTCCAGCAGCACCTCGACCTGGGGATCTCCGGGACCCGGGACGAGGTCGCCGCCCGGCTGGCGGACCTCGTGGCGCGCACGGGGGCGAGCGAGGTCGTGGCGTTCTCGTCCACCGCCGACCGCACGGCGCTCGCCGCCTCGGACGCTGCGCTCGCCGAGCTGTCCGGTCCGGCCGGCGGGTAGCGGCCCGGCGAACCCGGTGCGGGCACGCACCGGGGCGCGGCCCCGAACCCGGTGCGGGTCCGCGCTCCGATGCGTGCCCGCACTCCGGGACACCGCCCTACCGGCCCAGGCGGCGCAGCAGGACCAGGGCGAGCGGGACGCAGACGGCGATGATCGCCAGCGGCCACGCCACCGCCATGAGCTGGCCGTTCTCGGCCACCCACGACGACGCCGGCCCACCGCCCGCGCCGAACAGCTCGCGCGCGGCCACCACCGTGGACGACAGCGGGTTCCACGCCGCGACCCCCGCCAGCCAGCCCGGCATGAGGGTGGTCGGCACGATCGTCTCGGCCACCATCGCCAACGGGAACACGAGCGCAAAGTACTTCATCGCCGCCTCCGGCCCGCTGACGAGCAGCCCGAGCACGACCCCGATCCACGAGAACGCGAGCCGCAGCAGCAGGAGCAGGCCGAGCGCGCCGACCGCGGCCGCCGGCCCCGCGTGCCACTGCCAGCCGAGCAGGGCACCCATCCCGAGCAGGATCGTCAGCTCGACGACGGCGGTCGCCAGGTCCGCGAGCGCCCGCCCGGCGAGGATCGCGGTGGGCGACGTCGGCATCGACCGCATCCGGTCCACGACGCTGTCCCGCACGTCGGCGGCGACCGACACGGTGGTGGCCCCGATGCCGAAGGCCATCGTGAGGACGAGGACCCCGGGCAGGAGGAACTCCCGGTAATCCCCGCCCGGGGCGGACATCGCCGCGCCGAACGCGTCGCCGAGGACGAGCCCGAACATCGCCATCGCCATGACGGGCAGGAGCAGCGTGCTGAGCAGCTCGTCGGGGCGGCGGTGGAGCCGGCGCAGGTGACGGCCGGCGATCACCCACGTGTCCGAGGCCGCCTTTCCGAGCCGCACGAGCGCCGGCGACGCGGCACCGCCGAGGCCGCGGCGGGTCGGCGGGGCCGACGCGCTGACGGCGTCGGCGGTGAGCTGCCGCGCCGGCGCGGGGCCCCGGCGGGTGAGGGACGCCGTCGGGGACGGGAGGGCGGGCGAGGAGACGAGGTGCGCGGTCATGGGCGCGGTCCCTCCGTGGCGTCGGGCGCGGTCAGCTGGAGGAAGACGTCGTCGAGGTCGGGCCTGCGCAGCGCGAGGTCCTCCGCGGGCACGCCGACGTCGGCGAGAGCGCGTGCGGCGCGGGCCAGGGCGTCGGTCGTCCCCGTCAGGGGGACCGTGACCCGGCGGCTGCCGGGGTCGACGTCCGGCACGGCGCCGAGCGCCGCGGCGAGCGCGGCCACGACCGGCGCCAGGGGCGCCCCCGGCGGGACCATGACCTCGAGCCGGCTGCCGCCGGTCGACGCCTTGAGCTCCTCGGGCGAGCCCTCGACCGCGATCCGCCCCCCGCGCACGAGCGAGATCCGGTGGCAGAGGCGGTCGGCCTCCTCCAGGTACTGGGTGGTGAGCAGCACCGTGGTCCCGCCGGCGGCGAGCTCGCGCACGGCGTCCCAGACCTCGCTGCGGCTGCGTGGGTCGAGGCCGGTGGTCGGCTCGTCGAGGAACAGGACGAGCGGGCTGCGGATGAGGCTGACCGCGAGGTCGAGCCGCCGTCGCATGCCTCCCGAGTAGTGCCCGACGGGCCGGTCCGCGGCGCCCGCGAGGTCGAACCGGTCGAGCAGCTCGTCCGCGCGGGCGCGTGCCGCGCGGGGCCGCAGCCGGTGCAGGCGGGCGAACATCCGCAGGTTCTCGCGGCCGGTGAGGACCTGGTCGAGGGCGGCGTGCTGGCCGGCGACCCCGATGCGCTCCCGGACGGCCGCCGGGTCGCGCGCGACGTCGTGCCCCGCCACCCGGACCTGCCCCGAGTCGAAGCGCTGGAGCGTGGCGAGGATGCGCACCGTGGTGGTCTTGCCCGCGCCGTTCGGGCCGAGCAGCCCGTGCACGGTGCCCGGGGCGACGGCGAGGTCGAGCCCGTCGAGGACGGGCGGCCGACCCGGGTAGGACGTGCGCAGACCGACGGCGAGGACGGCGGGCGTCTCGGTGCCCCCGGCCGCGCTCATGCGGCCCTCACGAGGGTGAACGCCTCGGCGGAGGGGGTCGGGACGACGGCCCTCCCCATGTGGGCGGTGGAACCCGCCGGCGGCGCGGCGGGTGCCCCGACGACGGGCAGCGCGGCGGCCGGGACCCGGCCGTGGCCGCCGCTGTGCACGGTCACCTCGGCGAACCTGCCCAGGGCGATGCGCGCGGTGTTGAGCAGCGACTCGCTGCCCTCGTCGTAGTAGGCGAGGTGGCCGGTGATGTCGCCCGTGCCGATGCGCACGGCCCCGAACGCGGGGTGCAGCGGCGAGCGCCCCAGCCCGAGCGGGCCGAGCCGGACGCGCGGGAAGTGGCGGATCCAGTCCGTCGGCGCCTGCGCGGCCCAGATGCGAGCGCCCCGGGCGGCGTCCGCTCGGCGCAGCACACCCATGCCGGGGCTGCCGAGCGCCACGACGTCGTCGATCCTGGCGTCGGCCAGGGCGAGCCCGGTGACCGTGGTGCCGTAGGAGTGGCCGACCACGGTGAGGTGCGCCGAGCGCGGCAGGTAGTGGGTGAACCGGGCGAGGTCCCTCGCACCGTCTCGGGCGTACCGGATCGAGAAGGAGGCGCGCAGGTCCGGCGCGGTGCGGTAGCCGACCCACGCGACCACCGCGGTGCGGGCCGCGGGGTCGATGCCGGCCATGGTCGCGAGCATGAGCCGGGCCCGCGAGCGCAGGGCGAGCGGGCCCCGGGCGCGGAAGTAGTTGCCCTGGTGGTGGCCGTTGCCCGGGACCATCACCACGACGTGGTCGGCGGTGGCGAGGTCGCCGAACACCTCGACGACCCGCGGGCCGCCCGGAGGGTCGATCGCGAGGAGCTGGTGGCCGTCGACCGTGCGAGGTCCGTAGTGGAGCGGTGTCGTCGTCATGCCGGGAACGCTAGGAACGCGCTTCGGGGCTCCGCGTCACCCGCTGGAGCCATTCGTCCCCCCTACCGGGGTAGTGCCTGCCGCCCCCCGCACGCGACCCCCGGTAGGCCCCCGGAGGGCCCCGGGGCGATTCCCGGCGCACACGTGGACGTGCGCCGCGAGACCGCGGTCCGCCGCAGCACGACCGCGAGCACACCGACGGCCCCGTGCCCGGTGCGCCCCCGGGGTTCCGCGCGGCCGACCCTGACAGACTGAGCGGCGATGACCTCCGTGAGCCGCACCCGCCGGACCAGCCGCCCGCTCTCCGCCCGCCGCACCGCGCCCACCGCCGTGGCGGCGCTCGCCCTCGTCCTGGCCGGGTGCTCCGGCGCCGGGGACGACGAGACCGGCGGCGAGCAGACCGACTCCTCCTCTCAGAACGGCTCCGCCACGGACGGGCCCGAGTCCTCGTCCGGCGAGACCCCGTCCGGCGGCGAGACGGCCACGGACGGCGAGGCCCCCTCCGACGGCACCGCCGAGGCGGTCGATCCCGCGGACCACCTCACCGACCCCGAGCTCCTCGAGCAGGTCGAGTGGGCGCTCGCCAACCTCGAGGAGGACGCCGAGGGGCCGGAGGCCGCCGACGTCGAGGAGCGCTTCTCCGACGAGATGCTCGCCCAGATCCCCGCCGAGCAGTTCACCCAGGTCTTCGCCGAGCTGCGCTCCGGCGCCCCCTACACCGTCACCGCCGTCGCCGAGTCGCGCGAAGCCATGCCCACCGCCGAGCTGCGCCTGGACTCCGACGCGCAGCCGCTGATCATGACGGCGGTCATGGGCGACGACGGACGGCTCGGCGGGCTGTCCTTCGTGCCCGACACCGCCGGCGAGGCTCCCGATCTCGGTGCCTGGGAGGACCTCGACGAGAGCCTGACGGAGGTCGGCGGCGAGAGCCAGGTCGTGGTGGGCAGCGTCTCCGGCGGGGAGTGCACGATCGAGTACACGACCGAGGGCGTCGAGGACGGCGGAGTCCCGGCGCCCAGCGGGTCGGTGTTCAAGCTCGTCGTGCTCGCCGCGCTGGTCGACGCCGTCGAGGCCGGCGAGATCGCCTGGGAGGACGAGCTGACGATCACCGACGAGCTGCGCTCCCTGCCGTCCGGCATCCTCCAGGAGCGCGAGGCCGGGTCCACGGTCACCGTGACCGAGGCGGCCGAGCTGATGATCTCGATCAGCGACAACACGGCCACCGACCTCCTGCTCGACGCCGTCGGGCAGGACCGGGTCGCCGGCGCCGCCGAGGCCGCGGGCCTCGACACCGACCGCCTCCTGCCGCTGGCGAGCACGCGCGACTTCTTCCAGCTCGGCTGGCAGGTCGACGACTCCGTGCGCGCGGAGTTCGAGGCAGCCACGTCCCCCGAGGAGCGTCAGGTCGTCCTAGACGCCCTGCCGGCCGAGCTCGACATCGACCCCGCGGCCGTCACCGAGCCGCGCTGGCAGGAGGGGGTGGGCTGGAATCTCACCGGGGCAGAGATCTGTTCGGTGCACGCGCTGCTCCAGGAGCAGGCCGGGTCCGAGGCCGGCGGGCCGGTCCGCGACATCCTCTCCGAGAACCCCGGCGTGGGCGTGCCCGACGCCGCCACGTACCAGGGGTTCAAGGGGGGCTCGGCCCCGGGTGTGCTCGCCTTCTCCTTCTACCTCGAGGCGGACGGCGACGACGAGGGGGCCGGCCGGGTGCTCGTCGTCCAGACGCGCAGCGACCAGGCGATCGACCAGATGCGGGCCACGACGATCGTCGGCGCCGGCGTCGGGCTCCTCGCCGAGCAGTAGGGGCCGGCGGCCGGGCCCACGGCGCCAGGGTAGACGGGTAGATGGCGGGAGAGGTAGATTCTACCCATGGGGCTCAACATCAAGAACGAGCGGGTGCACGCGCTCGCACGCGAGGCGGCGCGCGTGACGGGCAAGACGCAGACGAGCGCGATCGAGGAGGCGCTCGAACGCCTGTTGACCGCGCACGGCGAGGACCCGGCCCGCGCTCGCGCGCAGGAGCGCATGCGTCGGGTCCGGTCGATCGTCGCCGAGTACGCCGAGCTCCCGGTGGCGCCGGCTCGGGAGGGACGCGTGACCGAGGTCGACGACCTGTACGACGAGGTCACGGGACCGCCGCGGTGATCGTCGACTCGTCGGCGCTCATCGCCGTCCTCCGCGGCGAGCCGGGCTGGGAGCAGGTCGCCCAGGTGGCTGTCGACGGCAGCTGCCGGATGTCGACAGCCACCTGGCTCGAGGCGTCCGTCGTGGCGGACCAGCGTGCTCCGGGGGGCGGGGAGCGACTCGACGACCTCGTCGACGCCCTCGGGATCGAGCTCGTCCCGCTCAGCGTGCGGGACGCCCAGGTGGCCCGGCTCGCCTACCGGCGGTTCGGACGAGGGTCGGGATCGCAGGCGATGCTCAACCTGGGTGACTGCTTCTCGTACGCGCTCGCGGCGACCTCCGGGGAGCCCTTGCTGTACGTCGGTGACGACTTCTCCGCGACGGACATCGCCTCCGCGATGTGACCGCGCCCGGGTCGGCGGGCCCGCGGATGACGTCGGGCGCGCGCTCAGCCCCAGGGCTCGGCGAGCACCGCGTCCCAGAAGTCGGCCATGTACGCGGGTCGGTCGGACGAGCCCATGCCCCGCCAGGTGAGCAGCACGGCGGTGACGTCCCGCTCCGGGTAGACCCACAGGCTCGTGCCGGTCCCGCCGTCCCAGCCGAACCCGCCCTGGTCGTCGATGCCGACGCCGAGGCCCCAGGCCCAGCCGGTCTCGAGGAACCCCTCGGCCCAGGGCCGCGTGGCGTCGGTCAGGGAGTCGGTCCGCATCGCGCGCACCGAGTCGGCGCCGAGCAGGCGCGCTCCCGCATCCGCACCGTCCTGCTTCTCGGGCGGCGCCAGGCCCTCGTCGAGGAGCATCTGGCCGAGCCGCAGGAGGTCCGCCGCAGTGGAGACCAGACCGGCGGCGCCCGAGCAGAAGACGGGCCGCCGGGTCAACGCCGGGGCCGCGGCGGGCGCGAGCTCGGAGGAGGTGCCGTCCTCGCCGACCCACGCGAACGCCGGCACGCGGTGCAGCGCCGCGGCCGGCACCGTGTACCCCGTCTCCGTCATGCCCAGGGGAGCGAGCAGCCGGTCGCGCAGGATGTCGTCGAACCCCCGGCCGGTGGCTGCCTCGACGATCACCGTCAGCGCGTCGAACGACGACTGGTACAGCCACCCCTGCCCGGGCTGGTGCGCCATCGGCAGCCCGGCGACCTGCTCGGACCACTCCTCGGGTGCGATCGCCGGACCGGTCCAGCCCGAGAGGATCCCGCCGTCCTGCGACGCAGCGGTCAGCGGCTCGTCCGCGGCGGCGTCGAGGTCGTAGCCGAGACCGAGCCCCATGAGCAGCAGGTCCCGCACCGTGAGCTCGCGCGCGGCCGGGACCGTGTCGTCGAGCCCCCCGTGGCGCTCGCGCAGCACGGCGCGGTCGCGCCACGCCGGCACCCACCGGGACAGCGGGTCCTCGAGGGAGAGGACCTCGTCCTCGGTCAGGGCGAGCACCAGCGCGGACGTCGCGGGCTTGGTCAGCGACGCCACGCGCACCAGGGCGTCCTCGGCGAGACCGCCGGCGGCCGCCACGGTCACGCGTCGGCCGTGCCGCGGCCCGGAGGCGATGCCCCACACGGCGCCGGGCGCGGGACCTTCCTCAGCGTGGGCGCGCATGACCTGCGCGACCGCGGCCGCCCGGACGTCGTGCCTCGTCGCCATGCCCGCGACACTAGCGGCGGCGGGCCCGACGCGTGGACCTACCATCGGGGGCGTGAGGGCCCCGTCGTCCGTCGATCTGCGCAGCCTGGTGACGATTGCGCCGAGCCCGCCGAGGCTCGCCGTCGCCCTGCGGGCGCCCGTGGCGATCGGTCTGCCGCTGGTGGTGGCGACCGCGTTCGACCAGACATCGGTGGGTTTCCTCGCGAGCCTCGGCGCGACCGGTGGCACCGACCCGTGGCTCATCCTCTCGGCGGCTGCGGTAGGAGCCGTGAGTGCCGTCGTCGTCGGCACCTCCGACATCTGGCTGCGCCGGCACGGCATCGAGGAGGCGGCCGTCGCCCACGCCGAGCGCACCGTCGCGCGCTTCGAGCAGGCCGCCCGGTCCGGTGACCCGGGGGACCTGGACCGGCTGCGTCCCGAGGCGTCGACCGCGCTGCACGCCGCCTGGACCGCCGTCACCGACGGCGGGTCCGCCGCAGGCTTCGAGTCGCGCCTCCAGCTGGTCCACGAGCGCTACGCCGCGACGTCGGCCCACGTGTCCGGGCGGCTGACCGGCGTCGACCCGCGACCGTGGGAGAACGCGGTGGACCGCGCCGACGAGCCCGCCCGGGACACCACGGAGCTCGCCGGCGCCGACCTCGGGCGGTCGGACGCCGAGCAGCGGCACATCGAGCGCACCCAGGTCCGCTACTCCTCGCTCGGTCGGCCGGGCGCCGGAACCTCCTGCGGCAGGCCGCCTGGTGGCCCTCGGAGAGCATGCTCGTGGCCCTGCGCGTGCTGCTCGCCACCGGCGTCGCAGGCACGATCGCCACCCTCATCGGCAACGACCACGTCTACTGGGCGGTGGTGTTCGCCGCCCTCGTCGTGCAGACGGGCGGCACGCGCTACGCCCAGGCCACCAAGGCGCTGCAGCGGGTGCTGGGCACCGCGCTCGGGCTCGGGGTCTTCGCCGTCGTGCTCGCTGCCGACCCGCGGTCGTGGTGGCTCGTGGCCACGGTCATCCTCCTGCAGGGCACGGTCGAGCTGCTCGTGACCCGGAACTACATGCTCGCGGTCGCCGTCATCACGCCGCTGGCGATGACCATCTCGGTGACGGTGACCGGCATGAGCACGGAGACGGTGGTCGGGGACCGCGCCCTTGACACGGTCATCGGCGTCGGCACGGCGGTTCTCGTGCTCGTCCTCAGCGGCCTGGGCGGGAAGGAGGTCGTCCTGCGCGCGCACGCCTGCCGCGTGGCGATCGCCCTCGACGCCGTGCTCGCCGACCTCGTCGCGGGCGAGGACGACACGCCCGACGTCGTCCGGCGCAGGCAGCACCTCTACGTCGAGCTCCTCGAGTCGGACACCGTCGCGCGGCGGGCGCTCGCCGACGCTCCGCGTCAGGTCGCGCCCTTCCGGGACATGGAGCGCGTCCTGTCCGACTTGGGCTACCTCGTCCTCGGTGCCGCGTGGCACCAGCACCTGTGGGGGCGCCGGGAGCGGTTCGTCCGCGCGCGCGAGCGCCTGGCGCTCACGCTCGGCCGACGGGTGACCGAGCGGCGGCCCGCGGCGGAGCTCACCGCGGAGCTGCGCGCCGTCGAGGCTGCCCTGACCGGCGCGTGAGCGGGCGCGCGGCCGGAGCGCGACCGGCGTACATCCGGCGAGGCGGAGCCGACCCCTTTGCAATATACAACCGAATGGTTGTACGTTGGTGGCGTGATCGAGGCGGGGGACGAGGACCGGGCGGACGCCCTGTTCCACGCCCTCGCCGACCGGACCCGGCGAGACATCCTGCGCCGGGTCCTGGCCGGGGAGCACTCGGTCTCGGTGCTCGCGGCGAGCTACGACATGAGCTTCGCCGCGGTGCAGAAGCACGTCCGCGTCCTCGAGACGGCCGGCCTGCTCACCAAGCGGCGCAGCGGTCGCGAGCAGCTGGCCTCGGGGGACGTCTCGGCGGTCCGTTCGGTGGCCTCCCTGCTCGGCGAGCTGGAGGGCGTCTGGAGGGGCCGCGTCGAACGGATCGACGCGCTGCTCGCGCGCGAGCTGACACCCGAGGAGGACTGACATGCCCGTCATCGACTTCACCACCGACGTTCCCGGCAGGACCATCACCATCACGGCGCGGTTCGACGCGCCCGTCGAGCGGATCTGGGCGCTGTACACGGATCCGCGCCAGCTCGAGCAGGTCTGGGGCCCGCCCGGCTACCCGGCCACGTTCGTCGAGCACGACGTCCGGGTGGGCGGACGCAGCAGCTACTACATGACCGGGCCCGACGGCGAGCGCTACGGCGGCTGGTGGCAGATCACCGCCGTGGACGAGCCGCACACCCTGGAGTTCGACGACGGGTTCGCCGACGCCGACCTCAACCCGACGACGACCATGCCCGTCTCGCACAACGTGTACCGGTTCGGGCCCGACGGCGAGGGGACGACACTCGTCGCGACCTCGACCTTCGAGTCGGAGGAGGGGATCCGCACGGTCGTCGAGATGGGGGTCGAGGAGGGCACGCGGGACGCGATGAACCAGATCGACGGGTTCCTCGCGGCCCACTGATCGACGCACGGCGACCGGGGCGGGGGCCGGCGCGGAGCGCCTCCGCCCGGTCCACCGCGACGCGCCGGGGCGATCTGTGCGCGCGGGCGTCGCGTGCCAGCATGAGGAGATGATCGTTCCGACCAGGTCGGCCGCCGCCGTCGGATGCCTGCTCGTCGCCCTCGGTGCCTCGGGCTGCTCGGGGGACCAGCGATCCGTCCCGTCGATGGTCGTGGCCTGGCCGCAGGAGCCGACCTCCACCAGCGAGCCCGCGACCGGCGCCGCGGCGTCCGGCACGGACGGTGACGCCGGGGACCCCGGCGCGGACGCGAGCGCACCGGTCGACCTCGAGGCGCTCGACGCCGCCCGCACGGACACCGTCGAGGACGCCGGCGCGCTCCGCGCCCTCCTCGACGCGGTCGGCCTGGACGACCTGGGCGAGTACAGCGTGTCCGTCGACCCCGGGGCCTCTCCGGTCGTGCTCGAGATCGGCTGGGACGAGCCCGCGCCGTCCGCCGCGCGGTGGCCGGACACGGTGGAGGAGCGCGGCGTGCTGCTGCTCGCGACGATCGCCGACCTCGACGAGATCCGCTTCCACCTGGAGGGCGGCACCGGTACGGACGGTCACGTCGACCGGGCCTCGGCCGACCGCCTGCTGGAGGAGCCGGTCGACGAGCTCGGCGCCACGACCGAGGGGCTGCGCGAGATCCTCGACCGCGTCGATCCCTGACCGGGTCCGCGACCGGTGTCGGCGGTCGGTGCCACCCTCACGGCATGACGCGCACGATCTACTACACGGCGACGACGCTGGACGGCTACCTCGCGGCCGAGGACGACTCGCTCGCGTGGCTGTTCGCGCAGCGGCAGGACCCGGCGGTGACGTCGGACTACGAGGACTTCGTCGGCGACGTCGGAGCGATCCTCATGGGACGCACCACCTACGAGTGGGTGCTGCGCGAGCTCGGCGACGGCGCGGCCTGGCCGTACGACCTCCCGACCGTCGTCGCCACGCACGCGGATCTCACGGCGCCGGCCGGGGCGGACGTGCGGTTCGCCCGCGGCGACGTGCGGCAGATCCACCGCGATCTCGTCAGCGCCGCGCGGGGGAAGGACGTCTGGGTCGTCGGCGGGGGCGACCTCGCCGGTCAGCTGGCCGACGCCGGTCTCCTCGACGAGCTGCGGCTCTCGGTCGCCGCCGCGACCCTCGGCGCCGGTCGGCCGCTGCTCCCGCGCCGGCTGGCGCTCGGCCTGCGCTCCGTCGTGCGGACCGGTGACTTCGTCTCGGTCGTGTACGACGTCCTCGGGCCGGGCGACCCGGTCTGGGTGGACGCCCCGACGCCGGACGGCCCGGTGCCGTAGCCGGTCGGCCCGGTGCCGTAGCCGGCGAGCGGCCGGCGCACCGGCGGAGTCTGCGGTCGGGCCGCTCAGCGGTCCCGGGCGTCCCCCGCACCGTCCTCGCGCTGCGACACGTCCCCCAGTCCGGCGAGGAGCTTCTCGAGCAGGCCGGCGAGCTCTGCCAGCTCCGTGTCGTCCAGGGCGCCGAGCAGCTCCCCCTCCGCCGCGGCGTGCAGGGGTGCCACGTGCTCGATCACCGACAGGCCGTCGTCGGTGAGGCTGACGAGGACGCTTCGCCGGTTGTTCGGGTCCGTGGTACGGGCGACGAGCCCCTTGTCCTCGAGGCGGCCGAGCCGGTTCGTCATGGCCGCCGCCGTCACCATCATGGAGGCGGTAAGGGCACCGGGCGTCAACGTGTACGGCGCTCCGGCGCGCCGCAGGGCCGCGAGCACGTCGTGCTCGCCCGGCTGGAGGTCGTGCTCGGCGAAGAACCCGCGCATCCCCTGCCCGATGAGGTCGGAGGCGCGCGAGACCCGGCCCGTCACGCTCATCGGGGCCCGCGGGAGCTCGGGGCGCTGCTCGCGCCACTGCTCGAGGTAGTCGCTCACTCGGTCACGCATCGACCAACAATAGTTCAATCTCGAAAAGTTTGACGAGCGAACCGCGTCCCGCTAGACTCTTTTACGTCGAAGCGTTCGGCGTCGAACGGTGTGGTCCTCTCGTTCACGTGCGGGCGGGGGAGACGGCGCCGTGCCTCACCGGTGCATCGACGGCCCTGACGACGCGGCCGCGCGTGAGGCGCGGCCAGGAGCGGCGCCCGTCCAGCGCCGAGAAGAGAGACCAGCATGACCGCCACCCCCCTCACCGGCGACACCCGTGCCGTCCGCAGCCGCGACGCCGGGCTCACCGGTCCCGCGACCCGCGCCGAGATGGACGCACGGATCGACCGCTACGCCATCGCCCCCGGACGCGTGACCGCCCTCGACATCGTCGCCCCCACGACGCCCGCGGACCCGGCCACCCGGCCCGATCGCCACAGCATCCCCCCGGGGCGCGTGGCCGTCCTCGACCTCGCCCGGCGTCGTGACACCGAGGCGGTGTCCGGCGCCGACCGTGCCGTCGCCGTCGGCGCGATCGTCACCGGGATCGCCGCCGCCGTCGGGATCGCCGTCGGGATCGGCTGACGCCCCCGCCTGCGCGCCGAGTCCCCGTACCCCCCGTACCCCCCGCGCCGCGTCCCGGGAATGTCCGGGCCGCGGCGCGCCTTGCACCTCGCAGGACCCCCACCCCGAGGAGCAACGTGACCACCGAGACCCCCATCGCCGTCGACGTCTGGTCGGACATCGCCTGCCCCTGGTGCTACATCGGCAAGCGCAAGTTCGAGGCAGGCCTCGCGACGTTCCGCGAGGAGCACCCCGACGCCCCCGCGGTCGAGGTCACGTACCACTCGTTCGAGCTCTCCCCGGACACGCCGGTCGACTTCGCGGGCTCGACCGTCGAGTTCCTCGCCGAGCGCAAGGGCATGCCGGCCGACCAGGTCGAGGAGATGCTCGACCGGGTCACCTGGATCGCCGCATCGGTCGGCCTCGACTACGACTTCGACGCCGTGCAGCACGTCAACACGCTGCGCGCGCACCAGGTCATCCACCACGCCAGGGCCCACGGCCGCCAGGCCGAGGCCAAGGAGCGCCTCCTGCGGGCCTACTTCGTCGAGGGGAAGAACCTCTCCGACGTCGACGTCCTCGCGGGGCTGGCCGCCGAGATCGGGCTCGACGCCGAGCAGGTCGCCACCGACCTGCGCGCGGACCGCTGGGCCGACGACGTCCAGCAGGACATCGCCCAGGCTCGCGCCTACGGGATCCAGGGAGTGCCGTTCTTCGTCCTGGACGAGCGGTACGGCATCTCCGGCGCACAGGAGTCCGCGGCGTTCGCTCAGGCCCTCGCCCAGGTCGCCGCCGAGCGCCGGCAGACCGGGACGGCCCGGGCCGGCGCATGAGCGCCCACGACATCCGCGCCGCCGACGCACCCGCCGTGGACGGGGTTGCCGCCGACGCACCGACGTCCGAGGTTCCGCCGACCGCCCGGCCGACCCTGCTGATGCCGCTCGCGGGACTCGACCTGCCCGGCGTCGATCTCGGCACGGGACCTGCCTGCGGCCCCGCGGGCTGCTGAGGCTCAGCGCCCTCCGCGCGCCCGGGCGAGCAGGTCCCGGACGGGCCCGGCGAGCTGCTCGTCCCCGCTGGTGACGAGGACCGCCATCCTGCCGGCGTCGAGCGGGATCCCGGGGTTGTCGGCGAGGCCGGCGCCCGGACCGGTGTACTCGGTGCCGGAGTACCGCCAGTCGCCGTCGGCCCCGATCGTGCGCCGTTCCGGCTCCAACCAGCCGACGTGCCCGAGCGCGGTCCTGCCCTCGTCGCCGAGACGGAGCGGCGCGATCGGCGGCGTCGCCTCGATCCGGTAGTCGGGCGTCATGTAGGCCACGGCGAACGAGCCGCGGTCGACGACGACCATGCGGAACCGCGCGTCGCCCGTCCCCAGGTCCGACGCGTCGATCTCGTTCAGCAGGCGCTCGGTCATGTGGGGCCTGGGCCGGCGCGTCGCCCCCTCGCGCCGCGGCGGCCGTACGCGCCGGCGCAGGTAGAGGTGCAGCCGCGCGGAGCGGTAGATCCCGACGGCCGCGACGAGCAGCACGAGGGCACCGAGCACGCCGCCGACCCAGAGCGCGACCGACGGCAGGTCGCCGGGGTCCACCGAGAAGGTGCGGCGCACGCCCATCGTGATGCCGACGACGAGCAGGATCGCGAGCAGCGCCGACACGACGGCCGCCGCGAGGAGCTGGCGCAGCGCCGCCGCCACCGGGTGGGGCAGCGCGCGGGCCGAGCCCCGGTTCGTCGATCTCGCCATGGCGGAAGTCTTCCAGGTCCCGGGGGGAGTCTCGGCCGGATCGCCCGCGGAACGCGCTACGGGAGGTGCCGCAGGTCGGGTTCGATCCGCTCACGCACCTCGAGCTGGACCCCACCGGGTGCCCCGCGGACGCCCCTGCGCTCGACCTCGCCGCGCTCGCGGTCGTGAATCTGCCCGTCGCGACGCACGGCGAGACCGATGACGACGGCCCCGACGAGGAGGAGCACCGCCGAGGGCAGCAGCACCCACCATCCGGACCGGTCCTGCGTGAGCGCGAACAGGAGGAACGCCCCGACGGCCCCGTAGATCCCCACCTGGAGCCGGCCGCCGATCCGGTACCGGCTCGCCGCGGCGGAGGCCGCCTCGACCACGGCGCGGTTCGGGGTGCGCAGCTGGGCCGCCGCGAGGGCGCGCCACCGCGAGCGCATCCCGAGCCAGGCCAGCACCGCGGTCACCACCACCGCGAGGCCGAGACAGCCGGCGAGCACCGCGGTCGCCGTCGTGCCCGGCCCGGTGAACATCATCCCCACGAGCAGGCCGACGGCGATGAGCCCGGTCAGGCCGGGGAGCCGGTCCAGCGGACCGAGGCGGGCGGAGCGGCGCCCGGGCCCGGCGCGTCGACGATCGGTACCCTCCGGGGCCGGGGCGTTCGACTGCCGTGCGGCTGCCTCGTGCGCGGCCACCTCCTCCTCGGCCGCGCGGGCCGCGTGCTCGCGGCGGCCGACGTCGAGCAGGAAGATCCCCACCGGCCCGGCGAGCGCGTCCGGCCCGTTGACGAGGACCTGCAGGTCCTCGCGCGAGAGGGACAGGCCCCGGCGTCGGAGGCGCTCCGTCCCGTGCGGATCGAGCCCGACCTTCGCGAGGGTGGCGTGCGCCGCCTCGGGCAGCTCGTCGAGGACGAGCGGCTCGGTGGTGGCGTGCTCGGTGCCGCGCCGCCAGGTGAGTCGCACGGCGTCGGGCCGGTCGCCCCCACCGCTGGGCACGAGGCGCATGCGCTCGGCGGAGGCCATCGCCAGCTCGCCGGCCCGTAGGTCGTCGACGCCGCCGGGAGCGCGGCCTTGAGCGCCGGGGGCTCGCCCCGGGTACCTCTCGTCCCCGGGGGCACCGCCGGGCGCGCCCGGGCCGGTCACGCCTGCCCTTCGCCGTCCGTCGGTCGGCGCACCGCGGGGCCGGTCCCCAGCCGGGCCGCCCGGATGTAGAGGGTCGCGGAGTAGATGTGCAGCGCGGCGCCGACCCAGACGAGCACGCGACCGACGTCGAGCACCTGCGGCCATACCGAGATGCCGAGGACGATGGCGCAGATGCCGAAGAAGAGCACCGCGGTGCGGGCCTTGCCCACGTGGGTGACGCGCATGCGGCCCTCCTGGGCGGCGCGGCCGGCAAGGAGGACCACGAGGAGGTCGACGAGCACGATGACGGCGACGGGCTCCCAGCGCAGGGCGTCCGCCAGGCCGAGGGCGACGACGACGAGCGCGATACCGATGCGGTCCGCCACGGGGTCGAGGATCTCGCCGGTGCGCGACTGCTGGTTCAGCGCCCGGGCGAGAAGGCCGTCCACCCAGTCCGTCACGGCCCACACCCCCACGAGGACCGGCGGCAGCCAGCTCCCCTCGGGGTCGTCGACGATCACCCAGCAGGCGGGGCCCAGCAGGAGGAAGCGCAGGAGCGTGACGACGTTGGGGATCGTCGCCCAGTCCGGCCGGCCCGACGCCTGACGAGCACGGCCGTCCGTCGTCGGATCGGTTGGCATGTCCCGAGCCTACGCGGGGCGCGCGCGGGGGTGAGAGGGGATTTCACGTTGACCGCGCCGCCTACCGTGACCGGATGAGCGACTCGCCACCCACCCTCGCCACCGATCGGCTCGTGCTGCGGGCGTGGGAGGCCGCGGACGCGGACGACGTGCTGGCCCTCTACTCGCGCCCGGAGACCGTCAGGTGGTCCGGCGGGCCGGGGACCGAGCTCGCCACGCGTGCCGACGCGCTCGAGCGCCTGGCGCGCTGGGAGGTGCGAGCCGCGGGCGGGGGACCGCGCGGGATCTGGCTCGTCACCGACCCGGCCGCCCCCACCGACCCGGCCACCCCCACCGACCCGGCAGGGCACTCCGACCCGGCCGCTCCCACCGACCCGGCAGGGCGCTCCGACCCGGCGGTGCGGGCCGGCGGCACCGACTCCTCGGGCGCGGGTGAGGAGTCACGCCCCGTGGTCGTCGGTGACGTCCTGCTCGTCGACCTGCCCGCCAGCTCGCCCGACGGGTCCCGGCCTCCCTCGGGGGATCTCGAGATCGGCTGGCACCTGCACCCGGACCGGTGGGGGCGCGGCTATGCGACCGAGGCCGCCCGGGCGGTGCTCGCCCACGCCTGGTCCCACGGGGTCGAGAGGGTGCTCGCGGTGACCCACCCCGACAACGTGGCCTCGCAGGCCGTGGCACGGCGGATCGGCATGCGGCACGCGGGCCGGACGACGGCCTACTACGACACGGAGTGCGAGCTGTTCGTCGTCGAGGCCCCGGCTGCACGGAGATCGGTCCCGTCGGTCTGACCCGGCGGCGCGCCCCGGCCCGCGCCACCTCGGCCTGACCGGGCCCGCGCTACCTCGCCCCGCGCTGTCTCGGCCCGGACGCCGCGCCGGTGCCCCGGCCGAGCAGGCCGCGCCCCGCGCTGTCCGGGCCGACGAGCAGGAAGGCGGCGACCATCCCGACCACGGACACGGCGGCGGGCAGCAGCATCGCCTCCCCCAGGGCGCGGGTGTACGCGTCGGCGGAGGCGCCGGTGAGGGTGCCGTCGGTCGTCCGGTCGAGCCCGCCCGGCAGGTGGACCGAGACCCGCCAGTCCATGGCCCAGGCGATCCCCGCGCTGCCGAGCACGGAGCCGACCTGACGCATCGTGTTGTAGACGCCGGAGCCCGCCCCCGCCCGCTGGAGCGGGAGCCGGCGCGTCGCCGACGTCGACATCGGCCCCCACACGTGGACCGACCCCAGTCCGTACAGGAACGACGGGACCACCAGGAGCCAGACCGGCGTCGTCGGACCCATGACGAACCAGAACGCCACGAGCGAGCAGGCGACGAGGACGAAGCCCGGACCGGCCAGCAACCGGTTCTGCACGAGGTTGATGCGCCGGCCCACCCACCGGGCGAGCAGGATCGACACCAGTGCCTGGGGGACGAGCAGCAGGGCGGACTCCGTCGGGGACCAGCCGCGCACCGTCTGCGCGTAGATGACGAGCGGGAACATCGCCGAGGACATCGAGAACCCGATGGCCGAGACCCCGATCGACGACGCCGTGAAGTTCCGGTCCCGGAACAGCCCCAGCGGGACGAGCGGTGCGGGGGCGCCCCATGCCTGCCACGCGACGAACGCGAGGAGGACCGCGACGCCGACACCGAGCAGCAGCGGGATCGACACCCACCCCCACACCTGCCCCCACCCGAAGCGCTCGCCCTCCTGGATGGCGAACACCGCGCAGAACGTCCCGAGCGCCGACAGGGCGACGCCGATCGGGTCGAACGTGCGGGCATGCGGTCGCAGCCGGGGCACGAGCCGAGCGGCGAGAATGAGCCCGACGAGCCCGACCGGCACGTTGATGAGGAAGATCCATCGCCAGCCGGCCGTGTCGAGCAGGACCCCGCCGAGCACCGGACCCACGAGCATGGCCACGCCCGCCGTCGCGCCCCACAGCGACATCGCGACGCCGCGGACCTCGGGCGCGAACGTGCGGGTGACGACGGTCATCGTCTGCGGCGTCATCAGGGCCGCGCCGAGCCCCTGCGCGACCCGCGCCGCCACGAGCATCTCGACCGTGCCGGACAGCGCGCACCACAGCGAGGCGCCGGTGAAGACCGCGAGCCCGGTCATGTAGACGTTCTTGGGCCCGACCAGGTCGCCGAGCCGCCCGGTGACCAGCAGCGGGACCGCGTAGGCGAGCAGGTAGGCGCTCGTCACCCACATGACGGTGGTGACGTCGGAGTCGAACGCCTCCACGAGCGCGGGCGTCGCCACGGACACGATCGTCGTGTCGACGAGGATCATGAAGAACCCGAGCACGAGGGCCCACAGGGCCTTCCAGGGCGGATCGTCGGGGAGGTCGGACACGGCGCCGTCGCGCGTCCCGGTCGGTCGGGTCACCGGCCGAGCGTAGGCCGGGTGCCGACCGGGACGGTTGCCGGGCCATCGCCCGGCGTCCACGATGGTCACCACGACAGACACCGCGGCGACCCGCCGTCGCGGCGGGACGGGAGGCGCGCCGTGAGCAACCTGGAGACCCGACCGGCGGAGATGGTGCTGTCCTGCCCGGACGAGGACGGGCCGGGCATCGAGGTCGTCACCTCGCGCGTGGTCCCGCTCGGCGGGCCGCGCGCGATGCCCGTCCGGCGGACGCTGCCCAGCCGGGAGCGCAGCTTCGTCGGCGCCTGGTGCTTCGCCGACCACTACGGCCCCGACGACGTGGCCGCCACCGGCGGCATGGACGTCGCCCCGCACCCGCACACCGGCCTGCAGACCGTGTCGTGGTTGTTCACCGGGGAGGTCGAGCACCGCGACTCAGCGGGCGTCCACGCCATGGTGCGGCCCGGCGAGCTCAACCTCATGTCCTCCGGCGTGGGGATCTGCCACTCCGAGGTGTCGACCCCGCAGACCACGGTCCTGCACGGCGTGCAGCTGTGGCTCGTCCTGCCGCGCGAGGCGCGGGGCGGGCCGCGCGGCTTCCAGCACCACGCCCCGGCGCCCGTGGAGCTGCCCGGCGGCGCGGGGACGGCGTCCGTGTTCATCGGCGAGCTGCTGGGCGAGACCTCGCCGGTCGGCACCGCCACCCCGCTGCTCGGCGCCGCGATCACGCTCGAGCCGGGCGGCGTCGTCGATCTCCCGGTCCGGCCGGACTTCGAGCACGGGGTCCTGCTGGACACCGGCACGGTCGAGGTCGACGACGTGGCGATCGACCGGGCCGAGCTGGCCTTCCGGGCGCCGTGCGGCGAGACGCTGCGGATCGCGAGCACGGGGGAGGGCCCGGCGCGCGTCATCCTCCTGGGCGGCGAGCCGTTCCGCGAGGAGATCGTCATGTGGTGGAACTTCATCGGGTCCGACCACGAGGAGGTCGTCGCGGCCCGCGACGCCTGGAACGCCGGCGGCGACCCCGCGGGCGCGTACGCCGGGAGCGAGCGCTTCGGCCGCGTCGAGGGGTACGTGGGCGAACGCGCCTGGCTGACGGCACCCGACCTCCCGCACGTCCGGCTCCGGCCGCGGCGGAACCCGAACGCCGTGACGGACGTCGTCGCGACGTACGAGGGCGAGGAGCGATGACCGTGCCCGAGATCCCGGCGGCCGTCGACATCACGCAGGCGCACCGTCCGGCGTACCGCGCCGCCAACGGGCTGGCGAAGGCCGCCCGGGAGGCGGCGGAGGCGGCCGGGATCGGCTCCGACGTCGTCGAGCTGGTCGACGTCCGGGTCTCGCAGATCAACGGGTGCGCGCGCTGCCTGAGCGTGCATGTCCCCAGGGCGAGGCGGGCAGGCGTGACCCAGCACCGCCTCGACCTGCTGACCACCTGGCGGGAGGCCTCGGTCTTCACGCGCGTCGAGCGGGCCGCGCTCGAGATCGCCGAGCTGACGACCGCCCTCCCGCACGGCGCGGCGCTCGCGGCGACCGGGGGCGCCGGCCGTCGCGGGGGACTCACCGAGGAGCAGGTCGCGGCGATCGTCTGGGTGGCGATCACGATCGGGGCGTTCAACCGGATCTCCGTCATGTCCGGCCACGACGCGCT
This sequence comes from Georgenia sp. Z2081, assembly GCF_055326445.1. Taxonomy (NCBI): domain Bacteria; kingdom Bacillati; phylum Actinomycetota; class Actinomycetes; order Allobogoriellales; family Allobogoriellaceae; genus Georgenia; species Georgenia sp. Z2081. Next base: position 214,624 of record NZ_JBUZNK010000001.1, read on the forward strand.
GCCACCGCGTGACGAGGCGACCGCCGGACCGGCGAGGAACCGCGGGACCGACCGCAGGACCGACGAGAGGAGCGAGCGATGAGCGACGAGGTGCTGGTGGACGGGCAGGTGCCCACGATCCGCAACGACGCCGACAACCACAGGTACGTCATCGAGGTCGACGGCGACGTGCTGGGCCGGATCGACTACCGGGTGCGCGGCACGGACGTCGCGCTCACGCACACCGAGGTCGACCAGGCCCGGTCGGTCCCGGGTCTCGCGCGCAGGCTCGTCGACGAGGTGCTCGCCGACCTGCGATCCCGCGGCGCCGGCGTGCTGCCGTACTGCCCGTACGTGAAGAAGCTGATCGACGAGAACCGCGCCGAGTACATCGACCTCGTGCCCGAGGACCGGCGCGCGGAGTTCGACCTCGGGTAGCCGCGGGCGGACCGCCCCGGCGCCGGGGGGCCGTCGCGGTGGGGTGTGATGTCCGCTACGGTCGAGGTGGGCGAGGGAAGGGGTCAGCGATGACGAACCACGTGCTGGTGGCCGGCCAGGTGCCGACCGTGCGGGACGACCCGGACCACGGCAGGTACGTGGTCGAGGTCAGCCACGTGCGGATCGGCAGGATCGACTACCACCTCCACGGCCGCATGATGGCGATGGTCCGCACCGAGGTGCACCCGGACCGCGAGACCCCGGGCCTGACGGAGCTGCTCGTCGACGGGGCGCTGGACGACGTCCGTGCGCGGGACCTGCGCGTGCTCCCGTACTGCCCGGTCGTCCGCGGGATCATCGACGCCGAGCGGGAGCGCCGTCTCGACCTCGTCCCCCGGGCGATCCGGGGCGAGTTCTTCGACGTCGAGGACGAGGCACCCGTCGCCTGAGCGGCGGTGGTCCGGGCTGCCGGACGGGATCGGGGCGGTCACGACCCGGTGGGCCGGTGCGCGACGACGAAGGCCCGACGAAAAGGCATGACCACGCCGATGTCGGTGGGCGGGTAGGCCTCGCGCAGCCGTTCGCGGTACTCGCCCACGAACCGGTCGCGCAGCGGCTGAGGGAGCGCCTGCAGCGTGGGTCGCGCCCCGGTCCCGCTCGCCCAGGTCAGCACCGGGTCCTCGCCGGTGAGCACGTGCAGGTAGGTGGTCGACCACGCGTCGACGACGCAGCCCAGGTCCGTCAGTGCCCGCAGGTACTCGACCGGCTCGCGGGACGCGGGCCCGGCGACGCCGGCCGTGTGCTCCGCGTAGGGCACCCGTGCGGCCAGCTCGCGCCGGATCGTGTGCATCGCGGTGTCGAGGTTGGCGGGCACCTGGAACGCCAGGCACCCGCCTGGCCGGACGGCCGCGACCAGGCTCGGCAGCAGGTCGAGGTGGTCCGGGACCCACTGGAGGGTGGCGTTGGAGACGAGCACGTCGACCGGGTCGGCGGTCGCGAGCCAGTCGCGCAGGTCGGCCTGCTCGAAGCGCAGCGCGGGCCCCGCGTGGCGCGCGGCCGTGGCGAGCATGGCCGCGCTCGAGTCCACCCCCACCACCTGTGCGGACGGCCATCGACGCGTGAGCGCGTGCGTCAGCTCGCCGGGGCCGCACCCCAGGTCGACGACGGAGCGCACCTCGGCGTCCGGGCCGGCCGTGCGCACGCGCGCGAGGAGGTCGACGAACGGCCGGGACCGTTCGTCGGCGTAGACGTCGTAGAGCTCGGGGTCCCAGGTGTGCGTCATCGGTGCCTCCGGTCGGTGGGCCGTCAGCACACCACCACAACTATCTCGACGTCAAGATAAATCGCGCGGTGGGTGGGCGCGCGGCGTGCTGGCGCGGGGGCGGACACGCCGACGCCGGCCCCACCGTGCGGTGGGACCGGCGTCGGCGCTGCTACGGGTGCGGCTCGGTCAGCCGGCGTCCTCGACGATGAGCGGGTAGACCCCGTTCTCGTCGTGGACCTCGCGTCCGGTGACCGGCGGGTTGAACACGCACACGGTCTTCATCTCCGTGCGCGGGCGCACGATGTGCTTGTCGTGGTCGTTGAGCAGGTAGAGCGAGCCCGGTGCGAGCTGGTGGACCTCACCGGTGGCGATGTCCTCGATCTCGCCCTCGCCGGAGGTGATGAACACGGCCTCGATGTGGTTCGCGTACCAGAACTCGTTGACGGTCCCCGCGTACAGCGTGGTCTCGTGCACCGAGAAGCCGACCCCCTCCTTGGCGAGGATGATGCGCTTGCTGCGCCAGTTCGGCGTCTTGATGTCGGCGTCGGTGTCGGTGATCTGGTCGAGCGTGCGGACGAGCATGGGGACCTCCCGTGAGCAGATGTCAGATGGACGGTGGCGCGCCGGGCGCCGCGATCAGGCGGAGAGGACGGAGTCCACGGCCGACTCGATGATGTCGAGGCCGCGGGCGAGCTCGTCGTCGGTGGTCGTCAGGGCGGGCAGGAACTTGACGACCTCGCTCAGCGGGCCCGAGGTCTCGACGAGGAGTCCGCGCTCGAACGCCAGGGTGCACGCCTCGCCGGCCTTGTCGGCGTCGGCGAACTGCAGACCACGGGCGAGGCCGCGACCCTTGGCGGTCAGGCCGTGGGCCTCGTGCTTGGCGGCGATCTGGTTGAGGCGGCCCTCCATGTACAGGCCCTTCGCCGTCGTCGCCTTCTCGAGCGTGTCGTCGCTCCAGTACTCCTCGATGGCCTTGGTGGCGGTGGCGAAGGCCGGACCGATGCCACGGAAGGTGCCGTTGTGCTCGCCGGGCTCCCAGATGTCGAGCTCCGGGCGGATGAGCGTGAGCGCCATCGGCAGGCCGTAGCCGCTGATCGACTTCGACAGCGTGATGATGTCCGGGACGATCCCGGCCTCCTCGAAGCTGAAGAAGCCGCCGGTGCGGCCGCAGCCCATCTGGATGTCGTCGAGGATGAGCAGGATGCCGTGCTCCTTGCACAGGGCGGCGAGCTTGCGGAGCCACTCGGCGCGCGCGGCGTTCATGCCGCCCTCGCCCTGGACGCTCTCGACGATGACGGCGGCCGGCTCGTTGAGCCCGCTGCCGAGGTCCTGGAGCAGGCGCTCGAAGTAGAGGAAGTCCGGGTACTCGTCGTCGAAGTAGTCGTCGTACGGCATCGGGGTGGCGTGCACGAGCGGGATGCCCGCGCCGCCGCGCTTCATCGAGTTGCCCGTGACCGACAGGGCGCCGAGCGTCATGCCGTGGAACCCGTTGGTGAAGTTGACGACCGACTCGCGTCCGGTGACCTTGCGGGCGAGCTTGAGCGCCGCCTCGACGGCGTTCGCCCCGCCGGGGCCGGGGAAGACGAGCCGGTGGTCGAGGCCGCGCGGCTCGAGGATCTTCGAGTGGAACGTCTGCAGGAAGTCGTTGCGCACGTCGGTGAACATGTCCAGACCGTGGACGACCTTGTCCGCGGTGAGGTGGTCGATGAGCACCTGCTTGAGCGCGGGGTTGTTGTGCCCGTAGTTGAGCGCACCCGCGCCGGCGAAGAAGTCGAGGTACTCGCGGCCGGTGTCGTCGGTCATGGTGCTGCCGGTCGCCGTCGTGAACGTCGTCGGCCAGCTGCGGGAGTAGCTGCGGACCTCGGACTCGAGCTCTGTGGTGGGGGGCGTCATGGTCGTCATCATCGCTCCTGTGTCGGTGTCGAGTACATCTGGTGGGCGTGCAGGCGGTGGGGTCAGGGTCGTGGGTGGTCGTGGCTCCGCTCGGGGCGTGGGCTGCCGGTGGCCGTCGAGGCATGCCCGGCGGCCGCGAGCGGGGCGTGGGGGAGGGTCAGCTCTCGGCGGGGTGCAGCGGGGTGATCACGTGGAGGACCTCGGCGTCGTGCCCGTCGGGGAAGTCGCCGACCTCGAAGCCCGGCTCGGTGGTCAGGCTCGCGCCGTGCCGCTCGGCGAAGGAGGCGAACAGGCGCCGGGAGGCGGCGTTGTCCTCGGTGATGGTGGTCTCGAGGGTGGTGGTCCCGGGGTTCCCGGCGAGCAGGTCGTCGAGGAGCCTCGCGGCGACGCCCTGTCCTCGCAGGCGCTCGTCCACGGCGACCTGCCAGACGAACAGCCGGTCCGGCGCGTCCGGTCGGAGGTAGCCGGACACGAAGCCGGCCACGTCACCGCCGGTGACGGCCACGCGGCTGGTCGCCGCGAAGTCGCGCGCCCACAGCAGGTAGGCGTAGGAGGTGTTGAGCTCGAGGGCGCCGGAGTCGCGCGCCACACGCCACATGCCGGCGCCGTGCGCAAGGTCCGGGCGGAGAATCTCGACGGGCCCCGTCGAGGGTGGGATGTCGATCGTCGGTGTCGATGGCCTCATAAGGGACTTCCACGATATCGAGCCTGACAGCGTCATGCGGCCGGATGACGAGAGGTGCCCCACGTTCGATCGGATCCGCGCCCCAGAAATATTGCTTATCGATAGATCGCGATCGATACTCGGTGCATGCTGCGCACCCCGTGGATCGTCACCCTCCTCCGGATCGGCCTCGTCGCCGCCACCGTCTGGCTCACCGTCCTCCAGGTGTTCTCCCTGCCGGGCTCGTTCGCGCACGACGCGGGCCCGGAGGACGCGCACGTGCGGATCCCCGCACAGGTGGTCGCCGTCGTCGTCCTGGTGTGCATCCAGGTCGTCGTCGTGTGCATCTGGCGTCTGCTCACGCTCGTGCGACGGGACGAGATCTTCGGCGCCGCATCCCGGCGCTGGGTCGACGCCGTGGTCGTCGCGCTGGCGGTGGCGTGGGTGCTCGTCGCGCTGCTCGCGGTCTATCTGTGCGTGCTCATCTATCTCGGACCCGACCGTGATCCGGGGGCCCCGATGCTGCTGACCGGCGTCGTCGTGCTCTCCGCGCTCCCCGTGCTGCTCATGGTCGTCATGCGCGGCCTGCTCAGGCAGGCCTCGGACTACCGGGCCGAGCTCGCCGCGGTGATCTGATGGCGATCGTCGTGCGCCTCGACGTCGAGCTCGCACGCCGCAAGCTCGGCGTGGGCGAGTTCGCGGACCTCGTCGGGCTCACGCCCGCGAACGTCGCGGTGCTGAAGAACGGACGCGCGCGGGCGATCCGGTTCAGCACTCTGGAGGCCATCTGCCGGGTGCTCGAGTGCCAGCCGGGGGACATCCTCGAGCACGTGCCCGACGAGCCGGGCTGACGGGCGGCCCGCTCAGCTGGGTCGCCGAGCCGGCATCCGCTCCGCCGTGCGTCCCGGGTCACGCTCGACGACGTCGCCGAGCGCCTCGTCGATGCGTGCCATGAGCGCGGGCTCGAGCCGCACGCCGGACGCCTCGACGTTCTCGGTGACCTGCTCGGGCCGGGAGGCGCCGACGATCGCGGCGGCCACGTTCTCGTTCTGCAGGACCCAGGCCAGCGCCAGCTGGGACATCGTCAGACCGACCTCGTCGGCGATCGGGCGCAGCTCCTGCACGCGGCCGAGCAGCTCGGGCGTCATCCACCGCGAGATGGCGTTCCTCGTCGACGCGTGCGCCGCGCGGGAGCCCGCCGGCGCGTCGGCGTCGGGCAGGTACTTGCCCGACAGGACGCCCTGGGCCATCGGGCTCCACACGATCTGCGAGACGCCGAGCTCCGCAGACGTGGGAACGACCTCGCCCTCGATGACCCGCCAGAGCATCGAGTACTCGGGCTGCGAGGAGATGAGCTGGAAGCCGAGCTGGTGGGCCAGCGAGACGCCGTCGCGGATCTGCTCGGCCGTCCACTCGCTGACACCGATGTAGAGAGCCTTGCCCTGCCGCACGACGTCGGCGAACGCCTGCATCGTCTCCTCGAGCGGCGTCTCCACGTCGAAGCGGTGCGCCTGGTAGAGGTCGACGTGGTCGGTGCGCAGGCGCCGCAGCGAGGCGTCGATCGACTCCATGATGTGCTTGCGGGACAGCCCGGAGTCGTTGGGCCCCTTGGGGCCGGTGGCGTTGTAGACCTTGGTGAAGATCTCCAGCGACTCGCGCCGCTCCCCGGCCAGGGCGTCGCCCAGGACCGACTCCGCCGCGGTGTTCGCGTAGCTGTCGGAGGTGTCGAAGCTCGTGATGCCTGCGTCCAGCGCGGCGCGGACGCAGGCGGTGGCCACGTCGTTCTCGACCTGCGAGCCGTGGGTGAGCCAGTTGCCGTAGGTGATCTCGGAGATCTTCAGGCCGGATCGGCCGAGGTAGCGGTGCTCCATGGGTCGAGCGTATGCGGCTGCGCAAGCGCAGGACGCGCGTTCGTCGCTAGCGTGAGGTCATGTCCCACGACGCCGAGGGCGAGGGCCCCGCGAGCGGCCACGGTCAGCACGCGCACGACGACGAGCACGCCCACGCCGACGGTCACGGTCACGCGGGTCACGCGCACGGCGCCCCGCTCGCGCCCGACGACCCCCGGCTGCTCCGGGTCCAGCAGCGCCTGGACGAGGCGCGCGCCGCCGTGCGGCCCTCGGGCCTGCCGGCGCCGCGTGCCACGGGCACGGTCACCCCGGGTACGACGCCGGGCCGGGTCCACGTCGTCATCACCCGCCGGCTCCCGGTCCCGCAGTCCGTGGCCTGGTACAACCTGGCGACCAGCGCCGGCCTGGCCCGCTGGTTCGGACCCTTCGACGGCGACCCCCGTTCCGGCCGCGTCGACGTCACGATGCTCGCCGAGGAGGGCCACCCGACGATGCCGATCGACGTCGTCGAGTGCCGGGCGCCCGAGCGGCTCGTCGTGCGGTCGGTGGGCGAGGGGGCCTGGGACCTCGCCGTCGACCTGCAGCCCGACGTCGAGGCGTGCTTCGCCACGCTCACCCACCTGGACGTGGACCCGGCGATCGTCGGCGACGTCGGACCGGGCTGGGAGTTCTACATGGACCGGCTGCTCGCCGCGGAGAGCGGCGGGGACCCCACGGCCGTCGACTTCTCCGAGTACCACCCGGCGATGGCGGAGCACTTCACCGAGCAGCTCTGACGTCCGCGCCGAGTCCGATCGTCCCGGCAGGCCCGATGAGCCGGGCGTGCGCCGTCAGTCCGCGTTCTCCGTGCCGCCGCCCCGGCGACGGCTCAGCTCGTCGTCGAGACGCAGCAGTCCGGGCCCGTCGTCGCCGACGAGCTCGATCCGGGCGAGGATCTCGCCCACGGTCGACTCCTCCTCGATCTGCTCGTCCACGAACCAGTTGAGAAGCGGACGGGCATCGATGTCGCCCTCGGCGTCGGCGGCGCGGTACAGGTTGCGTATCGACTCGGAAACGATCTGCTCGTGCTCGAGCGCGGCCGCGAACGCCTCGGCGGGAGAGAGGCCCGTCTTTACCGCCGGCGCATCGACGGCCCCGATCGACGGGCTGTTACCTCGGTCGATCACGTGGTCGATGAACTTGTTGGCGTGGACGATCTCTTCGTCCGCCTGGTGCCTCAGCCAGAGTGCCATGCCCGGCAGGTCCTGGACGTCCATCTCGATCGCGAGCTGGCGGTAGGCCTGGGACGAGGCGAACTCGAGCGTGATCTGGTCGTTGAAGGCGGACAGCAGCGACTCGGAGATCATCATGGTGTCGAACCTATGACCGTGGGGCCGTCGGCTACAAGAGGGCGACCGTGCCGGTCGGGGCTCAGGTGCCTGCGCGCGCGGAGCGGCGCGGGTTCGGCCCTGCGAGCCGGTGCGTCATGACGACGAACGCCGCTGCGGCCACGAGCACGGTCGTTCCCACCGCGACCGCGGGGATCGTGCCCAGGACAAGATCGAAGATGAGCACGGCGGTCCCGGCGAGCATGAGCACCACGCCTGCGAGCACCACGCGCAGGATCGTGTGCCCCAGCGCCACGGTCTGCTCCTTCATCCGACGACGGAAGAGCGTGCGATGGAGCGCGACGGGCGCCAGCCCCAGCGCGGTGGTGGTCACGCCGAGGAGCACCAGGGACAGGTAGACGGCGCGCTGGAAGTCCGTGAGGTCGGCGATGCGGTCCTGGAACGCCGCTGCCAGGAGGAAGCCCGTCATGATCTGGGTGCCCATCTGGGACACGCGGATCTCCTGCAGGAGCTCGGCCCAGTTGCGGTCGAAGCGCTCCGGCGCCGTCTCGTGCCGACCCGGGTTGCTCGCGTCGCCTGCTTCGCCGTCGAGCGCGCCTCCGGTCGGGACCTCGCTCACGTGTCCTCCTGGGTCTCCGGCAGGGGCGGCCGGAGCGACCGTACGACCGGCGGCGCTCGCCTCAGTCGGCGGTCTGCTCGTCGGCGGTGCGGTTCCTGCGCAGGCGGTCGGTGAGCGAGGCCGGGCGCGGGGCCGACTCGGCCGCCATGCGGGCGTGCTCCTTGACCAGGGGGACCACGTCGGCGATCGAGTCGAGCACCCGGGTCGCCTGGTAGGGGAAGCGGTCGACCATGTGCGGCTTCGTCGAACCGGTGAGGACGAGGATCGTGCGCATGCCCGCCTCGAGGCCCGACTTCACGTCGGTGTCCATGCGGTCGCCGACCATCACCGAGGTCTCGGAGTGGGCGTCGAGCCGGTTGAGCGCGCTGCGCATCATCAGGGCGTTCGGCTTGCCGACGAAGTACGGCACCTGGCCGGTGGCGGCGGTGATGAGGGCGGCGACGGAGCCGGTGGCCGGCAGGGTGCCCGACGGCGAGGGGCCGGACACGTCCGGGTTCGTCGCGATGAAGCGGGCACCGCTCTCGATGAGTCGGATGCCGCGCGTGATGGCGGAGAAGGAGTAGGTGCGGGTCTCGCCGAGGACCACGTAGTCCGGGTCGCGCTCGGTGATCGTGTACCCGGCCTCGTGCAGGGCGGTGGTCAGGCCGGCCTCGCCGATGACGTAGGCGCTGCCGCCGGGGCGCTGGGTGCGCAGGAACTCGGCGGTGGCCAGGGCGGAGGTCCAGATGGACTCCTCCGGGATGTCGATGCCGGAGGCGAGGAGCCGGGCGCGCAGGTCGCGCGGCGTGTAGATCGAGTTGTTGGTGAGGACCGCGAAGGGCAGGTCGGCACTCTTCAGTGCGTCGATGAAGTCGACAGCGCCGGGCAGGGCGCTCTCCTCGTGAACGAGAACGCCGTCCATGTCGGTGAGCCAGCTGTCGACGGGCTTGAGCTCGTCGAACGAGGGCAGGTGGGGCGTGTTCATGGCTCCAGTGTCCCGGGTCCTGCCGTCCGGGGTAAGGACCCAGGGCACCATGGGGCCGTGAACCGGGTCACCGGGACGGCGGTCGGTAAATTCGCCGGGTCGATCACGTTTCGTACGTGCGTCGAGCGGGTGACCCGTGCGTCGCGGAGGGCAGCGCGCACGCGGCCGAGCCGCCCGGCAGCGCGAAGCGGTTTCGGGCGACGACGCCGTACGCGCGGGCGGCGAGCGGGCGAAGCGGACGTGCGTCGAGCAGGGCGCCCGCGACGCGCAGCCAGGCGGGACCGGTCCTCAGTGCGGCGGCGATCCCGCGAGCGCCGTAGCGCACCTCGCCGCCCGGCAGCACGAACGGGATCTCGCGGGTCGCCCGGTCGGCGTCCACGCCGAGCTCGGCGAGCCGTCCCGGGGTGATGGGTTCGATCGAGCAACCCATCTCGCGCCGGCCGAGCCAGCCGGCCGCCCGCGTGCAGGCCCCGCAGTCGGGGTCGTAGAGCAGGTGCCCGGCGGTCATGGCTCCACCGTAGTCCCGGGGGTGTCCGGGTCACCGGGCCGCCGACCCCTGGGCGCGGGCGGCCCAGGGGTCGGCCCAGGGTCCCCCGGCTCCACGAGCGGCTGCGGCTCCCCGGGGCGTCGGTCAGTGCTCGACGAGGGCGAGCGCCCGCGTCGGGGACCCGGAACCGCCCACGATCTTCAGCGGCGAGGTGAGGACGACGGCGCCGGTCACCGGGAGCCGGTCGAGGTTGCGGAGCTGGGAGAGCCCGTACTTCCCGTTGCCCAGGAAGAAGTGGTGGCACGGGAACAGCGGGTCGAAGGCCCCGGCCGCTCCCGCGTCCGTGCCGACGGTCTCGACCCCGAGCCCCTGGAGCTCGGTGTCCTCGGCCACCCACCGGGCCGCCTCGACGGACAGCCCCGGCGAGGTGGGGCCGTCGGCCGTGCGGTTGATCATCTCCTCCTGGGTGGTGCGCGAGGACCAGCCGGAGCGCACGAGCAGCCAGCCACCGCGGGGCAGGCCGCCGATCTGCTCGGCGAACGCCTCGACCCGCTCGCGCTCGACGATGTAGCCGGGCTCGTCCGCGACCTCGGCGGTGACGTCGAGGACGACCGCCGGGGCCACGAGCGCGCCGACGGGCACGGAGGCGATGTCCTGCCCGTCCCTGCCGCTCGCCCAGTGGTTCGGGGCGTCGAAGTGCGTGCCCGTGTGCTCGCCCGTGCGGAAGTTGTTCCAGTACCAGGCGGGCCCGCGGTCGTCGTACCGGCTGATCTCCTCGAGCTCGAAGCGCGCCGTCTGCCCGAACTGCTCGGGCAGCTCGAGGATCGGCGTCGTGTCGGCCAGCGGCGCGGTGAGGTCGACGATCTCCACCGCGCCGGAGGTCAGCGCCTCGGTGAGCGCGGTCAGGACGGAGGGACGGGACGGTGCAGTCATGTGTCGAGCTCCTTGACGGTCGGTCGGGCGGGTGGTGGGTCTGGGAGAGCTGCGGGTCCCCGGGCGACGGTGCCGTCGGGTGCCGTGGCCGCGACGACGGACGTCACGGCACGACAGCGGTGGCCTCGATCTCGATGAGCATGCCCGGGACGGCCAGCCCCGTCACCCCCACGATCGACTGGGCCGGATGCTCGGTGGAGCCCTGGACCTCCTCGACGGCCTCGGTGATCGTGGCGAACTCCGTGGGCCGGGTCGTGTAGACCGTTCGCCGGACGACGTGCTCGAAGCCGCCACCGACGGAGGCGAGGGCGATCTCGAGGTTGCGCATCGCGGCCACCGTCTGCTCGCGCAGGTCGTCGCCGCCGAGGATCGAGAAGTCGGGCGCCAGGGCGCCCTGACCGGCCACGTGGACGGTGCGGCCGGCGGGCGCGACGGTCACGTGGCTGAAGCCGGGGGTGGGATGGAGCTCGGTCGGACTGACGAGCTCGCGCTGCTCGGACATGGGACGCCTCCGGGGGGTGAGGTGAGTCCGCCCCGCAGACGCGGGCACGGCACTGTGCGGCACACGTCACCATAGAGGTGGACGGGGCCCGTGGCTCCCTCGTCTCAGCGGCCGGGTCCTCCGGCCGCAGCCCAGGACACCGAGCCACCTCGACGACGAGAGGCGGCACGCGATGGACGTTCCCGGTTCACCGGACGCACCGACCGTGACGGACCCGGCCGCAGCTGCGCGCCACGACCCCCCGCTGCCCGACGCGGGGCCCGACGGCAAGCTTCGGGCAGGCGCCACTGTGGCCGACCTCGTCGGCTGGGCACTCGCGCGGCTGGGCGCCGGGCACTGCTTCGGCGTCGTCGGGTCGGGCAACTTCCGGGTGACCAACGCGCTGCGCGCCCACGGGGTGCCGTTCACCGCCACCCGCCACGAGGGCGGCGCGGCGGTGATGGCCGACGCCTACGCCCGCATGTCCGGCACGGTCTCGCTCGTCTCCGTGCACCAGGGGTGCGGGCTGACCAACGCGGTGACCGGCATCGTCGAGGCGGCGAAGTCCCGCACACCGATGATCGTCCTGGCCGCCGAGACCGCGCCGGCCGCCGTGCGGTCGAACTTCGCCATGGACCAGCCCGCTCTCGCCCGCTCGGGCGGCGCCGTGGCCGAGCGCGTCCACTCCGCCGCGAGCGCGCTGACCGACGTCGTCCGCGCCTTCCGCACCGCCCGCAACCAGCGCCGCACCGTCGTGCTCAACCTTCCCCTCGACGTGCAGGCCGTGCCCGCCCCACCTCTCGACCCCGCGGCGCTCGACCTCGCCGCGCCGCAGGCCGTCCGCCCGAGCCAGGACGCCGTCGAGCGGCTGTCGGACCTCCTGGCGGCCGCCGAGCGGCCCGTGCTCGTCGCCGGACGCGGTGCGCGCGCCGCCGGCCCCGAGCTGCGGCGGCTCGCCGACCGGGCCGGTGCCCTCGTGGCGACGTCCGCCGTCGCGAAGGGCCTGTTCGAGGGCGACCCGTACGACCTGGGGATCTCCGGCGGCTTCTCCTCCCCGACGACGGCGGAGCTGATCGCCGGCGCCGACCTCGTGGTCGGCGTGGGCTGCACCCTCAACATGTGGACGATGCGGCACGGGCGGCTGATCTCCGAGGGGACCACGGTGGTCCAGGTCGACCTCGAGGACGAGGCTCTGGGCGCCAACCGTCCGGTCGACCTCGGCGTGCTCGGCGACAGCGCCGAGACGGCGACGGCCGTGACCGCCGAGCTCGAGCGCCGCGGGATCACCCGGACCGGCTACCGCACCGACGAGGTCCGCGCCCGGATCGCGTTCGGCTCGCGCTGGACCGACGTGCCCTTCGAGGACGCCTCGAGCGGCGACCGGATCGACCCGCGCACGCTGACCCGCGCCCTCGACGACCTGCTGCCGGCCGAGCGGGTCGTGGCGATCGACTCCGGGAACTTCATGGGCTACCCGAGCCAGTACCTCGCCGTGCCCGACGAGAACGGCTTCTGCTTCACCCAGGCCTTCCAGTCGATCGGCCTCGGCCTCGGCACCGCGATCGGCGCCGCGCTCGCCCGGCCCGATCGACTCCCGGTCCTCGGCACCGGGGACGGAGGGCTCCTCATGGCGGTCGCCGAGCTGGAGACCGCCGTGCGGCTGCGGATCCCGCTCGTCGTCGTGGTCTACGACGACGCCGCCTACGGCGCCGAGGTCCACCACTTCGGCGTCGGCGCGGACGGCCGGTCGACCGGGGCCGACCTGTCGACGGTGACCTTCCCCGACGTCGACGTCGCGGCGATCGCCCGCGGCTTCGGGGCCGAGGGCGTCGTCGTGCGGGGCGAGGCGGACCTCGAGGCGGTGCGCGAGTGGGTGGCCGGTGAGCGCGACCGGCCGATCGTGATCGACGCGAAGATCGTGTCCGACGGCGGGGCCTGGTGGCTGCAGGAGGCCTTCCGTGGGCACTGACGCGGCTACGGTGTCGGTCGACGACGACCCGGAGGATCGATGGAGCTGACCGAGCTGGCGCTGCTCGCCGTGGTGGCGGTGGCGGCCGGAGCCGTCAACGGCGCCGTGGGCTCGGGCTCCCTCATCACCCTGCCCGCCCTGCTCTCGCTCGGTTTCTCGCCGGCGTCGGCCCTCGTGACGAACACGATCGGGATCCTGTTCTCGGCGGTCGGCGGGACCCTGCGCTACCGGGAGGACCTCGCCGCCGAGGGCACGGCCCTACGGTCGCTCATGGTGATGTCGGGCCTGGGCGCGGCCGTCGGGGCCTCGGCCCTGCTCGTCTCCCCGCCCGGAGCGCTGCAGGTCGTCGTCCCGTTCCTCATCGTGCTGGCGATCCTGCTCGTGGTGCTGCAGCCGATGATCGTGCGCGCGCTGGCCCGACGGCGCGAGCGGCGCGCCGCCGTGGGCGAGACCCGGCCGGGGGCCGACCGCGGGCCGTACGGCTCACGGGGTCTGCAGGCCTCGATGTTCGGCGCGTCGATCTACGGGGGCTACTTCACGGCCGCCCAGGGCATCCTCTACATGGGGGTCCTCGGGTCGTTCACCGGGCGTCCGCTCGGCGAGGTCAACGGGCCGAAGAACCTGCTGAGCGCGATCGTCAACCTCGTCGCGGCGGTGTTCTACACGGTCGCGTTCTTCCTCGGGCACGCCGACGTCGTGTGGGTGGCGTCGGCGGCGATCGGGCTCGGCGCGGTCGTCGGCGGGTATCTCGGCGCGGACATCGCCAAGCGGCTGCCGTCCGTGGTGCTGCGCGGGGTCATCGTCGTCGTCGCCCTGTTCGCGCTCGTGCGCGAGCTCACCTGAGTCACATCGTCCGGGACCGGAGGAGGGGGCCGCACCCGGCACAGGCACGGCTCCCGGCGGCCGGGTGCGGCCCGCAGGGGGCGCCCGGCCTGCCCGCTCGTGCGCGGCACCGGCACGTCCCGCCCGAGGAGGCCGACCACCTCGGGCGGGACGTCCCGGGTCGCAGGGCGCTACGAGTCGTCGTCCTTGTTCCGTCGGGCGCGCTCCGCGCGGTTCTCCGAGCGGCTGAACAGCCCGCGGCTGCGGGAGAGCCGGTAGTCGATCCGGGTGTCGACGTACTGCTCGACCTCCGGGTACCGCTCGAGGGACGAGGCCGTCATCTCGCCGGCGACCTTCATCCGCTGGAGGAGCTCCTCCCGCTCGAGGATCATGGAGTCGATCCGCAGGGCGCGGATGTTCGCCCACGCCATGAGCAGCAGGACGACGCTGAACGGCAGGGCCGTGATCAGGGACCCGGCCTGTACCGCGTTCAGTCCGCCGGCGACCAGCAGCGCCGCTGCGATGACGCCCTCGAGGACGGCCCACAGCACCCTCGACCACACCGGCGGGTTCGGGTGCCCGCCGGACGAGAGCATGTCGACGACGAGAGAGCCGGAGTCGGACGACGTGATGAAGAAGATGGCGATGAGGATGATGCCGGCGATCGAGAAGATCTCCCCGAGCGGCAGGTCGCCCAGGACCTGGAAGAGTGCCGCCTCGACGTTGACGTCGCCGTCCTCCACGAGATCGCCCTCCCCGAAGAACTGTCGGAACAGCCCCGTGCCGCCGAGGACCGAGAACCAGAGGAAGCCGACGACTGTCGGGACGAGCAGCACACCGGCGATGAACTGACGGACGGTGCGGCCGCGGGAGATGCGGGCGATGAACACACCGACGAACGGCGACCACGCGATCCACCAGCCCCAGTAGAACAGCGTCCAGTCGCCGAACCACGTGGACGCGCCCTCCCCGCGGTAGTAGGCGCCGACGTCGAACGTCATGCCGACGACACCCGCGAGGTAGGCCCCCAGCGACTCGACGAAGTTCTGCAGGAGGAAGACGGTCGGACCGAGCAGCAGCAGGCTGATGAGGAGGATGCCGGCGAGCGAGAGGTTGACGTTGGACAGGATCTTGATGCCTGCGCCGAGCCCACTGACCACCGAGATCGTGGCCAGCAGCGTGATGCCGATGATGAGGCCGACCAGCAGGACGTTGTCGACCTCGTCGACGATACCGATCTCCGCCATGCCGGCGGAGATCTGGCCGACGCCGAGCCCGAGCGAGGTGGCGACGCCTGCGATGGTGCCCACGACCGCGAGGACGTCGATGACATCGCCGACCCAGCCCTTGACGCGCTCACCGAGGATCGGTTCGAGCGCCCAGCGGATCGAGACCGGCCGCCCGCGACGGTGGATCGCGTAGGCCAGGGCGAGTCCGATGACCGCGTATACCGACCACGGGTGCAGCCCCCAGTGCAGGAACGTCTGGGCCATCGCCAGGGCGGACATCTCCGCCTCGTTGCCGCCCCAGGACGGCTTCGGCTCCGTCGTGGCGAACGTCAACGGCTCACCGACGCCGTAGAAGACGAGCCCGATGCCCATGCCGGCGGCGAAGAGCATCGCGAACCAGGACAGGACACCGAACTCCGGTTCCTCGCCGTCGCGGCCGAGCGTGATGCGACCGTACTTCGAGAGTCCGATACCGATGGCGACGACCACGAACGCGCCGACGACGAACATGTAGTACCAGTCGAGGTTGGAGTTGATCCATCCCTGAGCGCCCAGGAACATGTCGTCCGTGAAGTCGGGGAAGGCGATCGCGACGACGCACACGGCCAGGATGATGCTCAGCGCGGGCCAGAACACCCGTGGGGCGATGAGGCCCTTGCCGAGACGCACGCCGTGAGCACGCAGCTTGTCGGCGATCTGCGCGTCGGAGTCGGAGTCCTCGATCTGGAAGTTGCGGGGGAGACGCATCGTCTCCGGGAGATCGGCGGGGAGACCGGGGACCTTGACCTGCGTCATGGGTCGGGAGCGCGACTCGCCGGTCGACGTCGCATCTTCGGGCCCGGTGGACGGTGGCGGAGCCGACCCGCCCTCCGAGGTGGTCGGCCCATGCTCGTTCGTGGTCACGTCTGCTCCGTTCGTTACCGGCGATGAGGATTCACCAGGTTGTCCACTTAATCCCGCTTGTGCAAGTACGACCCCAGCGAGGGGGCGCCCCGCGGGTGGTCGGATCGCTCGGCGGGTCAGGGTTCAGAGCGCCCGGCCCAGCCGCGCGGCCTCCTCCTGCAGCACGGGCAGGTGCCGGGTGCGAAGCTCCTCGACGGTCGCGCGCGAGGCGAACACGGCCACGCTCATGGCTGCGCGGGTGGCACCGGTGGAGTCGACGACCGGCACCGACATCGTTCGCATGCCGGCCTCGAGCTCTTCGTCCGTGATCGCGTAACCGTCACGTCGTGCCTCCGAGACTCGTTCCCGGACCTGTTCGGGCGTGCGGAGCGTGCGCGGCGTGGTGGGGTGCGGAGACCACCGGGAGAGCAGGTCGTCGGTGACGGAGTCCGGCTCCGCCGCGAGCAGGACCCGTCCCGAGGCCGAGGCGAGGACGGGGAGGCGGGCGCCGAGGCGCACTCCGGCCGAGACGATCCGGCGGACCTCTGCTCGCGCGACGAACACGACGTAGGTGTCGTCCCGCAGGGCGACGGACACCGACTCCTCCAGCTCGTCGCGCGCGCGATCGACGCACGGTGTGGCCAGCGACGCCAGGGGCGAGGTCTCGATGTAGGACGACCCGAGCCGGACGATCCGCGGGGTCGGCCGGTAGAACTTTCCGTCGAAGGAGACGTATCCGGACTCCTCGAGGGTGATGAGGCAGCGTCTGGCGCTCGCGGGGCTCAGCTGAGCCCCGCGAGCGGCCTCGGCCACCGTCAGTCGCGGCAGGTCCGGGCCGAAGAGCTCCAGGATCGCCAGCCCCTTCGCGAGCCCGCCCATCGTCTCCCGCCGCGGCGCCGCGGCCCGGCTTCCGGCGGCGGGAGCGTGCGGCGTCGGGAGGACCGGGGCGGACGGCGCGGTGCCGCCGTCGTCCGGACTCGTCTGGGGCATGCCTCATGGTCCCGTCGCTGGTCGTGAAGGGGCAACCGGGGCTCGGACCACCACCGACGGCGGGGTTGCGAAGCCGGCAGCGGGATAGTGCGGAACCGGCGGCGGTCGGTGTCAGGGCGTGTACATCAGCGCGTCGACATCGAGCTCCTCGTCCAGGAGTCCGTACTCGAGCATGAGGTCGCGCAGCACGTCGAAGTCGGTGAGGTCCGACGTTGGTGTCAGGGCCGGGGGAGACAGCTCGGAGGCCAGCTGGGGGTCGATCTCCGTGTACCCGGGTATGGCCTCGGCGATGACGCCGGGGTCGTCCTCCGCCTCGGCCATCGCCTGGTCCATGACGGCGATGAAGGAGTCGACGACATCGGCGTTCTCGGCGAGGTACTCCTCGGTCGTCAGCCAGCCGGCGACCGGCAGATTCTCGGTCGGCCCCTCGAACGCGGAGGCGACCTCGCGATGACCGGCCTGAACGCCGCGCGTGAGGAACGGTTCGACGAGCCAGGCGGCGTCGACGTGCCCCTGCTCGAGGGCGGCGCCCATGTCGGGCGGCGGCATCTCGACGAACTCCACGGTCGCAAGGTCCACGCCGTGCGACTCCAGCACGGCACGCGACGTGAGCTCCTGGATGTTGCCCAGGCTGTTGATGGCCACCGAGGCCCCGGACAGGTCTGCCGGATCCTCGATGGGGGAGTCCGCCGGTACGTAGATGCCCTGCGGGCCGGACCGGTTGTTCTCCCGGACGATCCGCAGCGGCAGACCCTCCTGGGCGCCCTGGAGCACCGAGACGAAGTTCGAGTAGGTGATGTGGACGTCGCCGGACATCATCGCTGCGATCTGAGCCGCTCCCGCCGACGACGAGACGAACTCGACGTCGAGGCCCGCCTCCTCGAAGAGCCCCGTGTCCAGCGCGTGATGGAAGGGGGCCAGGTCGGCGAGCGGCATCGTGCCGACGACGATCGATGGAGCGCTCTCCTCGTCGGTGCTCGCCTCCTCCTCCCCGGAGCCGCAGGCGGTGAGGACGAGGACGGCGGCGGTGCCGGCGACGGCGGCGCGCAGGCGGGTGGTGGTCATGTGGTGCTCCCCTGGGTGGATGGGTGGCTCGTGGCCACGAGATCTGCCACGACGTCGACGTCGTAGAGCCAGCGACGGAACTCCTTGGACTCCTCGAGCTCGGCATCGCGCCGGTCGAGGTCGGAGAACTGCGAGTCGTACCGGCGGCCGGAGCGCCGCGACCCGGCCTGGACGGACGACGTGCGGCCGAGGCGGATGTCCGAGTAGCGCTGCAGCGCGGCCGGCGCGGACTCCGCGTCCGCTCCAGCGAGCAGCTCGGCGAGGACCGCAGCGTCCTCGATCGCCTGGTTCGCTCCCTGCCCGACGTGCGGCAGCATCGGGTGCGCGGCGTCGCCGAGGAGGGTCACGTGCCCCGTGGTCCAGCGCGCGAGCGGCTCGCGGTCGTACATGCCCCACCGGTTCGTCGAGTCGATCTGGGCCAGGAGGCGCGTGGTGCGCTCGTCCCAGCCGGAGAACTCGGCGACCAGCTGGCGCGGATCGCCCGGCGCGGACCAGGACTCGCGCATCTCGTCGTCGGCGGGGACGAAACCCACCACGTTGATGAGGTCGCCGCCGCGCACGGGGAAGACGAGGAGGTGCCGCCCGCCGCCCATCCAGACCTCGAACGCGTCGGCCGGCCAGTCCGGTACGCGGCTCCGTGGGACCAGGCCGCGGTACGCCACCTGACCGGAGAACTGCGGCGCGGAGGGTGCGGTGACCGCCTCGCGCACCCGGGAATGGATGCCGTCGGCGCCGACGACGACGTCGGCTCGGTGCACCCGGCCGTCCGTGAGCCGGATCTCCGCGCCGTGCTCGAGCGTGACGACGTCGGCGACCGTGTGCCCCGTGCGGAGACTGTCCGAGGGGAGCGGGGCGAGCAACGCGTCGAGGAGGTCGGCGCGATGGACGCCCGCCACCGGGTAGGCGCCGTCGCTCGAGCCGACGACGACGGACGTGACGGGTGAACCGTCCTCGCGCCGGTACGTCGATCCGGGCCCGAACGGCACGACGACCTCTCGTACGGCAGGCCCGACACCGATCCGGTCGAGCTGGCGCAGCCCGTTCGGTGCCAGCTGGACGCCCGCCCCGATCTCCCCGATCGCCGGCGCCTGCTCGAGCACGTCGACCGCGATCCCTTTCGCGCGCAGAGCGTTGGCGGCAGCCAGGCCGCCGATCCCCGCGCCGACGACCGCCACGCTGAGGTCCGTCACGGCGCACCACTCCTCTCGATGATTCGCTATACGAATAAGATTCGCTTGTCGAACTACGCTATCGAGGTCGGCAGGCTCGGTCAATCGCTGCGAGCCCGGCGCGACCTACTCTCGAGCGATGGGTGCGCGCGGGGCGGGAGGAGCTGCGGGTGGGCGGCCTCCTGCCGGGGACACCACGCTGGACCGACTGATCCGCATCCTCGGCGCCTTCGACACCGACCGGACCACGCTGACCGTGGCCGCGCTCGCGAGGCGGGCCGCGATCCCGCTCCCGACCGCCTACCGCTGGGTCGAACGGCTGACGGCGGCCGGCCTGCTCGAACGGGGGACCGGCGGCGCCGTCGGCCCCGGCATGAAGCTGTGGGAGCTGGCCTCGCGGTCCGCCCCGAGCACCTCGCTGCGCAACGCGGCGATGCCGTTCATGGACGACGTCCAGGCGGTGCTGCGCCAGCACACGCAGATCGCCGTGCTCGACGAGTCCGGCGTCCTCGTGCTCGAACGGCTCTCCGCCCGCGGAGCGGTGCCCAACCAGGCCACGGTCGCCGGCCGGCTGCCGACGTCGACGACCTCACTGGGTCTCGTGCTGCTCGCGTACTCCCCGCCCGGCGTCACCGAGGAGTTCCTCGCCCGGCACGCCGCGGAGCTCGGGGCCCCGCAGGCGCCCGCGGACCTCGCCGCCGGACGGACGCCGGTCCGCGGCACCGCCCAGGGCGTGGTCAACCCCACCGAGATCGAGCTGCGGCGGCAGCTGGCGACGGTGCGCACCCAGGGATGGGCGGCCGTGGACGGCCAGGTCGACTCCGAGGCCACCGGGGTGGCGGTCCCGGTGCTCACGGCCCGGGGCCGGGTCCTGGCCGCCCTCGGCGTCGTCGTGCCGAGGTCCTCCGAGCTGCGCCCGGGGCTGGCGCCGATGCTCATGGCGGCGGCGCGGGGCATCAGCCGCGCGGTGGGGGAGCGGCAGGTGACACCGCAGGGCGCTCCACCTCCCCACGCACCTGCGCCGTGACGTTCTCACCCAGTGAGAATGGACGTTCTGGCGACCCGTCATCTCCTCCAGACTGACCGGCACCGGGCGGCGTCACGGCGGACGCGCCCTCGCGACGAAGGAGCTGGAGTGGCAGACCCCGCACCCGTGACCCGCACGAAGGTCGGCATCGTCGGCGGCGGGCCGGCCGGGCTCCTGCTCTCGCACCTGCTGGCGCAGCAGGGCATCGACAACGTGGTGCTCGAGTCCCGCGACCACGAGACCATCTCCCACACCCATCGCGCCGGCATCCTCGAGCAGCAGGCCGTGGAGATGCTCACCGGCTCCGGCGTCGACGGGCGAGTCCTCACCCACGGGGACGAGCACGCTGGGATCGACCTGCGCTTCAACGGCGAGTCGCACCCGCTGAACTTCCCGGACCTGGTGGGGGCCACCGTCACCCTCTACGCGCAGAACGAGGTGTTCGTCGACCTCGCCGCGGCCCGCGCCCGCGACGGCGGGGACGTCCGCTACCTCCGCGAGGTCGTCGGCCTGGACGGCGCGACGTCGGACACCCCGACGGTCCGGTACCGGGACACCTCCCCCGGTGCCGACCCGGACGCGATCCACGAGCTCAGGTGCGACGTCGTCGTCGGGGCGGACGGCTCGCGGTCCTTCTGCCGGCGTGCCCTCGGCGACGACGCGGAGCATCGCGACCACCGGGTCGAGTACCCGTTCGCCTGGTTCGGGATCCTCACCGCGGCGCCGAAGTCGTCGCCCGAGCTCATCTACGCCAACTCCCCGCACGGCTTCGCGCTCATCTCGCAGCGCTCGGAGACCGTGCAGCGCATGTACTTCCAGTGCGACCCCGACGAGCGGGTCGAGGACTGGTCCGACGACCGGATCTGGTCCGAGCTCCAGCGGCGCGTCGCCGGCCCGGACGGGTTCGAGCTGCGGACCGGCCCCATCTTCGACCGCACGGTGCTCGGCTTCCGCTCCTTCGTCCGCGAGCCTATGAGCCACGGCAACGTCTTCCTCGCCGGCGACGCCGCGCACACCGTCCCGCCGACCGGCGCCAAGGGACTCAACCTGGCCTTCGCCGACGTCAAGGTCCTCTTCGAGGCGCTCGACTCCTACTTCGGCACCGGCTCGCGCGACCTGCTCGACGCCTACAGCGACACCGCGCTGCGGCGGGTGTGGAAGGCGCAGAACTTCTCGTACTGGATGACGTCGATGCTGCACACCCACCCCGACGCGGACCCGTTCGAGACGAAGCGTGCGCTGGGCGAGCTGGACACCGTGACGTCCTCGCGCTACGGCCAGCAGTACCTCGCCGAGTCTTACACCGGCTGGCCGCACGCATGACCGGCACACGAGACACGACACGACCGGCACACGACACACGAAAGGAGGGTCCCGTGAGCACCCAGGCTCCCAGGCGGGCCGACGCCGCTGACGACGACGAGACGTTCGACAGCGCCCACGTCCTCGACCCCGCCGCGACGCAGGACTCCCAGGCGACCATCAGCGCGGAGATCAGCTCGATCCACGCCGGTGCCTCGGGCGAGACGCAGCCGCGCGTCGACTTCCCGCCGTACCGCAGCTCCCTGCTGCGCCACCCGACGAAGGCGATGCAGCACGCCGACCCGGAGACCATCGAGCTGTGGTCGCCGGCCTTCGGCCACCGCGACGTGCATGCCGTGGAGTCCGACCTGACGATCCAGGGCTCGGGGGAGCCGCTCGGCGAGCGCATCGTCGTGCGCGGCCGGATCCTCGACGGCGACGGCCGCCCCGTGCGCGGCCAGCTCGTCGAGATCTGGCAGGCGAACGCCTCGGGGCGCTACGTGCACAAGCGGGACCAGCACCCGGCGCCCCTGGACCCGAACTTCAACGGCATCGGCCGCACGATCACCGACGACTCCGGTACGTACTCGTTCACCACCATCAAGCCCGCCCCCTACCCGTGGAAGAACCACCACAACGCCTGGCGGCCGGCGCACATCCACTTCTCCCTGTTCGGGACCGACTTCACGCAGCGGATGATCACCCAGATGTACTTCCCGGGCGACCCGCTGTTCGCGCTGGACCCGATCTTCCAGTCGATCACCGACCAGGCCGCCCGCGACCGCCTGGTCGCCACGTACGACCACGACGTGTCCAGCCACGAGTGGAACACCGGGTACACGTTCGACATCGTGCTCACCGGCAGCAACCGGACCTGGATGGAGGAGGACCCCGATGCGCATTGACGCCGAGCAGCTGCGCGCGGCCCAGGAGGGGCGCGAGCGACTTGCGCCCACGCCGGGGCAGACGATCGGACCGTTCTTCGGCTACATCGACGCCTACGGGCCGGTCTACCTGCCCTTCCCCGACGGCCAGCACCTCGTCGCGCCGGGCAGCCCGCGTGCGGTGCGCCTGACGGGCACCGTCTACGACGGGAACGGCACCCCGGTCCCCGACGCACTGATCGAGATCTGGCAGGCCGACGAGGAGGGCCGCATCGTCCAGGAGACGGGGTCGCTCGTGCGTGACGGCTGGACCTTCACCGGCTGGGGGCGCGCGGCCGTGGACAACGTCGGCACCTTCACGTTCTCCACCGTGGAGCCGGGACCCGTCGAGCCGGGTGCGGCCGCCTTCATCCACATGGTGGTGTTCGCCCGCGGCCTGCCGAACAAGCTGCACACCCGGATCTACCTGCCCGAGGACACGGAGGCGCTGGCCGCGGACCCGCTGCTGTCCTCGGTGGAGGAGTCGCGCCGGCACACGCTCGTCGCCGACCGCCTGCCGGACGGATCGCTGCACTTCGACGTCCGGCTCCAGGGCCTGGGCGAGCACGCGGCCGACGAGACGGTGTTCCTCCAGTTCCCCGGCATCGAGTACCCGGCGGTCACGTGAGCGCCCCCACCGTCACGGCGACCCGGCTGACCCCGGGCACCGAGGCGCCGCCCGGTGCGGACGTGCTCGTCGTCGGCGCGGGCCTCGGCACCGGCGTGCAGGCCCTGTGGGCCGGGTGCGCCGCCGAGCTCGCCGACAGGTTCGTCGTCGTCGGCTGGGACATGCCCGGGCACGGCAGCTCCTCGGCACGGGACGAGCCGACGTCGGTCGCGGACCTGGCCGACGCCGTCGCCGCCCTCGTCGGGGACCTGCGGGTCTCCGGCGTCGCGACGGAGGGCGCGCGGATCGCGTACGCCGGGGTGTCCCTCGGCGGCGCCGTCGCCCTGCAGCTCGCCCTGGACCACCCGCGGCTGTTCGACGGTATCGCCGTGCTCTGCTCGGCGGCCCGGATCGGCGAGCCGGACGCCTGGCGCGAGCGGGCGGCGTTCGTCGCGGCGTCGGGCACGCCGTCCCAGGTGACCGGCTCCGCCGAGCGCTGGTTCGCCCCGGGCTTCATCGAGCGTCACCCCGACCGGGCCGCCGCACTGCTGCACACCCTCCAGGACGCCGACCGCCACGCCTACGCCCGGCTCTGCGAGGCGCTCGCGGAGTTCGACGTCCGCGACCGGCTCGGCGAGGTCGCCACCCCGCTGCTCACCGTCCACGGCGCCGACGACGCCGTGTGCCCGCCCCCGCGCGGGGAGGAGATCGTCGGTGCCGTGCAGGACGGTACGGCCGTCGTCCTCGAGGGCGTGGCGCACCAGGCGCCCGCCGAGGACCCGGTGGGCACGTCACGCGCGCTCGCCGCGCATCTGCTCCCGTGAGTCGCCGCCGAGCACCTGCCCGGTGAGCGTCCCTCCCTGCGGGCGGGCGACCGGGCGGGCGACCGGGCGGTGGCCCTCGGCAGCGGTCACGTGCGCCCTTCGGCAGCGAGGGCGACGGCCTCGGCGTCGTGGCCGTAGATCCATCCGTTGGCGACCAACGGGTCCCCGTCCGCGAGGCGGGCGTCGCGCTCGCGCTGGGCCGCGCCGTCGGGCAGGTGGTTGGCGTGCACGCGACCGTGGCTGATGCGCTGGATCTCGGCCGTGCGCGCACGCCGCAGCTCCTCGTAGCGCACGAGCGCGGCGTGCGGGTCGTCCGGGGTGGTCGACAGCGTGACGGCCAGCGTGGCGGCGTCCTCGACCGCCTGCGCCGCTCCCTGGGCGTAGAACGGGAACTGGGGGTGCGCGGCGTCGCCGAGCAGGGTGACGCCGCCGAAGGTCCAGCGGGGCAGCGGCGGTCGGTCGAGGAGCGCCCAGCGGCCGACCCGCCCGGAGGCCGCGACGAGGTCGGTGACCCGTCGGTCCCAGCCGGCGAACTCGGCGCGGAACTGCTCCACGGTCGTCTCGGCAGTCCACGAGTCGTCCCGGTCGTCGCCGGCCGGGCCGAACGCGACGACGTTGACCAGCCGTCCCGCGCTCACGGGGTAGTGGACGAGGTGATGGTCGGGACCGAGCCAGAGCGTGTGGACCGGCTCCCTCGCGCCGGGCGGGGCGTGCTCCGCGGGGACCAGGGCGCGGTAGGCGACGATCCCGGACGGCTCGGGATCCTCCGGGGCCGCGAGCTGCTGACGGAGCACGCTGTGCACGCCGTCGGCGGCGACCACCACGTCCGCCTCGTGGCTCGAGCCGTCGGCGAGGTCGATGCGGTAGTGGTCGCCGACCTCCGTCACCTCGATCGCCCGCACGCCGAGCGAGACCTGTTCGGCGGGGACCGCGCCGCGCACGGTCGCCAGCAGGTCGGCCCGGTGCGCCGTGTACGTCCGTTCCCCGTACAGCTCCTCGCACGCCGGGTCGAGCCGCTCGGTGGAGAGCACGCGGCCGTCCTCCCAGCGCTGGAACTGCCAGGCCGCGCGCAGCGGGACGGCCGAACGGGAGAAGTCCTCGTAGCGACCCAGGCGGCGCAGGAGCCGGACGATGTTCGGTGCGGCGACCACGCCCGCACCGACCTCCCTGAGCTCCGCCGCCTGCTCGAGCACGTGGGCGGTCAGGCCGTGACGCGCGAGGAACGCCGCGGTGGCGAGGCCACCGATCCCCCCGCCGACGACGGCGATCCGTGGCTGGGTGCGGGACGTGGGCGTCGTCATGGGTCCTCCGGGGTGCGGGCGTCGGCGCCTGGGCGGGCCGGTCGTGGTGTCCGCCGACCCGGATCGTGCGCGAGGGCGGGGCAGCTGAGGTACCCCGAGGTCCGATCAACGGATACGTTCGGCGTGGACGGGAGGAGAAGCCGATGCCACGGACGAACGAGCCCGGAGCCGGCGTGCTCGAGCGGGCCGTGCGGATCCTCGATGCGTTCGACGCGAACCACCTCACGCTCGGTCTCGGCGAGCTCGTCGCCCGTTCGGGGCTCGCCCACGCGACGACGAGCCGCATCGCGGCCGACCTCGTCCGCGCTCGGCTCCTTGCGCGCGGTCCGGACGGCCGCTACGCGATCGGCGCCCGGACCAGGGACCTGGCACTGCTCGTGCCCTCGTCGGCGAGCGTGCGCGCCATGGCGCTGCCCTACATGCACGACCTGCACGCGGCTCTGCGGGAGCACGTCCAGCTCGCCGTCCTCGGCACGCTCGAGGCGGTGATCGTCGACCGGATCTCGGCGCCGGAGGCGGTGGTCGTGGTCTCCGACGTCGGTGGGGACCTCCCGCTGCACGCGTCGGCGGCGGGGAAGGTCCTGCTCGCGCACGCCCCGAGCGTCCTGGTCGAGGAGGTGCTCGCCGGCCCGCTCGAGCGGCTGACTCCGCGGACCGTGACGGAGCCCGAGAGGCTGCGGGCCGAGCTGGCGCAGTGCCGCCGCACCGGGCTCGCGGTGGTGCGCGAGGAGGTCAACGAGCGCGCCTCGTCGGTCGCCGCGCGGGTGGTCGACGGCACCGGCCAGGTGGTGGCGGCCGTGTCGGTCGTCGTCCGGGCCGGCACCCCGGCCCTGCGCACGTCGGTCCCGGCCGTCGCGACGACGGCGCTCGCGATCTCGCGGCGGCTCGGCTGGGCAGGCGTCGTCCCCGGCCTGGACGGGTGACGCACGGACGACGCGGCGCGACGAGCGCGGCCCCGGCCCTCGCGGACCGGGGGACGCTGCGTCGTGCCCGGGGTGTGGTCAGGTCTCGATGAGGAGGGCGTCGCCTTGTCCGCCGCCTCCGCACAGCGCGACGGCGGCGCGGCCGGTTCCGGTGGCGCGGAGCTGGTGGATGGCGTGGGTGGCCAGGCGTGCGCCGGAGGCGCCGATGGGGTGTCCGAGGGCGATGGCGCCGCCGTGAGGGTTGAGTCGTTCGTCGCCGGGGTCGATGCCCAGGACGGCTGCGCTGGCGATGCTCACGGCGGCGAAAGCCTCGTTGATCTCGATGTGCGCGAGCTCGTCGACGTTCCACCCCTGCCGGTCGAGGGCGGCGGCGATGGCGTTGCCGGGCTGGTCGTGCAGAGACGTGTCGGGGCCGGCGACCTGGCCGGAGGCTCGGACGGTGGCGAGCACCTCCCATCCGTTCGCCTCGGCGGTAGCTCGGCGGGTCAGGACCAGGGCGGCGGCGCCGTCGCTGATCTGGGAGGCGTTGCCCGCGGTGACCGACCCGTCCTTGCGGAACGCGGGACGCAGCTTGGCCAGGGACTCGGGCGTGGTGTCGGCCCGCAGTCCGTCGTCGGCGTCGACGACCGTCTCGCTCTTGCGGCTCTTGACGGTCACCGGTGCGATCTCGGCAGAGAGCCGGCCGGACTCCTGTGCGGCGGCGGCCCGCTGGTGCGAGGCCGCGGCCACGGCGTCCTGCCGTTCGCGGGTGATGCCGGGGTGGTCGGCGGTGGTGTAGTTGTCGGTGTCCAGGCCCATCGCGTGGCCGGAGGTGGCGTCGGTCAGGCCGTCGTGCGCGAGATGGTCGACCGCGGTGCGGTCCCCGTACGCCCACCCCTTCCGGGTCCCGCCCAGCAGGTGGGGGGCCTGGGACATGGACTCCTGACCGCCGGCGACGACGACCTCGGCCTCGCCCAGGCGGATGAGGCGGGCACCGTCGATGATCGCCGCCAGTGAGGACAGGCAGACCTTGTTGATCGTCGACGCGTGCGCACCGGGGTGGACACCGGCCGCGAGCGCGGCCTGCCGGGCCGGGTTCTGACCCGCTCCGGCCTGCAGGACCTGCCCCATGAGGACCACGTCGACGGCCTCGCCGCACACGCCGGACCGCTCCAGCGCGGCGCCGATCGCGTGAGCACCGAGCTCGACCGCGGACAGGGTCGCGAGCTGACCGTTGAACCGGACGAACGGGGTGCGAGCGGCCCCGACGACGACCACGTCGTCGGCACCCACCGCGGTCGCGGGCCCCGTCGCGGCGTCGGCCGTCATGACCCGGCCCCGGCGAGCGTCTCGGCGACCGTGAGATTCGCGCCGGTGGCGGCGACGACCTCGTCCGGGGTGACGCCGGCGGCGACCTCGACCAGGACCAGACCGTCGTCGGTGACGTCGATGACGCCCAGGTCGGTGATCACCCGGTCCACCACGGCCGTGCCGGTCAGCGGCAGGTCGCAGGTGTCCAGAATCTTCGGCTCCCCGGCCTTGTTCGTGTGCTGCATGAGCACCACGACCCGCTTCGCGCCCTGGACCAGGTCCATCCCGCCGCCGGCGCCCTTGACCATCTTGCCCGGGATCATCCAGTTCGCCAGGTCACCGCCGGCAGAGACCTGCATGCCGCCCAGGATCGCGACGTCGATCTTCTCCCCGCGGATCATCGAGAACGACATCGCCGAGTCGAAGAACGCCGCACCCGGCAGCGTGGTCACCGTCTGCTTGCCGGCGTTGATCAGGTCCGGGTCCACCTGGTGCTCGTAGGGGAACGGGCCCACCCCTAGGATCCCGTTCTCGGACTGGAAGCTCAGCTCCACCCCACCCGGCAGGTAGTTCGGCACCAGCGTCGGCAGCCCGATCCCCAGGTTGACGTAGTCGCCGTCGCTCAGCTCGCTGGCCGCGCGCGCGGCCATCTGCTCCTTGGTCCACGCCATCTCGCTCAGGCCTCCTCGTTCTCGGTACGCACGGTGCGTTTCTCGATCGGCTTCGACGCCTCGGTCGCCGGGGCGTGCACTAGGCGGTGCACGAACACGCCCGGCAGGTCGACCTCGTCCGGGTCGATGTCGCCCGGCTCGACCAGCTCCTCGACCTCCACGATCGCGACCTTCGCCGACATCGCGGCCAACGGGTTGAAGTTCCGCGCCGACTTGTTGAACACCAGGTTCCCGTGCCGATCGCCCGCGATCGCGTGCACCAGAGCGAAGTCCGCCCGGATCGCCTCCTCCAGCACGTACGAACGCGGCTCGCCGTCCACGACGAACGTCCGCGTCTCCTTCGGGGCAGAGGCCTTCGCCACCGTCCCGTCCGGGTTGTAGACCTGCGGCAGACCACCCAGCGCGAACTGCGTCCCCACCCCCGTGGGCGTGTAGAACGCCGCGATCCCCGAACCGCCCGCACGCAGCCGCTCCGCGAGCGTGCCCTGCGGGTTGAGCTCGACCTCCAGCTCACCGGACAGGTACTGGCGCTCGAAGGACTTGTTCTCCCCCACGTAGCTCGCGATCATCTTCCGCAGCCGACCCGCACCCAGCAGCACGCCCAGGCCGAAGTCGTCCACACCGCAGTTGTTCGACGCCACCGTCAGGTCGTCCGCCCCCTGCTCCAGCAACGCATCGATCAACGCCACCGGGTTGCCCGACAGGCCGAAACCACCCACCGCCAGCAGCGCACCCGAGGGAATGTCCGTCACCGCCTCCGCGGCAGAACCCACCACCTTGTCCAGACCCCGGGCGGTCCCGGGAACAGACGTCACCGTCATGAAAAGACTCCTTCGTCATCGTCGTCGGCCGGGCGTTCCTCCCCGGACACCGAGACGAATCTCGACTGTCGGAAAAGGTGAACCGATCGTCAGGTTATCGGGTTCACGCGCTTCGGACGAGCCCCCGAGCGTTCAGATGTGGGCTCGTTCCGCCGAGCGGCCCGCCACCATGTGGGGGACCGCGTTCGAGACCGACTGAGTCGCGGTCCCCTCGACCTGGCACGATCAGGTACGCGCACGACCATCCCGCCGCGCCCACCGCGCGGCCGATCGCCCCGGAGGCGCCACATGCGATTCACCACCTTCACCACCACCGAGCTCGCCCCGACGTGGGGCGCGGTCGACGGTGACGACGTCGTCGTCCTCGGGCCCGGCGGTGCCGACGTCGCCATCTCCCTCGCCGACGCCATCACCGCGGGGAGCCTGCCGGCCGATGCCGCGGCCCTGCCCGGCGACGCCCCGCGCGTGGCGCTCGCCGACGTCACCTACCTGCCGGTGATCCCCGCCCCGGGGAAGATCATCTGCGTCGGCGTCAACTACGAGGCGCACGCCAAGGAGGCCGGCCGCGAGCGCCCGCCTGCCCCCACGCTGTTCATCCGCACGATCGAGTCCCAGATCGGTGCGGGCGCCGACGCGATCTACCCGCCCGAGAGCTCGACGTTCGACTACGAGGGCGAGCTGGCGGTCATCATCGGCACCCAGGCCTACCGGGTCGGCACCGAGAACGCCTACGACCACATTGCCGGGTACGCGCCGTACAACGACTTCACGGCCCGGGACTGGCAGCGCGCCACGCCGCAGTGGACGGCGGGGAAGAACTTCGTGGGCACCGGTGGGTTCGGTCCGGCCATGGTCACCCCCGACGAGGTGCCGGACCTGCTGGAGTCCACGCTGACGACCCGGGTCAACGGCGACGTCCGGCAGCAGGCGAAGATCGCCCAGCTGACGTTCGACATCCCCGAGCTCATCGCCCACATCTCGACGATCACCCCGCTCAACCCGGGCGACGTCATCGTCTCCGGCACGCCTGGCGGCGTCGGGTACTTCATGGAGCCGCAGGGGCTGCTCGAGGACGGAGACGTCGTCGAGGTCGACATCGAGGGCGTCGGCGTCCTCACCAACACCGTGCGACGGCGGGTCGCGGAGCTGCCGTCCTGGCTCTGAGGCGTCCGGGCCTCCCCGTGGGCCCCGGTGGCGGAGTCGTACGCTGGTTGGTGACCGAGACCGCTCGCGCCCACCTGTGGGTGCGCAGTCAGGAGGTACGTCTTGAGCACGTCACGTACGACCGGAACGACGCCGGACCAGAAGGAACGACCGGCCCCGGCGCGTCCGCGCAGCTACGGGCGCGGCGAGCCCGCCTGGATCGAGCTGTCGGTCCGGGACACGGAGCGCGCGGCCGGCTTCTACCGGCGGCTGTTCGGGTGGGAGCACAACCGCCCGGCCGGTGAGCGGATGTCCTTCGGCGTCCTCGAGGGCGAGCGGGTGGCGGGGTTCCGCCCCATGTCCGACGACGACCGCGGCTCGGCCCGGTGGTCGGTCTACCTCGCCACCCAGGACCTCGAGGGCACCGTGACGGCAGCCGAGTCGGCCGGTGCCACGGTGCTCGTGGCGCCGCGGTCGGCGTCGTCGTGGGGGCGCCTCGCCGTCGTGGCGGACCCCACCGACGGCGAGGTGGGCCTGTGGGAGGCGGAGATCCTCAAGGGCGTCCAGGCCGCGCCCGGGAACGGGACGCCGGTGTGGTTCGAGCTCGCGTCCGCGGACCACGACGCGGCGGTCGACTTCTACACCGACGTGCTCGACTGGGAGTGCCGCGAGCTCGAGCGGGACGAGGCCGGGGACGGCGACGGTACGTACACCGTGCTCGGCGACGCGCCCGACGGCGGTGCCGGCATCACCGGCCTGCCCGCCGGGTCCGAGGACCGCTCGCACTGGTCGGTGTACTTCGGCACCCCGGACACCGACGCCTCGGTCCGCCGGGTCGTGGAGATCGGGGGCACCGTGGTGTCGGAGCCGCGGGACACCCCGCACGGGCGGCTCGCCGCCGTCGCCGACGACCAGGGCGGCGTCTTCCACCTCATGGGCCCGGCCCCCGACTGACGGGCGCCCCCGCGCCGGACGGGCGCCCCCGCGCCGGACGTGCGCGACGCCGTCGGGCGACTCCGTGCACCGCCCGTCAGGGAGACCTCGGTCTCCCTGACGGTGCGTGAGGCCGCGTGTGGCGTACCCTGACCAGGCAGTCCGCACGTTCCTCGTCCCGGGCTGCCGGTGCCGCGGGAGAACCCGCCGCCAGCGCCCCCGCCGCGACCCGCGCGGGCCGAGCGCCCGGACGAGGTCGACGACGGACGGACACCACCCCGCCATGACGACTGCCTTCGCACGCCTCGGCGTGCCCCCGACGCTGCTCCCCGTGCTCGAGCGCGCCGGGATCACCACCCCCACCCCGATCCAGTCCGCCACGCTGGCCGACTCCTTCGCCGGCCGCGACGTGCTCGGCCGCGGCCGCACCGGCTCGGGCAAGACCTACGCGTTCTGCCTCCCGCTCGTCGGGCGGCTCGCGGCCGCGGAGCGCCCGCGGCGCACGTCCGGAGGCCGGCCCCGGGCGCTGATCCTCGCCCCGACCCGCGAGCTCGTCCTGCAGATCACCGAGACCCTCGACCCGCTGGCGCGCGCCGCGGGCCTGACGACGCGCACCGTGTTCGGCGGCGTCGGCCAGAACCCGCAGGTCACCGCGCTGCGCTCCGGCGTCGACATCCTCGTCGCGTGCCCGGGCCGCCTGCTCGACCTCATGGGTCAGGGCGAGGCGCGGCTCGACGGCATCGAGATCGTCGTCCTCGACGAGGCCGACCACATGGCCGACATGGGCTTCCTGCCGATGGTCCGCCGCATCCTCGACACCGTCCCGCGGGCGGCCCAGCACCAGCTGTTCTCCGCCACGCTCGACGCCGGGGTCGACGTCGTCGTGAAGAAGTACCTCGCCGACCCGGTCGTGCACGAGGCCGACTCCGCGACCGCGCCGCCGCCGACCTCCGCGCACCACGTGCTGCAGGTCCGCGACGACGAGCGGATCGACGTGGTCGCCGAGCTCGCCGGCAAGGCCGAGCGCGCCATCGTGTTCACCCGCACGAAGCACGGGGCCAAGCGGCTGACCAAGCAGCTCGGCTCGCGCGGCCACCAGGCGGTCGAGCTCCACGGCAACCTCGGGCAGGGCGCCCGGCAGCGCAACCTCGAGGCGTTCCACTCGGGCTCGGCGCCCACGCTGGTTGCGACCGACATCGCGGCGCGCGGCATCCACGTCGACGACGTCGCGCTCGTCGTGCACGCCGACCCGCCGACCGAGCACAAGGCCTACCTGCACCGGTCCGGGCGGACCGCGCGCGCCGGCGCCTCCGGCACGGTCGTCACGCTGTCGACCGACGCCCAGACGTCCGACGTGCGCACCCTCATGCGCGCCGCCGGCATCCGACCGACGCTGCACCGCGTCCGCCCCGGGGACGGCGTGCTCGCCGACATCGCCGACGGCACCGCGAAGGAGAACCCGGTCGCGGCGGAGCCCGCAGCCGGTGGGCGCGGCCCCGGCGGCGGACGCCCGCAGGGCAGGGGCCAGGGGCCCGGCCGGGTCCAGGGTGGCCAGGCCGGCGCGACGTCGGAGTCCGGATCGCGTCGTCGCCGCGGGGGGCGTGGCCGCGGTCGAGGCGGGTCCGGCCAGGCCGGCCAGGGTGGTCGACCGCAGGGCGCGCCGCGGTCGCGCCAGGCCCGCTCCGGCGGGGCCGACCAGGGCGGCCGCGCTCCCCAGGGCGGTCACGCGGGTCAGGGCGGTCACGCGGGTCAGGCCCGCCGGCCCGAGCAGGCCGGCCAGCACGAACGGTCCGCGCGTCGCGGACCGCGTCGCGCGACGCGACCTGCGGGCGGCCGCGGCTGAGCTGCCCGCCTCCCCGGGGTCGCTGAGCCGCCGGCACGGCGCTTCGGCGTCGTCGGCCGGACGAGAGCCGGTCCCGCACGGCCGGCGGGGCCAGGGCCGTTGTGCCGGGGGCCGGCCGGTGGTTTGATACCGCCACCATCATCTCCGTGCCGACGCTCCACCCCCGGGAGCGTCGTCCGGGCCTCGCGCCCCTCCGGGCCGTCGCCACGCCGCCCGCGGCGTGGCGCGCCGGCCCAGCCAGTGCCCCTGCATCCTCGCGTCGATGGTGACGCCACTCCTTCCTCCTCAGCTCGTCGTGCTGCCGGCGACGGCGCCGACGGGTCCCCCCGCCCGCAAGGAGATGCACCATGCGTATCCAAGACCAGCCGCGCCGCCGGGAGGTGACCGGGGTCGGAGTGCTCGCCACCCTGGCACTGTCCGTCGTCGCGGTCCCCGCCCTGTCGCTGCCCGCCGCGGCCGCCCCGGACGCCTCCGACCTCGTCATCGACGAGATCTACTCCGTCGGCGGCATATCGGGGGCCGACTGGGACTCGCAGTACCGCGAGAACTACGTCGAGATCTACAACCCGACGGCCGGCACGATCGACCTGTCCGGCTACGACCTCGCGTTCTACGCGTGGGTCGCCGGCGAGCCCTACGCCGTCGTCGACCTCGCGGGCGCCCTGCCGTCAGGCGGCACCCTGCTGGTCCTCGTGGCCGGTGACGCGGCAGCAGCCGGGGAGTCGCTCGTCGACCTGACCGACATGCACCGCCCGGACATCACCATCGCCCAGACCGACGGCGTCGTCGGCCTGTTCACCGACGGCGCGCCCGTCACGATCCCCGCCTCCCAGCTCGACCACGCGATCGTCGCCACCGGCGACCTCGACGGGCGCCTCGTCGACCTCGTCGGGTACGGCAGGGCCTGGGCGTACGAAGCCCTGCCCGTCAACCTCACGGTCGGGCTGGACGAGTCCATCCGGCGGACGGCGGCCGTCGACACGGACGACAACCGCGCGGACTTCCACTACGCGGCCCCGGACCCGACGCCGTCGACGACCGTGGAGAATCCGCCCCCTCCGCCCCCGCCGCCCCCGCCGCCCCCGCCGCCCGGGCCGGGCGTCACCTTCTACCTCACCGACGACTGGGGTCCGACCGCGGACCACGTGTTCACCTACGGCCGGAGCACCGACGAGGCCCTCGTGGGGGACTGGGACGGTGACGGCGCCGACACGCTCGCGGTGCGTCGCGGGAACGAGTACTTCTTCTCGTCCGCGCTCGGCGGTCCGGCGACCTCGGTCCAGAGCTACGGCCGCACGACCGACACCGTCCTCGTGGGGGACTGGGACGGCGACGGGATCGACACGCTCGCCGTGCGACGGGGCCAGTTCTACTACCTCGTCGACGACCTCACCTCGAGCGTCGCGGACCACGTGCTCACCTATGGGCGAGCCACCGACGAGGTGCTCGTGGGTGACTGGGACGGCGACGGTGCCGACACCTTCACCGTCCGGCGTGGACGCGACTTCTACATCTCCAACTCGTTGACCGCGACCGCGGCGGAGTCGGTCCTCCCGTACGGGCGGCCGGACGACCGGGTGGTGGCCGGCGACTGGGACGGCGACGGCGGTGACTCGTTCGCCATCCGTCGGGGTGCGGAGTACTTCGTGTCGAACTCGCTGAGGGCGACGGTCGCGGACCTGGCCGTGCACTACGGCCGGGCCGGCGACGAGGTGCTCGTCGGCGACTGGGACGGCGACGGGACCGACAGCCTCGGCGTCCGGCGCTGACCCGTCCGGCGCCGAGGCGCCCAGCGCCCGGACGAGATCAGGGGAAGTGCGCGAGGTCGGCGGAAACAACCCTCTACGTCGTGCAGCTTCCCCTGATCTCGTGGGGTGACACAGCGGGACGCTCTGCTCTCGTGCTTCGGCACCCGGCATGAGGGCGTTGCCGGGCACGCGACCACCGTTCCGGTCACAATGGACGCATGGCACGAACCGACGGGCTCTCCGACGGCGTGGGCAAGGCCCTCGTCGCAGTGGTGGCCGCTGCCGGCGCGGGCGTGGTCACGGTCGTCTCGGCCCGCAGGCTGCGTTCGCTGACCAACCTCCGGGCCAGGCGACCGCGAGGACCGCGCGTCCTCGACCCCGTCCCGGAGCGCGCCCAGATCGGTGCCGGCCCGAGCGCGGGCCCGGACGTCGAGCAGGAGGTACCCGTGGCCGGAACGACGACCGACGAGCAGCCGGGGTCGCCCGGCGACGACACCCCCGCCACGATCCAGCCCGTCGACGAGGACCGGTGGGCCACCGCCACCTACCCGCTCGGCGCCTACGCCGATGCCGGCAGCGACTCCGGCACCAGCACCCCGGGCAGCGACTCCGGTACCAGCACCCCGGGCACCAGCGCCACGACCTTCGCGGTCCACGCACCGGCGGCCACCCGCGTGCTGCTCGAGATCTACCCGTCGGCCACCGGCACCGACGCCTCCGTCGAGGTCGACACCCACCGCGGGCACGACGGCATCTGGCGCGCCCGCGTCGAGGGCGCCGGCCACGGCACCCTGTACGGCTATCGCGTCTGGGGGCCAGGCTTCGAGCCCCACGAGGACTGGTCCCGCGGCGGCTCGGCGGCAGGCTTCTCCGCGGACCACGACGAGGTCGGCAACCGCTTCAACCCGAACAAGGTCCTCCTGGACCCCTACGCCCGCGAGATCACGCACAACCTCTCCTCCTCGCTCATCGAGGCCGAGGGCGGGACCCCCGAGGACTTCGCCGGCGGCCCGGACACCCACGCGCAGCACGGCAGGCCCCGACGCGAGGTCGACACGGGACGGATCGCGCCGAAGGGGATCGTCGTCGTCGACGAGACGTCCTTCGGGACGCACCCGCACCTGCCGTCCGAGGGGACGAGCATCTACGAGGGGCACACGCACGCGATGACCGCGCACCCGTCGGTGACCACGCTCGGCGACGACCTCGCCGGGCGCCGTGGTTTCTCCGGCGTGCGCAACGTCGACGACGAGGCGCGCGGCACGTACAAGGGGGTCGGGCAGCTCGCGCCGTACCTCAAGGGTCTCGGCCTCACCACCCTCGAGCTCCTCCCGGTGCAGGCCACGGACACGACCGCCCGCCCGGGCGACGACGGCACGTCGAACTACTGGGGCTACATGACGCTGGCGTTCTTCGCGCCGAACCGCGACCTGGCCTGCGACACGAGCCCCGGCGGCCCCACCCGGGAGTTCAAGGAGATGGCCCGCGCCCTGCACGAGCAGGGGATCGAGCTGTACATCGACGTCGTCTACAACCACACGGGCGAGGGCGGCAGCTGGGGTGGCGACCCCGCCACGTCGGCCTTCGTCTCCCTCGGCGGGTTCGCGACGGCGGAGTACTACGTCCAGACAGACGACCACGTTCTCGTCGACGGCGCGACCGGCACCGGCAACCAGGTGAACTTCTCCTCGGAGGCCTCGCAGCGGCTCGTGCTCGACTCGCTGGCCTACTGGACGGACGTCATGGGCGTCGACGGGTTCCGGTTCGACCTGGCACCGGTGCTGGGGCGCGCGCCCGAGGACTCGGCCCGCGAGGACTGGGAGGGGCAGAAGGAGTTCTACCCCCTGCACCCGCTGCTCACCTCGATCCGCGACCTCGCGGCCGACCGCCGGATCGAGGTGATCGCCGAGGCGTGGGACCTGTGGGGCTACGAGGTCGGCAACTTCCCCGCCGGCTGGGGCGAGTGGAACGGCCGGTTCCGGGACGCGGTGCGCGACTTCCTGCGCGGCGAGGGCTCGACGATGGCGTTCGTCGAGCAGGTCAACGGCGACTGGCCGCACTTCCACGACCAGGGCGGCCCCGCGCGCTCGATCAACTTCGTCACGGCGCACGACGGCTTCACCATGCTCGACCTCGTCTCCTACAACGACAAGGTCAACGACGGCGAACCGCCGTTCGGTCCGTCCGACGGCGGTTCCGACGACAACAGGTCGTGGGACTCCGGCGGCGACCAGGCGCTGCGGCGGGCCCGGCTGCGCTCGTTCCTCACGGTGCTGTTCCTCGCGCGCGGCGTGCCGATGATCGTGGCCGGCGACGAGCTCGGACGCACCCAGAACGGCAACAACAACCCCTGGTCGCTCAACTCGGTGGGCATGTGGACGAACTACGGTTTCGCCACCTCCAACCGCCCGACGCAGCTGCCGGTCGACCCGACCGGCCAGGTCGAGGCCGCCTATCACGACAACGTGGGCGAGGCGGCGACGCCCGAGGGCACCAGCCCGTTCCTGCCGTTCGCGCAGGCGCTCGCCCACCTGCGTCGTGTGGAGCCCGCGCTCCGGCAGCGCGAGTGGGGCGGCGTCCACCTCGACGACGGCGACGTCAGCTACCTCTTCGGCTCCCCTGATGCGTCGCGCGGCACCCAGGCGGGCGACCGTGCGGTGCGTGTGCACATCGACGGTTCACCGGTCGGCGGCCACGACTACCTCATGTGCGTCAACATGACGACCGACGTGGTCGACTTCGCCCTCGGCCAGGAGCACGACGGCCTGCGCTGGCACCGGGTGGTCGATACCGCGCCGTGGGCGGAGGAGCAGGGCAACGTGTGGCCCACCGCGGTGGCGGAGGTCGTCGAGGGCGACTACGCCGTGCAGCCGTGGACGGTGGCGGTCCTCCAGCTCGCCTGACCGTCCCACCCCTGGCGAGTGAGCGGACTTCTGCCCCCGAAACGGCCAGTGAGCGCGCCCCACGATCGACGACTGTTGCGCGTGGGCCGGGTGGCGGACACTGGATCCATGACCACCCCGACGAGCGACGACGACCTCCCCATCCTCACGCGCCGGCGGATCGAGGCGGCGATCCTCGCTCCCGTGCACCGGATCCTCGTCCGCGAGCTGGGCGAGGAGCGGGCCAGGGAGATCCTCACCGAGGCGATCCGCGAGGACGCCCGCGCCCAGGGCGCCCGCCTCGCGCAGCGCGAGCCGGGCGGCTCGAACCTGCGGACGTTCATCGACCTCCAGGACCTGTGGAAGGCCGACGACGCCCTGCAGACGGAGACCCTGGAGGCCACCGAGGAGGTCTACTCCTACGACGTCCACCGCTGCCGGTACGCCGAGACTTACCACGAGATGGGTCTGGGGGACATCGGCGAGCTGCTGTCCTGCACGCGGGACTTCGAGTTCCCCTTCGGCTACGACCCGAGCATCACCCTGGAGCGGACGCAGACGATCATGTCCGGCGCCTCCCACTGCGACTTCCGCTACCGCAGGCCCGCCGGCGCCCCGAACGCCCACACCGGAGCCGCGCACCAGGACTCCGGCGAGGTCGCCCACGTGGCCGCCGAGGAGCGGGACCGGTGAACGCCCCCGACGGCGGGGCTCACCCGGGGAGAGCGGCGTCCCCCGACGGCGGCCCTCACCCGGGGAAGGCGGCGTCTCCCGACGGCGGTGCTCGCCCGGGCGACGACACGTCGCCCCACCGCGAGGTGATGATCGACGGCGAGCGCCTGTGGGCCGACCTCGAGCGCGTGAGCACGTTCGGGGCGACCCCCGCCGGCGGTCTCCACCGGCTCGCTGCAGGTCCCGACGACGCCGATGCCCGCGCCTGGCTCCGCGAGCGCGCGTCCGAGGCCGGAGCCGGCGCGCGCGTGGACCGGGTGGGCAACATGTTCCTCCGACGCCCCGGCGGTGGGAGCGACGTCGGCGCGACCACGGGACGCGACCCCACCGCGGGGACCGGGCCCGCAGCGGGACGTGACGTGGCGGACCCCCGAGCGATCCTCGTCGGTTCCCACCTGGACTCGCAGCCGTCCGCGGGGCGGTACGACGGGGTGTACGGCGTCGTCGCGGGTCTGGCCGTCCTCGACGCGCTCGAGCGGGCCGGCCACGTGACGCGGCACCCGGTCGAGCTCGTCGACTGGACGAACGAGGAGGGCGCCCGGTTCGCGCCGATGATGGGTGGCAGCTCGGTGTACGCGGGGCGTCTCGACGCGGGCGCGGCGCTGGCGTCCCGTTCACGCGACGGTCTGGACGTGCCCGGCGCGCCCGAGGGGCAGACGCTGGCGGAGGCGCTCGCCGTCACGGGCTGGGCGGGGTCCGACGTCGTGACCCCGGACGAGCACGCCGCCTACCTCGAGGCGCACATCGAGCAGGGCCCGCTCCTCGAGGCCGAGGGGCTCAGGGTCGCGACGGTCACCGGCGTGCAGGCGATGTGCTGGCTGGAGGTCGAGCTCACCGGCTCGCCGGCGCACGCCGGGACGTTCCCCATGGAGTCCCGCAGGGACGCGCTCGTGGCCGCGGCGCAGGTCGTCACCGACGTCCACCGGATCGGCCTCGCCCGTCCCGGGGTGGGGCGGGCGACGGTGGGGCGCCTCGTCGTCGGACCGGGGTCTCCGAACGTGGTGCCCGGCAGCGCGTCGCTGACAGTGGAGCTCCGCCACCCGGACCGGACCGAGCTGGAGGCGATGGTCGCCGAGGTGCGGGAGGCGGTCGACCGGGCCACCCGCGGCGGCGTCGTCGCCGAGGTCCGCGAGATCTCCCGGGCGGAGCCCGTCACGTTCGACCCGCTCGTCACCGGAGCGGTGGCGCGTGCGGCGGCAGAGCTCGGTCACCCGCCGCGCGAGCTGGTGTCCGGCGCGGGGCACGACGCGGTGCAGGTCGCCTCGCGGGTGCCGACCGGGATGCTGTTCATCCCGTGCGTCGGGGGCGTGTCGCACGCGGAGGAGGAGGCGATCACGCCGGAGTGGGCGCTTGTGGGCGCCGAGGTGCTGCTGCGCGTGGTCCTCGACCTCGACGCCCGCCTCCCCTGACGAGCGCGGGGATATTTCGGCACGAGTGAGGGGACGTGTCGACCGACATGCGGAGATCCGCCCGGGTCGGAGCGAAAGTCCCCTCACTCGTCGCGAAGGTTCCCCTCACTCGTCGGCCGTGGGGTCAGTCCGTCGTCGCGGCGTACGAGGAGAAGCCGCCGTCGACGAGCTCGTGCGCCTCGTCGCCGTTGATCGGCGGGTTGAAGATCGACACGAGGATGAGGTCCTCGTCCTCGCCGCCCTGGAGGTAGTGGGCGTCGTGCTCGTCGAGCACGTAGATGACGCCGGGCGTGATCTCGTACCGCGTCTGGCGGTCCTCGCTGACGACGTACCCCTTGCCGCCGATGCAGTAGCAGGCCTCGAGGTGGTTCCGGTACTGCAGCGCCGCCTCGGTGCCCTTGCGGACGACCGTGTGCGCCACGGCGAAGCCCATGCCGTCCTTCTTCGTCAGGACCCGCTGGCTCGTGCCCTGGCCCCACTCGACCTTGGGCACCTCGTCGATCGACCGGATGAACATGCAGACCTCCTCGTGTCGGTGGGCGCCCGCTCCTGCCGCACGGTCCACGGACAGTCCGGGGCGCCCCATCGATACTAGGTCCGTCCGGATCCGGCGGCAGCACCCGCCGTCCGAGGACCGGGACACGCCGCGGGGTGTCATGACAGTGTGGTGCCCGGGGCATAGGGTCTCGCGCATACCGACCGATCGTCGCCGACGGCCGCGGGCCGTACCCGGTGACGCAGTCTCGTGAGGAGCCCCCCATGTCCACCGACGACGGAACGCACGCAGGCGGAGCCCACGCCGCCGGTGCCGGCGGGCCCGGCGGGCCCGCCGGAAAGCCTGCGCCGAGTCCCCACGGCTCCGGATCCCACGCCGCCCGTCCGGAGGGCTCGGCCTCGGAGCCGCTGACCGCCGGCGAGGCCGCCACCCAGTCGCCCGGCGCTTCGGTGTCCGGCCGCCGTGCCGGTTCGAGGTTCGGTCCCGGCCTCATCATCGCGGCATCGTTCATCGGTCCCGGCACGATCACCACGTCGATCGTCACGGGCGCCGACTACGGGCACGCGCTGGCCTGGACGATCGTCTTCTCCATCGTCGCGACGATCATCCTCCAGGAGATGACGGCCCGGCTCGGCCTGGGCACCCGGCGCGGCCTCGGCGAGGCGATGCGCGAGGTCTTCCACTCCCCGGTGGCCCGCCTGCTCATGGCGGTCCTCGTCGTCGCCGCGATCGGCATCGGCGGGGCCTCCTACGCGGGCGGCGACACCTCGGGCACGGCCCTCGCCGTGACGAACGTCGTCGACGTCGACACGCGCATCGTCGTCGTCGTCCTCATCGCCCTGATCTTCGCCCTGCTGTGGACCGGGAGCTACAAGCTCATCGAGAAGGTGCTGATGGCGATGGTGGCGGTCCTCGTCGTCATCTTCGTCGTCACCGCGGTCATCGTGAGGCCGAACCTCGGCGACCTCCTCGGGGGCATGTTCGTCCCCTCGATCCCGCCGGGCGCGATCCTCACGGCGATCGCGCTCATCGGCACCACCGTGGTGCCCTACAACCTTTTCCTGCAGGCCCAGCTCGTCAAGGAGAACTGGGGCCAGGTCCCGGTCGACCGGGCGATGAAGGAGGCGCGGACCGACACGGCCGTCTCGATCGGCATCGGCGGCCTCATCACGCTCGCCGTCATGGTCACCGCCGTCGGGTCGATGTTCGTGCGCGGCATCGCCGCCGAGGAGGGCACGGACCTCGCCGAGGCGCTGACCCCGCTGCTCGGCGACGCCGCTCCGTGGGTGTTCGCGCTCGGCCTCTTCGCCGCCGGCTTCACCTCGGCGATCGCCGGCCCGCTCGGTGCCGCCTACGCGATCACCGGCGTGCTCGGGCTCTCGAGCGACCTTCGCTCGACACCGGCGCGCATCGTCTGGGTCGCGATCCTCGTCGTCGGCGGGGCCATCGCCCTCACCGGGTTCAACCCGATCCAGATCATCGTCATCGCCCAGGCCGCGAACGGGCTGCTGCTGCCGATCGTCGCGATCTTCCTCATGATCGTCATGAACAACCGCAAGCTCATGGGCAAGTACCGCAACGGCCCCGTGGCCAACGTGCTGGGCTGGCTCATCGTCGCCGTCGTCGTGTTCCTCGCCGGCTACCAGTTCGCCGACATCTTCGGCCTGCTGCCCCAGTGACCCCGGGCCCGGAAGGGTGTTGACTGGCGCCGTGGTGGACCGACGCGACCCCGTCCGGCAGATCTTCCGGACCTCGTGGCTCACCACGGCGGGCCGTGGGATCGCCGCGGTCGCCGTGGGCGTCGCCGTCATCCTGTGGCCGGGCACGATGATCGACGCCGTCATCCAGCTCTTCTCGATCTTCCTGCTCGTCGACGGGCTGCTCAACGTCCTGGGTGGCGTCGGGCTCGGGGTCGACGCCAGGAACCAGGAGCCGGACCGGCCCACGCAGAAGATCCTCACGATCGTGCTCGGCGTCGTCGAGATCGCCGCGGGCATCTTCGGGCTCGTCCGGCCTGGCAACGTCGCCACGCTGATGATCACCGTCATCGGCGTGTGGGCGATCGTCATGGGGCTGTGGGAGCTCATCACGGCCCTCCGCGCCCGCAGGTACGTCCACGGTGTGCGGCCCCTCGTCGTCGCCGGCACGTTCTTCGTGGTCGTGGGGGCGTTCGTGGTCTGGCGCCCCTGGGTCTCCCTCGACGTCGTCGCCTGGACCGTCGCGATCGCCGCGCTCCTCTGGGGGGTCATGCAGATCGTCGTCGCCCTCTCCGTGCGGCGCTGGATCAGGAACATCGACGACCGCCTCGAGGTGGACCGCGAGCCGCCCCGCATGCTCGGGGGCTGACGGGAACGAGCGCTCCGTCACAACCGGCATAACGGGACCTGGCGCGCTGTTGCACGGCGGGTGACCACCCCCGGTCACGCG
This sequence comes from Georgenia sp. Z2081, assembly GCF_055326445.1. Taxonomy (NCBI): domain Bacteria; kingdom Bacillati; phylum Actinomycetota; class Actinomycetes; order Allobogoriellales; family Allobogoriellaceae; genus Georgenia; species Georgenia sp. Z2081. The sequence continues at coordinate 256,952 of NZ_JBUZNK010000001.1, forward strand.
GCCCCGACCGCAGGCGCGTCACGAGCGCGCCGCGGGTCCCGGCCGTCCCGACTCCCGGAGCACCAGTCGATGCCGAGCACCGCACGCCGCAACCTCGCCCTCTTCACGCTCGCCCTGGGGGGCTTCGGCATCGGGACGACCGAGTTCGTCACCATGGGCCTGCTCCCGCAGATCGCCGAGGAGCTCGTCCCCGGGTTCGGGTCCGACCCGACGGGCGGGATCGCGCAGGCCGGCTGGTTCGTCACGGCCTACGCGCTGGGCGTCGTGGTGGGCGCCCCGGTCACGGCGGTGATCACGGCACGCCTCTCGCAGCGCCGTCTCGTGCTCATCCTCGCGGCCGCGCTCGCCCTGGCGAACCTGGCCAGCGCCCTGATGCCGGACTTCGCCCTCACCGCGCTCGCCCGGTTCGTCGCGGGCCTCCCGCACGGCGCGTACTTCGGCGTGGCCTCGTTGCTCGCCGCGCGCCTCATGGGGCCGGGCCGCCAGGGTGCGGGCGTCGCCATCGCCCTGTCCGGCCTCACCGTGGCGAACGTCGTGGGCGTCCCGCTGGGGACCTGGCTGGGCCAGGAGGCCGGTTGGCGCTGGGCCTACGCGGCCGTCGCCGCCATCTTCGTGGTCACCCTCGTGCTCGCGCTGCGCACGATCCCGGCCGTCCCCGGCAATCCCGACCGCCACCCGATGAAGGAGCTATCCGCGTTCCGCAACCCGCGGCTGTGGCTCATGCTCGCCGTCGGCGCGATCGGCTTCGGAGGCTTCTTCGCCGTGTACTCCTACATCGCCGAGGTGGCGACGCGGACGGCGGGGCTGTCCGAGCCCGTCGTGCCGTGGGTGCTCGCCACGCTCGGCGTCGGCATGGTGATCGGGAACGTGCTCGGCGGCTGGGCCAGCGACCGGGACCTGGCCCGGACCGTGATCATCGGTTTCACGAGCATGTCGACGGCGATGGCGCTCTACGCCCTCCTCGGCGGCAGCGGGCTGCTGCTGTTCCCGCTCGTGTTCGCCATCGGCATCACCTCCTCCTCGCTCATCCCCTCGATCCAGGCGCGCATCATCGACATCGCCGGGGAGGCAGAGCTGCTCGGCGCCGCGCTCAACCACGCCGCCTTCAACGTCGGCAACTCCCTGGGCGCCTGGCTCGGCGGCCTCGTCATCGCCGGTGGCCTCGGCTACCTCGCGCCCGGCTGGGTCGGCGTCGCGCTCGCCCTCGCCGGTGGCGTCCTCGCGCTGGTGAGCATCCGCCTGGACCGGAGCGGCCCGGGGGCGACCGAGCCGGAGGCGCAGGCCGTCCGGGCCTGACGAGCGCCTGGGCGCACGGGCGCCCGTGCGCCCGACCCGCTCAGTGCTCGAGGAGGTCGCGTACGTCGTCGGGCGAGAGCGGGGCGGACAGGGCGCCCCCGTCGCCGACCACGCGCGAGACCAGGTCGCGCTTGCGGTCCTGCAGCGCGAGCACCTTCTCCTCGATCGTGCCCGCCGAGACGAGCCGGTAGACGTTGACCCGGCGGTCCTGGCCGATGCGGTGCGTCCGGTCCACGGCCTGGTTCTCCGCCGCCGGGTTCCACCAGGGGTCGAGCAGGTAGACGTAGTCGGCCTCGGTGAGCGTGAGACCGAACCCGCCGGCCTTGAGCGAAATGAGGAAGACAGGGGCCTCGCCGTCGCGGAACGCCTGGACGACCCCCTCGCGGTCGCGCGTGGAGCCGTCGAGGTAGAGGTGCTCGATGCCCGCGTCCGCCAGCCGGCCGCGGACCGCGGACAGGAACGACGTGAACTGGCTGAACACGAGCACCCGGTGCCCCTCGGCGAGGACGGCGCCCAGGTGGTCGAGCAGGGTGTCGATCTTCGTCGACCGCTCGCCGGCGGTGCCGTCGCGGTCGGCCAGCGCGGGGTCCAGGGCCGCGAGCCGGAGCGTCGTCAGCGAGGACAGCACGCTGACCCGGTTGCGCCCGATGTCGTCGAGCAGACCGAGGATCCGCTGGCGCTCGCGCTGGAGGTGGCGGTCGTAGCTGCGGCGGTGCGCGGCCGAGAGCTCGACGTAGACGACCTGCTCCTGCTTGGGCGGCAGGTCCCGCTCGACGAGCTCCTTGGTCCGCCGCAGCACGAACGGGCGCACCCGACGTCGGAGCTCCTCCAGCGGCCCGGGGTCGGTGCCGGCCTCGATGGGGCGGCGGAACGTCGTGGTGAAGACGTCGGCCCTGGGGAGGAGCCCGGGGGTGACGAGGGCGAGGATCGACCACAGGTCGGACACCGAGTTCTCCACCGGCGTGCCCGTCATCGCGAGCCGGCGCGGCGCGCGCAGGCGCGCGACCGCCCGGTGCGTGGCCGTGCGGGGGTTCTTGACGAACTGGGCCTCGTCGAGCACGAGCGCCGCCCACGGGATCGGGGCGAGCTCGTCTGCGTCGAGCCGGACGATCGCGTAGGAGGTGACGACGATGTCGGCGCGCGCGACCACGTCCCGCAGGTCCTCCTCGCGCCGGGCGCCGGTCGCGCGCAGCGCGACGACCGTGAGGTCGGGCGCGAACCGTTCCGCCTCGTGCACCCAGGTGCCGATGACCGAGGTGGGGCACACGACGAGGACGGGTCCGGCGTCGGCCGTGGTGTCACCCGCGTCGCTCGATGCGTCACCCGTGGCGGCCCCCGCCCCGTCCGCGGTCCTGCCGCGCCGTTCGCCGCCCCCTGCCCGCAGCCCGCCGACCTCGCCGCGCTCCTTCCCGCGCTGGACGGTCGCGAGGGTCTGCAGGGTCTTGCCGAGCCCCATGTCGTCCGCGAGGATCCCGCCGGCGCGCGCGTCCCACAGCAGCGAGAGCCACGAGTAGCCCTCCCGCTGGTAGGGCCGCAGGGTCGCGTCCAGGCCGGCGGGCGGCTCCGGGGTGGGACGGCCGGCGATGTCCGCGAGCGCGCGCAGCGAGTCGGTCCACGCTGCGACGTCCTCGTCGAGGAGGTCCAGGTGGGCGAGCTCCTCGAGCTGCTCGGAGCGGTACCGGGAGACCTGCACCGTGCCGGGCGGGGCGTCCGTGAGCGCGCGCGACTCGGTGACGAGACGGCGCAGCGCGGTGAGCTCGGGGGTGTCGAGCGGGAGGTAGGTGCCCGAGGGCAGGACGACGAGGTCGGCCCCGGTGGCGAGTGCCTGCAGGAGGTCGTCGACGGGGACCTCCTCGTCGCCGACGTGGACGCTGACCCGCAGGTCGAGCCAGTCCGTCGACGTGTCGAGGCCCTCGGCGGAGGCCACGCTGACGGTCGCCACCTCGGTGGCACGCCGGAAGTCGGCGGCGTCCCCGACGACCTCGACGGCGATGCCCGCCTCGCGCATCCGCGGCAGCACCCGGTCCACGAGCAGCGCGGTCTCGGCGGGACCCAGGTCGACGACGGCGACCTCCGGCGGGTGCAGCCCGGGCACCATGGCGATCTCTCGCGCCACCGCGGAGAGCAGGCCCGACTCCGTCGCGGCGTCGCGCGGCAGGTCGAGGTCGCCCCCGCACAGCGGGACGTCGACGTGCCGCTCCCCGCCCACGTACCGGAACCCCAGCTCGGCCCGGCTGCGGTGGGCCGGCCCCATCGTCACGGTGATCAGGACGCCGGGCACGAGGGCGTCGGGCACGTCGACCGAACCGTCCGACGAGCGCACGTCGATCCGCTGGCGCAGTCGGGGCAGGTAGCCGTGGGTGAACCGCACGCGGTCCGCCGCGGGGACGACGACCGACGCGATGGTGAGGTCCCGCAGGTGGGGGTCGACGGGATGGTCGAACGGGGCGAGCACGTAGCTGCCGTCGGGGTCGCGCACCGACACCCCGTGGGCCGGGTCGCCCTCGAGCGTGACGCGGCTCCCCGGGCGGTCGGCCGGCGCGAAGGGGCCGACGAGGGAGGTGTGCCCGCCGTTGAGGTCGAGCTCGACGTAGGGGGTGACGCGGATGCCGTCGCCGGCGGCCGTGAGGTCCACGCCGAGCGCGGCCCCGGGGGCGAGGCGCAGCTGCTCGACGCCGGAGCCCCCGACGAGATCGACGCCCGCCACGTACGCCTGGACCAGCGCGTGCCACCCGTTGCCGTCGAGCTCGTCGAGGTAGACCTCCTCGGCCCGCTGCCACTCGGGACGCGTCCCGTGAGCGGCGGCCTTGAGCAGGGACAGGGCGCGGACGTGGTCGGGCACGTAGTCCTGCGCCGTGTAGCCGGTGGTCACCGAGGCCCAGGACCGGCCGCCGGTGAGCCACCGCCCGGTGCGCCCGCGCACGACCGGACGGAGCCGGAGCCGCGGGACGGCACCCCGCGGCGAGCCGATCGCCAGGCGCTGCGTGCGCAGGCCGGACGAGCGCTGGACCTCGCTGACCTGCAGGCCCAGGGGAGCGAGGTCGGGGGAGGCGGCGTGACCGTCGGCGACGATGGGGTCGAAGATGGACTCCCACCCGCGGCCGTCGGGCGTGCGGCGGGCGCGCTCGCGGAGCTCGATGAGGACGGCGCCGACGTGCTTGCACGAGCTGCCCACGGGGCACGTGCACGACCCGTGCCACACGACGGTCCCCGGGGCGGGGTCCGCGCGCACCACGACCGTGTAGCGGTCCCCGCGGCTGCCGACGACGGGCGCGATGATGACGGTGCCCTCGGGGTTCGTCGTCGGGTCGCCGACGTGGCCGGCACCGGCCAGCCCGCGGGCCCGTTCGAGGGCGGCGGCACCCAGGGCCGCCTCGATCTCGCCGTCGGTCAGCTCCGAGACCCACTCGAGCACGACGTCCTGAGGCACCCCGACACTCTAGGTCGCGGGGCCGACACCCGGGTCACCGCGGCCTCTCCGGTACCGGTGCACGGGGCGACGCCATACTCGTGGTCTGCTCGTGAGCGCCATGGGGAACTCTCCCCATGGCGCCGGGGCGCGGCCCGTGGGACGGTCCGCGCGTGGCGCGGGTCACGTTGAGCTGCGACCAGGTCCGATCGGTGCGGGTCCTGGTCGCGGTACTGCCGGACACCGAGACGATTCCCTCCCCCTTCCGCACGAGACCAGGAGCGAGCTCATGACCACGGAACCCAGCAGCACGGCCGCCGAGCAGCCGCAGGACACCATTCGCCTCGTCTCCGTCGTGGCGGTCGTCCTCACGATGGCGTGGGGCATCGGCTGGATCTGGGTGGGCGGCACCGGTGCCGAGCAGCTCTACCTGTGGATCGGCGCGCCGATCATCGCCCTCATGTGGGTGCTCATCGGCTGGTGGTCGACCCGCAACAACCGCCGCTGACGCGCGCGGCCCGGGTCGCCCCGAGTCGTGACGGGCCGGTGACCTCGACCGTGACGGACCGGCCGTGACGGGCCGGCCGGGGGGCTCCGCGCGACCCGGCGCGGCACCCGAGGGTCAGCGGGTGTAGGCGCCCTGCCACACGGTGTCGAACGGGGTGGCGGCCGACACGCGTGCGCGGATGCCGGTGGTGACCATGTCCTTGGCGACCTGCACGGCGTCGTGGATCTCGGTCCCCCGCGCGAGCTCGGCCGTGATCGCCGCGGCGACCGTGCAGCCGGCGCCGGACACGCGGTGCTCGCCGATCTTCGGCGCGGAGAAGACGTGGACGTCGGTGCCGTCCCACAGCACGTCGACGGCCTCGTCCCCGGGCAGCTCCGCCCCGCCCTTGGCGTAGACGTACTGCGGGCCGTGCGCGCCGATGACCTTGGCCGCCTCGACGAGCTCGTCGACGGTGCCGATCGAGTCGGCGCCGGACAGGATCGTCGACTCGAACACGTTCGGGGTGATGACCGTGGCGAACGGGAGGATCTGCTCGCGCAGCGCGTTGTCGGTGTCGAGCGCCGCGCCCGGCTCCTGCCCCTTGCAGATGAGGACCGGGTCGAGCACGACGTTGTCCCACTCCTGCGCGCCGAGGCCGGCGGCGACGGTGTCGATCGTCGCGGGCGTGCCGAGCATGCCGATCTTCACCGTGCGCAGATCGTGCGCGGAGGTCGCGGCCTCCATCTGGTCGGCGATGACCTGGGGCTCGACCGGGACGAACCGGTGGCCCCAGCCGTTGTTCGGGTCGAAGCTGACGATGCAGGTCAGGGTCCCGACGCCGTAGACGCCGAGCTGCTGGAACGTCTTGAGGTCGACCTGGATGCCGGCGCCGCCGGTCGCCTCGGAGCCGGCGACGACGTACGCGAGGGGGACAGACACGTGGGGAAACCCTCCGGGGTGGTGAGTACCGGCACCGGTCGGTGCCGTGCTTGGCAGCCGAGAATACGCCGCACCGGGCCTTCCGTCATCGCCCACCGCGCGCGGACCACGATCCGGGACGCTGATGCCGCGGCAGGGACGGACGACGGCGGCAGAGGCGGACACGGACGACGGCGGGGGCGCGGTCGGGTGTGACCGCGCCCCCGCCGTCGTCGGGGTCCTGCCGGGCGTCAGGCCCGGATCTGGGACCGGTCGAAGGTGTGCGGGTCCTGACCCACGCGCCCCTCGCCGTCCATGCGGTCGAGCACGGCCATCTCGTCGGCGCTCAGCTCGAACCGGAACAGGTCGAGGTTCGCCTCGATGCGCGCCGGGTTGACGGACTTCGGGATGACGATGTGGCCGTGCTGGACGTGCCACCGGAGCACGACCTGGCCGGGGGTGACGCCGTGGGCGTCCGCGAGCTCGGCGACCTCCTCGGACTGCAGGTCGGCGCCCTGGCCGAGCGGCGAGTAGGCCTCGACGGCGATGCCGGCCGACCGGGTGGCCTCGAGCGTGGCGTGCTGCTGGTAGGTCGGGTGGACCTCGATCTGGTTGACGTCGGGCAGGACCCCGGTCTCCTCGGCGAGCCGCTCGAGGTGCTCGGGCAGGAAGTTGGACACGCCGATGGATCGGACGGCTCCGCTCGAGAGGATCTCCGCGAGGGCCCGCCAGGTCTCGACGTAGAGGTCCTTGCTCGGGACCGGCCAATGGATGAGGTAGAGGTCGATGACGTCGACGCCCAGGCGCTGGAGGCTGTCGTCGAAGGCGCGCAGCGCGGAGTCCCGCCCCTGCTCGCCGTTGCGCAGCTTGGTGGTGACGAAGATGTCGTCGCGTGCGAGCCCGGAGCCGCGCAGCGCCGCCCCGACGCCGGCCTCGTTGTTGTAGGCGGCGGCCGTGTCGATGTGCCGGTAGCCGTACCCGAGCGCGTGCTCGACGGCGGACTGGGTCTTCTCCGGCGGGATCTGGAACGTGCCGAACCCGACCTGCGGGATGGTCACGCCGGAGGCCAGTGTGACGTGGTGGTCGTCAGCAGGTGTCATGCGACAAGTGTGACGGGCCCGGCGCGTCGACGGCGACCGGGGACCACCTCTCGGGACGATCCCGGTGCCTCGCTACCGGGGATCGTCCGGTCCGCTACCGCGGATCGTCCGGTCCGGGCGCCGCAGTCCCGGCGTCGTCGGGTCGCGCCGGACCGGTGGTCCCCGTCCGTCGTGGCGGCGCCTGGCCGCCGGCCTGCGCGTCCGGGCGAGGCTGCTGCCCGGCCGGTCCGGGCGCCGCGGGCCGGTCGTCCGGGCCGCCCGACCGCGGTGCCTGGCGGACGGGCCGCGTGTCGGTCGGGGCGGGGGAGCGGCCGCCGCCGGCCGCGCGCTCGCCGCTGCCGCCCTCGCGCTCGCCGTCGGGGGCCCAGGCCGTCGCACCGTCGGAGGTCACGGCCCGGGTCGCTCCCGGGACGGCCGGCGTCGTCGGGGTGAGCGGGTGCCCGCCGGAGCCGGAGCCGGAGCCGGCACGGGCGCGCCGCAGCTCGCCGACGGTGATCTCGTCGGACTTGGACCGCACCCGGTCCCCGGCGCCACCGTTGGCCTCCTCGCGCCGGGCGTTGCGCCCGCGCCGCTCCGCCCGGAGCCTCTCGGAGGCGTCGAGCTCGGTCTGGGTGCCGGTGACCTTCTTGTCCCCGGACTGCAGGAACACGGCGAACACCTTGGTGCGCGGGTCGGAGTCGATGAGGACGGCCTTGGCGAACAGGGTGAGCGGGACGGCGAGGATCGAGCCGAGCGGGCCCACGATCGAGGTCCAGAAGACCAGCGAGAGGAACGTGACCGCGGAGTTGAGCCCGACGGCGTCGCCCGTCACCTTCGGCTGGATGAACGTCTGGAAGCCGTTGTTGATGACGGTGTAGATGACGATGATCCAGATCATCGTGCTCACCCCGCCGTCGAGGAGCCCGACGAGGGCCGGCGGGATCAGGCCGATGAAGAACCCGATGTTGGGGATGTAGTTGGTGACGAACGCGAACAGCGCGAACGTCCAGGCCAGCGGCACGTCCATGACGGTCAGCGCGATGCCGTCGCCGATCGCGACGATCGCGCCGAAAACCGTGGAGACGATCCAGTACTTGCGCACCTGCGAGGAGAAGCCGGTCAGGGCGTCGGTGAGGTAGGGGGCCGCCTCCCGCAGGGACTCGGTGCGACCGCGGACGTTGATCGTGTCGAACGCCATGAACGCCGTGACGACGACGAACAGCACCGCCTGCGAGGTGCCGGAGGTGAGCATGTTGGCGGCGCCGCTGACCACGCCGAGGATCTGGTTGAAGTCGATGCCGGAGAGGTACTGCTCGAAGTTCGAGACGTCCAGGCCGAGGCTCGTCAGCCAGGCGAAGGAGTCCTCGTACATCTGCTGGTACGTCTCGCGGTACTCCTGCCGAGCCAGCAGCTGGCCCGTCTCCGCCACCCCGTAGGCGATGCCACCGATGATCGAGAGCAGGATGAGGTAGATCGCCAGGAGCATGATCAGCGTCGCCAGCCACCCGGGCAGGTGGAGGTACTTGCGCAGCCACACGATCAGCGGGCGCGCGGTGACGATCATCGTCAGGCCGAAGAACGCCGGCGCGATGATCGAGCTGATCGTCTGGACACCGGCCATCGCGATGACCGTGACGGCGGCGACGCCGAGCATCACCAGCCCTACGGGGAAGGACCGGCGGTGGTCGCTCATGTCGCTGGTGCTCATCGATCCTCCACGGATGCACTCGCCCGTCGCCGCGGTGGTCGGCGGGCGAGGCACATCCTGCCAGGCCGGGGCGGCGGTCGTGCCGCCGGGCGGGGGGCAGGGTGCGGCGGTAGCGTGCGGGGATGACTGACTCCGGTCTCGACGCCGCGCTCCGGAAGATGGCCGACGCCGGCACCTCCGCCACCGCCCGTCGTGTCTTCGCCGCCCACTACGAGGATCTCGGGCGGGGGGCGTCGGGCACGGTGCCCGAGTCGACGCTCAGCCCGCTCGACGACGTCCCGCGCCTCGCGGACGTCGAGGTCGACGAGGAGGCGGCCGACGCCGCGCTGCGGGCCACCGCGCTCGTGCGGCTCAACGGGGGGCTCGGCACGTCGATGGGGATGACGGGGCCGAAGTCGCTGCTGCCGGTCCGGGACGGGCGCTCGTTCCTCGACCTCGTGATCGAGCAGGTCCGCAGCGCCCGAGCCTCCTCCGGCGCCACGCTCCCGCTCATCCTCATGCAGTCCTTCCGGACCCAGGAGCCGACGCGCGAGGCGCTCGCCGCCCATCCGGACGTCGCCGTCGAGGGGCTCCCGGCCGACTTCGTGCAGAACCGGGTGCCGCGCCTGCGGGAGGACGACCTCGCGCCCGTCGAGTGGCCGGAGGACCCGGACCTGGAGTGGGCGCCACCCGGCCACGGCGACCTCTACACCGTGCTGCACGACGTCGGGCTGCCACGCACGCTCCTCGACGCCGGGTACCGCTACCTGTCGGTGTCCAACATCGACAACCTCGGGGCGACGCCGGACGGCCGCCTCGCGGGCTGGTTCGCCGCGAGCGGCGCCCCGTTCGCCATGGAGGTGTGCCGCCGCACGCGGGCCGACCGCAAGGGCGGGCACCTGGCCGTCCGTACCGACGACGACCGGCTGGTCCTGCGCGAGATCGCCCAGACCGACGAGGAGGACCTGGCGGCCTTCCGCGACGTCGACCGGCACCGGTACTTCAACACGAACTCGCTGTGGTTCGACCTCGAGGCGCTCGACGCGGCGCTCACCGAGCGCGACGGCGTGCTCGCCCTGCCGCTCATCCGCAACGTCAAGTCCGTCGACCCGGCCGACAAGACCTCGACCCGGGTCGTCCAGGTCGAGACCGCGATGGGTGCCGCGATCGAGCTGTTCGACGGCGCCGTCGCCCTGGAGGTGGGCCGCGACCGCTTCCTGCCGGTGAAGACGACCGACGACCTGCTGCTGGTGCGCTCCGACGCCTACGACCTCGACGACGACGCACGGCTGGTCGCCCGCGCCGACCCGGCTCCCGACATCGACCTCGACCGCGACGTCTACGCGCTCGTCGCCGCGCTCGAGGAGCGGTTCCCGGCCGGCCCGCCGTCGCTGCGCGGCGCCCGGTCCTTCGCCGTCGAGGGGGACGTGACGTTCGGTGCGGACGTCGTCGTCACCGGCGACGTCGTGGTGCGCGCCGACGACGTCGACGGCCGCGTGGTCGACGGCACGCGGCTCGGCGAGGTGTAGCCGCCCCACGTCGGCAGGGGTCCCGGTCCTCAGGACGCACGAAAGGGCCGGTGGCGGTCTGTCGACCGCCACCGGCCCCGGTGATCTCACCACTCCCCCCGGGGTGATGGATCCCCTTCTTCGTGAGAGCCGTGGGTCCGTGTACCAAGCGTCCCTGTGGCTCTCATCCCCCGTCCCCTGCGGGGCGGCCCACCCGCCCTACGCAGCGACGATGCGACGCTCCTTCCGGATCGCCCGACGCTCCGACGGCGTCGTGCCGCCGAAGATGCCGAAGGGCTGATTCGTCCGGAGCGAGAACTCGAGGCACGTCTGCGCCACCGGGCAGCTCGCGCAGACGGCCTTGGCCCGGGCCACCTGTGCGTCCACGGCCTTGCCCTGACCCTCGGGGAAGAAGTCGTCGGTGGGCAGGTCGGTGCACGCGCCCTGAACGCGCCAGTTCGGGTCGGTGTCCTCCGGGAAACTGTTCATGTGTAGACCACACCGGGCGAACCTGGACGGACCCTGGGAATGGCCGCACAATCGTCTGCGAATCCTCGGCGGCGACGGTCCGCGGTCCGTCCACGCGCCTCCCACCACGCTCGCGGCGGCGCCGACCGCGCTAGGTTTCCGGTGGCCGGAGCACCCCGGCCCGTCGTACGCCCACCGTCGAGGAGAACCCATGTCGAACGCCAAGCTCGTCGCCAAGGTCGCGGAGGTGCTCGGGTACGCGCCCGAGGACGCCGTGCCCATGCTCCCCAGGGACGGTCAGAACTGGGTCGCGCAGAGCATGGACAAGGGGCCGAAGAAGTTCTCCGTGGGCTCGCTGGTCGCGGACGCGGTCATCAAGACCGAGGTCCGGCCCGGGGGGCACGTCCTGGGCATGCCGTTCCCGCCCGAGGGGCCGGTGGTGTGGGCGCTGACGCCGACGGCGGCGGTCTGCATCGTCGCGCGGGCCGGGTTCGGCAGGTGGATCCCGGAGCGGGTCTTCGCGTCGTTCGACTACTCCGCCCTCGACCGGATCTGGCACGAGCAGGCCGGCCGCTCGTTCTACGCCGTCCACGTGACGATGCGCGACGGCAACCACTGGGAGTTCACCGTCGCCAAGAAGGAGCTGCCGGCCTACCAGGCCATCGAGCAGCAGATCCTCGGCCGGATCCAGCGCGCCGGTGGCGGGCAGGCGCAGCCGCAGGGCGGCCCGCAGGGGGAGCCTGGTCAGTGGCAGCCCGGGCCGCCGCAGGGTCAGCCGGGCCAGTGGCAGCCGGGGGCGCCGCAGGGCCAGCCGGGCCAGTGGCAGCCGGGGGCGCCGCAGGGCCAGCCGGGCCTCTAGCGGTCAGAGCGGCGTGACCGCGGCGTAGGCGTCCTCGAGCTGGGCGAGGCGGCGGGCGTAGTGCGCGGTGCGGGCCGGGACTGGCTCGCACCGCTCGCCGAGCGGCCCCACGGCGCGGTCGACGTCGGGCGCGAGCTCCCGGAGCGCGAGGAGCGCCGTCCCGCGCATGGTCGTGCGCTTGTAGGTCACGGGGGTCACGGGAGCGCCGAGGACGTCGGCGAGGAGCTGGGCGAAGCCGGGCACCCCACCGATCACACCGCCGCTCACGCGAATCTCCGACGGCATGCCGGCCACCTCGCGCAGCTGCTTCGCGACGCGCGCGTAGCTCAGCGCGACGCCCTCGAGCAGCCCGCGCGCGAGGTCCGTCGGCGTGTGCGCCGCCGAGATGCCGAGCACGGTGCCGAGCGCGCCCGCCGACCAGCCGGTCGACCGCTCGCCCGACAGGAAGGGCAGGACCAGCGGGGTCGAGGACACCGGCTCGGGCCCGAGCACGTCGTCGAGGTCGTCGTCGACCCGGATGTTCTCGCGCAGCCAGGTCACGGCGCTACCCACGTCGCTGAGCGCACCGCCGAGCAGGGAGTGCCCGTCGTCGACCCGGTAGCCCCACAGGCCCGGGGGGAGCGTCGCGGGGATCGTCTCGACGAGCAGTCGCATCGCGCCGGTCGTGGAGGCCGAGAGGACGGCCGTCGAGCTGCCCGTGCCGCCGGCGCCGAGGCTGGAGCCGAGACCGTCAGGGATGCCGGGGAACCACTGCGCGTCGGCCAGCGCGGGCCAGGTCCGGGCGACCGACGACGCGGCCCCGGGCGTGGGGGTGATCGCCACGGCCGGGTCCTGGACGGGGGAGAGCTGGGCGCGCCGGATCCCCGACAGCCGCAGCAGCTGCGTGTCCCACTCGCCGGTGCGCCGGTTGAGCAGCCCCGTCCACGAGGCCGCCGGCGTGCTCGCGACGGCGACGCCGAGCAGCCGCAGGTGGACGTACTCGGGCAGCGACATCCACCGGTCGACGGCGGCGAACAGCTCCGGCTCGGTGTCCCGCAGCCAGCGCAGGCGCGGCGCGAGGTAGCTCGTGTGCAGGCGCGTGCCGGTGCGCTGCTGGAGCTCGGACTCGCCCAGCTTGGTGCGCAGCTCGGCGACCTGGGGCGCGCAGCGGGAGTCGGCGTACGTGTAGCACGGCGTGACGGCCTTGCCGGTGGCGTCGACACCGACGAGCGACGCGGCGAACGAGTCCAGACCGACGCCCGCGATCCCACCCTCGGGGACGGCGTCGGTGACCGCGCCCACGACCTCGGAGACCTCGGCGACCACCTGGTCGGCGTCGATCGTCGAGGTGCCGTCGACGTCGGTCGTGAAGGTGTGCGACACCTTCTGTCGTGCGTCGCGCAGCGGGCGGCCCGCCGCGTCGTACAGCCCTGCCCGGGTGGCCGTCGACCCGATGTCGACCGAGAGGACGAGCGGGCGGTCGGCGTCGGCCAGCGTGGTGCGGAAGGCGTCGGACATGGGTCTCCCTGACGTGGGTCTCCCGGGCGTGGGTCTCCCGGGCGCGGGGGCGATGCCGCCACCGTAGTCGCCCCCGGCGCGCGTCGTGCCGGTGCCCGTCCTCCGGTCGGTCCGTCTCCGGCCGGCCGGCAGCGGCCACGTCCGGCGGTCACGGCCGGTGGTGGTGGCGCGGCTAGCCTCGTCGGTATGGACGACGAGCCCCGCGAGACGGTCCCCGGCGCACTCTTCGAGCGGATGTGGCCCGAGCCCGCCACCGTGACGGCCGACGACCTCGCGGCGACCTACCTCGAGCCCGGCGTGCGGTCGAACATGGTGACGTCGATCGACGGCTCCCTGACGATGGCCGGCCGCGCCGGCGGGTTGTCGGACCCGGTCGACCAGGCCCACCTGCACCTGGCCCGCAGCGCCGCCGACGTCCTGCTCGTCGGGGCGGGCACCGTCCGCACCGAGGGGTACGGCCCGGTGCGCACCGACGAGGTCGGCGTCGCACGACGCCGGGCCGCCGGCCAGAGCGACCACCCCCGTCTCGCGGTCGTGTCGACGAGCCTCGACCTCGACCCGAGCTCCGCCATGCTCCGCGAGGCGCCCGAACGGCCCCTCGTCCTCACGGTCACCGGCGCCGAGCCGGAGGGCGTGGCGGCGCTCGAGGAGGCTGCCGAGGTCGTGCTGCTGCCGCCGGGCGAGGGAGGCGGCGTCCACGGCCGCGCCGTCGTCGACGCCCTGCGCGAGCGGGGGCACACGCGGATCCTCACCGAGGGCGGGCCCACCCTGCTGGGGGCCCTCGTCGCGGCGGACGCCCTGGACGAGATGCTCGTCAGCTACGCACCGGTCGTCGCCGGCGGCACGGGGCGGCGGATGGTGCTCGGCGCGCCCGAGGCCACGCGCGGCGCTGAGCTGGTCTCGCTGCTGCGGTCCGACTCGTTGCTCGTGGCCCGCTACCGGCTGCGGTAGCCGGGCCGGCCGGCGCCGGGCCTACGCGAGCGACCAGTCGACGTCGAGCATCTCGGCGGACAGCTCCCAGTGCCGGCAGACGATCGCGGGGTCCTTCGCCGCTCGGTTGAGGAGGCCGGGCCGGCGCCGGTCGTTGTAGTAGCGGCCCGAGCGCCAGGTGGTGCCCGGCGTGTCGTCGACGAAGTGCGCCAGCGTCGCGCCACCGCGCTCGGGCCGGGTGAGCAGCGGCCGGAGCGCACCGTGGTACATCCGGCGCATGTAGCCCACGGTCTCGGCGCCGAAGCTCGTCGCGACGACTCCGGGGTGGAAGGCGACCGACGAGATCCCTTGGCGGTGAAGTGCGGCGTGCAGCCCCCGCGTGAACAAGATGTTGGCGAGCTTCGCGTTGCCGTACGCGCGGTCGGCACGGAAGTCGGCCGCGCTCTCGAGGTCGTCGAGGTCGAGGCGGGCGTAGACGGCGTTCGCGACACTGGCGGTCGCCACCACGCTCGCGCTGCTCGCGACCAGCTTCGTCCGCAGCAGGTTCGTCAGCAGGTACGGGGCGAGGTGGTTGACCTGGAACGTCTTCTCGAACCCGTCGGCGGTCCGGACGGGCCCGTCGAAGAAGCCGCCCGCGTTGTTGGCGAGCACGTCGATCCGGTCGAGGCTGCGGTCGAGGTCCTCGGCCAGGGCGCGGACCTCGTCGAGGCTGGTGAAGTCGGCGACGTGGTGCTCGGCGCCGACGCGCTCGGCCACGGCACGGGTCTTCTCGGGGGAGCGGCCCACGACGACGAGCCGCACGGAGTCTCCGGCGAGCCGTTCCGCGGCGGCCGCGCCGATCCCGTCGCTGGCGCCGGTGAGGACGATGGTGCGCATGGGGACCCTCCGGGGCCGGCTGGTCAGTCGGACGGCGCGGTCGTCGCGTACGTCGCCGTCTCCTCGTCCGCGAGGGACGGCGGCGTGCCGAGCTCGGGGTGGACGCCCACCTTGTCGGCGTAGAAGGCGCGGATCACGTCCATGTCGGCACGGACGTCGCCGGTGAGGCGAAGCCTGGGGCCGAGCCCGGTGGTGCGGGTGACCGAGTCGAGGAAGCCGAGGATGACCGGCAGGTCGGCCGCGCGCGCGATCCGGTAGAAGCCGGACTTCCAGTGCTCCCGGCGTCCGCGCGTGCCCTCCGGGGTGATGACGAGGTGGAACGCCTCGCCGCGAGCGGAGCGGGCCACCAGATCCGCCACCAGGCCCTCCGGGTTGCCCCGGTCCACGGGGATCCCGCCGAGCGCACGGAAGAACGGGCCCGCCACGCCGTCGAAGTACTCCTTCTTCATCAGCACCTTCGGCGTGAGATCGCGCGACCACGCGATGCCGAGCATGAGGACGAAGTCCAGCTGGGCCGTGTGCGGCGCCCCGATGAAGATCGCCCGTGGCTCGGTGACGTCGGTGGCCACGAGGCGGTACCGCGCGGCGGCGAGCAGAGCCTTGCCGAGGGCGCGACGCAGGGGGCGGAGGGAGGGCACGTCCACACGCTATCCGCTGGGTCGTGGCCGCGCCCGGTGGTCGGGGCAGTAGGTTCGGGTCATGAGCGACACCGGCTACGGGGACTTCGAGTTCGAGCGCAAGTTCGTCTGCGCGGGCCTCCCGCAGATCGTGGCCGCCGAGGCGGACCCGGTGCTCATCGTCCAGGCCTACCTGCTCGCCGACGAGGGGTACGCGGTGCGGGTGCGCGTCCAGGGGCCGGGCGCCGGCTTGCACCCCGCCGACCTCGACGGGACCGAGGAGGTGCTCGACGAGCTGGCGCCGCGCGTGGAGTTCGCCGCGCTCACCGCCAAGGGACCGCACGTGGGCGGCACGCGCTACGAGGCGGAGCGCGAGCTGGACCCGGGCGTCGCCGTCGAGCTCGTCCGACGCGGGCGGCACCACGTGGTCAAGCTCCGGCACTCGGTCTGGCTCGGTGACGACGGCTGGGTGATCGACGAGTTCGCCGGCGCCAACGCGCCGCTGGTCGTCGCCGAGTGCGAGCGCGGCGGCCCCGTCGTCGACCTGGTGGTGCCCGACTTCTGCGTGACCGAGGTGACCGAGGACCCGAGGTTCGGCAACGAGCACCTGGCGGTCGAGCCGTACGGCACGTGGCGGGCGGCCTTCGAGCGCGAGCTCGCCGTCACCGGCCCCGCCTTCTCCCAGGAGTTCGGCCGGAACCGGCTGCCCAGCCAGGGGTGATCCGGGCCGGTCCCGCCCGGCCCCGACGCCCCCGTCCGTCCCGCTACGGCCGGACCATCACCTTGATCTCGCGGCGCTCGTCCATCGCGGCGTAGGCCTCGGCCACCCGGTCGAGCGGCTCGGTCGCGGTGAAGACGGCTCCGGGCTCGATGCGCCCGGCCCGCACGTCCGCCAGCAGCTCGGGGACGTAGGCGCGGGCGGGCGCGACGCCCCCGGCGAGTGCCACGTTGCGGCTGAACAGGGAGCGTGGCCGGATCCCGCGGGTGACGCCGTGGGGCACGCCGACGTACCCGACCGTGCCGCCCGGCCGTGCGCACGCGATGGCCTGGTCCATGGACTCGTCGGTCCCGACGGCCTCGAGCACGACGTCGGCGCCCGGCACGCCGAGCAGGTCGGTGAGCTCGTGGACGGCGTCGTCGCCGCGCGTGGTGAGGATGTCGGTCGCGCCGAACCGCCGCGCGAGCTCCTGGCGGTCGGGGTAGCGGGAGAACGCGACGACCCGGGACGCGCCGAGGTAGGCCGCCGCGAGGACGGCCGACAGCCCCACGGCGCCGTCGCCCACCACGGCGACCGTCGCACCCTCGCGCAGGCCGGCCGAGCGGGCGGCGTGCAGGCCCGTCGCCATGACGTCGGACAGCGTGAGGAGGTGGGCGAGGAGGTGATCGTCGACGTCGGCGGCGTCCAGGCCGGCGGCCACCAGGGTGCCGTCGGCGAGCGGGACGCGCACGGCCTCGGCCTGGAGGTGGCCGGTGGGCAGCCCGTCGCCGTCCTCGGCGCCCCAGAACCCGCCCCTCTCGCACGAGGTCTGGATGCCGTGGCGGCAGGCGAAGCACGCGCCGCACGAGTACGCGAAGGGCACGACGACGAGATCGCCGGCGCGCACGGTGCGCACCTCGGCGCCGACCTCGTCGACGATGCCGACCGCCTCGTGGCCGATGGTGCGCGGCGCCTTCACGGGGACGACACCCCGGTAGTGCCACAGGTCGGAGCCGCAGACGCACGCCGCGGCGATGCGGACCACCGCGTCCGTCGGGGCCAGCAGGGCGGGGTCGGGTCGCTCCTCGACCCGGACGTCGTGGGCGGCGGCAAGGACGGTGGCTCGCATGAGCCCAGCGTCCCACCGGAGGGCGCGGCCGCGCGAGCGCGGTCAGGCGCCCCCGAGCTCGGTGGAGTCGTCCATCCGCCACATCGGCGGGGCGTCGATGTGCTCGCCGTGCGTCTCCCACGTGCGCCACCACGTGTCCGCGTGCGCCGGGACGTGGCCGGCCGGCAGCACCTCGAGCAGGTCGCGGACCTCGTTCTTCACCTCGGTGAGCTCGTCGACGAGGGCGGTGCGGGGCTCGCTCGCCGGCCCGCGGTGGAGCAGGCGGCGCAGCTCGGCGCGCAGGTCGGTCCGCTGCGCGGGGTGACGCCCGCCCGGGTCCGGCGTGGCCGGTGCGGCCCCGGGAGCCGACGGGCGGGACGTCGCCGGTCCCGCGCCCGGCCGTGCCGGCGGTCCCGCCGCGGTGCCGGGGCGGGCCAGGCCGGCGAGCCCGGAGGCGCCGTCGGACTGCTGGACGCGTCCGGAACCGTCCGGGGCGAGCAGCAGCTCCTCGATCTCCCAGGCCCGGCGCCGCGCGCGGATGAGGGCGGAACCGGCGTCCTCGTCGCCCTCGGTGGCCGACAGGTGGGTCTGGGCGGCGCGGATCCACCCGTGGTCGGCCATGAGTGCGGTGAGGCCCCGGTCGACCGTCATGGTGTCGTGGACGTCGACGGTCGCGTGGACGACCTTCGCGCCGGACTTGCGGGCGAAGACGACCTCGTCGCGCAGCTGCTCGTCGGACATGATCGAGGTGCCCGTGCGCATCATCACCGAGACGATGTCGGTGCCCACCCGGGCCTCGCCGGCGTCGGCGCCGGGCGGGTGGCAGACGACGGCCCAGACGTCGGAGACGCCGAGCTTGTCGATGACGACGTCGGCCGGCAGGTTCTCGCGCACGCCGCCGTCGATGTAGTGCTCGCCGGCGATCGGGATGGGCTCGAAGACCGCGGGGATCGCGCACGAGGCCCACACGGCGAGGGTGAGGTCGGTGGCGGTGACCGGCTCGCCGTCGTCGCCGAGCACCGGGACGTCGCCCCGGTCGCGCAGCACGCCGTCCTGGTCGGCGAACCGCAGCTCGCCGGACTGCAGGCCGACCATCGCGATGCGCAGGACGACGCCGGAGGCCCGGACCCGCGCGGGGTCGAAGGTCTCGGCGTCGATGAGGGAGTCGACCACGGGTCCGGGCGTGTACATCGAGCCGGCCTGCGCGGCGCCGCGCAGGATCGAGGCGAGCTCGCCGCCGGCCCGGCCGAGCGCCGGCAGGTTGCCGATCATCTGCACGATCTGGGCGGCGGTCCAGCCGCCGGGCTCCTCGGCGGCGGTCGACCGGCCGGCGCGGGCCTCCGCCGCGGTCTCCGGCACCGTGCCCGCGGGCGTGGTGGTGCGCTGGCCGGTGCCCCGGTTGATGGGGTCGAGGAGCTGGAGGTAGCTGGGCCCACGCTCGCTGAGCGTCTTCCACCACGGCTGGGGCACGAACATCGCATCGGGGGAGTCCATCGCCCGCCACAGCGTGTCGAGGTGGTCGAGCCAGGCGCGCTGCTCGTCCCGCGTCGATCCCTGAGCGATGATCGCCGCCACGATCGCGCCGGCGGAGGCCCCCGCCATCACGCGGGGCGCGATGCCGACCTCGTCGTAGAGGTAGCGGAGCGCGCCGAGGTGGAAGTCGGCGCGGGAGCCGCCTCCCGAGAGGACGAGGCCGGTGGTGCGGTTGCGTCGGCGTCGCGCGCTCGGCACCCATCGTCCGGGCGTCAGGCGGGGACTCATGGCCCCCAGGATAGGTGTCGGACCGGGAGAGGCTCTGTCCGTGGCGGCCCCGGCCGCTCTGCGCTGTGCCGGGCCGAGGTCCGCTCGCTGCGCCGGGCAGTACTGCGCTCACTCGTCATCGAGGGCGGGCAGAATCGCGCTCACTCGCCGGGTGGCGGGCCGATGACGGCATCGACCATCCGGCCGGCCTCGCTGCGGTCCGGCGGGGTGCGGCTGAGGACGCGCAGGACGACCGACCCGACGAGCGCCTCGGCGATCTCGTCGAGCGGCGCGCCGGGGTAGAGGTTGGCGCCCGTGCCGGTCGCGGCTCGCAGGCGCCCGACCATCGACTCCTCACCGGTCAGGCTCTCGCGGACGCGCAGGCCGATGTCCGCGCTCTCGATGCTCGCGGAGACCAGCGAGCGCAGGATGCCCTCGCCCTCCGGCCGTCCGATCGTGCGGAAGACGACGAGGACCCAGTCCGTGAGGTCCCGGCGCAGGTCGCCGGTGTCCGGCGCGACCACGCTCTCGGGCAGGAGCATGCCCTCGACGAGACACTCGGCCACGAGGTCGGCCTTCGAGCGCCACCACCGGTAGATCGTCTGCTTGCCGACACCGGCCTCGACCGCGATCCCGGCGATCGTCATGGCGTCGTAGCCCTGCTCGCCGAACAGGCGCGCGGTGGCCTGGAGGATCGCGAGCCGGGCCGCCTCGGATCGCACGGGGCCGCTGCGCGTCGAGCTCATGTCGTCGTGGGTCCTTTCGTGCGTGTTCCGGTCGTCACCATAGGCGGCATCGCGTTGACGAGACGAAACGTCTCGTCTTAGCCTAGCCGACGATGCCCGCGTGCAGCGGGCGTTCTCATGTCGACACGGAGGAGCAGGGCGCGCATGGCCGGATGGCTGTACGGGGTAGGGACGTTCGCCGCACGGCACGCCAAGGCGGTGCTCGGCGCCTGGCTCGCGGTCCTCGTCCTCGCCGGAGGCGCGTTCGCGGCGTTCGCGGGCACCCTCTCGGGCTCCTTCGACATCCCCGACACCGCGTCGTCCGAGGTGATCGCCGAGCTCGAGGAGGAGCTGCCCGACCAGAGCGGCGCGACCGGGACGGTCGTCCTCCGCTCCGAGGACGGCTCCTTCACCGACGAGCAGATCGCGGCCGTCGCCGACCTCGGCGCCGACATCGAGGAGCAGGACGACGTCGCCGCCGTCGTCGACCCGTTCGTCACCCAGGGCGAGCTCGAGGGGCAGGCGGCCGAGCTCGAGACCGGCGCCACGGACCTCGAGACGGGACAGGCCGAGCTGGACGCCGGTGCGGCCGAGCTCGAGGAGGGGCAGGCGCTCCTGGACGAGGGCCGCGCCGCCCTGGACCAGGAGCAGGCGAGCCTCGACGAGGCGCGCGAGCAGGCCGAGGCGGCCGGCGCACCGACCGAGGAGATCGAGGCGGGCCAGGCCGAGATCGACGCCGGTCGCGCCGAGCTCGACGCCGAGCAGGAGCGGATCGACGAGGGCCGGGCCGAGCTCGAGTCCGGCCAGGCCGAGCTCGACGCCGGCCGCACCGAGCTCGAGCTGGGCACCGAGCTCCTCCAGCACGCCGAGGGCATCGGCGTCGTCTCGGACGACGCCTCCACCGCGCGCCTGACCGTGTCCTTCACCGAGCCGATGCTCGAGCTCGACGACGCCTCCCGCGAGGCGGTGGTCGACGTGGTCGAGGCCGCCGAGATCGAGGGCGTGGAGATCGTCCCGGCCTCCGACCTGTCGATGACCGTCCCCGAGGTCCTCGGCGTCGGCGAGGTGATCGGCGTCGTCATCGCCGCGATCGTGCTCGTCGTGGTGCTGGCCTCCGCGCTGGCCGCCGCCTTCCCCATCGTCACCGCGATCACCGGGGTCGGGATCGGCTCCCTCACCACCCTCGCCTTCTCCGGCGTCATCCAGATGTCGTCGGTGACGCCGGTCTTCGGCGTGATGCTCGGCCTCGCGGTCGGCATCGACTACGCGCTGTTCCTCATCAACCGGCACCGCACCCAGCTGCTCGAGGGCACCGAGGTGCGCCGGTCCATCGCGCTCGCGACCGGCACCGCCGGCACCGCGGTCGTCTTCGCCGGGTCGACGGTCGTGCTCGCGCTGCTCGCCCTCAACGTCGTCGGGATCCCGTTCCTCGGCGTCATGGGCACCGCCGGCGCGGTGAGCATCGTCGTCGCCGTGCTGCTCGCCGTCACCGCGACGCCGGCGCTCCTCTCGCTGGCCGGCACCCGCATGCTCGGCCGCAAGGGTCGCGAGCGCCGCGAGGCGGCGCTCGCGGCGGCGGCCGACACCGCGGCCGGCGCCTCCCCGGCCTCGACCACGCCCGGGCAGGAGCCCGCGCGCCCGATGCCGACGGGCTCCGCGATCGCGCGGGTGCTGGTCGGAGTCGTCGCGCTGCTCGTCGTCGCGATCCCGGCGCTCGACATGCGCCTCGGCCTGCCCACCGGCGAGAACGAGCCGCAGGAGTCCGACGCCTACCGCGCGCACCAGATCGTCTCCGAGGAGTTCGGCGAGGGGGCGAACGGGCCGCTGCTCGTCACCGCGGACCTGCCGGGCGACCTGGACGAGACCGAGCTGCTCCAGGCGCAGCTCGAGGTCGTGCGCGAGATCGCGGACCAGGAGGCGGTCGTCGCCGTCGCACCGATCGCGGTCTCCGAGGACGGCACGCTCGCCTCGTTCCAGGTCCTGCCGGAGGAGGACCCCAACGGCGAGTCGACGGCCGACCTCGTCCACGACCTGCGCTCCCTGCCGCCCGTGAACGGCGAGTACGAGCTCGGCGTCGCCGGGCAGTCCGCCATCAACATCGACATCTCCGAGGGCCTGTCCGACGCGCTGCCGGTCTACCTCGCCGTCGTCGTCGGGCTGTCGTTCCTCATCATGGTCACCGTCTTCCGGTCGATCCTCGTGCCGCTCGTGGCCACGGCCGGGTTCGTCCTGTCGCTGTTCGCCACCTACGGCGTGGCCACCGCGGTGTTCCAGTGGGGCTGGCTCGCCGAGCTCATCGGCGTCCACTCGACGGGGCCGATCCTCAGCTTCCTGCCGGTGATAGTGGTCGGCGTGCTGTTCGGCCTGGCGATGGACTACCAGCTCTTCCTCACCACGGGCATGCGGGAGGCGTACGTCCACGGCGCGTCCGCGCGGGTCGCCGTCGCCGAGGGGTTCCGCGCCGGGCGCCGCGTCGTCACGGCCGCCGCGCTCATCATGATCGCGGTCTTCGCCGGCTTCATCAGCTCGGACTCGGTGATGATCAAGTCCTTCGGCGTGGGGCTCGCGGTCGGCGTCCTGTTCGACGCGTTCGTCGTGCGCATGCTCATCGTCCCCGCGACCCTGCACCTGCTCGGCCGGTCGGCCTGGTGGCTGCCGAGGTGGCTCGACAAGGTCGTCCCGAACGTCGACGTCGAGGGTGCCGCGCTCGTCGAGCAGCAGCCCGCGCCGGCCGGTGGCGGGTCGACCGGCGGCAGGCACGCCGCGGGCGAGCCGGTGCACGAGGAGCAGCCGACGTCGTCGGGCTCCGGGCGGCACACCCGCTGACCGGCGGGCGCCGGGCTACGGCGTCAGCGCGTCCGGGATCTCCGCGCGCAGCCAGGCCCCGACCGCGTCGACGAGGGCGTCCACGGCGCCCGTGACGGAGCCGGGGTCGGCCGCGGCGGTGAGCACCGCGCCCGTCCGCTCGGCGAAGCCGGCCGGCAGCGACCCGCACAGCGCCGGCACGAGGGTGCCGAGCCGCTTCTCGCCGGGGTGGGTGCGGCGGTTGACCGCGAGCACCAGGTCGTGGACCATCGCGAGGAGCTCGGCGACGCGGTGGTTGAGGGCCACGAGGTCGCCCCGGGCCGCGGCGGTGGCGATCTGGGCCGGGAAGCTCGTGATCGTGCCGCGCAGCAACGGCCACCCGTGGGCGACGATCGCCGCGCGCAGCTCCTCGGGGTAGTCCGCCTGGGCCCGGCCCCGGAGGCGAGTGACGTGGCCGGCCGGGTCGGCCACCGGCAGCCAGTGCCGCACCGTGTGCCAGTGCGCCGTGGAGTAGCCGACGGACGGCTCGTGGCGCGTGAGGACGGCGTCGAGCCGGTCGGCGACCCAGGCCGTGTCCCAGTACATGACGTCGAGGTCCAGCCCGGAGGCGTGGGTCCACATGTCGGTGGTGTCCCAGTACCGCTGGTCGAGGTCGAGCCGTCGCGCGCCGCCCAGCGCGTCGACGACGGCGGCCCGGGTGGGCACGGGCGGGGGCGCGCCGTCGGACAGGACGTAGAGGTCGACGTCGGAACGGGCGTCCTCCTGGCCCGTGGCCAGCGAGCCGCCCGCGGCGACCCCGACCACCCCCGGCAGCGCCGCGTACGCCCGCGCGGCGGCGAGGACGAGCCGGGTGGTGGGGCCCAGGCCGTCGTCGGTCGGGCCGGCGTCTCCGGTGGCCCCGGCGCCGCCCGCGGTCCCGTCCGCCCCGGTCACAGCAACATCCCCAGCACGCCGCTGCCGAGCGTGAGGCGTTCGATGCGCATCGGCGAGCGCTCCATCCGGTCCTCCAGCCCGGCGCGGTCGGAGGCGCGGGCGAGGTCGATCCCGACGAGTGCCGGGCCGGTCTCCCGATTGTTCTTCTTCGTGTACTCGAAGTGGATGATGTCCTCGTCCCCGGACAGGGTGTCCTCGAGGAAGCTGCGCAGCGCGCCTGGCTCCTGGGGGAACGTGACGAGGAAGTAGTGGCGCAGACCCTCGTGGATCGCGGAGCGCTCGACGATCTCGGCGTACCTCGAGACGTCGTTGTTCCCGCCCGAGACGAGGCAGACGGCCGGCCCGCCGTCGCCGATCTCGACCACTCCGGAGGAGACCGCGGCCGTGGCGAGGGCGCCGGCGGGCTCGGCGATGATCCCGTCGGTCTGGTACATGGCGAGCATCTCGGTGCACACCGCGCCGGTGGGGACGGAGACCACCTCGTCGACGAGGTCCCGGACGATCTCGAAGGGGACGCGCCCCGCCCGTGCGACCGCGGCGCCGTCGACGAACGCGTCGACCTCGGGCAGCCGCACGGGACCGCCGGCCGCGAGGGCGGCCTGCATCGAGGCGGCGCCCTCGGGCTCGACGCCGACGATCCGCACCCCGGGTACCCGGTTCTTCAGGGCGAGGGCGACGCCGGCGAGCAGACCGCCACCCCCCACGGGCACGACGACGACACCCGGCTTCTCGCCGTGCTCCGCACTCTGCTCGGCGATCTCGACCCCCACGCTGCCCTGGCCGGCGATCGTCAGCGGGTGGTCGAACGGGTGCACGTAGGTCAGGCCCTGCTCGGCGGCGAGCTCGCGGGCACGCGTGTCGGCGTCCTCGAACGGGCCGTCGACGACGACGGTGGTCACCCAGGGTCCGCCGATCTCGTCGATGCGGGCGCGCTTCTGACGGGGCGTCGTCCCCGGCAGCACGACCGTGCCGTGGATGGACAGGCGGGAGCACGCCAGCGCGACACCCTGCGCGTGGTTGCCTGCCGAGGCGCAGACGACCCCCGCGCCGCGCTCCTCCTCGCCGAGGGCCGCCATCACCGTGTAGGCGCCGCGGACCTTGTAGGACCGCGTGAGCTGCAGGTCCTCGCGCTTGAGGAGCACCCGGTGGTCGGCCCGCTCGGACAGCCGGGGGTTCGACTCGAGCGGCGTGCGGCGGACGACGGGCCGCAGCAGGTGCGCGGCGCGGCTGACCGCGGTGGCGGTGGGAGTCTCCATCCCCCCATCGTGGCACCGCCGCACCCGCACCGCGGCCGGTGATCAGACCGTGCGACACGCCTCGGCGCGGGGCGAGGTGGGCCGGTCGCACGGGCCGGACCGCGCGTCGTGCGACGGGTCCCGCGTCCCTGAACCCGTCTCAGACGGTGGCGTCGCCGTCGTCCTCGCCGCGGCCCTTGCCGTCCGCGCCGTCGCCGCGGTTGCGGACCGCGACGAACCACACGGCGGCGCCCGCCGCGACGACCAGGGCGATGCCGCCGATGATCCATGCGTTGCGGCTGCCGGGCAGCCACGAGTCGTCGTCGGACCCGGTGTCGTCCTCCGACGCGGCGGCGTCGTCGGCCCCGTCGTCGGACGTGCCGTCCTCGTCGGACGCGTCCGTCCCGTCGCCGGCGCCCTCGGCGGTGTCCTCCGTCGTCGCGTCGTCCTCGGAGCCGGCGGCCCCGGCGTCGTCGGTCGCGGCGCCCTCGGCGGTGTCCTCCGTCGTCGCGTCGTCGTCGGTACCGGACGTCCCGGCGTCGTCGCTCTGCGTCTCGTCGTCGCCGGAGGTCGTCACCGTGAACGGGATCTCGCCCTCGATGCGGTGGCCGTCGGAGGAGATGACCGACCAGACGAGGGTCTGCTCGCCGTCCTCGATCTCGGGAAGCTCCCAGATGGCGTCGCGCCCGTCGTAGGTGGGCTCGTCGAGCTCGGTCTCCTCGCCGTCGGGGCCCTGCAGCACGGCGACGCCGCCGCTCGGCGTGAGCTCGGCGGAGTACGTGAGGACCGCTCCCGTCGGTGCCTCCTCGAGGGTGTCCCCGTCCGCGGGGTCGGACTCGACGAGCGTGTCGTGCGCCAGGGCCGGGGTCGCAGTGAGCGCGAGGCCGAGCGAGGCGAGCACGGCCACCGCCGTGGCGCGTGCGCGCACGGCGGGCCGCCGGGCGGATGCGTCCCGGCGTCCGGCGCGCGGTGCGGTCCTGGCGATCAGGCGTGACATCGGTGGGGTACCTCCTCGACGACCCGGGCCCGGTCCTCCGGGCGGAGCCACCCACCATAGGACGGGTGCGCGCGGGCGCGGCTGCGCCGTTCAGTCCCGCGGACCGACCAGCGCGGCGACGGCGTACCCGTCCTCGTCCTGGACCACCTCGAAGTCCCACCCGGGGAACTCGCGCTCGGCGACGACCTCGACGTCCTGGTCGCCGGGCTCGCGACGCCACGTGTCGAGCACGACGGCGTCGGGCACCGGGTTGCCGTCGTTGCCGATCCAGTGCACGCGCGTGGTCGGGACCAGCTGGGCGAGCAGGAAGATGTCGGCGGCGACGACCGGCTCGTCGCCGTCGCGGGGCCGGACGGCGCTCGCGGCCGCGACGGCGTCGTGCGCAGCCTCGATGCGCGGGCTCGGCCGGGGTGCGCCGTCGGCGAAGGTCGTCACCAGCGGCAGGGTGGGCCACACGGCGAGCGTGCTCGTGACCGAGACCCCGACGGCGACGGCCCGGGCGAGCCGGGGACGCGCGGGCGACCGCACGACGTCGACGAGCGCGGCCACCACCACCGGCATGAGGATCGCCGAGTAGTGCCACTCCCACCCCCAGTAGTAGGGGACGTTCCCGACGAACCGCCAGGCCAGCGTGGGCAGCAGGAGCCACATCAGCGGGGAGCGGACGCCCAGGAGCCCGGCGGTGAGCGCGAGCAGGGCGAGTGTGACGACCTTGACGGGCGCCCACAGGATCGTCACCGCGGTGGCGAACCAGTCGGCGTGCTCCTCGCCGATGCGGTCGACGTAGTCGTAGGAGCCGCCCGGGTTGAGCAGCGGCAGGATGACCACGACGGCGAGGAAGACCCACACCACGCCCCACACCGCCAGCGCGGCCCCGATCCGGCCCGCCCTCGTGGCGAGCGCCTCTCGCCACAGGGACCCGGTCGGGAGGGTCTCCGCGGGCGCCCGGCCACCTGCGGGCGCGTGGTTGCCGGCGGTGGCCCGGGCCGGTGTCCTGGTGCGTGCCGGCGCGGCGCGCCAGACCATGACCACCCCGAGCGCCGCGACGGTGAGCCCAAGGTCCTCCTTGACGAGGACGAGGGGCGCCGCCCACAGCGCGGCCGCCAGCGGGCGGTCGCGCAGGAACGCGGCGAGCGACAGGGCGAGCAGCGGCACGGCGAACGCGATCTCGTGGAACTGGGCGAGCACCGCGCCCTGCAGGCCCCACGAGAACGCGTAGCCGACGCCGAGGACCGTCCCGGCGGCCCGCCCGATCATCTGCCGGGCGACCGACGTGATCGGCACCGCGCTGAGCGCGAGCAGCACCGCCTGCGTGACGAGCAGCGTCCAGCCCGACGGGTGCAGCCGGTACAGCGGCCCGAGGGCGACGAGGATCGGATGGAAGTGGTCGCCGAGCAGGTTGAACCCGGGCCCCTTGATGTCGACGACCGGTGGCCCGCCCTCGCTGTACGCGCGGGCGAGCTGGGTGAAGATGCCCAGGTCCCACGACGGCGTCGCGACGTCCCGCCAGCCCGGCCAGGCGAGCGCGACGTACGCGATCCCGGCGACGGCCGCCACGAGCCACGGCACGAGCAGGTCGTCCCAGCGGCGCGGGCGACCCGTCCCTGTGCGCCGCCGCCTTGCGCGTCGAGGTCGTGCCTCGGATGGCGAGATCGTGCCTCGCACGCACGACCTCGACGCGTCGG
This sequence comes from Georgenia sp. Z2081, assembly GCF_055326445.1. NCBI lineage: Bacteria > Bacillati > Actinomycetota > Actinomycetes > Allobogoriellales > Allobogoriellaceae > Georgenia > Georgenia sp. Z2081. The sequence continues at coordinate 284,508 of NZ_JBUZNK010000001.1, forward strand.
GCACGACCTCGACGCGCGGCCGAGGGTCCGGCCTCGTCACACGAGGTTCTTCCGGCGCAGGTAGGTCAGCGCCGCCCAGCCGATCGGTACGCGGCCCCACATCGTCAGCAGCCGGTAGAGCAGCGCGACGGACAGCGCGGTGGCCGGCGAGACGCCCGCGACCGTCAGGCCGCCGGTGAGGGCCGCCTCGACCGGGCCGATACCGCCGGGCGAGGGGACGAGCGCGCCCACGGAGTTCGACACGAGGTAGGTCAGCGCGAGCGTCGTCAGCGGCAGGGACTCTCCGTACGCGGCGAGGCAGAGCCCGAAGGTCGCGACGTAGAACGCGGTGAGCAGCAGGTTGCCGGAGACGCCGACGATCAGTCGCTGCGGGCTCGAGACGAGCCACATGATGCGCGGCCCGATCTGCCTGAGGGTCGGCGCGGCCTTGGACCACACCCAGCGGCGCACGGGCCGCACGGCGAGCGCGACCGCCACGACGACGACCACGGCGGCCGCCACCCACATGACCGTCCCGCTGGGCAGGCTCAGCGAGCCGACGGACCCGGTGGTCAGGCCGACGATGACCAGCAGCAGGATCGTCGCGACGAACTGGAAGACCTGGACGAGGGCGACGGAGGCGACCGCGAGCGGGGTGGCCACCTTGTGCTTGGCCAGGAACCGCATGTTGACGGCGGCCGGGCCGATGCCGGCGGGTGCGACGAGCGCGACGATCGCCCCCGCGGCCTGGGCGAGCACGGTCTGCCCGAACGGCAGGCGCGCCGGGGAGAACGCCATGAGCGACATCGCGGCGCCGATGTAGGTGGCGAGCCCGAACACGTAGGCGATCGCCATGAGCGTCGGGTCCGCCGAGGTCAGGGTGGTCCAGACCTCCTGGAAGTTGAGCGAGGTGATGAGGACGTAGACGACGACGAGGAGCAGCGTCGTCATCACCACGCGCGAGACCGAGAACCGGGCGAGCGGGATCGGGGGGACGTCCGCCGTCGGGACGAGGGCGACGAGCGTGTCCCGCAGCGACCCGAGGAGCTGGGGGCTGCGTCGGACGGCCTGCCGGGTGGACACCGGCAGCGCCACCCGCTGGAGGACGGGTGCGATCGCCGCCATCTGCTCGCGGGTGAGCGCCCGACCGGCCGACGCGAGCGAGCGCTCCGCGCCGGCGACGACACCGAGCAGCGCGAGCGTCTGGGCGAGGTCCATCCGCCGCGAGAGCTCGGTGGCGGCGACCTCGCCGCTCTCCCAGCCGACGAGCCACACCGCTCCGGACCCGTCGACGAGGACGTTGGCGGTGGTGAGGTCGCGGTGCGTGAGACCGGCGGCGTGGGCACGACGGAGCTGGCGCCACACGTCGTCGAGCACGTCGTCCTGGAGGTCCTCCGCCGGCACCTCGTCGATCGGGACGAGGTCGTCGACGTGGTCCTCGACGACGAGCACGGAGGCGCGCGCCGTCGTCACCGAGGACATGGCCGGCGTGCGTACGCCCGCGGCCGTGGCGGCCAGCGACATGAGCGACGTGCGGGCCGCCGCGTCCTTCAGCGAGGTCACCGGGCGGCGGTCGATCCCGCGCAGGCGGATGGCCTCCCAGATCGAGGAGAGCAGGCCGACGACCTGCCGGTCGCCGTCGAGGAGCCTGAGGTCGCGGCGCTCGCCCGCCGCGTCCCACACGGCGTACAGGCGCCCGGGCGCGGCCTCGCCGGGGTCGTCGGGGTGCGCGGCCGAGCCCACGCGGGCCAGCAGGGCGGGGACGTCGGTCACCGGGTCGGGCCGGATCGTGTCGCTCCCGGCCGCGTCGACCGCGGCCATGAGCGACTCGGCGCTGGGCGGCTCGTCTGCGTCGAGCATGCTGCCCGTGGCCGCGGACGGGTCGTCGTCACCTCGCGACGCCGGGGGCAGGTCCACGCCGGTGCGGCGCGGGCCGGCAGGCTCGATGTATCCCAGCGGCGCCTCGGTGGTCACGGTGTAGGCCACCACGGCGGAGCGGTTGGGCCGGTCCATGCGCACCACCGAGACGGCGTCGATCCCGGCGCGCCGCAGCCCGCGCACGAGCGAGGTGCCGTCCGCGCGGTCGTGCACGACGCCGTCCACGTACCGCACCGCGTAGCCGGCGATCGCGCCGAGCAGGACCGCGATGATCGCGCCGGGCAGCGTCTGGGCGCCCTGGATGATCTCGAGGGCGAGGACCACCCACAGCAGGTTCCACGACCAGCGGGCCACCCGGTTGGCCGTCGCGGGCCCGACGGCCGTGAGCACGCCGGCGAGGCCCGCGATGAACGGGGACATGACGACCGTGGCCCGACCGACGCTGGTGATCGTCAGCGAGGTGAACAGCTCGGAGCCCGTCAGCGCGTCGAGCGCCTCCAGCGAGCCGAGGGCGAGGCCCACCCCGAGCGCGCCGGCGGCCAGGCCCTGCGACGCGGAGCGCCATCGTCGCTGCCAGGCCCGCTCGACGAGCACGGCGATCGGGACGACGAACGTGAGCAGGCTGCCCAGCGCTGTGACGGGGAGCTGGAACAGCTGGCGGAAGAATCCCGTGACGGCGTCCTGGACGTCCTCGGTGACGGCGAGGGTCGTGCCCCGCGCGTAGACGGCGAGCAGCAGCACGAGGGCCAGGCCCAGGACGGCGGTGAGGAGCCGGACGAGGTCGACCGGTCGGCGGACCCGCTTCTCGAGGGCGTCGACGAGGAGGACCTCGCGGCGAGGCGCGCGCGCCGCGGGGAGCGGCAGGGGCGTGCGCGGGTAGATCGTGCGGCCGCTGACCGGGTCGACCTGCGGACCGTCGTCCGCCTCCTCGGGCGTGACCGCGGTGATCGCGGTGCGGTCGCGTCCGCCGTCCGCGGGGCCGGGGAGCACGACCTCGGCGGGGTCGGGACCCGAGGTGCCGGCGGAGGTGCCGGTCCCGGCGGGGGTGGGACGGGCCGCCTCCTCGGGCACAGGGGTGCCCGGCTCGTCGGCCCGTCCGGTCATGCGGGGAGTCTAGGGCTCACCTGCCACGACGGTCCGGCCCGGCCGGTCACGACGACCGACCGCGACCGTTCTCACCCGTGGAGCGCACGTCGTCGATGTCCACCCCGACCCTGCGCTCGTCCGCCTGCCGCTCGTCCCCGGACCGGCCGGACAGCACGGACTGCGCGACGGCGGCCATGTCGTCCAGATCGCCCCGGTCGGGGGCGGTCCGGCCGGTGGCCCGGTCGGTGCGCGCGGCCCGCCGTCCGCCGTCGTCCATGCCCGGCAGGATCTGCGCGAGGAGCAGCGTCGAGAGCGCGGAGGTGTCCGTCGAGGCCCCGTCCGTGCGCACGATGACCGGCCGCGGCGCGTGCGAGGTGAGCTCGGAGCCGACCTCGAGGCGACGCCGGGCCAGCTCGTAGCCGAGGACGGCACGGTTGTCGCGGTAGGACGTGGCGAGCTGCTCCTGCGCGCGGGCCTCACCCTGCGCGGCCACGAGGTTCGTCCGGCCCTTGGTCTCGATCTCCCACTTGACCTTCTGCGCCTCGGTCTCCTGCTCCTCGAGCTTCTGGGCCACGTTCTTGCGGGCCTCGTTGAGGGAGGCGTTGACCTCGACGACCTTCGCGTCGCGGACCTTCTTCGACCGCTCGATGTCCATCAGCAGGGTGTCGATCCGCCGCTTGCGCGTCAGGTCCCACTCCTTCTCGTACGCCTGCAGCTCCTTGGAGACCCGCTCGCGGGTGGCGATGTGCTGCTGGTACTGCTCGGGCAGCCGGACGTCGGGGATGTTGCAGCCCATGATCTGCACGCCGTAGCGGGCGAGCTGACGGTTGAGCAGCGCCTGCATGTCGGCGACGTCGGAGCCGCGCAGGTCGTGCGCCCGCTCCGTGCGCACGAGCCGCGAGCGCTGCCGGATCGCGTCCTGGACCGCGTTGGACAGCACGAGGTCGAAGTTGCCGGCGCCGATCGTGCGGACGAACTGCACGGCGTCGTGGATGCGGAACTTGAGGAAGAACTCGATCGAGCGCAGCGGGACCGACTCGGCGGTCGGGCAGGCGAGCACCGGCGCCGTGTAGGGGATCTCGGTGCTGACGTCGACGACGTAGTCCACGCGGGTCCACGGGTGCCACAGGTAGTGGCGCCCGGGCTTGAGCGGTGCGGACGTGATGGCACCGAACCTCGAGCGGACACCGACGGTGCCCTCCTCGATCTCGATGATCGAGGTCCGCCACCACCACACGGCGGACAGCGCGACGACGAGGCCCCCGACGATCCACAGCCACATCGCGCGCGTGCCGTGGCCGTCGGCAGCGGTGAGCACGCCGCCGACGATCAGCCACAGGCCGATCCCGGCCAGGAACAGCCAGCGCAGGCCGCGCTGGTCCCGGGGGATGACGACGGGCACGAGCGACCCGCCGTCGCCGCCGCGCAGCAGCTGTGCGACGTCGCTCCACGAGGCCAGGGACTCCTTGATCGACGACATCGACCGGGCGACGGGTGCCTCAGACATCGCGGTTCTCCTCGGTGGTCGGGTGCGGCGGGAGGTGGGTCATGTCCGGCGGCGGGTCCGCCGGGGCGTCGGCCGGCTCGCCGGGTGCGGTCGGCTCGGTGGTCGGCTCGCCGGGTGCGGTCGGCGCCGGCTCGGCCGGTGCGGCGTGTGCGCCCCGGGCCGCGGGCGCGGCGGCGTCAGCGGGTGCGGCGGGCTCCGCGGGGGCCGAGGGTGCGGCGTGCGCGCCGGGCGTGGTTCCGGCGTCGTCGTCGATCTCCTGGGCCACGGAGCGGCGGATCTCCTCGAGTCGGTCGGCGCCGGGGAGCTCGTCCTCGTCCGACGGCGCCACGATCGCGACCTCGGTCTCCTCGGGCGGCTCGAGCAGCTCGGCGATGCGGTCCTGCCGCTCGGCGACCCGGGTCTCGATGGCCGCGGCGCGCTCGCGGATCTGGCTGAGCTCGGACTCGGAGAACAGCTCGAGGTCGGTCCCGCCGACCAGCTCGGAGGCGATGCGCAGGAAGTCGACGCCGCCGCCCTGCTCGCCGACCTGCACGATCTGGGGCAGCGACTCGGCGACCTGCTCGAGCCGGTCGAGGAGGTCCTGCTGGTAGCGGAACGAGAGGATCTCGGGGGCGTTGGCGGCCGAGAGCGCTCGGATGTCCAGCGCCTGGGCCTCGAGCAGGGCGGCGTTGGCGTGCGCCGTGGACTCCGACTCGACGAAGCGCTGGCGGGCCATGGCGTCGGCCCGGTTCGTCTCGCGCTCCAGGGCGGTGTCCATCTGCGCCTGGTACTTGGCGATGTCCGCCTGGATCGAGCTCAGCGTCTCGCGCAGCGAGGCGAGGTCCTTGTTGAGGTCACCCTCGTTCTGCTCCTTCTTCAGCTGGAGCTCGTACTCGTAGGTGTAGGCCTCCTTGGCCACGCGGATCATCTCGGGCGCGCCTAGGTCCGCGCGGTACTCGTCGCTGGAGGGCTCGGCATGGGTGATGTTCGCGTGCGTGAGCTCCACCGCGGGCCGGAACTGCTCGTTCAGCTGGTCGAGCAGGACCTGCGTGGACTCGCCGACGAGGTCGTAGATGTCCGCCGCCTCCTGCTCGTAGATGAGCGAGCGGGTGGTCTCGGAGATGGCGTTGTTCAGCTTGTCCTGGAAGCCCTGGACGGCGCCGAGGACGAAGATGAACTCGCGCGGGTCGTCGATGCGGAACTGGAGGAACAGGTCGACCGAGGCCTGGACGCCGGAGCGTGTGGGCGCCTCGTGGATGGGCGCGTTGAACGGGTACTCGCGCGTGGTGTTGACGATGTAGGAGACCCGGCGCCACGGGTTAAGCAGCGTGACGAGGCCGGGCCCGACGACGCGCTCGACCTTCCCGAACCTCGAGATCAGCGCCTGGCAGCCGTCCGGGACCATGACCATCCCGGCCCGCCACCACAGGAAGCCGGCGAGCACGAGCAGCAGCACCCAGTAGTGCACGCCGAACAGGGCGGTGGCCAGGCCGCCGGTGAGGCCGCCGTCGCCGGCGATCCGGGTGACGTCGACGACGTTGGTCGCCGAGAGGATCCAGTAGCCGACGGCGCCGACGATCGCGAGGATCACGACGGGGATCAGCGCACGGACGCGGCCGCCGCTCGGCATGACCATCGGCGTGATCACGTGGACCGGGCCGTCGGAGCCGTTCTCGTACTCGGAGCGGTTGAGCTTCTGGCCGGCGTCGCTCAGCGAGGAGCGCTGGGCGACGATGCGGGTGCCGACACCGCCCGTGCTCTTCGCCGTGCTGAACGCCGCCACGTCCACCCTGAACGCGTCCGAGCCGTCGCCGACCGACCCGCCGCGCAGGTCGTCGATCGTCTCGAGACCCTGCTGGGCCTTCTGGGCCAGGCCTCGGGCACGCCCGACCCAGCCGGTGTCCTGTGACATGGGGTACCTCTCGATGGGGGAGTGGCGGCCGAGACGTCGGCGACCGCGCGGCCAGTGTCCCAGGTGACGGGCGACACGGAGAAGTTCCCGGCGGGGAGTTGAGCCCTCCCCGGCCCCGAGCACGTCCGGTTCGTCGAGCGTGCGGTTCTCGGACCTCGAGCGTGCGGAGCGGCCCCCGGTCGTCGAGCGTGCGGAGCGGCCCCCGGTCGTCGAGCGTGCGGTTCTCGGACCTCGAGCGTGCGGGCGGCCTGTCCGTCAGCCCGCCGAGCGCAGGCGCAGCGAGTTGAGCACGACGATGACCGAGCTCGCCGCCATCGCGGCCGCGGCGATCCCTGGGTTGAGCAGGCCGGCGGCCGCGAGCGGGATCGCCGCCACGTTGTAGGCGAACGCCCAGAACAGGTTCTGCTTGATGACCCGCAGCGTGGCGCGCGAGATGCGCACGGAGGTGGGGACGGCGTCCAGCTCGGTGCGCACGAGCGTGAGGTCCGCGGCCTCGATGGCGATGTCGGTCCCGGTGCCCATCGCGAGCCCGAGGTCCGCCTGGGCGAGGGCGGCGGCGTCGTTCACGCCGTCGCCGACCATCGCGACGACGCGCCCGCCCGCCTGCAGCCGCTCGACGACCGTGACCTTGTCCGCGGGCAGTACCCCGGCGGTGACGTTCTCGGTGGCGATGCCGACCGTGGCGGCCGCCTGGCGTGCCGCCGCGTCGTTGTCCCCGGTCAGCAGGTGGGCCGTCAGGCCGAGCCCGCGCAGCTTGGCGACCGCCTCGGCGGCGTCGGGGCGCACGGTGTCCCGTACGGACAGCACGCCCCTGGCGGACCCGTCCCAGGCCACGACGACGGCGGTCGCCCCGGTCTCCTCGGCAGCCGCGTGGGCGGCGGCGTGCTCGCCGAGGTCGACGCCCTGCTCGGCGAGCCAGCTCGGCCGACCGACGAGCGCGGTGACGACGTCGGCGTCCGGCGCGGTGGCGCGGCCGGCGTCCGCCGGAGCCGCACTCTCGAGGTCCGGGAACCGCACGCTCGACGAATCAGCGGAGGTGCCCGGGGACGCGGGGGCGACGCGGGCGCTGACTCCGCGGCCCGCGTGGTTCTCGAAGTCCTCGACCGCGGGCAGCGCCGCCCCCTGCTCGGCGGCGGCCTCGGTGATCGCGCGCGCCACGGGGTGCTCGGAGCCGGCCTCGACGGCGGCGGCCACGGCGAGCGCGTCCGGCTCGCCGGAGACGTCGACCAGCGCCATGCGCCCGGCCGTCACGGTGCCCGTCTTGTCCAGCACCACGGTGTCGATGCGGCGCGTCGACTCGAGGATCTCCGGCCCCTTGATGAGCACGCCGAGGTTCGCGGCGCGCCCGGTCCCGACGAGCAGCGCGGTCGGGGTGGCCAGGCCGAGCGCGCACGGGCACGCGATGACGAGGACCGCCACGGCGGCGGTGAACGCCTGCTCGACGCTCCCGCCCGCGAGCAGCCAGCCCGCGAGGACGGCGATCGCGATGCCGATGACGACGGGGACGAACACCGCCGAGACGCGGTCGGCGAGCCGCTGGACGGGTGCCTTGCCGGTCTGCGCGCGCGTGACGAGCCGGCCGATCTGGGCGAGCGTCGTCTCCTCGCCGACCCGGGTGGCGCGCACGAGCAGCGAGCCGGAGGTGCTGATCGTCGCGCCGGTGACCGCGTCGCCGGGGCCGACCTCGACGGGGAGGGATTCCCCGGTCAGCAGCGCGGCGTCGACGGCGGAGGCCCCCTCGACGACGACGCCGTCGGTCGCGATCTTCTCGCCCGGGCGGACGACGAACAGCTCGTCCACGGCGAGCCGCTCAACCGGGACGCGCTCCTCGGTGCGCGTGCCGTCGTCGGCGATGTGCACGCGCGCCACGTCCTTCGCACCCAGCTCGAGCAGGGATCGCAGGGAGTCCCCGGCCCGGTGGCGGGAGCGGGCCTCGAGGTAGCGGCCGAGCAGGAGGAAGACGACGATGAGCACCGCAGTCTCGAAGTACAGGTGCGGGGGCGCGTGGCCGCCGTCGTGGCCGCCGGCGGCCGGCCACAGCGTCATCTCCATCCGCATGCCGATCTCGCCGGCGCCGCCCAGCGTGATCGCCCACAGCGACCAGAGGGTCGAGGCCACGACGCCGAGCGAGACGAGGGTGTCCATCGTCGACGCGCCGTGCCGGGCCGCGCGGACGGCGGCGGTGTGGAACGGCCAGGCGCACCACGTGGCGATCGGCAGGGCGAGCACCATCACGACCCACTGCCAGCCCGCGAACTGCAGCGGCGGGACCATCGACAGCACGCCGACGGGGACACCGAGCACGAGCGCGACGAGGAGCCGGCGGCGCAGGTCCGCGGCGCGGCGCTGGGTGGGCGTCGAGGTGTCGTAGGTGTCGGAGTCGTCGCCGAGCGGGGAGTGGTCGTGCCCGCCGTGACCCGCGGCGTCGTGCTCCGCGTGGCCGCTCGCGTCGTGGTGCGCGTGCTCACCCGAGTCCCGGACCGGCTCGGGCGCGCCGAGGCGGGTACGGGAGGTGACCTGCCCGTCGTACCCGGCGGCCCGCAGGGCGGCGACCAGGGTGTCGTCGTCGACGTCGGCGCTCAGCTCGACGTGCGCGGAGTCGGTGGCGAGGTTGACGGTCGCGGCGACGCCCTCTACCGCGTTGAGCTTCTTCTCCACGCGGCGCACGCAGCTGGCGCAGGTCATGCCCTCGACCTCGAGCTCGGCCTCGCCGAGCAGGTCGGTGGCGTCGATCAGGTCCGTGGGGGCGCGCCGGGAGTTCTTGTCGTCGGGTCGTGCGGAGGTGGTCATCGTGGGCCCTTCTTCCGGATCGGTGGGGCCGCGGGGGTGGGTGCGTCGCGTGGCGCGATCGGGTCGCGGGACGACGACGTCGCGCCGAGCGGTCGTACGGGTCGTGCAGGTTGTGCGGTGACGCTGCGTGCGCGGGGCGGGTCGTGCGGTGACGGTGCCCGGGGAGGCCGTGCGGCGTCGTCGGGGCCGCGTCAGGCGCGGATCGCGGCGACCTCGTAGCCGGCCTCGTCGATCGCCGCGCGGAGCGCCGACTCCTCGAGCGGGGCGTCGGAGGTCACGGTGACCGGCGAGGTGCCGCCGGCGTCGAGCGCGACGTCGACGTCGGTGACGCCGGCGATGGCGGAGAGCTCGGAGGTGACGGCCTGCGCGCAGTGGCCGCAGGTCATGCCGGTGACGTCGAGGACGGTGGTGGTCATGGGTGCTCCTTCGTGGTGGCTGAGGTGGTGCGTCGGGTGTTCGGGTAACGGTCCGGCTCCCGGTGCGGTCAGACGCGCAGGAGCCGGGCGACGGCGGTGGTGGCCTCGGCGACCTTGGCCTCGCCCTCCTCGGGGGAGGACTGGGCGGCCTGTACGACGCAGTGGCCGACATGGTCCTCGACCAGCGTGAGTCCGACGGTCTGCAGAGCCTTGGTCACCGCCGAGATCTGGGTGAGGACGTCGATGCAGTAGGTGTCCTCGTCGACCATGCGGGCGATGCCGCGGACCTGGCCCTCGATGCGGCGCAGGCGTCGGGCGATCGCGTCCTTGTCCTTGGCGTATCCGTGCGTCGTGGGGTGCTCGCCCGCGGGCGCGGAGGTGTCGTCGTGTGTGCTCACGCCACCAGTGTACCCCTTGGGGGTATCCGGCGATACCCCCAAGGGGTGACATCTCGCACCCGTGACAGGCGCGGGCGCCTGGTGGGGGGCGTCAGGGGCGGGCCCGGTGCGCGGCGCGGCTCAGTCGGACGCCAGGTGCTCGCGCCACCAGTCCGGGATGTTCTCCGGCGCGCGCGGGTGCCGCTGGAGCTCGACGGTGTAGTCCTTCTCGGCCGGCTTCTTGCGCCACGTCGGCTGGATGTCGTGGTCGGTGGCGAGCTTGACCGACCCGGCGGGCTCTACGCTGACGACCGCCGTGAGCCAGGCGCCCTTGCCGCCGTTGTCCGCCGAGTCCGCGCGCAGCTTCGCCACCGCCTGCGCGACCTCCTTGCCCAGGCCCTGGAGGGTGACCTCGGTGCCGTCCGCCGTCGTCGCACCGGCGCGGATCTCCCCGCGGGTGCCGAGCATGACGGCGACGAGCCGGGCGCGGGTCCAGTCGGCGGGCACGACGTCGACCATGCCGCGCACGATCGCCTGCAGCTCCTCGCGGTGCTTCACGGCCGGGTGGGACTCGTCGGCGCCCTCGGGCGTGCCGAGCGAGAGCGTGGCGCCCGAGCGGTTGGCCGTGTGCGGGGCGGGCGCGGTCGTGGTGCCGTCGGCGCGCGAGCGCTGGTACTCCTCGCCCTTGGCCAGCTGCTCCTCGGTGGCCCACTGCTTGGGCACGCGCTGGGCGTAGACGACGTCGCTCAGCTCCTCCCACAGGACCGTCTTCTCGTAGACGCCGGCGTCGATCTTGTCCATCTTGTGCCGCTCGTTGACGTTGGCGTCGCGGGCGATCGAGAAGATTCTGGCGCGGCGGGTGCCCTGGGGGTCCATCTGGTCGTCGACGACCCGCACGGGCACGCCGTTCCAGCGGGCGGTGCAGTGCATGGCGAACAGCTCGTCGATCTCGGAGCGGACGACCTGCTTGGCCCAGGTGCCGGCCTCGGTCATCGTGAAGCCCTGGCTCTCGGAGTCCTTGCTCGGGGAGACCAGGGTGATGAGCGAGGGGCGACCGTCGTCGTCGAGGCGGACGTCCGCCGCCCACGTGGCGCCGTCCGTCTTGGCCACGTAGCCCACGAGCTTCGAGGGCACCGCGGTGGCGAAGAGGTCGCCGGCCGCGTGGTTCTGCCAGCCGTACGCGGGGCCGTGGTAGGTCCCCAGGTGCTCGGGCTCGGCCTGGCCCGGCAGGAAGCGCCACAGGCGTGCGCCGACGGTGAGCCGGTCGTGCTCGATCCACGCGAGCGGCGCACGGACGTCGCCGACCTGGCTGAACCCGGACCCGTCGAAGGGCTCGCGGTCGAGGATGTTGCCCTTGACCCTGGCGCGCTCGGCCTCGGTGCGGCCGCCGGTCGCGGGGACCATCTGCCAGGTGGGGGACAGCGGGACGTGCAGGACGTCGATCGGCTGGTCCGGTGCGAACGGGGTGCCGGTGAAGCTCAGGCCGTGCAGCTTGTAGAGCTCCTCGGTGGTGCCGAGCGTGGCGACCTCGGCGGCGGGGACGACGTAGCCGCTCACCCGGTCCAGGCCCTTCTCGAGGTAGACCTTCGCCATCGCGGGGGTGACGGCCTTCTGCAGGACGAGCTGAGACATGGGGGCCTTCCGGGTCGGGATCCTGACGCCAACGGTACGTGAGTCGGCGAGGGCCGCTCGGGGCGTGGCGGCGGCGGGGCTCGCGGGGACGGTCGGGGAGGTGGGTGCTGATGCGTCGGTCACGTCCTGGGGGCCCAGCGCATCAGCTCTCGCATATATCACCACTAAGTGATAGGAATGTGCCCGTGGACACCTTCGCCCTCGTCGCCGACCCGGTCCGACGCCGGATCGTCGAGGCGCTCGCCGACGGCGAAAGGGCGGCCGGCGACGTCGGCGCGCTCGTCCAGGGCGAGTTCGGGATCAGCCAGCCGGCCGTGTCCAACCAGCTGCGTGTGCTGCGGGAGTCGGGGGCCGTCGAGGTCGAGGCCCGTGGGTCGCGTCGGATCTACCGGCTCCGCCCCGGCGCCCTCGACGAGGTGGACGCCTGGGTCGAGCGGTACGCGCGCCTGTGGCCCCAGCGCCTCGACGCGCTCGAGTCCGAGCTCGCGCGGGGGAGGCGGGCGGCGCGGGACGCGACCCCTGAGGGCTCCGTCGGCCGGACCGCCGCGCCCCGTCGATCACCCGTCCCCCGGACCGCACGCACCGCGAAGGAGACCGAGCATGGACGCCACGATCGTCAGGGCACTGACCGGACCGCGTGACCACCCCGTCCTCAGCATCGTCCGGGTCTACCGCGCGGAGGTGGCCGACCAGCGCGACGCCTGCACGGACACCGCCCGGCTCGCACGCTGGTTCGGCACGGTGACCGGCGACCCCGCCCGGGTCGGTGACACCTTCGGGGCCGCGCTCTCCGACGACCCGGACGACCGTGCGACCGGCCGCGTGCTGCGGTGCGCGGATGACGAGGTCGCCGTCGAGTGGTCGTGGCAGGGCGAGGCGACGAGCGTGATCTCCGCCCGCTTCCGACCGGTCGACGACAACCGCACCGAGCTCACGCTGCGGCACGAGCTGGCGGAGCCGGATCACGCCGTCGGGTACGGCGGCGGCTGGGAGCAGGTCCTCCAGTCGCTCGCCCGCGCGCTCGGCGCCGCGAGTCCGGACGCGCCGGGTGACGAGGACAGCGAGGGGGGCGCCGCCGAGGTCTGGCTGACGATCACGCGCGCCCCGCTCGAGCTCGAACGCACCCTCGACGCTGACGCTCAGCGGGTGTGGGCGGCGCTGGCCACCGAGGAAGGACTGCGGTCGTGGTGGTGGAAGCACTGGGACGACGTGACGATCGAGGCCGACGTGCGCCCCGGCGGCGCCTACCGGATTGAGGCGCCCGGCGCGGGCATCGTGCTCGACGGTCGGTACCTCGACGTCGTCCCCCCGGCCGGCGGCCGGGCCGGCCGGCTGTCGATGACGTGGCGCTGGAGCGACGCCGACGGGACCAGCGCGGACGAGGCCGTCGACATCCACGTGCACACCGGTGGCGGAGCGGCCGACGACGCGCCGGGCGCCGGCGCTGCGGGCGGGACGCGCGTCGTCGTGCGGCACTCGGGACCGTGGGCCGACGCCGCCCCGGCCGAGAGCTACCGCCAGGGCTGGGAGTTCACGCTCGGCGCGCTCGGCGACGCGCTCTGATCGACGCACCCCCCATGGACGCACTCTGATCGACGCACCCCCGTGGACGCACTCTGATCGACGCGGTCCGACCGGTCCCTCGGGAGCCCTGGGGCGCCGGCGCCGTGGTGTGTTGGGTCACGTCGGGACGCTACGGTGTGCGGATGCGCCTGGGAGTTCTCGACGTCGGGTCCAACACCGTGCACCTCGTGGTGCTCGACGCCGTGCGGGACGCCCGGCCGGACCCGGAGTCCTCCGACCGGTCGACCGTCCGTCTCATGCAGTACCTCACCGACGACGGCACGATCGACGACGACGGCGTCAAGGCACTGAAGAAGGCCGTGAAGCGGGCGCGGAAGGCCGCCGAGAAGTTCGGTTGCGAGGAGCTCGTCGGCATGGCGACCTCCGCCATCCGGGAGGCGCGGAACGGCCCGGAGGTCCTGGCCAAGCTCGAGAAGGCCGCCGGCGTCCCGCTGCGGGTGCTCAGCGGCGACCAGGAGGCCGAGCTGACGTTCCTGGCGGCCAGGCGCTGGCACGGCTGGGCGTCGGGCCGCCTCCTCGTGCTCGACATCGGCGGCGGCTCGCTGGAGGTCGCGCTCGGCATCGACGAGTCGCCCGAGTTCCGGGTGTCCCTCCCTCTGGGGGCCGGTCGGCTCACCCGGCACTTCCTCACCTCCGACCCGCCCGAGAAGAATCAGATGGCCACGCTCCAGCGGCGCGTGGACAAGCTCCTCGCGCCGGTCGCGAAGGAGCTGGCCGACCTCCCGAGCCCGGACCACGTGGTCGTCACGTCGAAGACCTTCCGCTCGCTGGCCCGCCTGGCCGGGCACTCGCAGGCCGTCATCGGGCCCGAGGAGCGGCGCCGGATGGCACTGCGAGATCTCCAGGACTGGGTGCCCCGGCTTGCGCGCATCCCCGCGGAGCAGCGCATGGAGCTGCCGGGTATCACGCCGGAGCGCACGCACCAGATCGTGGCGGGCGCCGTCGTCGCGGAGTCGACGATGCGGCACCTCGGCGTGGACCGGGTCGAGGTCTGCCCGTGGGCGCTGCGCGAGGGCGCGATCCTGCGCCGCATCGACCACATGTCCGGCCCGGACAACGGGGACAACCTCGCGCCCGTCGGTGCCGGGTCCTCGGCGGGCGGCCCGCCGGGGGGCGCGCTGCGCTCGTCGTTCGTCTGAGGTTCGTCTGAGCCCTGCGCGTTCGAGTCGGCTGCGTGGGGCGGCTGCTCGCCCGGAGGGCTCGTCGAGTGGCAGAGGGACCCGTCGAGGGCGCGGTGTGAGTGCCGAAGACGCGGTGGCCGCGCCGAGTGGTGGGTCGGCGGCTGTCCTCTCGGCGATAGACCGCGCCCTCGACGACACCTCGCGCCCTCGACGCGCGCTGGGCTGCCGTCGGCGACGGCTCAGTCCTCGCGAGCAGGCTCCTCGGCCCCGCGGGCCGGGCGGAGCAGGCCCCAGAACTCCGGCAGCCCGTCGGCCCTCTCGTGCGCCACGACCTCGAAGCCGAACCGCTCGTAGATCCCCACGTTCCGCTCGGCGTTCGTCTCGAGCCACACCGGCGCGCCCGTGCGGTCGGCGCGCGCCAGACCGTGCCGCAGCAGGGCCCCCGCGTGCCCCCGGCCCTGGTGCTGCGGGTCGACGGCGAGGAGCGCGAGGTACCAGGCGGCGGAGTCCGGGTCGTGCCGGCGGTGGGCGGCCTGGGCCTGCCGCTCGGCTGCAGCGAGTCGGCGCACGTCGCCCGGTCGCAGACGCAGCAGTGCCCCGAGGGCGCCGCCGCGCAGCTGGTCGAGCATCCGCGGCGGGTGGCCGGGCGCGTACCAGACAGCGATCGACCCGTCGCCGACGGTGTCGACGACGCCGTGGGTCATCCCCGCCCGCACGCTGGCGACCGCCCAGGCGGGCAGGCGCCGGTGCCTGCGCTCCCGGTCGGGCACCGCCCAGGTGAACAGCGGGTCGTCGTCGAAGGCGGTGGCGACCAGGGCGCCGAGCCTGGGGGCATCGTCCTCGCCCGCGGAGGACACGTCGGGGGCGGTCACAGCGCGGGGTCCGTGGTCGAGGTCGGGCCGCGCCCGTCGTCGGACGTGGAGCCCGCGCGACGCTTGCGCAGGTGCGCGACGACGAACCAGACGAGCAGGAGGAGCACCGCGGCGATGACGACGTACTGCAGCCAGCTCGTGTACTCCTCGACGACGTCCCAGTTCTCGCCCAGGTAGTAGCCGGCGAGGATGAGGACGGTGTTCCAGACGAGGGAGCCGATCGTCGTGAGCAGGCCGAACATGAGCAGCGACATCCGCGTGATGCCCGCGGGGATCGAGATGAGGGAACGGAAGATCGGCAGGCACCGCCCGAGCAGGACGGTCCAGTGGCCGTGCTTGTCGAACCAGTTCTCGGTCTTGGTCACGTCCTCGACGTCGACGAGCGGCAGCCAGTTCATGATCGCCCGGGTGCGCTCGCGGCCGAGCAGCGCGCCCACGCCGTAGAGCGCGTAGGCGCCCAACACCGAGCCGGCCGTGCACCAGATGATCACCTCGACGAGCCCGAACGTCTGCCCCTGGGAGGCCGTGAACCCGGCGAGCGGAAGGATGATCTCCGACGGGATCGGCGGGAACAGGTTCTCGATGGCGATGAGCAGCGCCGCCCCGAACCCGCCGAGGGACTCCATCATCGACACGGCCCAGCCGGCGATGCCGGTCAGCCCCTCGTCGGGGACGGAGGCTGCGATCGGGGCGGCGGGTGGATGGGCCGCGGCGGTCGCGTGGGCGAGGGCTGAGGTCGTCACCGCCCCAACCTATGGGGCCGCGGGCGCGCAGGTGCGGCAGCGTGCCCGTGAGATGCCCGACGACGCCAGGGAGATCCGCACTCCGGACCGTGCTGCGCTCGCGCCTGGCTCACGGCGCCACCTCGATCGTCGTCGATGCCTGAGACCGCGCGACCTTGCGATGCGCAGGCGCCCACCGCGATGCGGCGACTCACCGGCAGCGCACGCGACGCGGTCAGCCCTCGGCCTCGACGGTACGGGCCAGCTGTGCGGACAGCCCCGTGTAGGTCGCGGGGGTCAGGGCGATCAGCCGCTCCTCGACGTCGGCGGGGAGCCCGAGCGAACCGATGAACTCGCGCATTGCCGGCCCGTCGACCTTGCGGCCGCGCGTGAGTTCCTTGAGCCGCTCGTAGGGGTCCTCCATGCCCCTGGCGCCCGCGACCGAGGCGGCGCGCATCGCCTGCTGGACGGCCTCGCCGAGGACCTCCCAGGCGTCGTCGAGGTCGCGGGCCATCGCCTCGGCGTCGACGTCGAGGCCCGCGAGCCCCCGGCTCACGTTGTCGATCGCGAGCAGCGAGTGCCCGAACGCGGTGCCGATGTTGCGCTGCGTCGTCGAGTCGGTGAGGTCGCGCTGCAGGCGGGAGGTGACGAGCGTCGAGGCGAGGGTGTCGAGCAGGGCGCAGCTGATTTCGAGGTTCGCCTCGGCGTTCTCGAACCGGATCGGGTTGACCTTGTGCGGCATCGTCGAGGAGCCGGTCGAGCCCTGCGCCGAGAGCCGCTGGGTGAAGTAGCCGAGCGAGATGTACGTCCACACGTCGGTGGCGAGGTTGTGCAGGATCCGGTTGAACCGGGCCACGTCGGAGTAGAGCTCCGCCTGCCAGTCGTGTGCCTCGATCTGCGTGGTCAGCGGGTTGAACGACAGGCCGAGCCCGGTGACGAAGCGCTCCGCGACCGCCGGCCAGTCGGTCCCCGGGACGGCCACGCTGTGCGCGCCGTAGGTGCCGGTCGCGCCGTTGATCTTGCCGCGGTACTCGGTCGAGGCGACCCGGTCGAGCTGGCGGCGCAGGCGCGCGACCGTCACGGCGAGCTCCTTGCCGAGCGTGACGGGCGTGGCCGTCTGACCGTGCGTGCGGGCGAGCATCGGGACCTCGGCGTGGGCGTGGGCCATCGCGGCGAGCTGGTCGGTGACTGCCGTCGCGGCGGGGAGCCACACGTCGACGACGGCGGCGCGCACCGTCAGGGCGTAGGAGAGGTTGTTGACGTCCTCCGACGTGCAGAAGATGTGGACGATCTCGTGCGACCCGGGCAGCGACGTGTCCGGGCCGAGCACGTCCGCGGCGGCGTCCAGGCGGCGCTTGAGCAGGTACTCCACGGCCTTGACGTCGTGCCGGGTCTCGGCCTCGATGGCGGCGTGCTCGGCGATGTCGTCGGCGCCGAACCCGTCGACGACGCCGCGCAGGTAGGCGCGCTCCGCGTCGCTGAGGGTCGGCGCGCCGGGCAGAGACCCGGTGTCGCACAGGTGGATGAGCCACTCGACCTCGACCTGCAGCCGTGCCCGGTTGAGGGCGGCCTCGCTGAGGTGGTCGACGAGCGGGGCGACCGCGGACCGGTAGCGGCCGTCGAGCGCCCCGAGGGCGATGGGCGGGGTGATCGTCGAGAGGTCGGTGCGCGCAGTCACGGGGACGATTCTCCCCCAGGTCGCGGCGACCGCGGTCAGCCGGCCGGCGGCGCCGCTTCCGCCGCCGCGCGGGCCGCCGACGGCAGGGCGTCGACCACCCGGGCGAGAGCCTCGTCGTCGTGGGCCGCGGTGAGGAACCATGCCTCGAACGCGCTCGGCGGCAGCAGCACGCCGGCCGCCGCCATGGCGCGGAAGAACGCCGGGTACCGCCAGGTCTCGGAGGCCTTGGCCCCCGCGTAGTCGCGCACGCCGCCCGCCGCGGGCTCGCCGAGGAAGACCGAGAACAGGTTCCCCGCCCGGCTCACCGTGTGCGCCAGCCCGACGGCGTCGAGCGCCTCACCCGCGGCGCGCGCCACGGCGTCGGCGGCGGCGTCGACCGCGGAGTACACGGCGTCGTCGGCGAGGCTCAGCGTGGCGAGCCCGGCGGCGGTCGCGAGCGGGTTCCCGGACAGGGTCCCGGCCTGGTAGACGGGACCGCTCGGGGCGAGCTCGTCCATCACAGCCGCCCGACCGCCGAGGGCGGCGAGTGGCATCCCGCCGCCGAGCACCTTGCCGAACGTGAAGAGGTCGGGCGCCCAGCCCTCGGTCGCCCCCTCGAGGCCCCACCAGCCGCCCGGTCCGACGCGGAAGCCCGTGAGGACCTCGTCGAGGACGAGCAGTGCGCCGTGGCCGATGGTCAGTTCGCGCAGCGCCCGGTTGTACCCGGGCTCGGGCGCGACGACGCCCATGTTCGCGGCGGCGCCTTCGACGATCACGGCCGCCACCCGGTCGCCGTGGGCGCCCATGACGGCCTCCATCGCCGGCAGGTCGTTGTACGGCACGACGACGGTGACCGCGGCGATCTCCTCGGGCACCCCGGGCGTGCCGGGGATGCCGAGCGTGGCCACGCCGGAGCCCGCGTCCACCAGGAGCGAGTCGGAGTGCCCGTGGTAGTGGCCGGCGATCTTGACGACCAGGGGCCGGCCCGTCACGCCGCGTGCGAGTCGGACGGCGGTCATCGTCGCCTCGGTGCCGGAGCTGACGAACCGCACACGCTCGGCCGGTGCCACCCGGGCGGTGACGGCCTCGGCGAGCTCGGTCTCCGCGACGGTCGGCGCGCCGAAGTTGAGGCCGGACGCGGCCGCCTCTCGGACCGCGCCCACGACCTCCGGGTGGGCGTGCCCGAGCAGCGCGGGCCCCCACGACGCGACGAGGTCGACGTACTCGCGACCGTCGACGTCGGTGACGTACGCGCCGCGCGCGGAGGCGAGGAACCGGGGCGTCCCGCCTACGGACCCGTAGGCCCGGACGGGGGAGTCCACGCCGCCGGGGATCGCCGCCCGAGCGGCCTCGAACGCTGCCGCGCTCGCCGGGCCGGCGGACCAGCTGCCGGGTGACGCCGTTCCGGGAGATGCCATGGCTGTCGTGTCGCCGGAGGAAGCCGCCGTACCCGGCGCGGATGCGTCTCGTTCGTCGCTGCTCGACGATCCTGCTCCAGTCGATCCGTTCACCTGCGTCATCGCCTCTCTCACCTCTCCCGCAGCCAGCCGGCCGCCTCGGTCGCCCAGTACGTCGCCACGATCCCCGCCCCGGCCCGGCGCACCGACAGCAGGGTCTCGAGGATCGTCCGCCGCCGGTCGATCCAGCCGCGCTCCGCGGCGGCCTCGACCATCGCCATCTCGCCCGACACGTGGTAGGCCGCCACCGGCACGTCGACGGCCTCCGCGACGTCGCCGAGGACGTCGAGGTAGAGCGTGGCCGGCTTGACCATGACGACGTCGGCACCCTCCTCGACGTCGAGGAGCGTCTCGCGCAGCCCCTCCCGACGGTTGGCCGGATCCATCTGGTAGGTCCGCCGGTCGCCCGTGAGCTGCGAGTCGACGGCCTCGCGGAACGGCCCGTACATGGCCGACGCGTACTTCGCCGCATAGGCGAGCGTGCCGACGTCGGTGCGTCTGGCGTCGTCGAGGGCTTCACGCACCGCTCCGACCTGGCCGTCCATCATTCCCGACAGCCCGAGGAGCGACGCCCCGGCCTCGGCCTGCGCAAGCGCCATCTCCGCGTAGCGCACGAGGGTGGCGTCATTGTCCACGCTCCCGTCGGCGGCGAGCACGCCGCAGTGGCCGTGGTCGGTGAACTCGTCCAGGCACAGGTCTGAGACGACGACCATCGACTCCCCGACCTCCTCGCGCAGCAGGCGCAGCCCGACGTTCGCGATCCCGTCCGGGTCGGTCGCCCCCGTCCCGGTGGCGTCGTGGGTGGCCGGCACGCCGAAGAGCATGATCCCGCCGACGCCGGCCTCCGCCGCCTCGGCCGCCGCCCGGCGCAGGGAGTCGGGGGTGTGCTGGAGGACCCCGGGCATCGCCCCGATCGGCCGCGGCTCGCTGAGGCCCTCGCGCAGGAACACGGGCAGCACGAGGTCGGCCGGGTCCATGCGGGTCTCGGCGACGAGCCGCCGCAGCGCCGGCGAGGAGCGCAGCCGGCGGGGACGGACGGTGGGGAACTGGCTCATGGTGTCCTCCGTGGTGGTGCGGTACCGCCAAGCCCGACGCCGGAGCGCGGGTCCGCGGGGCGGGTGACGGTGGGTGCGTGGTCGGGTCGGGCGCGGTCGGTAGCAGCCGCCTCTTCGACCGCGGCGACGATCGCCTCCGGGGTCGGCGCCCCGGCGACGGACGAGACGTCCAGGCCCGCCTCGCGGATGGCCGTGGCCGTCGTCGGACCGATGGCGACCAGGGCGGTCGACGTCGGAGGGCGGCCCGCGGTCTCGAGCAGCGCGCGCAGGGTCGAGGGCGAGGTGAGGGCGACGACGTCCGGCCACGGGCGCGTGGCGGCCCGGGCCTCGTCGGGCTCCGCGGTGACGGTCGTGTAGGCGGGGACCGCGTCGACGCTCCAGCCGGCGCCGGCCAGCCGCCGGGCGGTGGCCGGGTCGGCCAGGGCGCTCGACGGCAGGAGGACGCGCCGCCGGCGAGGGTCCCCGGGGCGGTCGACGACGTCCACCAGCGACGCGGCCGTGCCCGCCGGTGCCTCCGCGTCGACGGTGATGCCGACGCCGGTGAGCGCGGCGGTGGTCGCGGGTCCGACGGAGCCGATCCGGGTGCCGTCCGCGCGGGCGGCCGCGACGGCGGCCGGCCAGGTGCGCGGACCGTCGTCGAGCCGCACGCCCGCGAGCCTGACGTCGGCGAGTCGGGACACCGTGCGCGCCGAGGTGACGAGCACCCAGGCGGCACCGGCCGGGTCGACGGCGCCCGGGTCGACGTCGAGCTCGACGGTGCGCGTGAGCGTCACCGGCACCACGTCGGCGCCGGCCTCCCGCAGGGCCCGGGCGATCTCGAGCGACCCTGCCGGGACGAGGACTCGCGCGCCGGCCAGGCTCACGCGTCGGCCATGAGGTCGGCGGCGCCGGAGACGAGCAGGTCGTCGGCGAGGTCGCGCCCGACGGTCGCGGCGAGCGTGGTGTCGGCCGGGTCGATGCTCGCGCTCACGTCTTGCCGTAGATGGAGGGCGCCGTCCGGTCGGGCGACGACGGCGGCGAGCTCGAGGTCCTCGCCGTCGAGGGTGGCCAGTGCGCCGACCGGGGCGGCGCAGCCGGCCTCGAGCCGGCCGAGCAGGGTCCGCTCGGCGACGACCGCGGCCGCGGACGGCGCGTGGTGGATCGCTCGCAGTGCGGCGGCGAGACCGGGCAGCTCGGAGTCGACGTCGTCGCGGGTCTCCACGGCGAGGGCGCCCTGGCCGGGGGCGGGCAGGAAGTCCGGCGGGCCGAGGACCTCGGTGACCCGGCCCTCGAGGCCGAGCCTGCGCAGCCCGGACAGGGCGAGGGCCACGGCGTCGAGGTCGTCCTCGGTCCGCGCGAGGCGAGTGGGCACGTTGCCGCGGATGTCGACGATCTCGAGGTCGGGCCGGGCGATGAGCAGCAGCGCGGCGCGGCGGGGGGAGCCGGTGCCGACGCGGGCGCCGGCGGGCAGGTCGGCGAGCGTGAGCCCGTCGCGCGCGCACAGGGCGTCGCGCGGGTCCTCGCGCGGGGGGACGGCGGCGATCGTCAGTCCCGGGTGCGGGGCCGTGGGCAGGTCCTTGAGGGAGTGCACGACGACGTCGACCTCGCCGTCGAGCAGGGCCGCGCGCAGGGCGCCCGCGAAGACGCCGGTGCCGCCGAGGGAGGCGAGCGAGGCGGTGGACACGTCGCCCTCGGTGCGCACGACGACCAGCTCGAGCTCGCCGGCGCCCGCGGCGGTCAGGGCGTCGGCGACGTGACGGGACTGCGTGCGCGCGAGGTCGGAGCCCCGCGTGCCCAGGCGCCAGGGCCGCGCGGCGGTGGCTGAGGTCATGCCGTCATTCTCGCACCGACCGCCGTCGAGAATGGTTCTAATATGCAAGTGCGGCGTAACGAAAATGCGAAAACTGGACATCTGTGAAATCGACCTGACGAACCGTCAGGACCATTCTTTGGATATGACGACGAGTCGTCATAAAGCATATTCAGTCGCACGTACTGCCTCATTCAGAACACGTGTATGTCACATGATGTACGCAACATCTGACAGGTGGGCCGGTGCGGGCACGGACCGTGCCCGGGTTATCTCACACGAGGCGCCGGGCCAGCCGACGGGCGTGGGCGACGACTGCGGGCAGCCCCGTCCCGGCGACCCACGCGCCCGCGAGGTGCAGGTCCCGCTCCGCCGCCGTCGCCGCCAGGTCCGTGACGGTCTCCCGCATGCCCGGGGTCTGCGGCGCGAGGGCACCGCCGTGGGAGACCGGCGCCGAGGCGAGCAGCTGGTCCTCTGTGAGCTCGACGCCGAGCAGGGCCGCGGCGTCGGCGAGGGCCTCGTCGACCCCCGGGAGGTGCGGCTCCTCGCCGGGGCGCCCGTACGAGAGCCGCACGGCGTGCCGGCCGCCCAGCGCCGCGGCCACCCAGGGCCACTTGGCGCTGGAGTGGGTGAGCGCCTTCGCGCGGACGGCGCGCCCGCCGGGCTCGGCCCCCTCGCCGACGATGACGCCCGATCCTCGCGGCGCCGTGTCCAGGGCCGGGGCGTCGAGGATCAGCGTGCGGTGCTCCACCGGCGCGCCGGGGACGAGCCGGACCTCCCGGGCCGTGGGGAATTCCGGCTCGACCATGCGCAGCGCCTCCGGGCCGGGAACCGCCAGCACCACCTCACGCGCGCGCAGCGTCCCGCCGGGCGCGACCTGGAGCTGCCAGGCTCCGCCGTCGCGGACGAGCCGCTCGACAGCCGCGCCCGTGCGGATCTCGGCGCCCGCGGCGACGGCCGCGCGGGCGAGCGTTGCGGGCAGCAGGTGCATGCCGCCGCGGACTGTGGCCACGGCCGGTCCTTCGCCGACGAGCGACGCGACCGCCGTGCTCAGCGACCCGGACTCGGCCAGGGCCGCGCGCAGGCCGGGCGCGACGACGTCGATCGCGAGCTCCTCCGGGTCGGACGCGTGCAGCGCGCCGGCGATCGGGCGGACGAGGCGCTCGAGGACGTCCTCGCCCATCGCGTCCCGCACGACGTCGGCGAGCGAGGCCGAGCCTGGCAGCGCGCCGGCTCGCCCCGCGGAGTTCGCCTCCGCCGCCCGGCGCGCCGCGCGCTCCCCGAGGATCTGGGCGACGAGCGGATGGGCGAGGTCCGAGGGGACGCCGAGCAGCGACCGCGGCGGCACGGGCCGCGCGGGGCCGGCCGCCGGCTGCACCCACGAGCCCGCGGCGGGCCGCTCGATCGTGAGACCCAGCTCCTCGGCCAGCTCGATCGCCGCCGGCCGCCGCGTGCCCATGGCCTCGGCCCCGCCGTCGAGGAGGACCGGACCGGTGCGGACTCCGCCGTCGGCACCGCCGTCGGCACTGCCGGACCCGCCGCCGAGCTCGAGCGAGAGCGGCGAGACGAGCCCGCCGACCCGGCCCGACGCCTCCAGCAGGACGACCGACCGGCCGGACCGGGTGACGTCGTGGGCGAGCGTGAGGCCGGCGATCCCCGCCCCGATCACGGCGAGGTCCCAGGTGGTGCGGTCGGGGGCGGGGACCTTCCGGCCGGGGTCGTGCGAGGTGGCTGCGCCGGCCGCGGGATCCGGCCCGGTGGAGGTCGCTGCGCCGGCCGCGGGGTCCGATCCGGTCACAGGGAGTGGACGAGCTCGACGATGCGCGTGAGCACCGCCGGGTCCGTGGTGGGCGGGACGCCGTGACCGAGGTTGACCACGTGCCCGGGCGCCGCCCGACCCGCCTCGACGACGGCGCGCACGTGCCGCTCGAGAACCTCCCACGGCGCGGTGAGCAGCGCAGGGTCGATGTTGCCCTGCAGCGGCACCTCTCCGCCCAGCCGCTCGTTCGCGACGTCGAGCCGGAGTCGGTGGTCCACCCCGACGACCTCGGCGTGCCTCGCCATGACGGTGAGCAGCTCGGACGTGCCGGTCCCGAACGAGACCCGCGGCACCCGGTCCGCCACGTGGTCCAGCGCGCGCGTCGAGTACGGGGCGGCGCGCGCGGTGTAGTCGTCGACGGACAGTGAGCCGGCCCAGGAGTCGAAGAGCTGGACGGCGCGGACGCCGGCGTCGACCTGCGCGGCGAGGAACGCGCCCGTGAGGTCGGCGGTCCAGGTGAGCAGCCGGTCCCAGGCGGCGGGGTCGGCGTGCATGAGTGCGCGGGCGGCCAGGTGGTCGCGCGAGGGGCGGCCCTCGACGAGGTAGGCGGCCAGGGTGAACGGGGCGCCGCCGAAGCCGATGAGCGGGGTGTCGCCGGGCCCGTCGCCGGTGCCGAGCTCGTCGGTCACCGCGCGGACGGCCGCCGCGATCGGGGCGTGGTCGCCGGGCTCGTGGGCGGTCAGGCGCGCGACGTCGGCCGGGGTGCGGACCGGGTCCGCGATGACGGGGCCGACCCCGGGGGCGATCTCGACGTCGATGCCCGCGAGCCTCAGCGGCACGACGATGTCGGAGAAGAGGATCGCGGCGTCGACGCCGTGCCGGCGCACCGGCTGGCAGGTGATCTCCGCGGCGAGCTCGGGCGTGAGGCAGGCGTCGAGCATCTCCGTGCCCGCGCGCACCTCCTTGTACTCCGGCAGCGAGCGACCGGCCTGCCGCATGAACCAGACCGGCAGGCGCTCCGGTCGCCGTCCGGAATAGGCCTCGAGCAGGGCGGGCGTGCCGGCGCTCACGGAGGCGGCCGTGGAGATGTCGGAATTCGTCACGCAGCCATTGTGCACGGGCGGGAGAAACTTCTTCGCGTCGAATTGCTAACCTGTCTCGGTGCCGCTCACCCTGCTTTCCGCCGACCACCACTCGGTGACGCTCGACGACCTCGAGCGGCTCAGCGTCGGAGTCGACTCCCTGCCCACCCTCCTGGCCGACCACCCGGCCGTCGACGGCGCCGTCGTGCTCGCCACCTGCAACCGGGTCGAGCTCTACCTCGAGGCCGCCGACCCGGACGCGGCGCTCGACGCCGCGCGCGCCGCCCTCGCCTCGACCAGCGGCGTGGACCCCCTCGAGATCGACGACCTCACCGGACGCACCGACGGCCACGACGCCGTCCGGCACCTCTTCGAGGTCGCCTCCGGCCTCGACGCGATGGTCGTCGGCGAGCGCGAGATCGTCGGTCAGGTCCGGCGCGCACTCGAGGACGCCCGCGCCGCCGGCGCGACCACCCCGGCCCTGGAGGACGCGCTGCAGCGCGCCTCGCGCGCCTCGCGCCGGATCGCCGTCGACACCGACCTCGCCGCCGCCGGCCGCTCCGTCGTGGCAGTCGCCCTCGACCTCGCAGGCACGGTCCGGGCGCGCCCGGCGTGCCCCCGCGACGACGAGGCCTGGACGCCCGAGTCCGGTGAGCTGCCCCGCAGCTCGTGGTCCGGCGCCCGCGCCCTCGTGGTGGGCACCGGCGCCTACGCCGGCGCCACCGTCGCCGCGCTGCGCCGCCGGGAGTGCACGACCATCGCCGTGTGGTCGGCCAGCGGCCGGGCCCGCGGCTTCGCCGACGCCGAGCACGTGCGTGCCGCGGGCGACCTGGCCGAGGAGCTCGCGCTCGCCGACGTCGTCGTCGCCTGCCGCGGCACGGGCACACCGGTCGTCGACGCCGACGCGATGTCGTCCGCCCTGGCGGCCCGGCGAGCGGCCGGGACCACGGAGCCGCTGGTCGTCGTCGACCTCGCGCTGCGCCACGACGTCTCGGCGGAGGCCGCCGCGCTGCCCGGCGTCGTCGTCGTCGACCTCGACACCGTCAAGGCGCACGCGCCGGCCGCGACCGAGGGGCAGGTCCGCCACGCCCAGGAGGTCCTCGCCGAGGAGGTGCGCGTCGTCGTCGAGACCCGCGCCGAGCGCGCGATGGACGACGTGGTGGTCGCCGTGCGTGACCGCGTCGGATCCGCGCTGGAGGACGAGCTCACCCGACTTCCCATGGCGGGCACCGTGCCCGCCGACCAGGCGGCGCAGGCCCTGAGGCGCCTCGCCGCGCGCCTCGCCCACCCACCGACGGTCGCGGCACGGGCGGCCGGGCGCGACGGCCGGGGCGAGGAGTTCGTCCGCGCCCTCGAGCTCGTCACCGGCATCGCCGTGGCCGACGAGACCGCGGGCGCCGGCGCCGGACAGGGCCGCCCACCCGCAAGGAGGACCGCCAAGTGACCGTGACGACCGGCCGACCGACGACCGGGGAGCAGGACCCTCCGCGGGGGCAGGACGCTCCGGGCGGTTCCGCACGGACCGCGCCCCCCGTGACGGCCGGCGCCCTGGCGCCCTACGACGCCGTGCTGCTCATGTCCTTCGGCGGCCCCGAGCGGCCCGAGGACGTCGTCCCGTTCCTGCGTCGCGTCACCGCCGGGCGCGGCATCCCCGACGAGCGGCTCGAGGAGGTCGGCGAGCACTACTACGCGTTCGGCGGCCGCAGTCCCATCAACGACCTCAACCGCGACCTCCTCGCCGCCCTGCGTACCGAGACCGCCGCGCGCGGGATCGACGTGCCGGTGGTCTGGGGCAACCGCAACTGGGACCCGGACGGCATCGACGTCCTGCGCGAGCTCTACGACGCCGGCGCCCGGCGGGTGGCCATGGTCGCCACCTCGGCGTACGGCTCGTACTCGAGCTGCCGCCAGTACCGCCAGGACGTCGGGCGCTACGTCCCGGCGCTCGTGGCCGAGGGGCGCCCCCTCGTGGTCGACAAGGTGCGGCCCTACTTCAACGACCCCGGCTTCGTCTCGGCCAACGCCGACGCGGTCGAGGAGTCGATGCGGGCCCTCGGCGGCGAGCCGCACCTGATGTTCGTCACGCACTCCATCCCCACGACGATGGAGGTGGCCTCGGGCCGGCGGACCGCGGCGACCTACGCCGAGCAGCACGAGGAGGTCGCCCGGCTCGTGTCGGCCGAGGTCGGGCGGCGCCTGGGCCGTGAGCTCGACTGGTCGCTGACCTACTGCTCCCGGTCCGGCGACCCGCGCACCCCGTGGCTCGAGCCCGACGTCAACGACGCGCTGCGCGACCTCGCCGCCACCGGCCGGGGCTCCGTGGTGCTCAGCCCGATCGGGTTCGTCTCGGACCACATGGAGGTCGTCTACGACCTCGACACGGAGGCCGCCGAGACCGCCGAGGAGCTCGGCCTGCGCCTCGCCCGCGCGGCGACGGCCGGAACGTATGCCCAGTTCGTGGCGGGACTTGCCGACCTTCTGCTCGACCGCGCCGCCGAGGCGCGGGGGGTGCCGGCCGGTGCCGAGGGCCGGCGCGCGGTCGTCGGCGACCTGCCGGCGTGGGACTCGGCCTGCGCGGTCGCCTGCTGCGCGGTGCGCGACGGGGTCGACGACGGGCGGCTCGCGCTGTGCGGGCAGCCCGACGACGTGGTGACGGCGATCGAGGAGAGCGCGTGAACGACGGGACGACGGGTGCGACGGACGCCGGAGGTGTGATCGGCGGCGGGGCCGGGTCCGCGAACGACCTGACCGAGCACGACGCCGAGGCGCTCAACGAGCGCATCCGCTACACGATGTGGTCGGTGTTCGCCACGACCCAGCCGCTGCCGACCGGCGCCGCTGAGCGGGACGCGCTCGCGGCCGACGCGGAGCGGGCGGTGCGCGCGACCGGCGTCGAGCTGCGTGGCTGGTACGACGTCGCGGGCCTGCGCGCCGACGCCGACCTCATGGTGTGGTGGCACGCCGAGACCATCGAGGAGGTCCAGGCCGCCTACCACGCGCTGCGCGCGAGCGACCTCGGGTCCGCGCTCGAGCCGGTGTGGTCGGTCGTCGGCCTGCACCGCGCGGCCGAGTTCAACCGCCGCCACGTCCCGGCGTTCCTCGCCGGAGAGCCGGCGGGCGACTACATCTGCGTCTACCCGTTCGTCCGGTCCTACGAGTGGTACGTCCTCCCCGCGGAGGAACGCTCCCGCATGCTGCGGGAGCACGGCATGGCCGCCCGCGACTACCCGGACGTGCGCGCCAACACCGTCTCCGCGTTCGCGCTCGGCGACTACGAGTGGATCCTCGCCTTCGAGGCCCCCGAGCTGCACCGCATCGTCGACGTCATGCGCGAGCTGCGCGCCGTCGACGCGCGACGGCACGTGCGCGAGGAGATCCCGTTCTACACGGGACCGCGCGTCGAGCTGGCCGACTGGGCCGCCAGGCAGCCGCTCGCGGCCGACTGATCCACGCCTGACCTGCCCCGCGCCTGACCTGACCCGCGCCTGATGGGCGCCGCCGTCCCCACGGGCCGACTGATCCACGTCTGACCGGCGCCGCCGTCCCCACAGCCCGCCTCCCGGTGCCGGTGCCCACAGGTGCCGCCGATCGCCGCTGCCCTCCGCCAGGGACGCACCTAGCGTGCCGGGCAGGAGAGAGGGGGCGTGATGCTCGACCAGATCGAGGCGGACCTGCAGCGGGTGCGCGCGCAGGTCACGGCGGTGGAGGGCGTGCGGGACAGACTGTCGTCCTGCGTTCCGATGCGCTGGACGGGTGAGGCGGGCGCGGCGGCCACGGAGTCGCGAGAGGTGCTCCGCGGGGACGTCGACTCCGCGATCGGTGAGCTGCGCGGGTTGGAGGGACGGCTCCTCGGCCTCACGCTGCGGATCGATATCCAGGGCGCGCCCGGCGTGGGGGCGGTGCGATGGGTGGGCTGATCCGACCCGTCGCCGGTGACCGGCCCGACCCCCCGGTGCCGCCCGATCCCGTCGCGCGGGAGCACGTCTCCTCCTCGGCCGACGGTATGGACGTCGACACTGCCGAGGTGCGCCGGATGGCGAGCGAGGTCGACGAGGTCGCGGCGGGGTTGAGGGCGGCCGCCGGGCCGCTCCGGCTCGTCGGCTCGAGCCCGCAGCACGGTGGCCGCCTCCTCGTCCCGGTCCCGAACGCCGCCCACGACCCCGCGCTCGCCGCCGAGTTCGCGGCGGCCAGGGCGTCCGCGCAGGCGGTGGCGGACACGCTCGGCGCCGTCGCCGGGCGCGCCGAGGATCTCGCGAACGGCCTGCGCGGGTGGGCGGCGCGGATCGAGCACGCGGACGGCACCGCCGGCGCCCTCTTCCACGTGCTCGGCGCCCTGTCCAACGCCACCGGCCTGCCGCGTCTGATCTCAGGGCGTGTGGTCGCCTCTCGCAACCCGGCCACCTGGGCCCTCCCGGGGTACGGGATCCTCACGAGCCCGGGCTGGGCGGCCCGGCCGGGCGGCGCGGGTATCGCCGCGGAGCTCGACGCCGACGTGGCCGCGGCCGGTGGGCTGGTCGATGCCGCGGTCGGTGCCGTGGGGCGGGGGCCCCTCCTCGCCGCCGTCGACCGGGACGCGGCGGACGGCGAGATGGCCGCGCTCGCGGCCCTGCCCCTGGCGCGCGGCCTGCTCGCCGGTGTACCGGGTGGGGCGCGCGCCGTGCTCGACCCCGAGCCCGTCCCGGGCCTCCTGGCGCCGGTCGCCGGCGTGGCCGGTCTGCGGTTCGGCGCGCCCCGGGACCTGTCCGCACCGGGCTCGCTGCTCTCGCGCCGACCGGCCTCCGACCGTGGTCCGGAGCCCCTCGCCGGGACCCGGCCCGGCTCCGTCGGCGACCTCATCGACCGGATCGACCCGCTCCACGCCGAGTCCGGTCGAGCCGACCGCCCGCACCTGGAGGTGCTGCGGACCGAGCACGCCGACGGGTCGACGTCGTTCGTCGTCGTCATCCCCGGCACCAGCGCGGACGCGACGGTGGCCGACCCCGACAACCTCATGGACAACGCCTCGAACATCGAGCTCGCCGCCACCGGCAGCTCCGCACTGCTCGAGGGCATCTCGGAGGCGCTCGAGGTCGCCGGGGCCCGGGACGGGGACGCCGTCGGGATGATCGGGCACAGCCAGGGCGGGCTGGGCGTGGCGCACTGGGCGGCGGGGGACGACGCCCGCCGGTACGACCTGCGGGCGAGCGTGGCGCTCAACGCGCCGATCGCGCACGCGGGCGCACCCGTGGCCGGTCACCACCTGAGCATCGACGTCGCTGACGACGCCGTGTCCGGCCTCGACGGCGCACCCGTCCCGCACGTCGCGCCGAACGCCGAGACCGGGAGCCGGAGCGCCTACACGGTCGACACCTCCACCCGCCCGCGCGACCTCGGCGACGTCTTCCCGTTCGAGGGGCACTACCCCGAGCACTCCGCCGGCGCATGGGACGGCGTCCTCGAGCACCGCGGGCACGAGTACGACGTCGCCCACGTCGACGACGAGTTCCGTCGCCTGCTCGGAGTGGGGGAGGAGGGGGCCGTGACGACGTCGGTGGTCGTCGAGCTCGAGCGGGACTGACGGGGCGGCCGAGCGGGCGGGTGGGGGCCGCCGGGCCGGACTGCGCCGCGCTGGGCCGACCCACGCCGGGCCATGACGGGCCGGCCTTCGCCCGGAGCGAACGCCTACCGGGCGGGCTCTCCGGTTCCCACCGGCTGGGAGAATGGGACGGGTGTCGTCGTCAGTGCGTCGGCACCGGACCCGCACCCGGTACGACAGGAGACGACGTGACGACGACCGACGCGACGACCACGCCCTGGGGGCCGCCGCCTTTCCCGGAGCCCCCGGAGCGCGGGGAGGTCGACGTCGTCGCCGGCCGGACCGTGGTCTGGGCGCCCGGGACCGTGCTGCGGGCCGGCCGGGTGGTCCTGGGAGGCTCGCCGTTCTCCGTCACCGTGGTCCCCGAGGAGTTCCGGGACTTCGCCACCCGGGTCTGCGACGCCGAGGAGCACGGCGCCGAGGCGGCGGACGACACCGAGCGCGCCGCCGCACGGTTCCTCCTCGACCTCGGCATCGTCCACCCCAAGCCGGTCGCCTACGGCGAGGTCACCGACGTCGAGGTCGTCATCCCGATGTACGGGGACCCGACCCTGCTGGACCCGCTGCTGGCCTCGCTCGCCGTCGAGGGGCACCCGGTGACCGTCGTCGACGACGCCACCCCCGACCCGGAGCACGCGTCCCGGATCGCGGCGATCGCCGACCACTACGGCGCACGACTCATCCGGCACGACGTCAACCAGGGGCCGGGCGGCGCCCGCAACACCGGCTTCGCTGCGACCAGTGCGCCGTTCATCGCGTTCATCGACTCCGACGCGCGCGCGAGCGACGACTGGATCGCCCGCCTGCGCCCCATGCTCGACGACGAGCAGCTCGGCGCGGTCGGTCCTCGCGTGCGCCCGCGGTTCGACGGGGACAGCGCCATCGAGCTCTACGAGGACACCCGCTCCGAGATCGACATGGGACCGGTCCCCAGCCGCGTCGTCCACGGCGTCATGGTCGGCTGGCTGCCCAGCGCCGCGGTCCTCGTGCGGCGCTCCGCCGTCACCGACCCGCCGTTCGAGCCGGGCCTGCGCATCGGCGAGGACGTCGACCTGTTCTGGCGAATGGACGAGGCGGGCTGGAACGTCCTGTACGCCCCGGACGTTCAGGTGTTCCACGAGGTGCGGACCACGTGGCGGGCCTTCATGGGCCGCCGCGCCGGGTACGGCAGCTCCGCCGCGCTTCTCGAGCAGCGGCACCCGCTCCGCCTCACCCCGGCCTCGCCGAGCCTGTCCGGCCTCGCCGTCATCGGGCTGGCCTCGACCGGGCACCGGTGGCTGGCCGCCGGCGTCGCCGGCTACGAGCTCGCCCGCCAGCGCGCGAGCCTGCCCGACGAGGTGCCGCTGAGCGTCGTCGCCGAGATGGCCGGCCGGCAGATCTGGTCCGACGGCTTCTGGACGGGACACCTGCTGCGCCGCGACTGGTGGCCGGTCGGCTGGGCCGTCCTCGCGTCGACGCCACGCTCCGGGCTTGCGCGCGGGGTGGCGGCAGCCATGATGTGGGAGCCGGTACGTGACCACATCCTCCGGCCCACGCGTCTCGGGCCGGTCAAGAGCCTGGCCATGCGGTTGCTCGACGACGCCTCCTACGGCACGGGCGTCATCACGAACGCGATCCGGGAGCGGGTCCCGAACGTCGTCACCCCGCGCCCGCGCATCCCCTGGTGGCCCCGCGGACGCTGATCCTCGCCCCGCGTCCCCCGCGTCCCCCGCGTCCCCCGCGTCCCCCGCGTCCCCCGCGCCGACCTCGCACGGTGGGAGGGCCGCTCCGTGACCCTGTGCCCCGCGCAGGGGTGGGGCGGGGCATGCTGGACCGATGGCCAGCACGTTCCCGCCCAGCCCCGCACACCCCGCCGATCTCCTGCGGGCCGACATCGCGTCGCTGCCCGCTTACGTCCCCGGCGAGCGCCCCGCGCAGGACCGGCCGGTCGCCAAGCTGTCGTCCAACGAGATGCCCTACCCGCCGCTGCCCGGCGTGGCCGAGGCCGTGCTCGCCGCCGTCCAGGACTCGGGGCGCTACCCCGACATGGCTGCCGTGGACCTCGTCGAGGCGCTGGCGACCCGGCACGGCGTGGCGCCCGAGCAGGTGGCGCTCGGCGGCGGCTCGACCGCGGTGCTCGAGACGATCCTGCGAGCGACCTCCGGGCCGGGGGACGAGGTCGTCGCTCCCTGGCGCAGCTTCGAGGCGTACCCGATCGCCGTACAGGTCACCGGCGCGTCCATGGTGCGCGTACCGGTCGATGCCGAAGGGCGCCACCGCCTCGACGCGATGGCCGAGGCGGTCACCGACCGCACCCGCGTGATCCTGCTCTGCTCACCGAACAACCCGACCGGCACCGCGCTCACGCGGGGGGAGGTCGAGCAGTTCCTCGCCGACGTCCCGCCGACGGTGCTCGTCCTCCTCGACGAGGCCTACATCGACTTCGTCACCGCGGACGACCCGACCGACGGTCCCTCGCTGCTGCCCGCGCACCCGAACCTCGTGGTCCTGCGGACGTTCTCCAAGGCCGCCTCCCTCGCCGGTCTGCGCGTGGGTTACGCCCTCGGTCATCCCGACGTCGTGGCCGGCATCCGCGCGGCCTCGACCCCGTTCGGAGTCTCCAGCCCCGCGCAGGCGGCGGCGCTCGCGGCCCTCGACGCCGATGCGGAGATCCGCCGGCGCGTCGCCGAGGTCGTCGCGGAGCGCGAGCGGCTCGTGGCGGGGCTGCGCGCGCTCGGGCTCGAGATCCCGGACACCCAGGCCAACTTCGTGTGGCTGCAGCTGGGCGACGGCGCGGCGCCGTTCGCGGACGCCGCCCGCGAGGTCGGCCTGCTCGTCCGGCCCTTCCCGGGCGACGGGGTGCGGATCAGCATCGGGACGAGCGAGGACACCGACGCCGTTCTCGCGCTCGTGGCCGAGCGCATGGGCTGAGCGCTCGCTGAGTGCATGGGCTGGGAGCGCGGAGCGCGGTGCCCTTCGTCGGACATGCGGTCGGAGCTCTGCGACGTCGGGCGCGCACTCGGTCCCGCCCGTGCGCGGCCGCGAGCCGGGGGCCGTTCGGGCCTGGCCCTCGTCGTCGAGGCGAGCTCAGCCCTCGTGGCCGATGAGCCACCGCACCCCGTAGCGGTCCACCAGGGTGCCGTCGTGGTCGCCCCACGGTCGCGCCTGCAGCGGGTCGATGACGCGGCCAGCTGCGGAGAGCGCGTCGAACCAGGCGGCGAGGGTGCCCGGTCCGGCCGTACCGAGCAGCGAGAGGAACATGCCGGTCATGGCCACGCCGTCCTCGTTCGCACCGGCATCCGCGCCGGCGATCTCGACGGGGCCGACCAGCATCGCGTGGGCGACCGCGTCCGGCGGCCCGTCGTGCCGCCCGGCTTCCCCGTAGTCGACGACCGTGAGCTCACCGCCGAACACCGCCCGGTAGTGCTCCATCGCCTCGCGGGCGGTTCCCGGGAACAGCAGGTACGGGACGAGTCCGCTCATGCCGCGATGGTAGGGGCGTAGTGCCGCGAGGTGGCAGGGCGGCCGGCCCTGTCGGTGAGTCAGTGAGGTAGGTATCGAGTCAGTGCCCCCGGTCGATTGACTCGGTACCTACCCAATTGCCTGGGTGACGGCTCAGGGTGTGGGGCAGGCCACCGCGCGGCGCGCTCGCGCTCGAACCTACACCTGTGTAGCCTACACAACCGTAGGTAGCTTGCCGGGCCCGCACGTGCTGATCCACGAGCGGTGCCCGACGGTTCGGACGAGGTGCGCCGATCGCGCGCGGAGTCTCGCCGGCCGGCCGCGCAGATCGCGTGGCCGGCCGGGCACGGGCCGGGGGCAGGAGCAGGATGGTGCCGCGCCGGGCGAACCGCCGGGCCGGCCGGCACGACGACGTCCGGGCCCGAACCAGCACCACAGCGTCGGACGACCGAAGGAGGACCACGTGTCCGTTCCCACGACGAACGCCCCGCACGCATCGGCCGGCCCGTCGGCCGTGGGCGGCGAGGCAGCCACAGCCCCGGACGGCAGCACGACGCCGAACGGCACCGCCCCGAACGGTCCCGACACCCAGAACAGCCCCGCGGCCCCGCACGGCGCCTCGCTCGACCCGGACGACGCCGTCGTCCAGCTCCTCACCCCGGCCGGCGAGCGCGTCGACCACCCCGTCTACGGCCCGCTCGTCGACGAGCTCACGCCCGACACGCTCCGCGCGATGTACCGCGACATGATCCTCACCCGCGCGTTCGACGCCGAGGCCACGCTGCTCCAGCGCCAGGGCGAGCTCGGCCTGTGGGCGTCCAGCCTCGGCCAGGAGGGCATCCAGATCGGCTCCGCCCACGCCCAGCGCCCCGCGGACATGGTCTTTCCCAGCTACCGGGAGCACGGCGTCGCCCACGTCCGTGGCCTGCCCCTGACCGACCTCCTGCCGGTCATGCGCGGGACCCGCCACGGCGGGTGGGACCCCCGCGCGCACAACTTCCAGGTCCAGACGTTCGTGATCGCCGCCCACACGCTGCACGCCGTCGGCTTCGCGATGGGCATCCAGCGCGACGGCGACGTCGGCACCGGGACCGACCGCGACCGGGCCGTCGTCGTGTACCACGGCGACGGCGCCACCTCGCAGGGCGACTTCAACGAGTCGCTGGTCTTCGCCGCCTCCGCCCAGGCGCCGGTCGTCCTGATCTGCCAGAACAACAGCTGGGCGATCTCGGTCCCCACCCGGGTCCAGTCGCGCGTGCCGATCGCCCGGCGTGGCCCCGGCGTCGGCATCCCCGCGGTCCGGGTCGACGGCAACGACGTCCTGGCCTCCTACGCGGCGACGACCGAGGCCCTGCGCCGGGCCCGGGCCGGCGAGGGCCCCACGCTCGTCGAGGCCGTCACCTACCGGATGGGTGCCCACACGACGTCGGACGACCCCACCCGCTACCGGGAGCGCGCGGAGGAGGAGGAGTGGCGGGCGAAGGACCCGATCGACCGGCTGCGCGCCCACCTGCTCGCCACCGGCCTCGCCGACGACGCCTTCCTCGCGGCGGTCACGGCCGACGCCGAGGCCCTCGCCCGCGAGACCCGCGCCGCCTGCCTCGCCGACCGTGCCGGCCGGCCCGAGGAGATGTTCGACCACGTCCACGCGCTCCCGCACGCACAGGTCGAGGCCGACCGCGCCGCGATGACGGCTTTCGAGGCCGGGTTCGCCGACGCGGACACCGCGGACACGGCCGGCACCACCGGCAACACCACCGCGGACACGACCGGCACCACCGCGTATGCGCAGGAGGCCCGCTGATGCACCCCGCCCCGCCGGCCACGGCGACCACGCTCCCGCTCGCGCGCGCCATCAACGCCGGGCTGCGCGCGGCACTGACGCACGACCCCACGGTCCTCGTCATGGGCGAGGACGTCGGCCCCCTCGGCGGCGTCTTCCGGGTGACCGACGGCCTGCAGGCCGAGTTCGGCGCGGACCGGGTCGTCGACACGCCGCTGGCGGAGTCCGGCATCGTCGGCACGGCGGTCGGCCTGGCGATGGCCGGCTACCGTCCCGTGGTCGAGATCCAGTTCGACGGCTTCATCTTCCCGTCCTACAACCAGATCACCACGCAGCTCGCCAAGCTCAGCTACCGCACGTCCGGCGCGCTGAGCATGCCGGTGGTCGTGCGTGTGCCCTACGGCGGCCACATCGGGGCGATCGAGCACCACAGCGAGTCGCCCGAGTCGCTGTTCGCCCACACGGCCGGCCTGCGGATCGTCAGTCCGGCGAACGCCGCCGACGGCTACGCCATGATCCAGCAGGCCATCGCCTCCCCGGACCCCGTGCTGTTCCTCGAGCCGAAGGCCCGCTACTGGGAGAAGGGTCCCGTCGAGCTCGACGCCCCCGTCGACCTCAGCCCCGGGGCGCTCACGAACGACCTGCACGCCGCCCGCGTGGTCCGGCCCGGCACGGACCTGACGATCGCCACCTACGGGCCCGGCGTGAAGGTCGCACTCCAGGCCGCGGAGGTCGCCGAGCAGGAGGGCTCGAGCCTGGAGGTCATCGACCTGCGCTCGATCTCCCCCCTCGACGTCGATGCCGTGGCCGCCTCCGTCCACCGCACCGGCCGGCTCGTGGTCGTCCACGAGGCGCCGACGTTCTTCGGGCCGGGCGCCGAGCTGGCCGCCGCCGTCCAGGAGCGCTGCTTCTACGAGCTCGAGGCGCCGGTCCTGCGCGTGGGTGGGTACCACACGCCGTACCCTGCCTCGACGCACGAGTCCGTCTACCTGCCCTCCCTCGACCGGATCCTCGACGCCGTCGAGCGTTCGCTCGCCGCCTGAGCCGTCACGACAAGGAGCCGAGATGAACGACCAGCGTCACCGGACCTTCCGCCTGCCCGACGTGGGGGAGGGGCTGACCGAGGCCGAGATCGTCAGCTGGTCGGTCGGCGTCGGCCAGCGCGTCGAGGTCAACCAGGCGCTGTGCGAGATCGAGACGGAGAAGTCGGTCGTCGAGCTGGCGAGCCCCTGGTCGGGTGCCGTGCGCGCGCTCCTCGTCGAGGAGGGGGCCACCGTCGAGGTCGGTGCGCCGATCGTCGAGCTGGACACCCGCCCCGACGAGCCCGACGACGACGCCGCCCCCGAGCCGGCGGCCACCGCCGCCGGCGACGCGAGCGCCGAGGCGGGCGACGGGTCCGGCGCCGTCCTCGTGGGGTACGGGACGCGTCCCGGTGCCGCGCGCCGTCGGCCGCGGGTCGCCACCCCGGCCTCCGGTCCCGCAGGGTCGGGAGCCACCGGGTCCTCCGGTCCTGCACTCTTCACCGCCACGCCGTCCGCCGCGCAGGTGCCCGCCACCCCGGCCTCCGGTCCCGTACCCGCCACCCAGGGGGCGGGCCCCTCGACGGGCGCCTCGAGTGCCACCGGCCCGACCCCGCTCGTCTCGCGTCCTTCGCCGGCCGGCACGCGCGTCGCCCCCGGGAGGCCCCGCCCCGCGCCCGGTACCGCGTCCTCGGCCGACCCGACGTCCGGCCCGGCTCGGCCGGCCGTCCCCGCGCGCGGCGGGTCGAGCACGCGGTTCGTGCCGACGTCGGGCGGACCGACCCGGGCCAAGCCACCGGTCCGCCGGCTCGCGAGGGATCTCG
Organism: Georgenia sp. Z2081; assembly: GCF_055326445.1. NCBI lineage: Bacteria > Bacillati > Actinomycetota > Actinomycetes > Allobogoriellales > Allobogoriellaceae > Georgenia > Georgenia sp. Z2081. The sequence goes on from NZ_JBUZNK010000001.1 coordinate 321,804, forward strand.
GGGTCGACATCGACTCGGTCCACGGCACCGGGCCCGGCGGGATCGTCACGCGCGAGGACGTCGTCGCGCTCCACGAGCGGTCCGACGTGCAGCAGCTGGCCACGTGGTCCGAGGACGAGCCGTGGCTCGAGGGCGGCTCGGTGTCCCCGGACGGCCGTCGCACGCGCGTGCCCGCCCGGTCGGTGCGCCGCCGGACGGCCGAGGCGATGGTCCAGTCCGCCTTCACCGCCCCGCACGTCACCGAGTTCCACACGATCGACGTCACGCGGACGATGGACCTCGTCGCGCGGCTGAAGAAGGACCGGGAGTTCGAGGGCCTGCACGTCACCCCGCTGCTCATCGCGATGCGGGCGCTGCTGCTGGCCGTCAACCGGCACCCGGAGATCAACGCCTCGTGGGACGACGACACGCAGGAGATCGTCTACAAGCACTACGTCAATCTCGGCATCGCGGCGGCGACACCCCGCGGCCTCGTGGTGCCCAACGTCAAGGACGCCCACCGGCTCAACCTCAAGGAGCTCGCCCAAGCCCTCGGCGAGCTCACGTCGTCGGCGCGCGCCGGCCGCACCCAGCCGGCACAGATGGCCGACGGCACCATCACCATCACCAACGTCGGCGCCTTCGGCATCGACACCGGCACGCCGATCCTCAACCCGGGGGAGGCCGCGATCCTCGCACTGGGCGCCGTGCGGCAGCAGCCGTGGGTGCACGAGGGCGAGATCGCGGTCCGGTGGGTGACGCAGCTGGCGCTGAGCTTCGACCACCGCCTCGTCGACGGCGCGCTCGGCTCGTTCGTCCTCAAGGACATCGCCACGATCCTCGAGGACCCGTCGATGGCGCTGGTCTGGGGCTGAGCCCCGGCGCTCGACGACGACGAAGGCAGGCGATACCCGTGGCACGGTCCGACGACGCCCTCCACCCCGACGTGCAGGTCGGCATGTACTCCTTCCGGACGCCGGAGCCGGTCCGCCTCGCCACGTTCTGGGGCGAGCTCATGGGGCTGCCGATGGCGGACGGGGCATCGGATCAGATCGCCATGCTCGACCTCGACCACGAGGTCGGACCGATCACGTGGCTGTTCGAGCCCGACCTCCGACACCAGACCCGCGACCTCGGACCGGCGAGCGTCGACCTGACACGTGCGAACCGAGTCGCCGCTGACCTCGAGGATGAGGCGACTGGCGGAGAGTGCTGGACGGTCGACGGTGACCGTCGCTGACGAGGTGGTCGTGCCGGGCTGAGCGCCCGCCCCTCAGCGCAGCGGGACGAACACGTAGCCGCCCGGCGCTGTCTCCTCGTCCCACCCGTCCTCGGTCCTGTTCACCCGGACGAGCCTCCCGCCCGCCGGCACCACCATGACCCCGCCGACCGCGAGCTGTCGGGCGAGCCGCTCGGGAACGGCGTCCGACATCGCCGAGACGAGGATCCGGTCGAACGGCGCGTCCTCGGGAGCACCGAGCACGCCCTGCTCCGCGACGCGGACCTCGACCCGCGCCGACTCCTGACTGTCCAGCGCTGCGCGACTGTGTTCGACGAGCTCGGGCACCAGCTCGACGGCGAGGACCCGGCCGGCCGGGCCGACCAGGTGGGCGAGGATCGCCGTCGTCCAGCCGGACCCGCTGCCGACGTCGAGGACCCGCGCCCCCACGGGCACGTCCAGCAGCTCGAGCATCGCGGCGACCGTGGTCGGCTGGGAGCACGTGGCGCCGTGCCCGATCGTCAGCGGGGCGTCGGTGGCCGCGTACGGCCGCGTGGCGGGCGGCAGGAACCGGGCGCGCTCCGCCCTCTCCATCGCCTCGGCCACGGCCGCCCGGTCACGCACGTCAGCACCTAGCCCAGCAGGTCCGGCGTCGCGGGTGGTTCCTCGCCGCGCACGTGCTCGCCCAGGAAGCCGAGCACCACCTGGTACCAGAGCTTCGCGTGCTGCGGGGTGAGGATCCAGTGGTTCTCGTCGGGGAAGTAGAGGAACCGGTGCGGGGTCCGGCCCGCGTCGTCCATGGCCAGGGCCGACTCCGAGACGAGGGAGCGCCACAGCGACAGGCCCTCGCCGATCGGTACCCGGTAGTCCTTGTCGCCGTGGATGACGAGCATCGGCGTGGAGATGTCCTTCGCTGAATGGTGCGGGGAGTGCGTGGCGCGCATCTCGGGCGTCATCTCGCGCTGCCAGAACCAGCCGACGTCCGTGGTGCCGGCGAACGTCTCGATGTTCCACAGGGAGGCGTGCGTGACGACCGCGTCGAACCGGTCGGTGTGCCCGGCGATCCAGTTGGCCATGTACCCGCCGAACGAGCCGCCCATCGCGGCGGTGCGGGTGTCGTCGATCTCCGGCAGGGACGCCGCGGCGTCGGTGACGGCGAGGACGTCAGTGTAGGGGTTGGCGCCCCAGGCGCCCCAGCCCCGCGCGATGAAGTCCCACCCGTAGCCGGTCGACAGTGCCGGGTCCGGCAGCACGACGGCGTACCCCTGGGCGACGGCGATCCACGGGTTCCACCGCCACGACCAGGTGTTCCACGAGGAGACGGGCCCGCCGTGCACCCACAGGAGCAGGGGGGCGGGTGCCTCGGGGGTGGCGCCGTCGGGCACGGCGAGCCAGCCGCGCAGGGGGTGGCCGTCGGGCGCGAACGCCTCGATCTCGGTGAGGGTGCCGGGCAGCTCCGGCGCGTCGACGGGAGAGGGGACCTCGGTGACCTCGGCGCCCCCCAGGGCCGGCTCGCGCAGCACCGACAGGTCGAGGCGCACCGGTGCGGCAGGGGCTCCGTAGCTCGCCCGCAGCGCGTACGCGACGGTGCCCTCGGGCGAGACCCGGACGTCGGAGAACGCCCCGTCGGCGGTGAGCCGGGTGACGTCGGCACCGTCGAAGGGGACGTGGAAGACGGGTGCGCGGCCCCGGTCGTCGGCCACCGCGAGCATCCCCGAGCCGTCCGGCAGCACGACAGCCTCGTTGATCCAGCGGTCCCAGCCCGCGGCGATCTCCGTCCGCTCCCCCGTGGCGAGGTCGACGAGGGCGAGGGTGACGATCGGCGGCCGCTCCGGCGTCGAGGGCCGCTCGACGGCGACGACGGCGCGCGCCCCGTCCCGGGTGAGCGCGACCGGCGAGAACTCCAGGTCCGCCGACGGCTCGGCGACCCACCGGCGCTCGCCCGAGGCGACGTCGATGGCGACCACGCCGGTGCGGAGCTCGCCGCGCGCCGCCGGGAGCGACCAGGCCGCGAGGAGCGTGGTGCCGTCGTCGCTGAGCAGGTACGCGCCGTCGAACAGGGCGACGCCGGCGTCCGGCGTGAGGTCGTGCAGCGTGCCGGGGCCCTCGGCGCCGTCCGCAGGCGGGTCGACGCGGTAGAGGTGGGCGCGGCCCGGGCCGAGGTCGTGGTCCCAGAACCGGACCGGGTAGGCGGTGTGGAGGATCGCGGCGACCTTCTTCTCGGTGCGCGCCGTGCGCCGCTCGGTGTCGTCCTCGAGGTCGGACGAGCCGGGCAACGGGGAGCCGGCCACGACCACGGTGTCCGCGGCCCGGGCGGTGAGGACGGCCTCGACGCCGCCGGGGTGGTCGGCGAGCACGCGGGCCTCGCCGCCGCCGGCGGGCAGCACCCAGGCGCGGGCGCGCTCGCCCTCCTCGTCCGCGGGGTCGGGCCGCGCGGCGGTGAACACGAGGTCGCCCGACGCGGTGACGGTGGGGGCGGACTCGCCGCTCCCGCCCCGGGTGAGGCGCCGGGCCGGCCGCTCGCCGGCCGGGTCGAGCTCCCACACCGAGCTCTGGTACCGGGTGGCCTTGTCGTCGAGCGCGGCGACGGACGTGACCAGGCGGGTCCCGTCGGGGCTCAGCGCGAGTCCGGAGACGCGCCCGAGCGCGACGTAGGCGTCGAGGTCGTGGAAGGGGGTACGGGTCGCGTCGTCGTCGGTCACCGGTGCATCGCACCACGGCGTGACGGCCCGTGTCTGCCCGATACCCGCCGTGTTCGCGACGCGCGGACGGCGTGGCGACGCCGGCGCCGCGGCGGGGGACGTCCTCCGTGCGGCCCGCCCGGCGGCACCGCTCAGTAGGTCTCGAGCACCGACGGGCCGAGGCGGAAGCCGCCGCCGGACTCGGTCGACCAGCACTCGACGTCGACCCCGGTCACCGTGCACGCCAGGTCACCGTTGTACGCGGACTGGCCGTCCGACAGGAGCGGGTCGGCGTTCGCGGATCGGTTGCAGTTGACGCCGGCCTCGCCGTCGGAGCTGATCTCGACGCTGATCCCGCCCGGCAGGCAGCCCTCGGGGGTGTCGAGCGAGTGGTCGACGATCGTGCACACGACGTCGCTCCCGCTGAGGTTGCACGCCATGTTCGCGCCCTGCACCCAGAACCCGGGCATCTGCTCGGCGTCCGCCGGGATCTCGGGGACCTCCAGCCAGCTCATGTCGGCCTCGATCGCCGTACGAAGCGCCGGGTTCGTCCCGGAGTCGCCGAGGATCATGTCGACGACCGCCTCGGCGTGCTCCTGGCCGCACTCGTCCTTCAGCGCGATGAGGGAGTCGACGACGCGGTCGCCGTGCGCGGGGTCGCCCCAGGTCCCGTCGGGCGCCGCGGCGGAGGCGAACGCCTGGACCACCTCGGTGTCGGGACCGGCGTCGGAGCAGTCCGAGCCCGACGGCAGTGCCTCGAGGGCGGCGAGCGCCTCCGCGATCTCGTCGGTCGCCGGGCTCTCCTCGTCGCCCTCGCTCGGCGCCTCTGTCGTGGCCGGCGGGAAGTCCGGGTCGGGCTCGCCGGCGGTGGTGGGCTGCTGGTCGTCGTCGCCGGGCAGGTTGAAGATCCACAGGGCGCCCAGCACGATGACGGCGAGCGCCGCGGCGACGGCAAGGATGCCCGCCCAGGGCACCGCGCGGCGCGGCTCGTCGATCTGGCGCGGCGGCGCGTCCGGCGTGCGGGTGGTGGTCGGGGAGCCGTCCGGCGGAGTGACCGGACGGGCGGGGGACGCCTCGACGGCGGGTGACTCGGTCGTCGGGCGCCTGGTGCTGCCCCCCGCGGCGCCGAAGCGCTCGGCGGTCGGACGGCGCACCGGCGCCGTGGCCGGCTCGTCCGGGTCGATGCCCGCCGTGCGCGCCCGCCGCTGGGCGATCGCCTCGTCGATCTCGCTGTCCCCGAGGTTGCCGAGCCACTCGAGCAGGCCCGGGTAGGTCGAGGGGTTGCCGGCGATCGCCGGGCGCAGCTCGGGGTGGTGCTCGGCGAGCTCCTGCAGGCGGGTGAGCGGGGTCGCCGGATCGGCCGCCTCGAGTGCGGGGTCGTTGCTGTCGTCGGTGCCGGTCACGGCCGTGTCCTCCATCGCGAGTCTGCCCGGGAGTGTACGCAGGGCGGCTGCCCGCCGCCGACCAGGTGTGGTGAGCGACGCACGGGTGCAGGAGCTCGTCGAGGCCGTCATCGAGGGGCCGATGGCGCTGGTCGAACGGGCCGGCACGGCGCGGCCGGCGCGTGGGCCCGTGACGGCACCGAACCGGACCGGCTGCGCGCCAGGGTCGTCGAGCCCGGTCTCGGGGGCAGGTCTGACCCCCGCCGACGGACGCCGCTCACCCTAGGGTTGTCGCGTGCTGCCCGGGACCTCCGACGACGACATGGACCGCTCGCCCGACCCCGTGGCGGATCCGACCGGGCCCCCGGGGACCGATGCCGCCGACGCGGCGCATCCCGAGTCCGATCCGGATGCGGCACATCCCGAGCCCGATCCCGACGTCCTGCCCGAGCCGGTGCCCGACGTCGTCGCCGAGGCCGGCACCGACCAGGGGTCGGAGCCCCCGACGGCGAGCACCGCACCCCGTGCGAGCGAGCCCGCGAGCGAGGTGCCCGAGCTCCCCGAGCACGGTGAGGTGGAGGCTTCCGGGTCGGCCACGTCCGCCCACGAGCGCGACACCGCCGAGCTCGACGGCGCGGGCGGTACCGCCGTGGTCCCGGTCGTCGAGGGTGGCGCCCCTCTCGCGTCGGACGCCGCGGCCGGGTCCGACGCCGCGCCCGGCGCCCAGGACGCCGGCGCGGTGGCCGATCCCTCCCCGCACGACGACCCCGACCACGCGCGTGCCGAGCACAGCGACCGCGACCCGGGCACCCCCGCGGCGCTCGCCGCCGTCCAGGGCGCGGCCCAGGCCGTGCGTGGCTGGTGGCGCCGGGCGGGCTCCGGCGTGGTCCAGCGCTGGGTGCTCTCGCTGGTGATCGCGTCGCTGGTGCTCGTCGTCGGACTGCTCGTCGCCGACCGCTGGGCCCTCATGCGGGCGCGCGCCGAGGCCGACGACGCGATCGTCTCCTTCACCCAGGAGGTCGAGAACCCGGACGTGCGGCTGGACGGCTTCCCCTTCCTCCCGCAGGTGGTCTCCGGCCGCATCGACCGCATCGATTTCACGGCCGACCGCATGGTCCTGCCGGACGTCGAGCTGATGGACGTCCGGGGCTGGATGACCGGCGTCGGGTTCCGGGCCCCGATCGAGGTGGCCCGCCTCGAGGCGAGCGGCACGGTCCCGCTCGAGCTGGTGCAGGAGCAGGTGGCGGAAGCGACGTTCGACGTTCCCGTCCTCGGCGAGCGCAGCTTCGAGGCGGACATCGAGGGCAACGAGCTCGTACTGACGACGAGCATCCTCGGCGGGGACATCCACGTCACCGCCGACGTCGCGCCCACCGACGACGGCCGCGGCATCCACCTCCACCTCGACCGGGGCACGCTCGGCGGCGTCAGCACCGAGCTGTCGTCGATCCCGCTGGTCGGCAGCCGGCTGCCGCTCGACCACTACGTGCCGCTCGAGGGCCTGCCCGAGGGGCTGGTCCTCACGAGCACGACCGTCGTCGGGGACGGGATCGCGGTGGGCGTCGAGGGCGACGACGTCCGGTTCTGACCCGCTGGGCTACCGGCCCCGGTCGCCCCGCGCCCGGGCGGCCAACATCTCGTTGTACGCGGCCAGCTCGGCATCGCCGTCGGCGTCGGCCCGGCGGTCGACGCGCCGGGCCTCCTTCTTCTCCGACCGCGCCCACTGCACCGCCACCCCGACGGCCAGCGCGAGCGTCGGGAACTCGCCGACGCCCCAGGTGATCGCGCCGCCGACCTCCTGGTCGGCCATCGCGTCCACGCCCCAGGGCAGGCCGAGCCAGCCGAAGTGGCCGGCGCCGAGCAGCGAGGTCGCCTGCATGACGGCGACTCCGAAGAACGCGTGGAAGCCCATCGTCGCGATGAGCAGGACGAGCCGCAGCGGGTACGGCGGTCGCGTCGGCCCGGGGTCGATGCCGATGAGGGCGTTGGCGAACATGTACCCGGCCAGGGAGAAGTGGACGACCATGAGGATGTGGCCCACGTGGCTGCCGAGCGCCAGGTCGAACAGCGGCGTGAAGTAGAAGACGACGAGGGAGCCCGCGAAGTTGGCCCCCGCGACGATCGGGTGCGCCCAGGCCTTCGCCCACGGCGACCCGACGAGCGCGAGCAGCCACTCCCGCGGCCCGCGCGACCCGTCCTGGCGGACCGGGAGCGCGCGGAGCGCGAGCGTGACGGGGGCGGCGAGCACCACGAACAGCGGGACGAGCATCGTCAGCGCCATGTGCATCGCCATGTGGACGCTGAACAGGACGTCCCCGTAGACGGCCGGCGCCCCGATCGTGAGGTAGGCGAAGACGGCCATCCCCAGGTACCAGCAGATCGTCCGGCTCACGGGCCAGCGGATGCCGCGGCGCCGCAGCCGGAGCGCCCACCGCCCGTACACGAGGAGCCCGGCGCCGACCATGAGGACGAAGAGGGGGTCGAGTCGCCACACCGTGAGGTAGGCGAGGGGGGTCGGGAACGGCGGGACCGGCGAGTTCGTCAGCACGTAGGTCGGCGTCGGGTCGGGCGGCGGCGCGATCGGCACCGGCGTCTCGCTGGACCCGAGCGCGACCGCCACCCCGACGACGGCGGACATGAGGACGACCTCGCCGAGCGCCAGGCGCGTGAACGCGCCGCGGGCACCGCGCGCGAGGGCGGGCAGGGTCGAGCGCCGGTGCCATCCGCCCGCGGCGAGCAGGAGGCCGGTGGCGATGATCTTCACCAGCAGCAGGCGACCCCAGCCCGTGGTGACGAGCTCGCCGAGGCCGTTGACGCGCAGGAGGGCGCTCGCCACCCCGGACAGGACGACGAGGATCGACGCCCAGGCCGCGATCGACGAGTAGCGCGGCGCCGCCCGCGAGAGGTCCGACGAGCCCAGGTGGCGGCCGGCGAGGAGCAGCCCGGCGAGGCCCCCCATCCACAGCACGACCCCGGCGAGGTGCAGCCACATGCCCGTCATCGCGACCTCGTGGTTCGCGGCCCCGTTGGCGTGGCCGGTGAAGCCGATCGGCGCGAGCGCCACGACGCCGAGCACGGCGGTCCACGCGGCGCCGGCCGGCCCGGAGGTCGAGACCGCGACCAGCCCCACGAGCAGCGCGAGCACCGATGCGCACACGAGCGTGACCCCGAGGTCGAGCTCGGTGACGAACTGCCGCAGCGAGGCGGTGTAGAGCTCACCGGTCAGCGGCTCGCCCACGACGGACGCATGCGTGAGCAGGAGGTGGGCGACCTGGGCGGGCCCCCACACGACGGCCGCCGCGGTCCCCGCGCGCACGACGGCGGTCCACGCCTTCGTCGGGGGCCTCGCCGCATGCCTGCGGTCGTTCCGGACGGGGGCCGGCGTCGACCCGGTGCGCTCGCCCGGGGCGGCCGCGGCGCGGGCGGCGCGCTCGCGTGCGCTGACCCTGACGGTGCGCGCCTTCGCGGGGCCGACGAGGACAACTGCGGCCACCGCGAAGCAGCCGACGGTCAGCGTCGCCGCGAGGTGCGTGACGACCGTGACCAGCGGGAGTCCCCAGCGGACGAGGGCGCCGGGGTCGGCGAGCAGCGCGGGCTCGGCCGCCCCGGAGGAGAGGAGCGCCAGGACCAGCGCCACGACGGCTGCGGCGCACACCAGGAGCCCGCCGGCGACGGCCCGTCGCGCGCCGGGGGTCACGGGCAGGCTGGGCACCCGGCCAGGGTACGTCGGCACCCTGCCCGGCCCGGGTTCGCCCGGAGGTGTGGACGGCGGAGGTGTGGACGAAGGGGTGCGCACGGCGGTGGGAAGCACTGCCCTGTGCGCACCACGTGCGGGCGGGTCCGCGTCGGTAGTCTGCTCGGGCCACCCCGCCGGAGTGGTACCGAGCATCGTGAGGGAGTACTCGTGCCTGAGTGGACCGCCCAGCCCGAGCAGCAGGCGAGGGCCCGCGTCAAGCGGATCAAGGACGACGAGGTCTGGCGCGCCACCGACCTCGTCCGCCAGGTCACCGAGGTCTTCAACACGCGGGTCGTCGGCCAGGACGACCTGCGCCGGGCCCTGCTCTCCACCCTCATGGCCGGCGGCCACATCCTCCTGGAGTCCGTGCCCGGCCTGGCGAAGACGACGGCCGCCCAGACGCTGGCGTCCGCCGTCTCGGGCTCGTTCCACCGCATCCAGTGCACGCCCGACCTCATGCCGAACGACATCGTCGGCACGCAGATCTACAACTACGCGACCGGCGAGTTCACGACCCAGCTCGGCCCCGTGCACGCGAACCTCGTCCTGCTCGACGAGATCAACCGCTCCTCGGCCAAGACGCAGTCGGCGATGCTCGAGGCGATGCAGGAGCGCCAGACCTCGATCGGCGGCGAGGTCTACCCGCTGCCCCGGCCCTTCATGGTGCTCGCCACCCAGAACCCCATCGAGGAGGAGGGCACGTACGTCCTCCCCGAGGCCCAGATGGACCGCTTCGTCCTCAAGGAGGTCCTCACCTACCCGACGCCGACCCAGGAGGTCGAGATCCTCTCCGGGATCGCGTCGGGCTCGCTCAACAGCCCGATCGACACGCAGCCGATCAGCCTCGAGGACGTCGAGCTGCTCCAGGACCTCACGTCGCGCGTCTACGTCGACATGTCGATCAAGCAGTACATCGTCGCCCTCATCAACACCACGCGTGGCGGCGGGCCCCGACCGCTGCCCGGGTTCTCCGACCACGTCCGGGTGGGCGCCTCCCCGCGCGGCGGGATCGCCCTGCTGCGCGTCGCGCAGGCGGTCGCCCTCCAGGAGGGGCGCACCTACGTCGTGCCCGACGACGTCAAGCTGCTGCGCCACGCGGTCCTGCGGCACCGGCTCGTGCGCACGTACGACGCGCTGGCCAAGAACGTCGCCCCCGAGGCGCTCGTCGACGCGGTCTTCGCCGCCGTCCCGACGCCGTAGGGGACCCGGTGGATCGGTCGAGCTCCAGGCTGGAGCAGATCCGGGCGCGGCTCGAGCTGCCGACGGTGCGCCGCGCGAGCGGTCTCCTCGACGGCCGGCACCGCTCGATCTTCTCCGGGCACGGCCAGGACTTCGACGACCAGGTCGAGTACCACCCCGGCGACGACGTCAAGGACATCGACTGGAAGTCCTCGGCGCGCGCGGGTCATCCCATCATCCGGCGCTTCGTGCGCGAGTCGAACCTGTCGACCGTCCTCGCCTTCGACACCGGCGTGTCCATGGCCGCCACCAGCGCCTCGGGCATCTCGAAGAAGGACGTCGCGATGTTCGCGGCGGACATCATCGCCTACGTCGCCCGTGCCCGCGGCGACCTCGTCGCGCTCGTCGCCGGGGACGCCGAGCGGATGGTCCAGCGGCCCGCGCGGCACGGCACCGCGCACCTGGAGTCCGTGCTGGGCATCGTCGACGACGCGCTCACGCTCGAGGCGCCGCACTCCGACGTCGGACGGGTGATGGACCGCGTCCTCACCGGCTTCCCCCAGCGCTGCCTGGTCGTCCTCATCACCGACGAGGCCCGGCCGGGCCCCGAGCACGAGGACTCGCTGCGCCGGCTGCGCACCCGCCACGAGGTCCTCGTCGTGCGCGTCGGCGACGCGATGCCCACCGCGCAGGGCATCGGTCCCACCGCCGACGTCGACGGCTGGGAGCGCCTGCCGGCGTTCGTCCGGGACGACCACGTGCTCGCCGCGCAGGTCGACCAGGCGGCGGCCAGCCGCGCCACCTCAGCCACCCGGCTGCTCGACCGCCGCGGCGTCCACCACGTCGTCGCCTCGTCCGAGGACGAGGTCGTCGGCGCACTGCTCGACCTGCTGGGGAGGTCTCGACGTGTCCGCCGTTGACCTCGGCACCGACCTCGCCGGGCTGCGGGACTACCCCTGGTGGGTCCTCGTCACCGGCGTCGTGCTCGTGCTGGCCGCCGCCGCGTGGATCGCGTTCGTCCTCGTGCTCACCTCCGCACGGCGCGAGCGCGCCCGGACGGCCGTGCCGCTGACGATGGCCGACTCCGAGCGCGCCCGCTTCCTCGCCGAGGTCGAGGAGCACTACGCCGCCTACGAGGCCGGGGCGCTCGACCTGCGGGCCCTGCACCTCAAGCTCGCCCGCACGATGCGCGCGTTCGTCTCCGAGCGCGTCGGTCGCGACGTGCGCTCGTGGACGGTGCGGGACATCTCGGGCCACGACCCCACCGCTCGCGCCGGTTCGCTGCTGCGCGTGTGGGAGGAGCCGAGCTTCGCCCACCGGTCCGACGCCGAGGCCCGGGCCGCACGTGACGGCGCCGTGGAGGTGATCGAGCGATGGTGACTCCTTGGCTGTGGCCGGTCGCGATCGTCGTCGTGCTCGCCGCGGCGGCCCTGGGCTGGTTCTTCGCGGTCCGCGGCACCCGACGACCCGAGGACGTCACGTGGGTGGCGAACTCGAGCTTCATCCGGTCCCTGCCGCGCTACCAGCAGCGCATGCGGACGATGCGGATCCTCCTGGGCGGTGCCGCCGCGGTGCTCGCGCTGACCAGCGTCGCCGGCGGGGCGCTCGCCGCCCGCCCGGTCGACCGGGACGTCCGGCACGAGGAGCTGACCAACCGGGACATCGTGCTCTGCCTCGACGTGTCCGGCTCCATGATCGAGTTCGACGCCGAGATCATGGCGGAGTTCCAGGAGCTCGTGGAGTCCTTCGACGGCGAGCGCATCGCCCTCAACATCTGGAACTCGACCACCCGGGTGGTCTTCCCCCTCACCGACGACTACGCCCTGGTCAACGAGGAGCTCGAGCACGGCGCGGAGGTCCTCGGCTCCTACCTCGACTGGAGCAGCACGGACTGGGAGGAGATCGACTCCTACATGCGCGGCACCACGTCGACGAGCTCGATGTCCTCCTCGCTCATCGGCGACGGCCTCGCGAACTGCGTCAACGGCTTCGACCTCGACGACGACGAGCGCTCCCGCTCGATCATCCTCGCCACCGACAACGAGATCGCGGGCGACCCGGTCTACGAGCTGGAGGAGGCCGCCGAGCTCGCGCAGGAGCGCGGCGTGACCGTGCACGGTCTTTACGCCTCGACCCTCGGCTCGGCCGGTGGCCCCATGCGGGACGAGTACGAGAGCGTGGTCACGGAGCACGGCGGCGTGTTCTACGAGCTCGGCGACCCCGGAGCCGTCCCGGCGATCGTCGAGCAGGTCCAGGACCAGCAGGAGGCCGAGCTCGACGCCGACCCGACGGTCGTCGTCACCGACCGCCCCGACCGGTGGCTCGGCTGGCTCGTCGCCGGTCTGACCGGGTTCCTCGTCCTCGTCTGGCGGGTGCGCTCATGACGCTGCGCTGGGCCTGGGACTGGTGGATCGTGGCACTGGTCGCGCTCGTCCTGCTCGCGATCTGCGTGCACGGGCTGCTGCGCGCCCGCTCCTCGGACGAGGGCACGCAGTGGTCCTGGGTGCGGCGCACGGGCATGGTGCTGTGCGTCGTCGTCGTGGGCATGGCGCCCGCGATCCCCGCCGAGGAGACCGAGGTCGGCACCAACGCCGACGTGTTCTTCGTCGTCGACCGCACCGGGTCGATGGCCGCCGAGGACTACGAGGACGCCCAGCCCCGCCTGGCCGGTGTGCGCGCCGACATGGCCGAGATCGTGGAGTCGATGCCGGGCGCCCGGTTCTCGATCGTCGCGTTCGACTCGCAGGCCACCCGCGAGCTTCCGCTGACCAGCGACGCGCGCGCCGTCGGGACCTGGGTCGACACCCTGCGGCAGGAGGTCACCTACTACTCCGGCGGCTCGTCCATCGACCGGCCCCGCCAGAGCCTGACCGAGGCCCTGGCCCGCGCCGAGGAGTCCAGCCCTGGCAACGTCCGCCTCGTCTTCGTCCTGTCCGACGGCGAGAACACCGCCGGCGACACCTCCCAGCAGCAGCTGCCGGGCGCGTGGTCCGACTCGGCGCCGTACATCGACGGCGGCGCGGTCCTCGGCTACGGCACCGCCGACGGCGGGCAGATGCGTAGCTATGACGGCACCGAGCGCACGGGGCCGGGCACCACCGCGCCCTACATCATCGACGACTCCACCGGAGAGCCCGCGATCTCGACGATCGACGAGGCGAACCTGCGGACGGTGGCCGAGGAGCTCGGCGTGGGGTACGAGCACCGCACCCAGCCCGGCGGCCTGGACCAGCTGGTCGCGGGCATCGACGTCGAGGCCATCGCCCGGGCCGACGGTCGCCAGAACGTCGACGTCTACCGGGACGTGTGGTGGCCGGCGATGTACGTCCTGGTCGCCCTGCTCGCCTGGGAGGCCTTCGAGCTCGCCCGGCGGATGCGCGCCACCTTCGACACGGAGGCGACCCGGCGCGCGGCGCTCGCCGCGCGTGCGGGCTCCGGCGGGCGGGGTGGTCCGGGTGCGGGCGGCGGAGCGGCCGGTGGTCCGCGAGCCTCAGGAGGTAGGTCATGACCCTGACGACAGGCGACGACGCGCGCCCCGACGAGGCCGGGCGCGGCCTTCCGGAGCGGCTGCGACGCAGGCGCCGCATGCTCGCGTGGTCCGCTCCGCTGCTGGGCATCGCGCTCACGGCGGGACCGTTCCTCATCGGGATCGCCCTCGCCGACGACTCCCACCGGTCGACCGCGGAGGAGAATCCTGCCGCGGCGATCGACGGATATGCCGCCCTGGCCGACGACACCCGGTTCGGACCGCGCCCGTGGATCGCCGTCTACAACACGGGTACCTCCGCGCTCATGGCGGAGCAGGCGGCGACCGCCGTCACCGAGCTGACCGAGGCTCTCGAGCTGGTCCCGGAGGGGACCGAGGGTGACGACGGTGAGGTCGACCCCGAGCTGCCCGAGTGCCTCGTGCGTCGCAACCTGTCCCTGTCCTACGAGACCCTGGCGGACGAGGCGCTCGCCGCCGAGGACCGGCCGATGGTCGAGCAGCACCTCACCGACGCCCTCGAGGCGCTGGGCCCGTGCACCACCGAGCCGATCGAGGACGAGCCGTCCGAGAGCCCGTCGGACAGCCCGTCCGACGACCCCTCGGAGAGCCCGTCGGAGAGCCCGTCCGAGAGCGAGTCGCAGGACGGCGGTGAGGACCCGTCGCAGGACGAGCCGCAGGAGGGCGACGAGGACTCGTCGCAGGACGGCGAGGATGGTGAGGACGAGTCGCAGGACGGCGAGAGCGGCAACCCCAACGACGAGATCCAGCGCCGGCAGGACGAGAGCCGCGAGCAGAACCGGGAGGCCCAGCGCCAGGAGGAGGAGGGCTCCGAGGGGGACGACGGCGAGGACCCCTCGGACGACGGTGAGGGGGGCGAGGACGGCGAGGAGGAGTCGAGCCTGTCGCCGCAGGAGCAGGAGCTGCAGGACCGCAACGCCGAGGCCGAGCAGGACCAGCGCCAGCAGGAGCAGCGTGGCGGCGGAGGGTACGGGGGCGGCCAGAACTGGTAGTCGGGCCTCAGTCCGCCGAGGTCTGCGGGGGCGGTACCGGGCTCGACCAGATGGCGAGTCGCTCGGCGATGTCCGGTAGTGCGAGCTCGCCCGCGATGATGTCGAGGAGGAGCTGTTCGCCGGACTCCGTGGACGGTGCGCGCAGCGCGACGTCGTTGAACCGCAGGAACAGCTTGGTCGCCGCCCACGCCATGCGCTTGTTGCCGTCCACGAGGGCGTGATTCCGGACCAGCGACTGCATCAGTGCCGCTGCCTGGGCCGACAGTGTCGGGTAGGCCGGTTCACCGAATGCGCTGGCCCGCGGTCGCATCAACGCGGAGTCGAGCAGGCCGGCGTCCGTGATCAGAAGGTCTGCACCTTCCTCGGCCATCATCGCGATGCCGAGCTCGGTGACGTCCTCCAGGGTGAGGAAGTAGGTCACTGTGCGAGACGGTGCAACAGCTCGCGGTCCTCGTCGAGGATGTGCCGGATGAACCGAGCGCGGTGCTCACCGTGGAGCATCTGCCGGATCCCGTCGACGGCTGCCTGCTGCATCGACGTGTTGTGCTCGGCGGCATAGGCGCGCAGGGCTTCTGTGTCCTCGTCCGTGAGCCGCAGGTTCATCGCCATGCACCAACGGTACCGCAAGCGGTACTACTGCCTCGAGCTCCTCGCGCGTCGATCTAGGCGAACGCCGGCGCGGCCGGTATCCGCACGCCGACGGCCCGCAGGACGAACTCCTGGGTGGCGGTGATGAAGTCCTCGCGCTCGGCCTCGTCCGTGGGCAGGCGGCGACCGGACAGGCAGGCGTGGACGAGCTGGACGGTGACGTCGAAGTCGCTCTCGCCGATGAGCTCCTCCGCGCGCGCCTGGGCGAGGATCTCCCGCAGGAGGAGCTCGACCCGACCGACGTGGGCGCGGAGGTTCTCGGCGGCGTCGCGCGAGATGATCTCCTTGAGCGCCGGCCCGGGGGCCGAGTGGTAGGAGCGGTCGAGCTGGAGCTGGTCGCGGACGTAGGTCCGCAGCTGCTCGACGGGGTCGTCGATCGCGGCCAGTCGCGCGGTGAGCGCCTCGGTGAAGTCGGCGGTCTCCTGCTCGATGAAGCCCAGCAGCAGCGCCTCCTTGTCCGCGAAGTGGTTGTAGACGGAGGTGCGGCCGACGCCGGCGTCCGCCGCGATCTCCGCGAGCGAGAGCGCGTCGAAGCCGCGCTCGCGCATGAGGCGGTCGAGCGAGGCGAACAGGGCGCGGCGCGTGAGGTCGCGGTGCTCCGCGAGCGAGCCGCCGATGATCCGAGGCATGGAGCGATGATGCCATGTTCTGACGCATACGGGGAATCTGTCTGATCGAACGACCCGGGCGGTGGGCCCGACGGGACCGGTAGGTTGATCCGCGGAGAGGGGGCCGCCTTGCGCGACGACGACGCACGACCCGGCACGCCGGCCACTGCCGGCGCGGCCGCGGTGCACGTCGGCGACGGTGCGCACGGGACGCCGTCCCTCGACGCCACCGGGGCACGCGCCGACGACGACGCCGACGCCGCCAGGTCGCGGCGCCGCCGGACGACCGTGATCGTCGCCGCGGTGTGCCTGGTGCTCGTCCTCGTCATGACGATCATCGCCGCCGTGCTCGTCGGACCGCGCCGCCCCGCGGAGTACGGGGACTGGCTGCCGCTGGACCGGCTGTGGGACGAGTGCGCGGCGGGCGACGGCCCGGCCTGCGACGAGCTGTTCGTCGAGTCGCCGATGCGCAGCGACTACGAGCGGTTCGGTAGCTCGTGCGGCGACCGGTTCCCCGGCGCCACCCTCTCGTGCGTCGACCTCATGACCAACCGTCCCGACGAGCGGCAGCAGTAGCAGGGGCGGCAGCAGGAGGGGTCCGGCCGAGCCGGGCGCGCATGGCGGCTGCGATCGGCACGTCGCCGTCGAGCCAGTCGAGGTCCTGCAGGCCCGCCGGGCCGACCCATGCCAGCTCGTCGTGGTCCTCGAGCGGCGCCGGTGTGCCGGCGGTCAGCCCGGCCCACCACACGCGCATGACCATCCCCTCGACGATCGGCCAGTCGCCCGACTCCGGCCCGGGCAGCAGCTCGCCGAGCTCGACGCTCACGCCCAGCTCCTCGGCGAGCTCGCGGTGCAGGGCCTCCGCGGGCTCCTCGCCGTGCTCGACCTTGCCGCCGGGCAGCTCCCAGCGGCCGGCGAGGTGCTCGGGCGCCGAGCGGCGGGCGCACAGCACGAGGGGGTGTCCGCCGTCGTCGTCGACGATCGCGGCGGCGACGACGAGGCGCGGGCTCACCACTGCTCACCCCGCTCGGCCCGGGCGACGAGATCGGTCAGCTCGGCCTGGTCGACCGGCCACAGGTCGACCCCGACGTCGAGGGTGGAAGAGCCCTCGTCCCGGTAGACGATGCCGGACAGCGGCGAGACGTCCCGGAAGTCGCGGCCCCACCCGAGGACGACGTAGCGCGAGTCGACGAACTGGTCGTTCGTGGGGTCGAGGTGGACCCACCCGCCGCCGGGGACCCACACGGCCACCCAGGCGTGGGTGGCGTCGACCCCGCGCAGTTTCTCCCGTCCGGGCGGCGGCCGCGTCTCGATGTACCCGGACACGTAGCGGGCCGACTGCCCGACCGCGCGCAGCGCGGCCACCATGAGGTGCGCATAGTCCTGGCACACGCCCCGGCGACGCTCGAGGATCTCCTCCAGCGTGGTGCGCACCGTGGTGGTGCCCGGCGCGTACTCCAGGTCGGTGAAGATGCGGTGGCACAGGTCCCAGGCCGCGGCGACGACCGGCCGGTCCGGGGCGAACGACTCCGCCGCGTAGGCGAGGACGGACTCGCCCGGGCTCGCGTGCTCGGACGGCAGGCTGTGGTCGACGATCGACATCACCGAGCTCGCCCCCTCGCCGTGCTCCGCCTGCCCGGTGGCCCGCATGACGGCGACCTGGGCCGCGGACTCCTCCCACGCCACGTGAGGCAGCCGCGCCGGGTCGCTGCGGCGGTCGATCGTCAGCAGCGACCGGGCGACGACCTCGAGCTCGGTGTGGTCGCTCGTGACGTGGAAGTACGTCACCCGGTTGCCGTGGACGTCGAGGTGCTCGGCGATCTCGCCGGGCTCCGGCGTGACGGTCAGGGACGTGGCGTGCACGTGCTGCCCGCCCACCTGCCGGGGCAGGATGAGCGCCCGCCCGTAGCTGCTCGTCACGGTCGTCTCGTACGTGTAGGTCGTCCGGTGCTCGAGCCGGTAGTACGACGTGGTCGGCACGGTCACTGCTCCCACCGCCCCTCGGTCCAGCGCGAGGCCGGCGTGCGCCGGAAGTGCACGGCGGTGATCTCGCCGGTCAGCTCACGCAGCCGCCACGAGATCGACGTGAGGATCTCCTCCAGGTGCGTGCGGGTGCCGTCGTCCCGCACCTCCTCCGCACGCTCGGTGCGCAGCTCGGCGAGCAGCTCGCGGACCTGGGCGAGCAGCTCGTCGCGCTGACCGGTCGTGCGGGCCAGGGCCGGCAGCTGCTCGAGGTGCTGCTGGAGGGCGGCGACCTGGAACGCGAGCGCGCGCGGGTTGGCCTCGTCGAGCAGGAGCAGCTCGAGCGCGGCGCCGAGCCCGCCGGCCGGGTAGCGGCGGCGGAACGTGATGACCGAGTCGTGGGCGGTGAGCACCGACTCCAGGACGAGCTCCTCGGCGCCCGCCGCCCGTCGTCGGCTGAACGGCTCGAGCGCCCGGACCACGCCCTGGGCGCGCTCGAGACGCCGACCCACGTCCAGCAGGCGCCAACCGATGTCCCGCACGAGGGACTCGGTGAAGATCCCGTGCAGGGCCATGAGCGACTCGAGCAGGCGCGAGAGCGTCGACTGCACGCCCGTGAGCTCGTCGGTGGCCCTGCGGCGCTCGCGCCCGATCACCCGCTCCAGGCTGGCGATCACCGTGAGGACCTCGGGCGGAAGGTTGTCGCGCACCCCGCGCGCGTCGCGCTGGATGCGCTGCACGCACCAGGCGACCGAGCCCGCGAGCGACCGGTCCGTGACGAGCGCCCCGAACGCGGGGTCGTCCGGAGTGAGTCCCAGCGCGCGCACGAGGACGTCGAGGGCGTCGTGGCCGGACCCGCCGGGGCCGGCCGGCTCGTCGTGGTTGGTTGTCTCGTCCTGCGCGTCCGCCTCGTCCGGCCCGATCGCGGTCCCCGGCTCGTCGTCCGGGCGGGAGCGGAAGTCGTCCCAGCGGTCGGTGGCGACCGCCAGCATCCGCACCGTCGCCTCGGCGCGCTCGGTGTACCGGCCGAGCCAGAACAGGTCCTCGGCCGCGCGCGGCGAGACCGCCGTGTCGGGGAACCGGCCCGGCAGGGCGTCCAGCCCGGCGGCCCCCGAGGCCGTCACCGGCTGCGGGCGGTGGGTGATGACCCAGACGTCCTTGGCGCGTCCGTCGAGCGAGCCGCCGAGCGGGGTGGACCGGTCGTCGGCGGCGGACGTCCCGACCGCGCCGGACATCACCTGGTAGTCCGCGCCGTCGACGACGGCGAACAGACGCAGCGACGTGGCGCGCGGGTTCAGCGTGCCGGCGTCGACGGTCGGCGTCGTCGAGGCGTCGACCGGCTCCTCGCCCACCCACCAGCCCGGCCGCTGCGAGATGCGCGCCGCGAGTGCCGCCCGCTCGGCGACGGTGAGCTCCCAGCCCCGCACCGCGCGCTCGGGCCCGGCCACGGGACGGACGACGAGCCGGTGGAGGTTGGCGATGACGTGGTTGCACATCGACCGGTCGCCGCACCAGTAGGTCACGGCCGTGGGGAGCTCGAGGTCCCCGAGGCCGAGGTACCGGGCCGCGCGCGGCAGGTGCGCCCGCACGGCGGGCGACTCGAGCACGCCGGAGCCGATCGGGTTGAGGACCGCGACCGAGCCCGACCGCAGGGCGTGCAGCAGGCCCGGTGTGCCCGCCCCGGCCGAGGACCGGATCTCGAGGGGGTCGACGTCGGCGGCCGGCACGTGGCGCAGCAGGACGTCGACCTGCTCCTCGCTGCCGAGCGAGCGCATCGTCAGCCGGCCGCCGTCGACCCGCAGGTCGGAGCCGTGCACGAGCTGGAGGCCGAGCATCCCTGCGAGGTAGGCCTGGTCGAAGTAGGTGGGGTGCTCGGGGCCGGGGGAGAGGACCGCGACGTGCGGCTCGTCGCCGGCGCCCGCGGGCGCGGCCTCCTGCAGGGACCGGAGCAGCGTCTGGAAGTACGGGCCGACGCGGCGGACGCGGGAGCGCCGGTACACGCCGGAGAGCACCTCGGACACGACGCGGCGGTCCGCCATCGCGTACCCGGCG
Source organism: Georgenia sp. Z2081 (assembly GCF_055326445.1). Taxonomy (NCBI): domain Bacteria; kingdom Bacillati; phylum Actinomycetota; class Actinomycetes; order Allobogoriellales; family Allobogoriellaceae; genus Georgenia; species Georgenia sp. Z2081. Next base: position 341,747 of record NZ_JBUZNK010000001.1, read on the forward strand.
CCGGCCGGTGTGCCCGTGCGGTCCATGAGGACGGTCCACGTGCGGTCGGCGTTGCGTGCCACGTCGACGGCCAGGTGGAACAGGCGGTGCTCCCCGTGCAGGGGGAGACCCAGCGCGTGGCGGGAGTACCGGGGGTGGGCGAGCACGACCTCGGGCGGGATCGCGCCGGACGTGAGCAGGCGGCGCTCGCCGTAGATGTCGTCCAGGACGAGGTCGAGCAGGTGGGCACGTTGGGCGAGGCCGGACTCCAGGGGCTGCCAGCCGTCGTCGTCGACGAGGACGGGCACGGGGTCGAGGTTCCAGCCGTCCGTGCTGTCCGGCTCCCCGTAGGTGACCGACTGGTCCTGGAGGAGGTCGACGACCTCGTCGGCGACGGCCGTCAGTGTGGCGGGGTCGGCGCCGAAGGGGCGGGTGAGGATCTTCGTCCACGCCCGGCGGTGGTCGGGGTGGGAACCGAGCATCTCGTCGTGGGCGGTGGCTCGGGCACGGTAGTCGTCGACGAGGTCGCTCACGGTCCTCCCGTCGCTCGTCTCCCGCCCGGACCAGGGCGCCCCCGAGGTTACCCGGCCCACCCCGAGGGTCTGCTCACAGTCCGGCGGGCGTGACGTACCCAGGGGTGAGGGTCACAGTCCGGCGCACGTGACGCACCCAGGGGCGCGGGACGGGTACAGTGGTCGGGCGCTCAGGCGCGACGCGGGTGTAGTTCAATGGTAGAACTTCAGCTTCCCAAGCTGACAGCGCGGGTTCGATTCCCGTCACCCGCTCGGATGTGATGTCCCAGGACGTCGTGAACGGCTGGATCCCCGGTGTCGGGGGTTCAGCCGTTCGTCGTCGGTGGCCGTGGCTGGAGCCCGTGGGTGCGGGCGGCCCGGCACCGACGCGCCCCGGTCGACGGGGCCTGGTGCCTGCCGCGGGACGCCCCGCGCGCAGGGCTACCCGGCGTCGACGACCTCGACGGTGATCTCCGCGGGCTCACCGCGCTCGCCCGCGCTGTCGACGCCCGCGTAGGACACGGTGTGCGAGCCGGGCTCGTCGAGGACGATCGCGTCCGCATAGGGCTGCCACTCGCCACCGTCGAGGGAGTACTCGATCGAGTCGACGTCGTCCTGGTCGGCCTCGAGCACGACGCTTGCCGGCGCGTCGAACGCCGAGAGGGGCGCACAGGCGATGGGAAGTCCGGGCGCCTCGAAGTCGTGGATCATCATCGACAGGGGCTGGACGCGCGGGAGCCAGTCCGCGCCCCCCTCTCCGGTCGCGAATCCCGTCGGGCTGGGTTCGAGCGACCCCTCCGGGTCGCCCGTGGAGGACAACCAGATCTCGTTGGGCGGAGACATGGGACCGGTGGGGTCGTCGCCGTAGTGCCCGCCGAAGTCCGCGCACGATCCGTCGTGCAGATGGGCCGGATGCGCCTCGCCGGAGAGCAACCCGTTCGCCTCCGTGGTGATCTCCGTGCCGGACTCGGTCATCACCATGGTGGCCGTGCCCTCGACGACGAGCGTGTTGGTCGGGCTGCCGAGTCCCTCCGCGAGCTCGACGTACTCGCCCGTCGAGGTGCCGAGGATGCGTGCGACCACCGGCCCCTCGTCCACCGGTTCCGCGTCGGGGTCGGCGTCGTCACCGTGCCCCTCGTGCGCGCCGTGCGCGTCGGCCGACCCATGGTCGTGCGAGCCGTGGTCCTCGTGCTCGTCGTCGGCGAGGCCGTCAGCCTGGTCGTCGGAACCGACCTGCGCCCCGTCGGACTCGGCAGCGGGTTCCGGGCCGTCGGGCTCGGAGCCGTCGTCCGAGCACGCCGAGATCACCAGGCCGGAGCCCAGCAGGACGGTGGCGAGTCGGGTCCGTGTGCGCATCGTTGCCCCCAGGCCGTGGTGGCGGCCGTCGTTGCCGCCCGAAGGAGCGTAGTGGAACGCGAGGTGCGGGGGTCGCCACGCTGTACGAGGTCGCGCCGCGTGGACGCGTCTCGCCGCGCACCGACGGGCATGCGTGTCTACGCTGTGGCTCCGAACATCCTCGTCATTACGGAAGGCGTCAGAATGAACCGCGCACCCGACCCCTCCGCCGGCGAGCCCACGGCCGCCGGGTGGCCCGTCGACGACGGTCGGTCGGCGGAGAGCCACGGCGAGTACGTGCCCGGCGACCGGGAGCACCCGCCCGGGACGACGGCGCGGCCGCCCGCGACCACCTCGACCGGTCCGCGACCCGGGGCGGGTTCCTCCCAGGTCCAGATGCCCGCGCGCCAGCGCCCCGGTATCGCCGTCAGCACGTGGGTCGCGCTCATCCTCGGCGCGGTGATCCTCGTGCTCGTGCTGGTCTTCATCCTGCAGAACAACGTCCCGGCGGACTTCAGCTTCCTGGGCTGGAGCTTCGAGCTGCCGCTCGGCATCGCGATGCTGTTCGCGACCATCGCCGGTCTGCTCGTGATGGCGTTGTTCGGCTCGGTGCTGCTCGTCCGGGACGCGCGCCGGGTGCGCAGGCTGGAGAAGGAGCTCGCGGCGCTCCGGCAGGGTCGCTGACCGGCACAGCCTCACCGGCCGCCGCCTGACCAGGGACCAGGTCGCCGTCGCGGGCCGTCGTGGTTCCGGCCCTCGATGAGCCCGCCCCGGCCTATCCCGCCCGGGTGGGTCCGGCCACGGCCGCGTCTGCGCCGGCCCCGGCCCGTGCCGCACGGATCGCGGAGATGTTGATCAGCAGCGTGAGCGTGAACGCGATCGTCGCCGAGGTGAGCATCGCCAGCACCATGCCGAGGGCGTCGGTGGCGACGAACGGCACCGCCACGGCGGGAAGGTACGCAGTGGCCTCGACCCCGAACAGCCCCACCATGCCGCCGCCGACCGTGGCGGCGAGCAGGGCGGTGCCGAGGACGCGCCGGTCGCCGAACATGAACGGGTAGGACGCCTCGACGAAGGTGCCGAAGAAGAAGTTGACCGCGCCGCCCGAGCCGGCCAGGGCCCGTTCGCCGGAGGTCCTGGGGCGGACGACGTTCGCCAGCGTGATGCCGAGGGAGACCATCACCAGCGCCACCATGTCGACGGCGCCGAAGAAGCTGTGCCCCTTCTGTCCCATCTCCAGCAGCACCAGCGGCAGGATCACCGAGTGGTACACGCCGGCGATGATGGCCGGCCACATCACGGCCCCGGCCAGCGCGCCGGCCAGCAGCGGGTTGACGTCGACGGCCCACTCGATCGACAGCTGCACCCACTCGCCGAGGAGCCGGGTGAGCGGCGCGAGCGCGAAGTACACGAGCAGACCGGGCAGCAGGCCGGCGACGGCGCCGGTGGTGATGTTGGCGGTGGTCGCCGGGAACCGTCGGGCCAGCGTCCACCGCAGCAGGAACGACGCCGCGAGGCCGGCGAGGATCCCGCCGACCAGCCCGCCGAGGATGCCGCCGGGCGCCGAGAGGATCCCGGCGATCGCCCCGGTCACGAGACCGACCTCGTCCAGGCCGCTGACCCGGCGCGCGGCAACCGCGGCGACCACGATCGGCAGCGCCGCGATGAGCATGTCGAAGACCGGGGTGAGCGCGTCCGCGCCCGGGATCCTCGAGACGGCGAGGACGAGCGCCAGCGCGATGAACGCGGGGATGGAGCCGACCATGATCCCGCGCAGGCTGATGCGCCGCCACGCCGGCCCCGAGGCGCCGGCGCTCGAGCCGGCCACGCCGGCGGACCCGCCCAGCGCGGGTCGGTACGGCACCTTCCAGTGCCGGGCGAGGCCGGACACGTAGGACACCGCACGGGTCGAGCTCGTGGTGCCGGTGGTCCCCGACACGGAGACCAGGTCGAGACCGAGGCGCTGGGCCGTCGCGATCGAGGTGCCGCCCGTCCCGGCGGCGGGGATGCCGGCCGCCACCGCCGCCTCGACCGTGCGCCGGTTGGTGTCGGTCGGGTCGGCGCTCATGAGCACGAGGCCGTCCACGTGCCCGCCGCTCACGAGCGCGGCCGACCGCTCGTCCATGGCGCGGGCCTCCACGTTGACCTCCTCGAGCGTGCCCGCGCGCAGCACGGTGGGCTCGCCGTCGACCATGCTCCACAGCTCGGCCGCGGTGGACGGCGAGATCCCGTCCATCGACGTCGCCGCGGCCACGAGCTGGACCGGACCGACGGCGAGGCCGGCGGCGTCGAGCTGGCGGGCGACGTCGCGCAGCAGCCGGGCGGGGTCGTCGCCACCGTGGCTCCTCAGGTTCCCCCCGCTGCTGCCCAGGACGGCGACGGTGCGGCTCCGCGGACGTGGGGTCTCCTGCGGTGCGTCGGGCATGGCGGTGGGCCTCTCGGGGCGTGCGGACGGGTCACGGCACAGTAGAGGTGCGGCGCCGACGGCGCGCGCCCGTCCGGTCCCCGGGCCCCTCCCCGGGCCCCTCCCCGGGCCCCTCCCCGGGCGGAGGTCGGGCTCGCGCGCCCTGCCGCCGGGGCGCGTGGCCGGTCGGGGCCGGTCCCCGCCCGGGCACCCGTGCCAGGCTGGGTGCATGACGACCCGCGCCCAGCTCCGCAAGGCGGCACTCGCGCTCCCGCAGGTCGAGGAGCGCGGCACGCGCGCCGACGCCGCGTTCCTGGTCGACGACGAACGGTTCGCCGCGGTCGACGGCCCCTGGGCCGTGCTGCACCTGGACCAGGCGGACGCCGACGAGGTGCTCCGCTCGTACCCCACGGCCGAACCGCTCGACGAGGAAGGCGCCCCAGCGGGCGTACGGGTCCGGGTCGCCGACATCGACGGCATGGCGCTCAACCACTGGGTGCGTCGCGCCTGGACCTCCCGCGCCCCGGCGCGCGTGAGCGCGGACGCCGAGAGCGCCGCGACGGCGGAGCCCGGTGAGGTCGGCGACCTCCCGCGCAGCATCGGGCGGCCCGCCACGCGCGCCCTCGCCGCCGCCGGGATCACCACGCTGGCGCAGATCGCCGAGACGACGGACGACGACCTGCTCGACCTCCACGGCGTGGGACCCCGGGCGGTGACCCTCCTGCGGGAGGCCGTCGCCGAGGTGCCTGGACAGCACGGCTAGTCGGGGCTCCCGAGCCCCGACCCGAGCCCCGCCCCGCGCCCGTACCTACGCGTGCGCCCGTGGGTGGAGGCCCGTCATCCTCCGGGCGGATCGCGGGCGGGCACTTCTACCCGCAAGAGGGACGCCCTCCGGCGCCCTGCCGCGCCATGCTCCTGCTATGACCTCGACGCCGCCCGCCGCCACGCGGCACCCGCGCGCGCCGTCGAACCGGAGGGGGCGCGTCATGACCATCGACGAGCGGACCCGGAGCAGGCGCCGTGCGCCCCGGCTCCCGCAGCTGCAGCCTCGTCCGGCGAAGGTCGCCCAGGAGCCGACCGAGCCCGAGCGAGCCCACGTGACCACCATCGACCCCACGACCGGGCCGGCCGACGAGTCCGCCCGCCGCCCGCCCGCCGCGACGCGCGTGCGGGCCCGCACCGGTCGCCGCCTCTCCCTCGCCGTCGGGCTCCCCCTGGGTGGCGCCGTCGTCGGTGCGCTCCTGGCCCTCGTCGTCGAGCTCGTCGCGCACCTGACGGCGTTCGGCGGCGTGCTCGGCTACGGCGACCGCCTCGGCGAGCCCGTGGCCCTGCTCGTGGGGGTCGGGCTCGGCGTCGTGCTCGGCGCCGTCGTCGCGGCCGCCGCCCTGCGCGAGACGATGCGCGCGGAGGTCTCCGACCGCTCGCTGTCGATCACCTGGGACGACGCCCGCGTCTGCGTGCCGCGCGCGCTCGTCGGGACGATCGTCCTCGGCGAGGACCTCGTGGTCCTCGGCCGCGGCGGGGTCGAGCTCGCCCGGCTCCCGCTCCGGCTGTCGGAGGAGCCGCTGCGCCGGGCGCTGGTGGAGCACGGCTACCCCGAGCCGCAGGACGACGACCCCCACGAGGACGACTTCCGCACCTGGACCGAGGGCGACGCGCTCGACGACGCGACGGCCCGCCTGCTCGCCGCCCGGGCCGCCGCCGTCCAGGACGGTCAGCACGGCGACGCCGAGCTTCTCCGCCGCCAGCTCGCCCGCCGGGGCGTCATGGTCCGCGACCGGGGCTCGCGCCCCGCGCAGCAGCAGTGGCGTCGCGTCGTGGGCCGCGGGACCGCCGCCGCGGCCTAGCGGTCCGGGTCGGCGTCCGACGTCCGGCATCCGGCCCGCCGGCCCGTGCGCGGGCCCTCGGTCGGGGACGGACGCCGCCGCCCCGCGATGGCACAATCGATCCGTGCTGCTCTCCGACCGCGACATCCGCGCGCAGATCGACGCAGGGCGCGTGGGCCTCGAGCCGTTCGACCCGGCCGCCGTGCAGCCCGCGAGCATCGACGTCCGGCTCGACCGACGGTTCCGCCTCTTCGACAACCACCGCTACGACGTCATCGACCCGTCCGCCGACCAGCCCGACCTCACGCGGCTCGTCGAGGTCGGCCCCGACGAGCCCCTCGTGCTGCACCCCGGCGAGTTCGTCCTCGGCGCGACCTTCGAGCAGGTCACCCTCCCCGACGACGTCGCCGCCCGTCTCGAGGGGAAGTCCTCGCTCGGGCGGCTCGGCCTGCTCACCCACTCCACGGCGGGGTTCATCGACCCCGGCTTCACCGGGCACGTGACGCTCGAGCTGTCCAACACGGCGACGATGCCGATCCGGCTCTGGCCGGGCATGAAGATCGGCCAGCTGTGCTTCTTCCGCCTCACGTCCGCCGCCGAGCGGCCGTACGGGCAGGGCGCGGACGGATCGCGCTACCAGGGTCAGCGCGGGCCGACGGCGTCCCGGTCCCACCTGCGGTTCAACCGCGTCGACGTGTCATGACCACCCGCCGGGCCCGCCGCGAGGCGGAACGCGAGCTCGAGCGTGCGCGCGAGGCGGACGGGACCCCGGCGCCAGGCGGTCCCGGAGACGTCACCGCGCCGCCGCGTCGCCGGCGCCGCGACCGTCGGGCCGAGGGGCCGGCGGAGACCTCGGACGCCGCGGGGGGCGCGGTGGACGCCTCCGGACAGGTGCCCGGCGGGCCGACGTCGACCGCCCCCTCCGGGCCGCGCACCCGTCGGCTCGACCGCTCCGTCGCGACGAACCACCATCTGCTCGTGCTCGAGCGGCACACCAGTGCGAGCGCGCTCGCGGGCGTGCTCGTCGAGCGGCTCCCCGACCTGCGCACCCGCCGGGACGACGAGATCATCCTCGGCCCGGGCGCGGTACTCACGGGCCCGTGGGAGGTGACCCCGGAGCTGGCCGCCGACCTCGACCTGCCCGGGGCCTGCGCGTTCGTGCTGCGCGTGCGGCCCGACCGCGGCGAGCCCGCCCCGCCCGAGCTCAGGGGCCTCGCGCCGCTCGAGGACGCGTTCCCCGACGGCACCCCGCAGGGCGACGAGCTGCGCGCTCTGGAGAACGTCCAGGCGCTCGCGCGGCGCCTCGGCGGTGCGGTCCGCGTCACCGGCACCGGCGCCGTCGTGGTCCCCGACCCGGCCTCGGTGGTCGACCGTCTCGTGCGCAGCGAGGTCGAGCTCGGCGCCACCGAGCTGGCGGTCCTCCTCGACCGGTTCCTCGACGACGTCGTCATCCTCTCCGACGACATCTGGGGCGGCGGCTCCTCGTCCGTCGGCGGACGGATGGTGGGCGACGGGCCGGAGTGGGCGCGGGACATGGTGACGATCGAGGTGACGACGGTGGCTCCCGTCGTCGAGCTCCCGGCGATCCGCCCTCGGGCGACCACAGGAGGCGACGGCGCCCTCCCGGTGCCGCCGCTCGAGCCGCCGGTCCTGGGCCAGGGCGGGGCGGGCCGTGGATCGCTCGCCGAGCACTCCGACGACGCCACCCCCGACGCCGTGCCCGGCTCCCGGCCGGTCCTCACCTACGAGGTGCGGTTCCGCCCCGGGCGCCCGTACGAGGTCCTCGGCACCCACCCGACGCGCGCCGGACGGCGCTCGAGGCGCGAGGGCCGCCGCGTCGTGGACGGTGTCGCGGCGGACCTCGTCCGGCTCATCGGTGGCCACGTGGTCGACGACGACGGTTTCGTCCGCTCGACCGACGGCGCCGAGTCCGGCGACTGAGACGCGGCCGCGGGGGGTCGGTCGCCACGGCTCGGCCCCTCCTATCCTACGGACCGATATCCGTTGCACACCGGTGGAGGAAGAGGATCCCCATGAGCACGTACAGCCCACTCCTGCAGAAGGCCACGCTCGCCGACGTCTCCCCCGACGTGCACGGCCGGATCTCGAAGCGCACGGCCGAGCTCGACGGCGTCTCCGTCACCGAGGTGACGTTCGATGTCGGCGCGAGGTGGTCCGAGGACCTGAAGCCCGACGCGGGCACCGAGCTGTGCGAGCTCCCGCACGTCGCCTACGTGACGGCAGGCGTGCTCCGGGTCCTCGACGCCGACGGGACCGAGGTGGACTACGCGGCGGGCGACGTCATGCTGCTTCCGCCCGGGCACGACGCCTGGACCGTGGGGGACACGGCCGTGACCTTCGTCGAGTTCTCGCGCGGGAACGACTACTACGCGGCCTAGGCCCGCCGCAGCCTGGCGGCCTGCACGAGCACGATCGCGAGGAACGGGAGCGTCGCCAGGCACAGCGTGTGGAAGCCGGCGAGCGCCACGACCGGGCCGGACAGGATGGCCCCGACCGCGGCGACGGCGTTCATCGCCATGTCGCCGGCTCCCTGGACGACGGGTCGCTGACCGGCGGAGACCGCCCCGGTGAGCATCGCCGCAGCGGGCACGGTCACCACCGACCAGCCCACGCCGACGAGGAACAGCGCGACGCCGACCACCGGCCGGGAGGGCCCGGCCACCGCGCCGATCACCGCGCCGACCCCGAGCACGAGCTGGCCCGCGACGATGACCGGCACCGGGCCGAGCCGGTCCGACGCTCGGCCGACGAGCGGGGCGAGCCCGAACATCCCGAGCACGTGCACCGAGATGACGAGCCCGACGACGCCGACGTCCGCCCCGTGGTGGTCGAGGTGGATGGGGGTCATCGTCATGATCGCGACCATGACGAGGTGCGCGAGGACCTGGGCCGTCAGCGCGAACCGGGCCCGCGGGACGGTGGCGACGAGACGTAGCGCGGCCCGCACCGTCGTCCGGCGCGCGGGCGGGGCAGGCTCCGCGGGCAGCTCGGCGGTCGTCCCCTCCGGGGAGGTGGGGGGAGCAGCCTGCGTCCGCGTCCCTTCCGGGGAAGCCGCCTCCGGCAGCGTCCCACCCGGGAAGGCCGGGCGAGCAGGCGCCGCCCGCGTGCTCCGGTCGACCCGGGCGGCGCGCAGCCGGATCGAGAGCAGGAGAGGGTCGGGCCGGAGCAGGGCGAGGAGCGCGACCCCGGCGAGCGCGACGAGCGCGCCGCCGATGACGAACGCACCTGTGTACTCCGGCAGTCCCCAGCGCTCCTCGAGCACCTCGCCGGGCAGGCCGAGGTTCGGCCCCAGCACGGAGCCGAGCGTCCCCACCCACACGACGAGCGCGATCGAGCGCCCGCGGTGGTCGGCGTCGGCGAGGTCGGCGGCGGCGAAGCGCACCTGGAAGTTCGCGGCGGTGCCGCACCCCACGAGCATCATCCCGAGCACCAGCAGCGCCGTGCTCGAGGCGACGGCGGCGACCACGAGCAGGCCGGCGCCGATCGCGGCGGCGCCGTAGGCGGAGGCGAGCGCGCCCCGGCGTCCCCACCGCAGCGCGAGCGTGCCCAGGGGGACGGCGGCGAGGGCGGCGCCGATCGTCGTCGCGGACCGGGCGACGCCCGCCCACGTCTCGGAGTGGACGACGGCGCTCGCGAGGAGGATGCCGATGCTCGGAGCGGCGCCCGCGCCGAGGTTGCCGAGCACCTGGGCCAGGGAGAGCGTGGCGAGCGTCCGGCGTCGGGTCCGGTCGAGGTCGCCGCGCTGCACCCGGTCAACCTAGCCGCCGTCGCCCCGCACCCGCGTCCCCGGCCCCGATTCCTGCGTCGCCCCGCATCCCCGTCCCGGGCCGATGCCGGCCCCGGCGAGAGCATTACCACCCGGACGGCGGGCGTGCGGACCGCCTCGCCCGCTTACACTGGCACCAACCCCCGTCGGCCGGTAGCTCCGGCCAGTGCCGTCGCCCGCGTCCTGGTGCGGTCGTGCGCCCGACAGGCCGGGGAGGACGACGGACCGCGACCGGATGGGAGACAGCCCGTGATCGAGCTGCTGACTCTCCACGCCGTCGTGGCCGTCGCAGCTCCACCTCTCGTCTCGCGGTTCGGTCGTCGCATCTTCCTGCTCCTCGCGCTCGCCCCGGCGTCGGCCGCCGTGTGGGCCCTGTGGCACACCCGCGAGGTGTTCGACGGAGACGCCCCCACGCAGTTCGTCAGCTGGGTCCCCGGGTTCGACCTGCACCTCGACTTCCGGCTGGACGCCCTCGCCTGGCTCATGACGATCGTCGTGGGCGGTGTCGGGGCCCTGGTGCTCGCGTTCTGCGCGGCCTACTTCTCGAAGACCGCCGCGGGGCTGCCCCGGTTCGCCGGCGTGTTCGTCGCCTTCGCCGGCGCCATGCTGGGCCTCGTCACGACCGACAGCACGCTGCTGCTGTACGTGTTCTGGGAGCTGACGACGGTCTTCTCGTTCCTGCTCATCGGCCACTCGTTCGACCGCCAGTCCGCCCGACGCTCGGCCGTGCAGGCCATCCTCGTCACGACGCTCGGCGGCCTCGCGATGCTCGCCGGCTTCATCGCCCTCGGTGAGATGGACGGCGGCTCGTACCGCCTGTCCGGGCTGGTCGAGTCCGGCGCCGCGGGCCGCCTGGCCGAGGGCCCGCTCCTCACCTCGGCGATCGTCCTCGTGCTCGTGGGCGCCCTGAGCAAGTCGGCGCTCGTGCCGTTCCACTTCTGGCTGCCCGCCGCGATGGCCGCCCCGACGCCGGTCTCCGCGTACCTGCACGCCGCGGCGATGGTCAAGGCCGGCGTCTACCTCGTCGCCCGCCTCGCACCGGGACTCGCCTGGGAGACGTCCTGGCAGATCATGGTCCTCGGCTTCGGGCTCGGCACCCTGCTGATCGGCGGGTACCGGGCGTTGCGCCAGCACGACCTCAAGCTCGTGCTCGCCTTCGGCACGGTCTCCCAGCTCGGCTTCCTCATCGCCCTCGTCGGCCACGGGCAGCGCGCCGTCGCGCTCGCGGGCCTCACCCTCCTGCTCGCCCACGCCCTGTTCAAGTCCTGCCTGTTCCTCTCGGTGGGCATCATCGACTGGACGGTCGGCTCCCGCGACCTGCGCACGCTCTCCGGGCTGGGCAGGCGGATGCCGGTCCTTGCCGTCGTCATGGCGATCGCCACGGCGTCGATGGCGGGGCTGCCGCCCACGCTCGGGTACCTGGGCAAGGAGGCCGCCCTCGAGGCACTCGTGCACGGGTCCGGGTGGGTCGACGTCGTCACCCTGGTCGGCGTCGTCGTCGGTTCGGTCCTCACGCTCGCCTACGGGTTGCGCCTGTGGTGGGGGGCGTTCGGGACCAAGAAGGGTGTCGAGCGCACCGAGGTCCCGCACCGGTCGATGCTCATCATGGCGCCGCCGATCGTCCTGGCCGCGGCCTCGTTGGTCGCCGGCCTCGTCCCCGCACGGCTCGAGCGGCTCCTCGCCCCGCACGCGGACCTGCACCCGGGCGAGCCCGGGCATCTGGTCCTGTGGGCCGGTGTCACTCCCGCGTTCCTGCTCACGGTCGCCGTGGTCGTGGCCGGCATCGCGCTCTTCACGCTGCGCCGCCAGGTCGAGCGCGCGCAGGACCTCCTGCCCAACCATGCCGGCGCCGAGGGCGTCTACCGGCGCTCGCTCGTCGCGCTCGACCACTTCGCGGCGGACGTCACCGCGCTGACCCAGCGGGGATCGCTGCCCGCCTACCTCTCGACGATCTTCGTCGTTGTCGCCGCCGGCGCGCTCTCCGCGCTCGTGCTCGTCCCCGGCGGCGCCCCGGCCGACGTCCGCGTCGCGGACTCCGCGCTCCAGGCGGCGGTCGCCCTGCTCGTGTGCGTGTCCGCGGTGCTCGCCGCGCGTGCGCGACGCCGGCTCAAGGCCGTCCTCCTGCTCGGCGTCGCCGGGTACGGGGTCGCCCTGCTGTTCGTGCTCCACGGGGCACCGGACCTCGCGCTCACGCAGACCGTGGTCGAGACCGTCACTCTCGTCGTGCTCATCCTCGTGCTCCGCCGCCTGCCCGCGTACTTCTCCAACCGGCCGCTCGCCGCGTCGAGGTGGACGCGCCTGGCCATCGGCACCGCGGTGGGCGCCACCGTCGCCGTCGGTGCGCTGTTCATGACCGGGGGCCGGATCCACCCGCCCGTCACCGTCGACTTCCCCACGGAGGTCTACGAGTACGGCTACGGCCGCAACATCGTCAACGTCACGCTCGTGGACGCCCGTGCCTGGGACACGTACGGCGAGGTCTCGGTGATCGTCGCGGCCGCCACCGGCATCGCCTCGCTGCTGTTCGTGCGCGGCCGGTTCGGGCGGGTCGAGCGCCGCATCGAGCCGAAGAAGGGTTCGCCGGGCGTGTGGGCGGAGTTCCCGGACCCGGCCGCAGCCGTCCGCAAGGACCGCCAGCGCAAGCGCCTCGCGTCGAACGCGTCGCTGCGCGACCCCCAGCGGGGTCAGCGCTGGCTCGCCGCGAGCGCGACGCTCGCCCCGGTGCGCCGCTCGGTGATGTTCGAGATCGGTGCGCGGCTGATCTTCCACACGCTCATCATCTACTCGCTGTTCCTCCTCTTCTCCGGGCACAACGCGCCGGGCGGCGGGTTCGCCGGCGGCATCGCGGCAGGCATCGCGCTCATCGTCCGCTACCTCGCGGGCGGGCGGTTCGAGCTCGCCGAGGCGGTGCCGCTCCACCCGGGCCACCTGCTCGGTGCCGGCCTGGTGACCATGACCCTCGCGGCCACCGCCCCCATGCTGTTCGGCGGCACGGTCCTGCAGAGCGCGGTCTTCGACTTCACCCTGTGGCCGTTCGGCGACGTCCACCTCGTCACGACCCTGATCTTCGACGTGGGCGTCTACCTCGTCGTCATCGGGCTCGTGCTCGACATCCTGCGCTCGCTCGGCGCCGAGGTCGACCGGCACGGCGAGCTCGAGGGCGAGCAGGCCCCGGACCTGTCCCACGACGACCCGGCCCGCGCGTCGGACGACCGCGTGGTCGGCGTCGACCGTCGGGACGACGTGGCCGACCACCTGCAGGGCGCCGCAGCCCCGACGCGGCGCACCGGACCCGACGGAGCGCCGGGACGGGGGAGCCCGTGATCGACGTCAGCCCCTCCCTCGCCCTCCTCCTCGTGGTCGCCGTCCTCGTCGGCGCCGGCGTCTACCTCGTGCTCGAGCGGTCCCTCACGCGCGTCGTCATCGGCGCGGGCCTCATCACGCACGGCATCAACGTGCTCATCCTCGTGGCCGGCGGCCGGGCCGGCGAGCCGCCACTCATCGGGTCGAGCGAGCCCGAGGACATGTCCGACCCGCTGCCGCAGGCGATGATCCTCACCGCGATCGTCATCAGTCTCGGCATCACCGCGTTCCTCCTGGCGCTGGCCTACCGCTCGTGGCAGCTCAACGGCCACGACGAGGTGCAGGACGACCTGGAGGACCGCCGTATCGCCCGACGCGCCGCCCGCGACGAGCTCGATGCCCGCTCGACCGACGACTCCGGCTCGACCCTCGAGCAGGAGGCCGCCACCACGTTCGACGAGACCGACACCGGTGACGACCGACGGTCGAGCAAGGCCCCGCCGCCGCCGGGACACCGGTCCACGCGCGTGGGCACCCGGGGCGTCCCGCACTCGGCCACCGCGACCGAGCAGGTCGGCCACCCGGACGAGGACCGCCGCAACCGCACGGCGGACCACGACGACGAGGGGGGGCGCTCATGAGCTGGCTGCTCGCCGTCCCCGTCCTGCTCCCGCTCCTCGGCGCGGGCACCTCGCTCGTGCTCGCCAGGTTCCGCCGCGCGCAGGGCATCATCTCGGTGGTCGTGCTCGCCGCGGTCCTCGCCGTCGCCATCGTGCTGCTCGTGGCCGTGGACTCCGGCCCGATCGTGCTCAACATCGGCGGCTGGTCGGCCCCGGTCGGGATCGTCCTGGTGGCCGACCGGCTGTCGGCCCTGCTCCTCGTGGTCTCCGTGGCGGTCACGCTCGCCGTGCTCGTGTACTCGTTCGCCCAGAACGTCGCGGACGGCGACGAGGGCGCCCCGGTGACGATCTACCACCCGACGTTCCTCGTCCTGTCGGCGGGCGTGTCGAACGCCTTCCTCGCGGGCGACCTGTTCAACCTGTACGTCGGGTTCGAGATGCTGCTCGTCGCGAGCTTCGTCCTCATCACGCTGGGCGGCACGCGCGACCGGATCCGCTCGGGCACCGTCTACATCATCGTCTCCTTCATCTCGTCGTTCATCTTCCTCGCCGGGATCGCCTACGTGTACGCGGCGGCGGGCACCGTCAACATGGCCCAGCTCGCGCAGCGGCTGCCGGAGATCGATCCCAGCGTGACGGTCGTCCTCGAGGCCGTCCTCCTCATCGCGTTCGGCATCAAGGCGGCGCTGTTCCCGCTGTCCGCGTGGCTGCCCGACTCCTACCCGACGGCGCCCGCGCCGGTGACCGCCGTCTTCGCGGGCCTGCTCACCAAGGTCGGCGTCTACGCGATCATCCGCTCCCAGGTCACCCTGTTCGGCGACAGCCGGATGAGCACCGTCCTCCTGGTCGTCGCGGCCGCGGCCATGATCGTCGGCATCCTCGGCGCCGTGGCGCAGGCCGACCTCAAACGACTGCTCTCGTTCACCCTCATCAGCCACGTCGGCTACATGATCTGGGGCATCGGCACCGCGACGACCGACGGGCTCTCGGCGGCCATCTTCTACGTCGCCCACCACATCACCGTGCAGACCGGGCTGTTCCTCGTGGCGGGACTCATCGAGCGTCGCGGCGGCACGACGTCGCTCGTGCGGCTCGGGTCCCTCGCCCGGCTCGCCCCGCTCCTGGCCGTGCTGTACCTCGTGCCCGCGCTCAACCTCGCCGGGATCCCACCGTTCAGCGGGTTCCTCGGGAAGGTCGGGCTCATGCAGGCCGCTGCGACCGAGGGGTCGTGGATGTCGTGGACGCTCGTCGGAGCCGGCCTGGTCACCTCGCTGCTCACCCTCTACGCCGTCGTCAAGGCCTGGAACATGGCGTTCTGGCAGGAGGCGCCGGAGGAGCTCGAGGGCCAGTCCACGCCCGCGACGATGACGCTGTCGGCCGGCGCGGTCATCGCCATGTCGCTCGGCATGACCGTGGCCGCCGGCCCGATCGTCGACTACGCGGACACCGCGGCCCGCGACCTCATGCTGCGCACGCCCTACATCACCGCCGTGCTGCCCGGCGGCGAGCGGGGCGACGGCATCTCCGACGAGATCGCCGAGCGGGGCGAGCGCTCGGAGGAGATGCCGGTCGAGACGCCCAGCGAGGACCAGCCCGTCGGAGAGGAGGGTGTGCCGTGACCGACGACCTCGGACACTCCCGCGCCGGAGCGGTGACGCCCGCGGACCCGCGCACCGCCGGGCGCGCGGCCCGGGAGGGCCGGCCCGGCACGCGCGCACGCTGGGGCCGCCGCCGTCGCGGCGCCCGCGGTGCGCCGCCCCGCCTCGCCCCGACGTCGTGGAAGCTCGTCGTCTGGCTGACCGTCGTCTGGGTGCTGCTCTGGGGCGACCTGTCCGTCGGCAACGTCGTGGCCGGCCTCGCGCTGGGTCTCTTCGTCACGATCCTCATGCCCATGCCGCGCGCGACGGGCCGGACCACCGTGCGCCCGCTCGCCGTCGTCGTGCTCGTGGCGGTGTTCGTGTGGGAGGTGCTGCGTGCCTCCTGGCAGATCGTCGTGCTCACGGTGCGGGGCCGGCCCCCGCGCGGCGCCGTCATCCGCGTCCAGCTGCGCTCCCACTCCGACCTCATCCTCACCGGCACCGGCGGGATGTGCTCGCTGGTGCCCGGCTCGCTCGTCGTCGAGGCCATGCGCCTGTCCGGGATGCTCTACATGCACATCCTCGACGTCGACATCGCGGGCGGTCTCGAGCGTGCGCACTCCGACGTCCTCGACCAGGAGGAACGTCTCCTGCGGGCCTTCGCCACCGACGACCAGCTCGTCGACGCCGGCTTCCGCCCGGGCTGGTCCCGGCGCGCCGGGCGGCTGCCGTCGCCGTCCGTCGAGGGCCCGGCGGCCGAGGCCCCGCCGGAGGACGGCCAGTCGGCGGCCGGCCAGGTCGGTCCGTCCCCGACGACGGGGGGCGGTGCGTGATGGAGATCGTCGTCTACGCCTGCCTCGCCGTGGTGGTGCTCGCCGTCTTCACCGCGCTCGTGCGCCTGGAGCGCGGGCCGTCCACGCTCGACCGCGCGGTCTCCACGGACGTCGTCACCGCGTCCGTCGTCGCGCTCGTGGGGCTGCTCATCGCGTGGACCGGGAGCGCCGCGTACGTGCCGATGCTCGTGGTCATCACGCTCGTCGGGTTCCTCACCACGGTGACGATCGCGCGGTTCACCGCGGTCGAGAAGTCCGACGAGGCCCGCATCCTCACCAAGGAGGAGCTCGCCCAGGTCATCGCGCGCGAGCGCGAGCTCGACGACGACGACGCGCCCGTCCACGGTCCCGACTCGCCGCGCGTGACGGGCGAGGACACCTCGGGCCCGGAGGACGACGGCACCGGGGAGGGACGGTCATGAGCTGGTCCGACGTCGTGACGGTGCTCGCCGCGATCCTGCTGGTCGCGGGCTCGCTGCTGGTGCTCGTCGCCGCGGTCGCGCTCGTGCGCTTCCCCGACCTGTTCAGCCGGATGCACGCCGCGGCCAAGCCGCAGGTGCTGGGTCTCGCCCTGCTCATGGCGGGGGTCGCTCTCGAGGTGCGCGACCCGCGGATCGGGTGGACGCTTGTCCTCGTCGTCGCGTTCCAGCTCCTCACGGCGCCCATCAGCGCCCACATGGCCGGGCGCGGCGGCTACCGCACCGGTCGGGTGGACAGGTCCGCGCTCGTGGTCGACGAGCTGGCCGAGGACATCGAGGCCTCGGGCGGGGACGCGAACCACAAGCACACTGGGGCATGATCGTCCCGACGGACTGCGCGGGAAGGCCGGGCAGCCCGGGAGACCACGACCAGGGCGTCACGCCCTGACCACGGAGGGCACAGATGGACATCGGTTGGAAGATCGTGAGCACGGGCGCCGGCGTGGTCGCCGGCATCGCGGCGAACAAGATCCTCTCGAAGGGCTGGGTCGCGGTCACGGGCCACGAGCCGCCGGAGGTCGTCGACGGCGACGACTCGGTCTCCCTGGTCGAGATCGTGGTGTTCACGGCCGTCTCGGGGGCCGTCGTCGGCCTGGTCCGCCAGCTGGCCATGCGCCAGGCCGCCAAGTGGTACAAGCCCGCCGAGCTGCAGAAGGTCTCGGACGACGTCTTCGACGACTGACGACCCTTCGCGCGCATGGCGCCGGGGCGCGACCGGCGGCCGTCCGACGTCGCCCGGCCCCGCCGCAGGCCCGCACCACGCACGTGGTGCGGGCCGCGTCGTGTCCGGGCGGCGCGGTAGCATGCCGGTGAACGACAGGGGAGCGCCGACCACGGCGCTGAGAGTGCGGTACGCCGCAGACCCTCGAACCTGATCCGGTTAGCACCGGCGGAGGTAGTCGGGACATCTCTCCGTCGTCGCGGTACCCGCCGCGGCGACGAACCCTGCGCACCCACGCAGGAGGTACGACATGCGCAGCACCATCACCGGCCCGGGCACCGGCTTCCGCCGCCCGGGCGCCGGCACGGACCACCCGGGCCCCCACCGCCGGGGCGCGCGGGCTCTCGGGCTCGGCACGGCCCTCGCCCTCACCCTCGCCGGCTGCTCGCTGGGCGGCGGGGACGAGGACACGGACGACTCCGAGGGCGCGGGCGACGCGGAGACGGCGGAGCAGGCGTCCGAGGGCGCGTCCGGCGGGTCCGGCGAGGCGCCGGCAGGCGCGGGCGGCGAGGTCGCTCTCGTCACGCACGACTCGTTCAACCTCCCCGACGAGCTGATCGAGCAGTTCGAGGCGGAGAGCGGGTACACGCTCGTCGTCACGGCGCCCGGGGACGCGGGCAGCGTCGTCAACGAGCTCCTCCTCACCGCGGGCAGCCCGTCCGCCGACGTCGTGTACGGCATCGACAACGCCTACGCGAGCCGTGCGATCGACGGGGGCGTGCTCGAGCCCTACACCTCGCCGGACCTGCCCGCCTCCGCGGAGGACCTGCTCGTCGACGGAGGGGACCAGCTCACTCCCGTCGACTTCGGCGACGTGTGCCTCAACGTCGACACCGCGTGGTTCGAGCGGGAGGGGCTCACGCCGCCGCAGACGCTCGCGGACCTGACCGAGCCCGACTACGCGGACCTCACGGTCGTCACCGACCCGAACGTCTCCTCGCCGGGTCTCTCGCTCCTCGTGGCCACCGTCGCGGAGAGCGGCGAGGAGGGGTTCGCCGACTACTGGCAGAGCCTTCTCGACAACGGCCTGCGGGTCGTCGACTCCTGGTCGGACGCCTACTACGTCGACTTCACGTTCTCCGGCGGGGACCGCCCGATCGTCCTGTCCTACTCCTCCTCCCCGGCCGCGACCCCCACCGAGGACGGCACGGGCTCGACCACGGCGGCGCTGCTCGACACCTGCGTCCGGCAGGTGGAGTACGCGGGCGTCGTGGCGGACGCGAGCAACCCCGAGGGTGCGCGCGCGGTGATCGACTGGTTGCTGTCCGCGGACGTCCAGGCCGCCATGCCCGAGTCGATGTACATGTACCCCGTCGACGACGAGGCCCCGCTGCCCGAGGCGTGGTCCGAGTTCGCACCGCCCGCCGAGGAGCCGATCGAGATGCCGGCCGGCGAGATCGACGCGAACCGCGAGGAGTGGCTGCGCACCTGGGACGAGGTGGTCGGCGGTTGACGGCCCGCCGCCTCGCGCGCGCTCTCGCGGTCGGGGTGCCGGTCGCGTTCCTCGCGATCTTCTTCGTCGCGCCCGTCGCGGCGCTGGTGGTCCACGGGCTGCTGCCGGGGGAGCGGATCCCCGGGATCCCCGCCGGCGACCCCGTGCTGGAGATCCTCGCGCGCAGGTCCACGCTCGACGCGCTCTGGCGCACCCTCGCGCAGGCGCTCGCCGCGACCGTCTGCGCGCTCGCGCTCGGGGTCCCGGGCGCGTACGTCCTGTACCGGACGTCGTTCCCCGGTCGCCGGATCCTGCGCGCGGTCGTCGCGGTGCCGTTCGTGCTGCCCACCGTGGTCGTCGGCGTCGCGTTCCGGGCGGTCCTCGCCCCGTCGGGCGTCCTGGGGTTCCTCGGGCTCGACCGGTCCCCGTGGGCGCTGCTCGCGGCGCTCGTGTTCTTCAACTACTCGGTCGTCGTCCGGGTGGTCGGGCCGGCGTGGGCCGCGCTGGACCCGCGGCCGGAGCAGGCGGCGCGCACGCTCGGCGCCTCCCCGTGGCGGGCGCTGCGCACGGTCACGCTGCCCGCCCTGACCCCGGCGATCACCTCCGCCGGTGCGCTCGTCGCCCTGTTCTGCGCGACCTCCTACGGGATCGTCCGCAGCCTCGGCCCGCTCGGCTGGTCGACCCTCGAGACCGAGATCTGGCGGCTGGGCACCCGCAACCTCGACCTGCGCGGGGCCGCGGTGCTCTCGATCGTGCAGATCGCCGTCGTCGTGGCGGCCACCCTGCTCGTCGCGCGGTCCCGGCGCCCGGCCGGCCGGGTGCGTCCCGTCGCGACCCCGCCGCTCGACCTCCGCTCGCCCGGCACCCTGGGCGCCGCCGCGCTGACGGCCGCCGTCGTCGCCGGTCTGCTGATCGCGCCGATGCTCGGCCTCGTCGAGCGCTCGCTGCGCGCGGCCGACGGCTCGTGGACGCTCGACCACTACCGCGCGCTCGCGGGCGACGGCGGCGGGGCGCTCCCGCGCTCCGTGCTCGACGCCGCGGAGCTCTCCCTGCGGTCGGCCGTCGACGCGACCCTTCTCGCGCTCGTGGTGGGCCTGCTCGCCGCCGTCGTCATCGCCGGCCGGCCTGGTGCGGGGGAGCTCGTGGCGCGCGGCGGGGCCGGGCCGGGCGCGCATGGGGCGGCCGCGGCGCGGGCCGGTGGTGCGGACCGGGGCCGGGGCGCAGGGCGTAGGCCCGCCGGAGCCGGTCGTGGCCGCGCCCTGCTCGACACCCTCGTGATGCTGCCGATCGGCGTGTCCGCGGTGACGGTGGGCTTCGGTCTCGTGCTCCTGTCGGGGTGGTTGCCGGTCGACCTGCGTGGCTCGCCGCTCGCCGTCCCGATCGCACAGGCCGTCGTGGCGGTGCCGCTCGTGGTCCGCACCGTGGTGCCGGTGCTCAGGTCGGTTCCCGCCCGGCAGCGGGAGGTCGCCGCGACGCTCGGGGCGTCCCCGCGGCGGGTGCTGCTCACCGTCGACGGTCCTGCGCTCCTGCGCGCCGGCGGGGTGGCGACCGGCTTCGCGTTCGCGGTGTCGATGGGAGAGTTCGGGGCGACGAGCTTCCTCGCGCGCTCCACCGACCCGACACTGCCGGTGGCGGTCGTGCGCCTGCTCGGGCGGCCCGGCATCGACAGCCAGGGCACGGCGATGGCGGCCGCCGTGCTGCTGGCCGCGCTCACGGCCACGGTCATGGCGCTCGCCGAGCGCGCACGTGCGGAAGGGGATGCGGGATGGTGAACGACAGGCACGCGACGGTCACGGCGGACGCCGCCGGTGGCCTCGTCGTCGACGGGGTCTCGGTCGTCTACCCGGACGGGCACCGAGCCGTCGACGCGGTGTCGCTCAGCCTCGCGCCGGGTGAGGTCCTCGCGGTCGTCGGCGCCTCCGGGTCGGGCAAGTCCTCGCTGCTGCGTGCCGTCGCCGGGCTCGAGCCCCTCGCGTCCGGGGCGGTGCGTCTCGACGGTGCCGACCTCGCCGGGGTGCCCGTGCACCGGCGCGGGGTGGGGCTGCTCTTCCAGGACGGGCAGCTGTTCGACCACCTCGACGTCGCGGGGAACGTCGCGTACGGGCTGCGCTCCTTCGCCCGGGCCGAGCGGCCCACCCGGGCCGAGCGCGAGCAGCGGGTGGCCGAGCTGCTCGAGCTCGTCGGCCTCGCGGACCTGGCCGGCCGCGCCGTGACCACGCTGTCGGGCGGGCAGGCGCAGCGCGTGGCGCTCGCCCGCGCCCTCGCCCCGCGACCGCGGGCGGTCCTGCTCGACGAGCCGCTCTCGGCACTCGACCGCGCGCTGCGGGAACGGCTCGCCGTCGACCTCTCGGCGATCCTGCGCGCGGCCGGCGCCACCGCGCTGCACGTCACGCACGACCTGGACGAGGCGGCCACCGTCGCCGACCGGATCGCGGTGCTGTCAGCCGGTCGGCTGCGCCAGGTGGCGACCCCGCGGCAGCTGTGGTCGGCCCCCGCCGACCGGGAGGTCGCCGAGCTGCTGGGACACGGGCCGGTGCTGCCGGCGTCCGCGCTCGGCCGCGGCGCGGACGGCGGGGACGGCGCGCACCGCGTCGTGGACGGCCCCGGCCGGGGCGAGGTCGCGCTGGCGCCCGGGGCTCTCGTCGTGCGTCCGGTCGGGAACGGGCCGGGCGGCCCGTCCGACGACGTCGCGGCCGTGCTGCCGGCCCGTGCCACGGGGGTGCGGCACGTGCGGGGCAGGACCTGGGTCGACGTCGTGCTCGACGTGGACGGCGGCGTGCGGGCGCGGGCCCTCGTCCGCGGGGAGCCGGGCCGGACCGCCGACGAGGACGCTCCCGACCTGTCCGACGTGCGCGAGGTCGCGGTGCTCTCGGCGGGGATCGTCCGGATCGGCGACCCCGAGTCGTCGGCGCGCTGGTGAGGCGCGTCAGGCCGCGCGAGTGAACCGCGTCCGGAGGGTCTGAACGCCGGGGCCCTCGAGCCGGTCGAGGAACTCGGGTCGGCCGGCCATCGCCATGACGAGCTCGAGGGTGCGGCCGGAGACCCTCGGCCCCTCCCCGTACCGGAAGACGCCGTCGGTGGCGACGAGCTCGAGATCCTCGACCGCCGAGCTGGAGTTGACCGCCCAGTCCTTGGCGGCATAGCTCAGCGCCACCTGCTCGACCGCGTCGTGGTCCGGTTCCGAGGAGATGCCGAGAGGTACGCGGACGTCCATGCCGTGCACCACCACCTCGCCGAGCCAGGCCCACGTGGTGCGGGTGGGCTCGATGCGGCTGGGGATCGTCGTGCGGAAGCGCCGCAGCGTCTCGGCGGGGGAGTCGCCCATGTGCTGGGCGAGGAGCCGGGCGTTGTGGACGTCGGTGCGGAAGCGCGAGCCGACCATGCTCCGCAGCCAGGCGATCTTCCCCGTGCTGCCGGCGGCGGTGAGATGGGCGAGCGTCTCCTCGACGGTCCAGGCGCTGCTCAGGGAGGTGGTGCGCCACTGCTCGTCGGTGAGTCCCTCGAGGTCCTCGGCCAGGCGCGTGCGCTCCGTCTTGATCGCCTGCCACAACCGGTCCCGGTCCCAGGTGTCCACGGCATCCTCCGCGTGTCGGGAAGGTCAGGTTCTCACAGCCCGTCCACGGGCGGGAGGGGCCAGGTCACACAGGTGGTCCGCAGGGACCGTAGGCGGGGCCGGACCCGGACGGCGGCCGCGGTACGCGGCCCTGGTCGCGCTGTGGGGCCTGGGCCGCGGTGCGCGGGCCGGGTCGCGGTGCGGTCAGGGCCCCGCGGGGGCCCGGCCGACCGAGGCGAAGCTCCCCACGAGGGTCTCGGCGTCGTCGGCGATGATCCCGTCGACCCCCTGGTCGAGCAGGCGACGCACGTCGTCCGGCGCGTCCACCGTCCAGGCGACCACCCGGAGCCGGAGGTCGTGCGCCATGCCGACCAGCCGGTCGGCGACCCGTGGGTTCGCCATGAGGGCGAGCCGGCCCAGGCGCCAGGCGGCGTGCGCGAAGTCGCCGTCGGCAGCGATCTCCCGCGGCGGGCGCACCCCGGACATCGCGCACAGGTAGAGCCGGAGCAGGGCCCGCCAGCCGAGCGCCGAGGCGACCCCCGTGCGGTCACGGATCTCGGCGAGCCAGCCGTCGAACCCGCCCGCGACGCAGACCCGGTCGGCCGCCCGGGTGCGGCGGACCGCGTCGACGAGCGGGCCGATGGCGGCCGCCTCCTTGACGTCGACGATGAAGCGCGAGTCCGGGAAGCGGGCGAGGAGGTCGTCGATGCGGGTGATCGGCTCGGCGCCGAGGACCCGGGCGGTCGCCAGCTCGACCCACGTGCGCGCCCCGACGGGTCCGACGAGGTCGGTGACGCGGTCGAGCGTGGCGTCGTGGAAGGCGACGGGCACCCCGTCCGCGGTCACGCGCACGTCGGTCTCGAGGTAGGTCAGTCCGGCGTCCGTGGCCCGGGCGAACGCGGCGACCGTGTTCTCCGGGGCGTTCGCCAGGCCGCCTCGGTGCGCGATCGCCCAGGGGCCGGTGCGCTGCCCGTACGGCACCGCGACGCGCGGGTACGGGGCGGGCAGTGGCTCGATGTCGAACATCGACCAGGCCGGGGACGGCGCGGAGGGGTGACCGGTCGTCGTGGCTCCCGGCAGGGGCGGGGCGCCCAGGTGTGCGGGCGACGTCGCCACGGGTACGGGTGCGGCGAGGTCGCTCGGCGGGAGGGTGGTGAACGACGTCCCGGGGTCCACGAGGATGGCCACGGCCCCATCCTGGGGCGGCCGGCGGCGCGATCCCCGCGACCTGGCTCACGATCACGAAGTGTTCACCGAGCCGCCGCCCGGGTGTCGTCGGGGGGTTGCCGCGACGTCGCTCGACCGGCCGGGCGCCGGGGTCCGGCCCCGCCGTCGTCAGGCGTGACCGAGCAGCGCGACGAGGAAGTCGGAGGACGGTCGCAGCGCGCGCAGGTCCCACGTCCCGAGCAGGAGGTCGGGCGTGAGGCCGGCGGACCGTGCGTCGGCGAGGAAGTCGTCGACCGGGTAGCCGCGGTCCGGCCCGAAGCCGACGGCGACGCGGCCGTCGGCGGCGAGGTGCCGGGCGAAGCCCGCCAGGGTGGGGCGCCTCTCGGCGTGGGAGAGGAAGGTGAGGACGTTCCCGGCGCAGACGACGGCGTCGAACGGCTCGTCTGTGCCCGTACGGGCGTCGAGCGCGCGATCGAGGTCGGCGATGTCGCCGACGAGCCACTGGGGACCGGGGTGGACGGCGCGGGCCTCCTCGACCAGCTCGGGGTCGAGGTCGACGCCGACGACGACGTGGCCCGCCGCCGCCAGCCGGCCCCCCACGCGGCCGGTGCCGGCACCGGCGTCGAGGATCCGTGCGCCGCGGGGGACCATCGCGTCGACGAGGCGGGCCTCGCCGCCGAGGTCCACCTCGTTGTCCGCCATGCGCCGGAACCGGTCGATGTACCAGCGCGAGTGGCCGGGATTCTCTGCGAGCATCGCGGTCCAGCCGTTGACGTCGTCCACGTCCCGACAGTAGCCGCGGGGTGCGCACCGGTGGCAACGGTGCGCGCGGGGAAGGGGTCACCCGTGGGCGACAATGGCCCGGACATGACGACTCCACCTGGCTCCGGCCCCGTCCCGGCTCCCGACTCCGAGCCGATGCCGCGGGAGATCTGGTTCCTCGTCGTCGCCTCGTTCATCGTGGCGATGGGCTACGGGCTGGTCGCGCCCGTGCTGCCGACGTACGCGCGGTCGTTCGGCGTGGGCGTGACGGCGGCGACCGTCGTCGTGTCCGCGTTCGCCTTCATGCGACTGGTGTTCGCCCCCGTCGGCGGGAGCCTCGTGGGTCGCCTCGGACCACGGGTCGTCTACGTGACGGGGCTCGTCGTCGTGGCGCTGTCGACCGGAGCGAGCGCGTTCGCCGGCGACTACTGGCAGCTCCTCACCTTCCGCGGGCTGGGTGGCATCGGCTCGACGATGTTCACCATCTCGGCGGCCTCCCTGGTCATCGCGCTCGCGCCGGTGGCGAAGCGGGGGCGGGCCTCGGCGCTGTTCGGCTCGGGCTTCCTGCTGGGCAACGTCCTCGGCCCCGTGCTGGGCGCCGCGTTGTCCGGGCTGGGCCTGCGGGCGCCGTTCATCATCTACGGGGTCGGGCTGCTCGTCGCCGCCGCCCTCGTCGCCGTGTTCGTCCGCCCCTCCCGGGCCGCGCGCGAGGCGGCGAAGGCGCGCGTGGACGCCCCGCCGACCCAGCCGCCGATGCGGGTGGCCGAGGCCATGCGGGACCCGGCCTACCGGGCGTCGCTCGTCTCCGGGTTCACGCACGGCTGGGCGAACATGGGCGTGCGGATGGCGATCATCCCGCTGTTCGTGGTCACCGTCGCCGGTGCGGGCGACTGGTCCCCGGGGGTTGCGCTGGCGAGCTACGCGATCGGCACGCTCGTCACCCTCAGGTGGAGCGGGCGGGCGATCGACCGCGTCGGACGCCGACCGCTGCTCATGGGAGGGCTGGCCTTCTCCGCCCTCACCGCCCTGCTGCTCGGACTCTCCTTCCACGTGGTGATGGTCCTCGTGCTGTGCGTGCTCGGCGGTGTGGCTGCGGCGGCCATCCAGCCGGCCCAGCAGGCGGTGCTCGCCGACGTGGTGGGACGCGAACGGAGCGGCGGCCCGGTGGTCGCGCGCAGCCAGATGGCGATGGACACCGGCACGATCCTCGGCCCGATCGTCTCTGGCGTGCTCGTGGACTCGGTCGGGTACGGCTGGGCGTTCGGCGTGGCCGGCGTGATCCTGCTGGTCGGACTCCTGCCGTGGCGGACCGCGCCGGAGACCCTGGAGCGCACGCGGCCCGACGCCCCCTGACGACGAGCGAGCGCGGTTCTGCCTGGCCTGGGCTGCTCAGCCCCACGAGTGAGCGGGGTTCTGCTCGACGAGTGAGCGCGGTTCGGTCCGGCCGGCCGCGTCCGCCCTGGCACGATGGCGATCGACCTGACCGAACGAGCCCGGGAGCAACGGTGACCGAGATCCAGCTGGGGGACGTCCGTGCGCACTGGTGGGGCGCCGATCCCGCCGATGCCCGGGTGGGCATCCTCGCGGTCCACGGCCGCGGACAGACCACCGACTACATGACGGCGGTGCTCGACCGCCTCCCGAGCGGGCTCCCACCCGTCGCGGCCCTCCTGCCGCAGGCGGCGGACAGCTCGTGGTACCCCGAGCGGTTCGTCGCACCGATCGAGCAGAACCAGCCCTGGCTCGACGACGCGCTGGCCACCGTGTCACGCGGGCTCGACGCGCTGTCCGGGGCGGGGCTGCCGCGGGAGCGTGTCGTGGTCCTGGGGTTCTCGCAGGGATCGTGCCTGCTGTCGACGTTCCTCCTGCAGGAGGCGGCCGCCGGTCTTGCGGGTGCGGCACTGTTCGCGGGCGGGTACGTGGGGCCGAGGGGGATGCCCGCGCCGACCGGCAACGCCTCGCTCGAGGGACTGCCCGTGCGGATGGCGCTCGCCGAGGCGGACGAGCTGGCACCGCTGTTCCGCACCGAGGAGACCGTGCAGGCACTCCGGGAGCGCGGCGCCGAGGTACGTCTGGACGTGCTCGACGGCGAGGAGCACGTCGTCGCCGACTCCCAGGTCGAGTCGCTCGCGGAGCTCGTGCGCAGCGCCGACGCGGGGTGATGCGCGGCGCCGGGCGCCGGGTTCGTCGCCGTCGGCTTGACCCGATCCGCCACGGTGGCCCGGGCGCCGAGCGGCGCGCGCAGAGCCCGACCTAGCGTCGACGTCGAGCGGCGCGGGTCCCGCCCCGGCGCCGTACGTCCCAGGCCGACGAGGAGCGAAGGAGCTTCCCATGCCGCACATCAATGGTTCCCATCACGTGACGTTGTCCGTCGGTGACGCGCAGGAGGACGTGGACTTCCACGTGAAGGTCCTCGGGATGCGTTTCATCAAGAAGACGGTCCTGTTCGACGGTGGCCTGCCGATCTATCACCTGTACTACTCCAACGCCGCGGGCGACCCGTCGGCGGTCATCACCACGTTCCCGTGGAAGCAGGCCGGCCTGGAGGGTCGGCGCGGGACGAACCAGGCGCGGGAGAACCAGCTGGCGGTGCCGGCGGGGTCGCTCAACTACTGGACCGACCGGCTGGGCTCGTTCGGTATCGAGACCCATGACCTCGAGGCGCTGGGTACGCGTCGCCTCGCCTTCAACCACCCGAGCGGCATCAACTACCAGCTCGTCGAGGTGGAGCACGACCCGCGGGTCGGGTACACCAAGGGCGGTGTCGGGGGTGAGCACGCGATCCACGGCATCTACGGCGTGGGGATCCACGTGCAGAACCCGGAGAACATGGTCGAGTTCCTCGACCAGTCCTTCTACAGCCGCGACGTGAAGGAGGAGGGTGACCGGTTCCAGCTCGCCGTCGGCAGTCCCGAGCACGGCAACAACGTCGAGCTGGTGGTCAACCGGACCGAGGAGCCGGGGACCTGGCGGTACGGGTCGGGTACGTTCCACCACTTCGCCTGGAACATGGACAACCTGGAGAACCAGGCCGAGGTGAAGTTCGACCTCGAGGGGATCGGCTACACGGACGTCTCCGACCTCAAGGACCGGACCTACTTCAAGTCCAACTACATGCGTACCCCGGGTGGTGCGCTGTTCGAGCTGGCCGTGACCCACGACGAGGGTGGCTGGACCTGTGACGAGTCGCCCGAGGAGCTGGGCAGCAAGTTCATGCTGCCCCCGCACTGGGAGGACAAGCGCGACGAGATCATGCAGAAGCTCGACCCGGTGACGATCCCGACGAACCCCACCGACGCGACCCGGCCGACCACGCTCTGAGTCGCTCGTCATGTGGCCCGCGCCGTCCGGTGTCGGCATCCGCGCCGGCACGGGGGCCGGCGGGTCAGCCCGCTGGTCCCCGTCCGGTCAGGGTCCGCGGCAGCGCGTACCCTCCGGACCGCGGCCGGTCCTCCCGCGGGGAGATGCCGAACCGGTCCTTGTAGACCCGGGACAGGTGGGCGGGTGAGCCGAGGCCCCAGCGGCGTCCGAGGTCGGCCGCCGAGACGTCGGCGAGTGCGGGGTCCTGCAGGTCCCGGCGGGCGCGGGCGAGGCGACGGTCGGTGACGAATCGCGGCGCGCTCGTGCCCTCGGAGGCGAGCACCCGGGACAGGTGCCGCTCGGAGATCCCGATGCCGGCGGCGACGCTGACCGCGCCGAGGTCCGGCTCGGCCAGGCTCCGGTCAACGAGGTGGCGGGCGAGCAGGAAGTAGCTGCGCAAGGAGGGCGCGGCCCCCGGTACGCACAGGCGCAGGGCTTCGAGCACGTCGGCCGGCCGCCACTCCCCGCCGGGGAGGAGCTCGGCGGGCGCGTCGTGCCAATGCGCGCCGCGCAGCATCGTCGAGGTCAGCGTGGCCACCCGCGGGTCGGCGACACCGCCCGGGCGGGGCTCGAGCACCCGGGAGACCGCCGTCGTGGCGGTGACGGCGGTGAGGAAGTCCTCGCGCGGGACCAGCCACATGAGCAGGTGCATGCCGCGGTCATACGCGCGCTGGAACGGGACGTCCGCGTCGAAGACCATGACCTCACCGGTGGCGACCGACCGGTGGGGACCCAGACCGTCGCCGTGCGCGGCCGGGCCCAGCTGCGCGGCGATCGCCACGGCACCGGTCGGCCAGTGCTCGACGTCGCCGGTCGACCGTCCGACCACGTGGCTGCGTGCCTGCACCTCCGCGACGACGGAGTCCTCGGCCCGGGTGGAGCGGATGCGCGCGTCGATCGGGCGGCGACCGGGCGTGCGCACGGAGATCTTGTGGAGGAGGTGGGCGCTCGCGGCCTCCCAGGACTCGTTGCGCACAGCCGGCGCGACGAGCGTGGTCGAGAACTCCCGGACCTCGGTCATGACGCGCTCCTTCGGGCGGTGCAGCGGTGCGGCGCCCTCGATGAGGATGCATGGGCGATCGGGGGGCGTCAAGGACGCGCGGTCCGTGTGCGCCGCCGATCGGGAGCCTGCCGCGTCCGTACCTCCGGCCGTCTTGTCTGGATCGGCCACGTCGGTCCGTTGGACGGACTTCCACGTGGTTCCGGCCTCACGTCGGGACGAGGATGAGGACCGGTCGGGGCCGCCGGGCCTCTCGGCGACCCGACGGGTCGGCGACGGCCCATGTCGACCGGTCGAGACCGTCGTCCACACGGAGGTGGAACAGATGACCAGCACGTCCAGCGTGTACGTCGCGCACGCCCAGCGCGTCGTCTCCGGCCCCGGTGCCGCGCGTACCGCGCTTGCCGGCGAGATCGAGGCGGTCGGGGGCGGGCCGGTGCTGCTCGTGGTCTCCGAGCGGGAGCTGGGCATCGCCGAGGCGCCGCTCGCCGCGCTCTCGGCGGCGGGCGTCGACGTCGCCGCGACGTTCCCCGACGTGCGCCCGCACGTCCCGGCCGACGCCGCGGAGGCCGCCCGCGCCGTCGCGCGCGACCACGGGGTTCGCACGGTCGTCGCCCTGGGCGGGGGCTCGACGACGGGGCTCGCCAAGGCGATCGCGCTGACCGACGACGTGCGGATCGTCGCGATCCCGACGACGTACGCGGGCTCCGAGGCGACGGTCGTCTGGGGGGTCACGGAGAACCAGCGCAAGACGAACGGGTCCGATCCGCGGGTCCTGCCGGCGTCGATCGTGTACGACCCGGAGCTGACCGTCACCCTTCCGGAGTCACTGTCGGTGACCTCCGGCCTCAACGCCATGGCTCACTGCGTCGACTCGCTCTGGGCGCCGTCGGAGTCCGCGGTCTCCACCGCCTACGCGACCGAGGGGATACGCGCCCTCGGACAGGGGCTCGCCCCCGTCGTGGCCGACGGCGCCGACCTCGCCGCGCGCGGTCGCCTCCAGGACGCCACCTACCTGGCCGCCGCTGCCTTCTCCGCGGCCGGCTCAGGGATGCACCACAAGATCTGCCACGTGCTCGGCGGCCGGTTCGACCTCGAGCACGCGGCCCTCCACACGGTGGTGCTGCCGCACGTGCTGGCATTCAACGCGCAGGCCGCACCTGACGCCGCGGCAAGGGTCGCGACCTCGCTCGCGGTCGCGGGGTACGGCGACGGGACCGACGCCGTCGGTGCGCTGCTGCACCTGTACGACGCGCTCGGCGCGCCGCGCGCCCTGGCCGACCTGGGGCTCCGGACGGAGGACCTCGACGAGGCCGCTGAGCTCGCACTGGAGAAGGTCCCCGCGTCCAACCCCCGCCAGGTCGGGACCGAGGATCTTCGCGCGCTCCTCGGACGCGCCCAGGCGGGCGAGGCCCCCCGCGGATGACCGCCGACGAGAGGTGCGCCCGACGCCGGGCCGGGGTCTCCGACCTGGCAGTGGCCCGACGCGGCCGCACCAGCACGGCGCCGGCGAGACGCGGTGCGACGGATCTGAACGATCAGCAGCCAGAGACACGGAGGTCATGACATGGCGAAGGTGGTCCCGGCCCCGGAGCCGGGTTCCGAGCAGGAGCACCGCGAGGCCCAGGTCCTCGAGGAGGTGCTCGCCAGCTTCGCGGGCACGCCCGACGCCCGCCTCCGCGAGGTGATGGAGAAGCTCGTCACGCACCTGCACGCGTTCATCCGCGACACACGCCTGACTCAGGACGAGTGGGACACCGCCATCGCGTTCCTGCGTGCGGCGGGCGACATCACCTCGGACGTGCGCCAGGAGTTCATCCTGCTCTCCGACGTGCTCGGCGCCTCGATGCTCACCGTGGCGGTCAACGAGCCGGCCCGTGGCGACGCGACGGAGGCCACGGTCTTCGGCCCGTTCTTCGTCGAGGACGCCCCGCACGTGGAGCTCGGCGGCGACATCGCCCAGGGTGCCGCGGGTACGCCCGCCTGGGTCTCGGGCACCGTGAAGGACGTCGACGGGAACCCGATCGCAGGCGCTCGCCTCGAGGTCTGGGAGGCCGACGACGACGGCTTCTACGACGTCCAGTACGAGGACGGACGCACCGAGGGCCGCGCCTACCTCATCTCCGGCGACGACGGCGACTTCCGGTTCTGGGGCGTACAGCCGACGCCCTACCCGATCCCGCACGACGGGCCGGTCGGCCAGCTCCTCGAGGCCACGCACCGCTCCCCGATGCGCGCCTCGCACCTGCACTTCATGGTCACCGCGCCCGGGTACCGGCGACTCGTCACGCACATCTTCGTGCGCGGGGACGAGCTGCTGACGTCCGACGCCGTGTTCGGCGTCAAGGAGTCGCTCATCAAGGACTGGATCCACCACGAACCCGGCAGCCCGACGCCGGACGGCCGTGAGATCGAAGGCCCGTGGACCTCCGCCGAGTTCGACATCGTCCTTGCGCACGCCGAGGACGGGGACGCGCAGGATCCGTCGGGCGCGGCCCCCAGCTCGTCGGCCCAGATGACGGGCCGGACCTGACCGGTCCGAGGTACGGCTGCGCGGTGCGGCAGAGAACGTGCCTACGGTCGGCCCATGGGTGCGGACGCGATCGCTGAGACGGGACGCGCCACCGAGGTGGTCGTCGTCGGTGCCGGGGCGGCGGGTTGTGCCGTCGCGGCGCGTCTCGCCGACGAGGGCCTGCGCGTGCTCCTGCTCGAGGCCGGCGCGCTCGGCGTGGACCCCATGATCAGCGTGCCGATGGGCTTCGTCCGCACGATGACCAGGCCGCCCCTGTCCTACCGGTACGACGTCGAGCCGGGGCCCGACGCACCGTCCGACGACGACCACTGCTCCGACATCACCTCCACCACCGACGACGACGGCACCAACGCGCACGGCTCCGCCGAGACCTGGTTGCGTGGTCGCGGTCCCGGCGGCTCGACGCTGATCAACGGCACGATGTATCTCCGCGGCGAGTCCCATCTCTACGAGGCGCTCGCGGCCGAGCTCGGACCGGCCTGGGCATGGCCCGAGTTCGAGGCGGCGTTCGCGCACGTCGAGCGCAGGCTTCCGGCGCCGGTGCCCGCCGCCGACCCCGGCGAGTCACCCGTCCTGCGTGCCCTCGCCGGCGGACTCGCGGCGACCGGTGCACCTTTCGTGCCGGACGTGCGCGTCGGGGGTGGCCCGCGTGCCGGCCGGACACCGGGCACGATCCGGTGGGGACGCCGCGTCACTGCCCTCGCGCTCCTGCGGCGTCACCTGCTCACCGGGCGCGTCCGGCTCGTCACCCGACGCCGCGCGGTCCGGGTCCTTCTGGAGGCGGGCCGTGCCGTCGGCGTCGTCGTGCGCACCCCGGACGGGCGGCATCTCGTGCACCGGGCCCGGGAGGTCGTCCTCGCGGCCGGCGCGCTCGAGTCGCCGCAGATCCTCGAGCGCTCCGGCATCGGAGACCCCGACCGACTGGCGAGCCTCGGCATCGCGCCGCGCGTGACCTCGCGCGCGGTCGGGGAGGGGCTGCGCGAGCAGCGCGGCGCCACGGTCAAGCTGCGCATACGCGACGGCCTCGGCATGAACGAGCGCCTGCGCGGACCCGGCCTGCGCGGCACGATCCTCCGGTACCTGCTCACCGGGACGGGACGCCTGGCAGTTGGCCCGTACGACCTCGTCGCATCCGTGGATTCGCGCGGTGGTCGGACGCCTGACCTGCAGCTTCTCCTCACCGAGGTCTCGACCGGTGACGACGGGCTGACGCCCGCCGAGCACGCCGGGCTCATGATCCAGGCTTTCCCGCTCGTGCCGCGCGCGACCGGTGCCGTACACGCCACCGGACCCGACCCGGACGCCCGACCCGACCTCAGGGGACCGCTCCTCGGCGACGTCCGTGACCGCGTCATGGCTGAACGCGCCCTCGCGGCGGCGCGAGCGGTGGCGGCGACGGACGAGGTCTCGCGCATCGCGATCGACGAGCTGGCCCCCGCGGACCTCGCGCCCGCGGGTGACGTCGCCGCGGCCGCGCGCTACGTGCGGGACACGGGCGGCGCGATCTTCCACTCCGTGGGCACTGCCGCTGCCGGCGGACCGGACGCGGTGCTCGACGAGCGGCTGCGCGTCCGTGGCGTCCCCGGTCTACGGGTCGCCGACCTCTCGGCGCTCCCGTTCCACACCTCGGGCGGGACCCAGGCCGTCGCCATGGCGCTCGGGCACCTCGCGGGGGGTTGGATCGCGAACGACGTCCGCCGTGGCCGCGCGCGCCCGGAGTGATCGGAACCCCGCGACGAATCCTGCGCCATCGGCGGCGCGACCTGGAGTGACTCCTGATCGGACCGGAACGCGCACGGCACTCCGCTACGCGACGCTCCGCGCGACGTCGTCGTAGGCGTCCAGCGCCAGCTCGACCAGGGCCGCGAGCATCTCGGTGCCGTGCTCGGCGGTGGCGTCCGCGGGATCCCCGAGGACACCGTTCGGGCTGAGCGCGCGCACCCCGCGGGCCCGCATCTCCTCGATGATCTCGCGGATCGGGGTCGTGTTCCCGGCCTCGGCCAGCTCCGTGCGCACGCGTTGGGGCGTCAGGTGCAGCAGCAGCGACGTCTCGGACCGTCCGGCGTGGGCATCCATGCCGGCCAGGCCGAGGTGGTGCCGGGCGAGCATGCGTCCCTCGGAGGCGCAGGTCTCGATCGCCGCACGGATCCCGGCCGCGTTCCCGCCGTGCCCGTTGATCGCGAGTACGGCGTCGAAGGTCGTTGCCGAGCCGCGGACGATCGCCACCAGCACGTCGCGCAGCGCCTCCGTACCGATCGAGATGGTGCCGGGGAAGTCGGCGTGCTCGTCGCTCGCCCCGTACGGCAGCGTCGGGGCGAGGACGGCGCCGGGCCGGGCCGCCACCACACCCTCGGCGACCGCCGTCGCCGTCGTGGCGTCGGTGTCCAACGGGAGGTGTGGCCCGTGCTGCTCGAGAGCGCCCACCGGGAGCACGAGGACGGTGGGCGTCCCGGACGTCCTGCCCTCGACCTCGGGCCACGTGGCGTCGGCGAGCCTCATCGGGGCCCCGAACCCGCGGCGCCCTGGTCCGTGGCTGCGGCGTCGGTGCGCGACGTCCCCGTCAGGCGTGCGGTGAGGCCCGCGGAGCGCTCGGCATCGAGGAGGTCGAGATGGTTGATCGCGCTGAACGCGGCGTCGATGCAGGTGGCGAGGTCGGCCGACCGGCGTGGGATCCACTGGCGGTAGGCGGCGATCGCCGCCGACAGCGCGACCTCGCCGAGGAGCTGGGGGCCGAACGCCGCGGCGTCTTCGCCGAGCCGTCGTCCGGCGAACTCCGCGATCGCCTTGCGCCAGCCCTCGAACTTCAGCAGGGAGCGCGCGATGAGGTCCGGTTCGGTGAGGATGAGCCGGAGCCGGGCCCGGTGCTGCGCCATGCCCTCGGGTGGGACCCGGTTGAAGTCGACGACGGCGATCCGCAGGGCCGCCATGATCGGCACGTCGTCGTCGATGTCGGCCAGGGCGGCGCGCAGACGTTCGACCTCGGCGTCGAAGTCGCCCCACACGACGTCGGCCTTCGTGTCGAAGTAGCGGAAGAACGTGCGTCGGGAGACGCCGCCCGCGGCCGCGACCTGCTCGACCGAGACGTTCGTGTAGCCGTGCTCGGTGAAGAGGTCGACCCCGATGGCGGCGAGCGCGTCGTGCGTCGTCGCGCGCGGCCGACCCGGCGACCGGTCCGAGCCGGGCGTGCCCCGGTCGGCGTCGTCCGGGTCCGTCTCCGCGACGGCGTCCGGCCGGCCTTCCCCGCTGTCATCGGTCCCACGG
Source organism: Georgenia sp. Z2081 (assembly GCF_055326445.1). Taxonomy (NCBI): domain Bacteria; kingdom Bacillati; phylum Actinomycetota; class Actinomycetes; order Allobogoriellales; family Allobogoriellaceae; genus Georgenia; species Georgenia sp. Z2081. The sequence continues at coordinate 376,191 of NZ_JBUZNK010000001.1, forward strand.
TCCGTCATCGGGCGTCCTTCCTCGGCGATCCGTTGCAGTGGCACCCAGTGTCATATACGCTCACGAGAGCACTGTGTGGGCCAGCCCACACAAGGGTCCGACGTCCTGATGACTGTTCGAGGAGGAACACATGACCCAGTCCATCACGACGTCGCCCTGAGCCCGCTCCCGGCCCGCGACCTTCCCCGCGCGGACCTGGATCGACCGATCGACGCGGGGACCCACCTCCCTGGGCCCCTGCGTCACCGCACACAGACGTGAGGAGACAGCACATGGCAGGACGGCTCGAGGGCAAGGTCGCGCTCGTCTCGGGAGGTGCGCGCGGGCAGGGACGCTCCCACGCGCTGCGCCTCGCCGAGGAGGGTGCCGACATCATCACGTTCGACGTCGTCGCACCGATCGACGGCGTCGAGTACCCGGCGCCCACCGCGGAGGACCTCGCGGAGACCGTGGCGCAGGTCGAGGCGCTCGACCGCCGGATCGTCGCCCGCACCGCGGACGTGCGCGACTGGGCGGCGGTCAAGACGGTCGTCGACGAGGGTGTCGCCGAGCTCGGCGGTCGGCTCGACGTCGTCTCCGCCAGCGCGGGCATCTTCACCTTCGGGACTCCCGCCGTCGAGGAGTCCGAGGAGTCCTGGGACACCATGCTCGACATCAACCTCAAGGGCGTGTGGCGCACGGTCAAGGCGGCCGCGCCGCACATGATCGAGGCCGGCAACGGCGGGTCCGTCGTGCTGACCAGCTCCACGGCGGGCCTCCAGGGGACCGCCAACGTGGGCTCCTACACGGCCGCCAAGCACGGCGTGGTCGGTCTCATGCGCACGCTCGCACTCGAGCTCGGCTCGCACAGGATCCGCGTCAACACGGTGCACCCGACCGCGGTCAGCACACCGATGGTGCTCAACGACGCGCTGTACCGGCTGTTCGCGCCGGACCTAAAGAACCCGACGGAGGACGTGTTCCGCGAGCGCATCGAGGTGCTGCACGCCCTCCCGGTCTCCGCCGTCGAGCCCGTGGACATCTCGAACGCCATCGTCTGGCTGTCCTCGGAAGAGGCCCGGTACGTCACCGGCACCGAGATCAAGGTCGACGCCGGCTTCACGCTCTGACCGACCCGACGACAGGTCACGACACGAGAGACCAACAACGATCACGACGAAGGAGTCAGGAATCATGGCGGGACGAGTAGAGGGCAAGGTCGCGTTCATCTCCGGTGCCGCGCGCGGGCAGGGGCGCAGCCATGCGCTGCGCCTGGCCGAGGAGGGCGCGGACATCATCGCGTTCGACATCTGCCGGGACGTGGAGACCAACGAGTACCCCGGGTCGACGCCCGAGGACCTCGCCGAGACCGTCCGGCTCGTCGAGGCCCTCGACCGCCGGATCGTCGCGCGCGAGGTCGACGTCCGTGACTATGCAGCGGTCCGGGCCGTCGCCGAGGAGGGGGTCGCCGAGCTGGGCCGCCTCGACATCGTCGCGGGCAACGCCGGCATCATTGGCGAGGTCAACCCGACGGAGGACCAGTCGGAGCACGGCTGGCAGACGATGATCGACGTCAACCTCACCGGTGTCCGGCACACCGCCAAGGCGGCGATCCCGCACATCAAGGCCGGCGGCAACGGCGGGTCGATCATCCTCACCAGCTCCACCGCGGGCATCAAGGGCTACGCGAACCTCTCCCACTACGTGGCCGCGAAGCACGGCGTCGTCGGCCTGATGAAGACTCTCGTGCTCGAGCTGGGGGGGGACAACATCCGGGTCAACACGGTCCACCCCACCCAGGTCGACACCGACATGATTCAGAACGAGTCGATGTACCGCCTGTTCGTCCCCGACAAGGAGAACCCCACCAGGGAGGACTTCGCCGAGGTCTCCCGGGCGATGCAGGCCCTGCCGATCCCGTGGGTCGACGCGCGGGACATCTCGAACGCCCTGCTCTTCCTCGCCTCCGACGAGGCGCGGTACATCACCGGTCAGCAGCTGAAGGTCGACGCCGGCCAGACCAGCCTCTGACCCCGTCCCCGATCCATTGCTGAACGCACGACGAAGGAGTCAGGAATCATGGCGGGACGAGTAGAGGGCAAGGTCGCGTTCATCTCCGGTGCCGCGCGCGGGCAGGGGCGTAGCCACGCGCTGCGCCTGGCCGAGGAGGGCGCGGACATCATCGCGTTCGACATCTGTAAGGACGTGGACTCGGTGCCGTTCCCGGGAGCGACGCGGGAGGATCTCGCGGAGACCGTGCGTCAGGTCGAGGCGCTCGACCGGCGCATCATCGCGCGTGAGGCGGACGTCCGGGACTACGACGCCGTGAAGGCGGTCGCCGACGAGGGCGTGGCTGAGCTCGGACGGATCGACATCGTCTCGGGCAACGCGGGGATCTCGGGCGAGCTGAACCCCGCCGCCGTGATGTCGGAGGTGGGGTGGCAGGAGATGATCGACATCAACCTCACCGGCGTGTGGCACACGGTCAAGGCGGCCATCCCCCACATCCAGGCCGGCGGCAACGGCGGGGCGATCGTCATCACCAGCTCCGTCGCAGGGCTCAAGGGGATGGGCAACATCGCGCACTACGTCTCGGCGAAGCACGGCGTCGTCGGACTCATGCGAGCGCTCGCTATCGAGCTCGCCCCGGACAACATCCGGGTCAACTCGATCCACCCCACACAGGTGGACACCCCGATGATCATGAACGACACGATCAAGGGACTGTTCACGGGTAACGAGAACGCCTCGGACGAGGAGTTCGCCGGTGTGTCGCAGGCGATGAACACCCTGCCGATCCCGTGGGTCGAGGCCCGGGACATCTCCAACGCCCTGCTGTTCCTCGCGTCCGACGAGGGCCGCTTCATCACCGGAGTACCGCTGCCCGTCGACGCCGGCGCGCTGCTCAAGTAGCTCGACCACCAGTACGAGAACCCACAGAAGGAGTCGCTCATCATGGCAGGACGAATGGAAGGCAAGGTCGTCTTCATCACCGGTGCCGCTCGGGGCCAGGGGCGTAGCCACGCGCTGCGGCTGGCCGAGGAGGGCGCCGACATCATCGCCGTCGACATCTGCGAGTCGGTGCCCGGCGTCGTCTACGACGGAGCGACCTCGGAGGACCTTGCTGAGACGGTGCGGCAGGTCGAGGCGTTCGACCGCCGGATCGTCGCGCGGGAGGCAGACGTGCGGGACGAGGACGCCCTCGCGTCCGCGGTGGCGGACGGCGTGGCCGAGCTCGGCCGTCTCGACGGCGCCGTGGCAAACGCGGGCATCGACATCATCAAGCACTGGCAGGACTTCACCAAGGAGGACTGGGACAACACGATCGGCACGAACCTCACGGGCGTGTGGAACACGGTCCGTGCGGTCGCGCCGGCGATCATCGACGGCGGCAACGGCGGGTCGATCGTGCTCATCTCCTCGGCCAACGGCATCAAGCCCGGACCGTTCAACGCCCCATACAACGCGGCGAAGTTCGGTGTCACGGCGCTGTCGAAGTCGTTCGCCATGGAGCTGGGCAAGCACCGCATCCGGGTCAACAGCATCCACCCTGGTGCCGTCGAGACGCACATGGGAACGGGCGCGGCGGGGAACATCGGGGAGCTCGACAAGGAGAACCCTGGACTGCTCCAGATGCTCAACGGGTGGTTCAACAACGACGACGGTAGCCTGAACTTCATGCAGCCGCGCGAGATCTCCAACGCGGTCCTGTACCTGCTGTCCGACGAGTCCCCCTTCACGACGGGCCTCGCGATGAACGTCGACGGTGGCATGGCGTCCTACTGACGGCCCCCGGCCCGGCGGCGCGACTCTCGGGTCGTGCCGCCGGGCCGGCCCGCCACATCTCGCGCTCGCGACGGGCGCGAACCCCATCCCGGCCGACCACCGACCGCACGCTCGACGACCACCACCAGTTCCCCCAGCGAACGGGGGTGCAAGCAGATCACCGACGAAGGCGAGAAATGGCCACGCAGTCCACCGGCACCCGAGACACCGGCTACGTCACGCGCATGCGCGAGCGGGTCGGTGAGCGCGTCGTCGGGCGCGAGCACGAGCTGGACCTCGTGCTCGCCGCCGTCGCCGCGGGTCGGGACATCCTCCTCGAGGGCCCGCCGGGGACCTCGAAGTCCACTCTCCTGCGCGCCATCGCGGAGGAGTGGGGAATCCCGTTCGTCCTGGTCGAGGGCAACGCCGACCTCACGCCGAGCAAGCTCATCGGCGGCCACGACCCGGCGCGCGTGCTGCGCGAGGGGTACAAGGACGAGAACTTCGTCGACGGTCCGCTCGTGCGGGCGATGCGCGAGGGCGGGTTCCTCTACATCGAGGAGTTCAACCGCGCTCCCGACGACACCCTCAACACCCTGCTGACCGCGATGGCCGAGCGCGACGTGACGGTGCCGCGCGTCGGCACGATCAGCGCGCTGCCGACGTTCCGGATCATCGCCTCGATGAACCCCTACGACAACGTCGGCACCACGCGGCTCTCGTCCTCGGTCCACGACCGGTTCAACCGGCTCGTCGTCGACTACCAGGACGACGCCGCCGAGCGCGAGATCGTCGCCCTGCGCACGGGACTCGCCTCGGACGTCCCCGACGACGACGGGCATCACCCCGACGACGCCGAGAACCACGCCGCCGTCCCCCCGGCGCTCGCCGAGGCGCTGGTCGCCGACGCCGTGGCCCTGACCCGCGCCACCCGCGACCACGAGGACACGCGCCAAGGGAGCTCGGTGCGCGGCGCGATCGACCTCGCGCTCGTCAGTGCCCAGCTCCTCGCGATGCGTGGCATCGACACCCCCGGCGAGGGGCGGATCACCACGGAGGACTCGCCGCGCCGCAGGTACGCGGAGTCGATGCGCGACGCCGCGCTGGTCGCCCTGTCCGGCCGGCTGCACGTCGATGCCGCCAGCGCGACCACGCCCGAGCGCGTCGTCCAGGAGATCTGGGAGGACCACTACCTCCTCCAGCCCGCGGCGGCTGCCGGTGGTTGAAGAGAGGTCGCGGCCGACTCCCCGGTCCGGCGCAGGTCGGACACGTCCAAGGGGCGTCGTCGTCGCCCGAAGGTCCTCGACGAGGAGCCGACCGTGTTCGAGCCGGCCACCGGCGAGGGCGGGGGACAGGTCCTCGTCGCCACCGGCGACGGCACCAAGGGGCCCGGCGCGCGCACCCGCGGGTCGGCCGCACCCGGCGAGACCGGGGAGGAGGGCGAGGTCGTCGACCTCGCCGATCTCGACGACGAGGCCGACGCCGACGCGCTGCGCCGCGCCCGCGAGATCGCCGCTGCCCTCGCGATCCCGCAGCCGCCCAGGCGCGAGTCCGCACGGCGCGGGCTCGGCGAGCTCGAGTCCCTGCCCTACGTGGGCGCCGCGGACGACATCGACCTCGAGGCGACCGTCGACAATCTCGTGGCCCATCCCGTGCCCGACCCGCGCGACGTCGTCGTGCGCGAACGTATCCGGCAGCGCCGCGCCGTGGTGCTCGTCGTCGACGTCTCCGGCTCGATGCGGGGCGAGCGCATCCGCTCGGCCGCCGCGGCCGTCGGCGCCCTCGTCGGCGAGCTCGTGCGGGACGACCTCGCCGTCGTCGCCTTCTGGTCCGACGCCGCGATCCTGTCCCCGATGGGGCGCACCGCCACGTCGGGCGAGATCCTCGAGCTGCTCGTGCGCATCCCCGCGCGCGGGCTCACCAACCTCGAGCTGCCGCTGCGGCTCGCCCGCGACGAGCTCGCGTCCGTACCCGGCTCCGAGGGCCGGGTCCTCCTGCTGTCGGACTGCGTGCACAACGCCGGACCCGACCCGCGCAGCGTCGCCGCGGCCCTCCCTCGCCTCGACGTCCTGCTCGACACCACCGGCGAGAAGGACGTCGACCTCGGGCGCGACCTCGCCCGGCTCGGCCGCGGGACGCTCGAGACCGTGCGCTCCCACCGCGACCTCCCGGCCGCGCTCTCCCGGATCCTCGCCTCGTGAGCGATCCGTGCCCACCGGACCAGGCCCGCGGCGCCTCGCCGTCGGGCACATCGGCGCGAACCTCGTGCCCTGAGAAGTAAGGACAGCAAGCCCATGGCCAACCCGTGGTTCGAAAGCGTCATCGAGGCGCAGCGCCGGGCGCGCAGGCGCCTCCCGAAGTCCGTCTACATGGCCCTCGTGGCCGGCTCCGAGCGGGGCACGACGGTGCGCGGCAACATCGACGCCTTCTCCGAGCTCGGCTTCGCCCCGAAGATCACGAGCAACCCGATGAACCAGGACACCTCGACGACGATCATGGGCGTCCCCGTCGACCTGCCCGTGATGATCTCGCCGACCGGCGTGCAGGCCGTCCACCCCGACGGCGAGCTCGCCGTGGCCCGTGCGGCCCACAACCGCGGGGGCGCGATGGGGCTCGGCGCCTACTCGTCGAAGCCGATGGAGGACGTGATGGCGGCCAACCCCGGCCGCACGTTCTTCCAGATGTACTGGTCGGGCGGCCGCGACCAGATGCTCGCCCTCGCCGAGCGGGCGCGGGCAGCGGGCGCCGTCGGCCTCATCGTCACCCTCGACTGGACCTCCGGCTACGGCCGCGACTGGGGCAGCCCCGAGATCCCCGAGCAGATGAACATCAAGACGATCCTCAAGTACATCCCCGAGATCGTCGCCGGAGGCAAGTTCGACTACGCGCTGGACTGGGCCAAGACCCTGCGCCCGCCGGAGCTGTCCGTGCCCAACGCCGTCCTCAAGGGCGAGCGTGCGCCGGGCTTCTTCGAGGCCATGGGCTGGTGGCGCCAGACCGAGATCCCCTCATGGGAGGACATCGCCTGGCTGCGCGAGCAGTGGGGCGGCCCCTTCATGGTCAAGGGCATCACCCGGGTCGACGACGCGAAGGCGGCCCGTGACGCCGGTGCCACCGCGATCTCCGTGTCCAACCACGGCGGCAACAACCTCGACACCACGCCGGCCGCCATCCGCCTCCTCCCGGCCATCGCCCAGGAGGTCGGCAGCGAGGTCGAGGTCCTCATGGACGGCGGCGTCCGCCGCGGTTCGGACGTCTACAAGGCGATCGCGCTCGGTGCGCACGCGGTGCTCATCGGCCGCGCCTACCTGTGGGGCATGAGCGCCAACGGGCAGGGCGGCGTGGAGAACGTCCTCGACATCATGCGCGACGGGCTGAAGGCCGCGATGATGGGCAACGGTCACGAGACGCTCGACCAGATCTCGGTGTCCGACCTCGTCATCCCGCCGCACTTCGCGATCACCGCCGGCGGCGAGGACGGCAACCTCTGGGGCGTCCCCGAGCTGCGCAGCGACGTGGCGATCGACCAGGAGCGCGCGGCGGAGCACCGGTAGTCGGTCCGGGAGCGGACCGGGACCTCCCGACCGCCGCGCGGGCTCGCTCCCGACGGCCACGCGCGCTCTCGGGGATCGCGCCCCCCGCTCCCGACGAGTGGGTGGCAGCCGACCCGGATTCAACCGTTTCTGAGTCGATCGCCACCCGCTCGTCAAGGCACCGGGAGTCCCGGCGCCTGGTCGAGGAGCTGGACCGCCGGATCCTCACCGTCCAGGCCGACGTCCGCGACGCCGCAGCACTCAAGGCGGCCGCGGCCCGCGCGGTCGCCGAGCTCGGCAGTCTCGACATCGTCGTGGCCAACGCCGGCATCTGCGAGCCCGCCAAGTGGGAGGACATCACCGCGGACTCGTGGAAGGACACGATCGACATCAACGTCACGGGCGTGTGGAACACGATCACGGCGGCAGCCCCGCACATGATCGAGGCCGGCAACGGTGGCGCCGTCGTCATCACCTCGAGCTACGCCGGCAAGAAGGTGCAGCCGATGATGATCCACTACACGACCTCCAAGCACGCCGTGGTCGGCATGACGCGCGGCTTCGCGGCCGAGCTGGGACTGCACAACATCCGCGTGAACTCCGTCCACCCGGGCGGCGTCGCGACCCCGATGGGCAGCCCCGGCGTCATGGCGGCGATCGAGTCCTCGACCAAGGAGAACCCCAAGGTCAACCAGATGGGCCAGCCGTTCATCGGACCCGGCTGGATGGAGCCCGAGGCGATCGCCGACGCCGTGGCGTTCCTCGTCTCGCCCGCGGCCGCCAACATCACCTCCGAGCACCTGAGCGTGGACCAGGGCATGCAGTACTTCTGACCGGTCCGGGTCACACCCGCGACCCCCACCCGGCACGACGACGGCGCCGGCACCTCCCGCAGGTGCCGACGCCGTCGTCGTGGATGGGCGCCGGTGACCGTCGTCCGGCGCGGTGACCGCGGCGCCGGGGGGTCGTAGCCCGGTGCGGTGAGAGACGGACGGTGAGCGGTCAGGGGCCGAGGAGTGCGATCGCCCCGTCGGTGGTATTCGCACGGCCCCAGTGCCGGCCGATCCGGGCCACGGCGGACTCGTGGGCGGCCTGGTCGTACGAGGCGCAGGCGTCGGTGACGAGAACGACCCGGAAGTCGCGCTCGACGGCGTCGCGCAGCGTCGTCTCGACGCAGATCTCGGTGGCGACCCCGCAGATCAGGAGGGTCTCGACGCCCCGGTCGCGCAGCGCCCGGTCGAGGCCCGGGGAGGTGAAGCCCGAGTAGCGGTGCTTGACGTGCACGAGCTCGCCGGGCGCCGCGGTGACCACGAACGGTTCGGCTCCCCACGTGCCGGTGCGGCAGTTGCGCGCAGGAGGAGGCGTCCCGGGCGGCAGGGAGTACCGCTCGTCCCACGCCGCGGAGTCGACGTGCTCGTCGTGGGCGGTGCGCACGTGGACCACCGGGGTCCCGACCGACCGGGCCGCGTCGACGAGGCGCCCGATGCTGGTCACCGCGGCTGGGACCGGTGCGACGTCGAGGCCGCGGCCGGCCATCGTGCCGTCCGGCGAGCAGAAGTCGTTCTGCACGTCGACCACCAGCACGGCCACGCCTGCCCCCGCCGTCACGGCCGTATGCCCCGGCGACCGCTGCCGGGAGCCTCCTTGCGGACGCCCCGGCGCCCGACCCGGCGCGCGGGCGTCGTCGTGCGGCACGGTGGGGGCGTCACTGCTCCCCGACGATCGACTCCACGTCGATCTCCTCGCTCACGTATCCCTCCGCGAGCATGCGCTCGGAGAGGAACTCCAGGGACTCCACGTCGATGTCGGTGTGGTACTCGGGCAGGATCATGGCGTCGGCGACCTCGGGGTCGAGGTCGGGCACCGCCGAGCGGAACGCGTCCGGATCGCTGTCGACAAGCTCGATCGTGGCCGCGAGGCCCGCCCGGAACGCGTCGATCACCTCGGGGTTCTCCGCGGCGTACTGGTCGGACGCCAGGAACGAGCCGACCTGCAGCCCCGGGTAGGCCTCGACGTACGGGTGGGACACGACGCGGTCCCCGGCCTCGAGGGCGAGCGTCCGGAAGGGCTCGATCACCCAGGCCGCCTCGACCTGACCGGAGTCGAGCGCAGGGAGCATGTCCGGGAAGCCGAGCTCGACGTACTCGATGGCGGACGGGTCCGCGCCGGCGTTCTCGACGCTCGCGGAGATGGTGATGTCCCCGATGTTCTGCAGCGTGTTGACGGCGACCTGACGGCCGGCGAGGTCCGCGGAGGTCTCGATGTCCGAGTCGGCCGGCACGACGACCGCAGAGAAGTCGGACTCGGGGTCCTCGGTCGCGAACGTCCCCGGCGCGATCATCGTGACCGGCAGACCCTGGTCCGCCGCGAGCAGCACGCTGACCGTGTTCGACCCGGCGATGTCCAGCGTCCCGCCCACGACACCCGGGATGGCGGCCGCACCGCCGGCGGAGGTGTCGACCCGGACGTCGAGGCCCTCGTCCTCGAAGAGCCCCTGGTCGACGCCGTACTCGAGGAACGCCGAGGGGATGCCGGCGGTCTCGCCGACGCGGACCTCGGTGAGACCGCCGTCGCCGCCGCCCCCACCGTCCCCGGTCTCGTCCGAGTCCCCGCCGCACGCGGCGAGCACGAGTGTCGTGGCGAGCGCGATGGTCGACACGATGACTGGACGCGAACGCTTCATGGGTCCTCCCGGGGCTGCGGACGCTGCGACGCGTCCGAGATCTGTGCGGGTCGGCCCTCGACCCGGCTGGAGGAGACGGTAGGCCCCGCTCGCCGCAGTGCGATGGGTGACGGAACCGATTCGACATGGTGGAATCCCTAGCGACGTCGGCGATGCAGTACCGGCATGCACCCCCGAACCGTTCGAGACTGCGGAATCGCGTCGCTGCGGCGGGGACGGTCCGGCCCGACCTCCCTAGCATCCCCGCAAGGACCGGCCACGGTCGACGCGGGCCGAGCAACCGGTGCCGCGAGGAACAGCCCAGGGGAGATCCACGCATGAAGGTCGTCATCGCAGGGGCCGGCATCGGCGGCCTGACCCTCGCCCTCTCGCTGCACGAGGCAGGCATCGACTGCGAGATCCACGAGACCGCCCCCGAGATCACCCCGATCGGCGCCGGCATCAACCTGCTCCCGCACGCGATCAAGGTGCTCGACGGCCTCGGCGTGCTGCCCGCGCTCGAGCGCGTGGCGGTCGAGACCCGTGAGGCCGCCTTCTTCAACCGGCACGGGCAGTTCGTCCACAGCGAGCCGTCCGGGCGGTTCGCCGGCTACGCCCATCCCCAGCTGTCCATCCACCGGGCCGACCTCCAGCTCACTCTGCTCTCCGCGGTGCGCGACCGCCTCGGGGAGGGGGCCGTGCACCTCGCCAGCCGCGCGACCGGGTTCACCGACGGTGACGGCTCGGCGGTCCTGCACACGATCGACGCCGCCGGACGCGAGGTCGACGTGGCGGGAGACGTCGTCGTGGGGGCGGACGGCGTGCACTCCGCGGTGCGCGCCCAGCTCTACCCGGACGAGGGTGCGCCGAGGTACTCGGGCGTGACGATGTGGCGCGGCGTCGTCGAGTGGGACGGGTTCCTCACGGGCGCGTCGATGACGCGGGTCGGATGGCTGACGAGCGGAAAGATGGTCATCTACCCCGTGCGACCCGCCACGGACGACGGGCGCCAGCTCGTCAACTGGGTGGCCGAGGTCGAGCGCCCCCGCCCCCAGCGCCGCGAGTGGAACCGGCCCGGCCGGCTGGAGGACTTCATCGACGTCTTCGAGGACTGGAGCTTCGACTGGCTCGACGTCGCCGGCATGATCCGCGCGACCGGGACCGTCCTCGAGTACCCGATGGTCGACCAGGACCCGCTGCCGCGCTGGTCGTTCGGACGAGTCACCCTGCTCGGCGACGCCGCACACCCCATGATCCCGCGCGGGTCCAACGGTGCCGGCCAGGCGATCCTCGACGGGCCGGTACTCGCCCGGTACCTGGTCGCGGGCCCTGATCCCGCCGCGGCGCTGACCGCCTACGACGACGAGCGCCGCCCGGCCACCTCCCAGGTGGTGCTCACCAACCGGACCAACCCGCCGGACACGATCCTGCGCGAGGTCTACGAGCGCACCGGGGACCAGCCGTTCGACCGCATCGAGGACGTCATCTCGGCCGAGGAGATGACCGCGATCAGCGACCGGTACAAGAAGGTCGCGGCGTACGACCGCGACCGGCTCGCCTCGTCGTAGGGAGCTCGTGGACGAAGCCCCTGCGTGCTGTGCCGCACGAACATGTATGCGATCGCTGTGGACCGGAGATGCGGCGGCACCTCACCGGAACTGACGTACGAGAGATCGATGGATGGAGCAGCAATGGACGCTGTGCAGGAGCGGTACGGGCCCATGGAGCACCAGGAGGTACCACGACGGGTGGTGGTCACAGGAGGTGGGAGGGGGATCGGAGCCGCGCTGGTCAGTGCGCTCGCGGAGTCCGGCGACCGAGTGGTAATCGCCGATCTGATCGACGACGGCGCGCAGCTCGCCGACGAGCTCACCACCGCGGGTCGAGACGTCTCGTTCATCCGGACCGACATCGGCGACGAGTCGTCGGTGGCGGCGCTCGCGGACCACTGCCGCAGCGCCCTGGGGGCGGTCGACGTGCTCGTCAACAACGCCGGCATCTACCAGTCGCTCGGGGCCAAGGTCCCGTTCGAGGAGATCTCGCCCGACGCGTTCCGGCGCGTGCTCGACGTCAACGTCACCGGGACCTGGCTTGTCACGCGCGCGATGCTTCCCCTCCTCGAGAACGGTAGCGATGCGCGGATCATCTGCACCGCGTCGTCGACGGTCCACATGGGTGTTCCGTACTTCGCGCACTATGTCGCGTCCAAGGGGGCCGTGATCGCGCTCGTCCGGGCGCTCGCGCCGGAACTGGGCAAGAAGGGCATCACGATCAACGCCGTCGCCCCCGGTCTCGTCGACACCGAGGCCACGCGGATCCTCAACGGCAAGGAGTACCTCCCGACGGCCGCCCAGCGCCGCGCGATCCCTCGCACGATGGTGGCCGACGACCTTGTCGGTGCCGTGCGTTTCCTCGGTGGACGCGACTCGGGATTCATCACCGGACAGACCCTCGTCGTCGACGGCGGCGTGGTCTTCCTATGAGCATGAGCGACGGAAGGACAGGCATGCACGACACGATCCTCGACAAGGCGACGGGCGCCACCCTCGGCGAGGTCACCCTCGACGACGCGGCATCAGCCGACCGGACGATCGCCACGGCGGACGCGGCGTTCCGGAGCGGACCGTGGCGCTACGACGCCAACCTCCGGCAGGTCGCGCTCGCCGGCTGGGCCGACGAGCTGGAGCGCCACGGCGACGAGCTGGCCGCGATCATCCGCGGCGAGACGGGCAAGGTCCGCCGCGAGTGCGATCGCGAGGTGGCGATGGCGATCGACGCCCTGCGCTTCAACTCGGGTGCTGCGCGTTCCGTCGCGGGCACGGCCCACGAGCTGCCGGACGGGAGTGCCGGTCACCTGGTCCGCGTGCCGGTCGGTCCCGCCGCGTTCGTCACTCCCTGGAACTGGCCACTCTTCCTCCTCCTGCGGGACATGGCTCCTGCCCTCGCGGCAGGAGTGACGGCCGTGATCAAGCCTGCCCCGCTCACTCCGCTGGCGACGGCCCGCGCGATCGAGCTGGCCGGCGGTCACGTGCCCGCGGGCGTCCTCAACATGGTCCGCGGTGGCGCCGACATCGGACAGCTGCTCAGCAGTGACGAACGCCTGAAGGTTGTCGCCTTCACCGGCTCCACGCAGGTCGGACGCGACGTGGCTCGTACGGTCTCCGGCCGCCTCGGCCGTCCGTTCCTCGAGCTCGGCGGCAAGGGCGTGAGCGTCCTCCACGACGATGCCGACCTCGACGCCGCGATCGACACGATCATGACGTTCGGGTTCATCACCGCCGGCCAGATGTGCATGGCGAACTCCCGCGTCCTCGCGCATCGCTCCGTGGCCGACGAGGTCCGCGACCGACTCGTGGACCGCGTGTCCCGACTGGTTGTCGGACATCCGGACGACCCCGCGGTCGACACAGGGGCGATCGTCTCCACCACCCAGGCGGAGAAGATTCGGGGTTACCTCGAGATCGCGAGGAACGACGGCACGCTCCTGGTCGGTGGCGAGCAGCCTGGCGGGCTCGACCTTCCAGGCGAGTTCATCACCCCGGCACTTGTGGCGGGCGACCAGATCGATACGCGCCTGCTCAAGGAGGAGATCTTCGGCCCCGTCGTCACGCTCGAGACCTTCGACTCCGACGCGGACGCGGTCCGGATGGCCAACGACACGGACTACGGCCTCGCGGCCGCGGTGTGGACGAACGACCTCCGGCGCGCGTGGCAGTCCGCGCGGGCCCTCGACTTCGGGACCGTCTGGCTCAACCGGTACAACCGCACGTTCTCGGAGGTCCCGTCCGGAGGGATGAAGGCCTCCGGAGTGGGCCGGACGCGTGGGTTCGACGGGATCCACGAGTTCATGGAGCTCAAGCACATCAACTTTGACGTCGGGCACCTCGCGGTGTGAGACGGCTGCCTCCCCCCTACGAAGAAAGGACGACAGGAATGCGGAAAAGATTCACGGTCGCATGCGCAGGAGCCCTCCTGGTGCTCACAGGCTGTAGCGGCAGCGACGATGGCGATACAAGTGCCGAGGGAGATGACTCCGGCAGTGGCTCAGGTCTGACCGAGGTGACCATCGGCGTCATGCCGATCCTCGACGTGGCCCCTCTCTACCTCGGTGTGGAGCAGGGCATCTACGAGGAGCACGGCATCGACCTCAGCTTCGAGAGCGCGCAGGGCGGCGCCGCGATCGTGCCGGCGGTCGTCTCCGGCGAGTACGACTTCGGCTTCTCGAACACCACCTCGCTCATGCTCGCGCAGACCACCGGGCTCGAGCTCGAGGTCGTGAGCCCGGGCGCCTCCTCGACCGGGAACCCGGAGGACGACTTCGGCGCCATCCTCGTCCCGGAGGACAGCGATCTCGAGTCGGTCGAGGACCTCGAGGGCCACAGCGTGGCGATCAACACGCTGAGCAACATCAACGACACGCTCATCCGTGACGCGGTCGACCGTGCCGGAGGGGACTCGTCCGCGGTGGAGTTCGTCGAGATCGGCCACGCTGACATGGTGGCCGCGCTGGAGAGCGGTCAGGTCGACGCCATCTGGGAGGTGGAACCCTTCCTCACGATCGGCCGCGACACCGGATTCCGTGACTTGTACAGCCTCTACGCGGAGGCGACGCCAGACCTGACTGTCGCCGTCTACTTCACCACGGCAGCGTTCGCCGAGGAGGACCCGGACACGGTCGACGCGTTCATCGAGGCGACCGCCGAGGCGCTTGACTACGCAACGGAGAACCCCGATGAAGCCCGGGGCGTGCTCACCGACTACACGGAGATCGATCCCGAGATCATCCCCGAGCTCACACTTCCGGCCTTCCCGACCGAAGTGAACCTCGAGTCCGTCGAGTTCGTCGCCGACGCCGGCGCGCACTACGGGGTGTTCGCCCGCGACGAGGTCGACCTCGAGGCACTGTTCCCGCGGGCCCAGTGACGTCGGGTCCGGCCGGGCCGCCTCGCGTCGCCCGGCCGGAGCCGCCGTCCGTGGGAAGGGGCGATACGTGGCGGATGATGCTCCGATGAGCGACCAGGCGGACGAGCGGCGGACCTCGGTCGACAACGCACTCAAGCTGCTCGATGAGCTCGTCCGCCGCGGGGAGATCCGGGTGCACGAGGCAGCCACCTTTCTCGGTGTCGCCCGATCAACCGCCCACCGTCTGCTGGCGGCGCTGGTCCGTCATGGTTTCGTGCGGCAGCGCACCGCAGGAGGCCCGTACGTGCCGATGGTCATCCTCGACCGGCCGGTGGTCCCGAAGGTCACGCACGAGCGCATGATCGCAGCGGCGGCCCCGGTTGTCCGCGCCCTCCGGGACGAGACGGAGGAGACTTCGCACCTCGCGCTGCTCCAGGGGAACAGCGTGCGTTTCGTCGTGGGGTACCAGGGGAGTCGCGACGACAGCACGCCGCTCCGCACCGGAATGGTTCTGCCGGCCCATGCGACAGCAGTCGGCAAGGTGATGCTGGCAGCGCTGCCTGCCGAATCGCTGCGGCACCTCTACCCACGTGGCGTCCAGGTACTCACGGACGCGACACTGCGGACGGAGGAGGAGATCGGGACCCACCTGCGTGACGTCGCCCGACGCGGCCACGCGACGAATATCGCGGAATCCGCGGAGGGGCTCACTGCCGTAGCCGTGATCGTTCGGGACGCCGAGGCAGCGCCGGCCGCGGCGATCGCCGTGGCCGGACCGGCGGAGCGGATGCCGGCTGTCCGGCTGCCGTACATCGTCAGCCGTATGCACCGAGCGGCGCTCGACATTCAGGCCGAGCTGCTCGGTCCGGCTCGTCCGTAGCGCGTCTTTGCCGCCGACAACTCATGATCTCTTGACCCAAGGGCCACCACGACACGGGACTTGACCTCCGATCGCCCGGCTCGGCAGCGCCTACTGCCGGGCGGGCGATGCTGATTCGAGGAATACTCGCGTGGTGGTTGTGATCTGGTCGAGCACCTTCGCCGCCGCCTCGACCACGGCATGCATCGACAAGAAGGCGTGCCCCAGCGTCGGCGCCGTGATGACCCGTGTCTCGTCGTCGTGGGCACGCAGCAGTTCGGCGAGCTCGGACGCCTCGTCCCGTAGAGGATCATGGCCGGCGATCACCACGCAGGTGCGTGGTAGGTGGCGCAGGTCCCCGCGGAGCGGCGAGACCCGGGGGTCCGCACGGTCAGCATCGGCCGGTAGGTAGCGCTCGACGTACCAGGCGAGATCAGGCGTCGAGAGCAGCAGCAGGGGGTCGTCGTGCCGCGCATGCGAGGGACGCCGTCGCCCGAGGTCGACGAGCGGGGTGACGAGCACCGCGCCGGCGAAGGAGCTCCGCTCGGTCGCGCCCATCGACTGCAGCGCGCCGAGCACAAGGTTCGCACCCGCGCTCTCGCCCATGACGACGACGGGGCAATCCGACCGTTGGATCTGATCGATCAACAGCTCTGTGGTGGCCGTGAGCGCAGCAGGGAAGGGCGACTCGGGGGCGAGTGGGTACTCGACGGACAGCACGTCGCACGATGAGTCGAGCGCGAGACGGCGGCACGTCGGGTCCGCGTGGGCGATTGACCCGAGGACCCAGCCTCCGCCGTGCAGGTAGATGACGGTGCCGAGGGAACGACCGGTCAATGTGTATCGGCGGAGCGGCAGGCCGCAGCTCTCGAGCGCGAGCACCGAGTCCTCGACGAGCAGGCGGGGATCCTCCGGCGCGTCCGGCGGCAGAGGCATCTGCGCCCGCGCCTGGTCCGTCGTCAGAACGGCGACCGAGCGCCGGCCCGCTGCGCGCGAGACACGTAGCGCTTTGTCCAGCAGAGGGTCGAGCGGCAACTCGGGGATGTCGGTCCCCGAGCCGTGATCAGTCGAACTCATAGTGCTCCGCATCGACCACGCGCGTCGCACGCCAGTAGTCGAGCGTGCGGTAGGGCCAGTTCTGGGTGACTCGTCCTCGTGCGTTCTTGTACCAGCTGGACACCTCGGATGCCCCCCATGCCATGAGCGCGTTCGCCCGGTCGAGCTCCTCGTTGTGTCGGAGGTACGGGCCCTCTCTTACTTCGACCGTGCGGTGATCCCCCTCGAGCAGGGCACGGGCCGCCTCCAGCACGACGTTCACCGCGAGCTCCGAGAACAGGAGGATCGAGCCGTTGACCACGAGGTTCGTGTTCGGGCCGTAGAGGCAGAAGAGGTTTGGAAAGCCCGGCACAGTGATGCCGTGAAAGGCGCGGGCGTCGCCGTCCCAGTACGCGTGCAGGTCGCGGCCGTCACGTCCGGTGACGGTGAGCGAACCGAGAAACTCGGACGCCTTGAACCCGGTGCCGTAGACAAGTACGTCGACCTCGTGCAGCACACCGTCGGACGTGCGTACGCCGTCGGGTTCAAGCCGTTCGATCGGGGCTGTGACCAGCTCGACGTGCGACTTCGAGAGCGTCTCGGCCCAGGCGCCGTCGTCCCGCAGCATGCGCTTGGCCCCGGGCGGGTACGACGGAGTCACGGCAGGCAGCAGGTCGGGCCGTGCACCGAACTGGTTTTCCAGGTAGCCCGTAAGCACCTCGCGGAGCTCGTTGTTCTTCGCGGAGACCGAATCGGTGCCCGTCCAGGTCGGGTCGACCTCGACGTACGGGCGGCGTCCTTCGACCGTCGTCCAGAACTGGAACAGCCGATACCACCGGTAGTAGTGCGGAACGTGACGCAGCAACCAGGTCATGCCCGGTGCGATGCGCTGACGGTAGTCGGGTGCCGGCAACAACCAGGGCGGTGTGCGCTGGAAGACAATGACGGCGGGGCTGCTCGACGCGAGCTCGGGGATCGCCTGGAACGCGCTGGCACCGGTGCCGATCACGCCGACGCGACGGCGACCGACATCGACGTCGTGCCGCCAGCGGGCCGTGTGCCAGCGCGGGCCCGAGAAGTTGTCCGACCCGGGGATGTCGGGGATGTTCGGCTGGTTGAGCTGGCCGGTGGCACTGACGACCAGGTCGGTCGTGAGCGTGCTCGTCCGGCCCGCCGAGTCGACCAGGCGGGCCGTCCATTTCTTGGTCGAGTCGTCGAAGTCAAGGGAGCTAACGGTCGTGTCGAACGTGATGAGCTCGCGAAGCCCACGACGATCCGCCACGTTTCGGAAGTACGAGTAGATAGCGGGCTGCGTCGAGTACTGCGTGGGCCAGAGCTGGGTCTGTGCGAACGTAAAGCTGTACCCGAAGTTGGTGGTGTCCAGCCGGCAACCGGGGTAGGTGTTCTCGTGCCAGCTCCCACCGACGTCCGAGTTCTTCTCGACGACGGTGACGTCGACTCCGGCCTGGTGCAACCTGTGGGCGCAGGAGAGTCCGGAGAGTCCGGCTCCGATCACGAGGGCGGAGAGGCGGCGCTCGCCGAAGTCGGACACCGTCCACGTCGGTGCGCCGGCGTCACCGGGATACGCGAACTCGTGGGCCAGCAGATCCGTGTAGTCGTCGTCAGCCGGGCCCGTGAGAAAGTCGAAGAGGTGCTGCGCCGTACCGGCATCGCGCATGTCGAGCGCGGAGCACGGGCCGTCGCGAAGCTGCCGCAGCGCGTCGAGCGCCAGACCGCGCAACGTGCGCTGCTCCGAGTCCGAGAGGCCCCCCTGCGCAGGCGGTATCGCCCCGGCCGTGTCTCCGGAGGGCCGAAGGTGGGGCGAGACGAGGTCGAGGCGACCGGTTGCCTGGGCCAGCGCTGCCATTAGTGGGAGCAGCTCCGCGTCGCGGACGGCGTCGCGGAGTTCGTCGTCGCTGGCCGCGATCGGTTCGACCGGCCGATCAATACGGACATCGTCGGCCGCCTCCGCCGCTGGGGCTGCCTGGTCCGTTCCCGCCAGTGGGTGCATCGTGTCCTCATCTTCGAGCTGATGTGCGCATAATGCACGAACTGCGCGCACTGTGCCCATAGTAGGGTCGGCGACCGTGGCGACGTCAAGAACTTCAGCGGCACGTGCGGTGGGTGGCTCGGTCGACGGACTGGTCGACCGGCGGTCCACCGTTCAGGCCGTGGACCGCGCGATGCTGGTTCTGGACGTGCTCTCGGCTAGCAGCGGTCCGCTCCCCGTCAAGGATGTGGCGGCGCGAGCCGACCTTGATCGCACGACCACGCACCGCCTCCTCAAGTCGCTTGCGGGACGTGATCTTGCCGAGCAGGGTGAGAACGGATGGCGCCTGGGTGTGGGGACGTTCCGGCTCGGTCGCATCTACCTCGACTCCCTGCCGTTTACGACCGTCGCTCCGGCCTATGCACTTGACCTGTTCCGCTCGCAGGTGCAGCACCGGCCGTGGTCGGTCGTGGTCTCGTTGCTCCTCGACGACGCCGCAGCCATCGTCGATCGATACTGGAGCGACACGGCGCCGCTGTCGACCGTTCTTGAGATCGGCGCGCTCCTGCCGCTGGATCGAAGCGCGACCGGGCTGGCGCTCCTGGCGACGATGTCGGACGACGAGGTTCGACGGCGGGTCGGCGCCCCGCGTGCGACCGAGCTCGAGGAGCTCATCGACGAGGCGCGTGCCGATGGCGGTCTCGCGTGTGTCCCTCATCTGCTTCACAACGACGTGCATGCCGTGGCGTGTGCGGTGCGTGGCCCGAGCGGGGCTCCGGTCGGTGCGATCAACGTCAATGGTGTGGACATCGAGGACCAGCTCCGACCGGACTCCGAGCTTGCTCGCGGCGTCAAGCGGGCCGCAGACAGGATCAGCGTGGTTCTTAGTTCGCGCTGACGCCCTTTCGAGGGGTGGGTCCGGCGGTGCGTGGACTGCCGAGTTTGGGGCGCATGAGCGCCGGTTGAGCCGATAGTGCCCGTGTCGCCTCGGTTCGTGATGGGTCGCCCGAACGATGCCGCCGATCCTTGACCGGGTGGTCGCGATGGTGTTTGACTCAAGCCGCGCGCGAAGTGCACACATAGTGCACTATGCGCACAATGCGTCGTTGAGACGACACAAGCGGACGAGGAGGACGCGATGATGCGTCGTGGAGCAGGTGGATGGTTGGTCGTTGCCATGGGGGCGTCGCTCACGTTGGCAGCATGCGGAAGTGAGGATGGGGAGGGGGCCGAGGCGTCGACCGAGGAGGGGTTGGTACCTGTGGCGATCGCTGAGACGCCCGGGATGCCTACCCATATCGTCGAGTTCGGCATCGAGCAGGGTTTCTTCGAGGATGCGGGCCTCGACGCCACGGTGACCAGCATTGCCGGCGGCTCACAGCAGGTGACCGCAGCGATGGCGGGTGAGGTCCAGTTCACCGGCGGAGACGTCGTCTCTATCAATACGTTTCTCGCGCAGGACATGCCCCTCGTCGTCGTCGGCCCTGGAACCGCGGCCAGCGAGGAACCCGAGGACGACTTCTCCGTCGTGGTCGTGCGGGACGACTCTCCGATCCAGGAGCCAGAAGATCTCGAAGGAGCTTCGCTCGCCACGAACGAGCTCGACAACATCACTGCACTCGGTGTGGTGGGGGCGCTCGACAACCTGAGGCTCGACACGGAGGCGCTGGAGTTCGTCGAGATCCCGTTCCCCGAGATGGTCGCCGGCGTGGAAAACGGGCACGTGGACGCCGCGACCCTGATCGAGCCGTTCGCGACGATCGCCATCTCCCAGGGCTACCGACCCGTACTGCATCCGTTCGCGAGCTGGGAGCCTGAGACGCAGATCGGCATCTCCCTGACGACCCAGGAGTATGCGAGCGAGAATCCAGAGGTCGTGGAGGCATTCCAGGCGGCGCGACTGGCGACAGCCCAGTACGTCACGGAGAATCCTGACGAGTTCCGATCGGCGCTCCTCGAGCTGGGCGAGTTCGACGAGCAGGTCGTCCAGGACATGAATCTGCCGCTCTACCGAGAGGAGCTCGACCGCGAATCGATCGAGCGAGCAGCGGCGCTCATGGTCGACCACGGCATCCTGGACGAGGTGCCGGACTACGAGGGACACATCGACGACGGGGCCTGACGGTTCCCGCGACCTATCGGGAGTGGTCCTTTCCCAAGGACTCGCAGCATCGTTCCTGCGTTCCCGCTCCCGCTCCCGCTACCGCCCCGGGACGAGACCCGCGCGGATGATCGCCTGCAGGTCGGTGTAGTCGACGTCGAGCTCGCCGCCGAGGACGGCCGCCCAGCTCGGCAGCAGCTCGGAGTGGTAGCTGTGGGCGGTCCCGCCCCGCAGCGTCACCGAGCTCGGCATGTCGACGGCCATCTGCCAGAACGTCACCCACGGGTACCAGTTGACGGCCTTCGACACCTGACGCCCGGCCTTCTCCCGGACCCACCGCGGGGCCCGCCACAGCAGGTCCGGGGACCAGAAGACGACCGGGTCGTTGGAGTGCTGCTGGAAGACGAACCGCGGCGACTCCCACGGGACGTACGGCTCGCCGAACGCGCCGTGCATGAGCTCGGACGGCCGGGACACGAACCGCACGTGCCGGCCGTGGTCGACGATCGGCAGGACCTCCGGCGAGCCGCGCCGCGAGGAGGCGACGAGCTCGCGCCACATCCGGGTGAACCGCGGCGTGCCGATCCACACGCCGCCGTCGGTGCGCTCGAGCATGTCCGCGGCCGAGGAGAACGCGGCGAGACCGCCGTCCGTGCCGAGCGACTCGCCCCCGACGTAGAGCTTCGGCTGCTTCTCGGGCGGAAGGGACCGCACCGCCCGCTCGACGGCCTCGAACAGGGCGATCCCGGCCCGCTGGGCGGTGTGACGGTCGCTGACCCACGCCAGCCCGCTCGGGAGGTAGGAGTACTGCATCGAGACGATGGCGCAGTCCCCGCCGGTGAGGTACTCGATCGACGAGCCGTTCCACTCCTGCACCCACCCGGAGCCGGTCCCGGTGAGCACGACGACGACGGATCGCTCGAGCCCGCCTGCCCGCACCAGCTCGCGGCACGCGGCCTCGGCGGTCTCCTCGATCTCGCGGTCCTCGAGGAACCCGGCGTACGCGCGGATCGGCTCGAGCGCGGGCGTGCCGGTGACCCGTTCGATGTCGGCGCGCCGCGGACCGTCGCTGACGAACACCTGCCCGTGGCGGCCGAGCGTGTCGAACGACTCCAGGGAGGCGGGCGAGCCCGAGCGCGCGGGCTCGGCCGGCTGCGACCGCCCCGGCGCACGGCGCGCGTTCTGGTCCTTCGCCTGCACGGCGAGGCGGCGCAGCGCCCGCCGGACGAGGAGGCGGTCCGAGGCGTAGACCACGGCGGTGGCCGCGATCCCGGTCGATAGCACGGGCACGAGCACCTTCGGGGCCACCCGGCGCACCACCGGCGAGATGGCGCGCGCGCCCGCAGTCGTCGCGCGCGCGGCAAGGAGCACGGCGCCGAACCCCGCGGTGCCGGCGACGAGCCCACCCGCGTGCCCGGCCGCCGTGACGGGCTCGGTGCCCGCGAGCTCGGCGATCTCGTTCTGGCGGCGCAGGGAGCGCAGGAACGCGGTCGCCGTCCCGACACCGAGGGCCGACTGCCACACGGCCTTCACCCGACGCTCGGTGCGCGGCGACATGTCCGAGCGGAGCTTCGCCAGCCGCCCCACCCCGCGGACCCCCGCGACCGTGCCCTCGCCCACGAGGTACCCGTAGGCCTGCGAGAGACCGACGTTGACCGCGGTCATCCACCACTGGCGCGGCAGGAGCGAGGGGCCCAGGGCGACCCAGGTGGCGATCTGCGCCCCGGAGGCCCCGGCGTTGTCGAGGGCCCTGAGGACCGGGCGGGTACGGCGCAGGGCGCCCCGAGCAATGGATCGCCTGGCCATGCGTCCCATCCTGACAAACCGGTGCGACGGCGTCGTCCGCCGTCCGGTGGAGATCGGCGCGGTGCGACGTGACCCAGGTCCCCCTCGATGTCCACCACCCGGGGGATATCCCCCGGTCGGGTCGTCCGCCAGCACCCTGCCCGGCCCGTCCCCGGGCGCAATAGCGTGACCGTCATGAACCCGACCTCCTCCACCGCACCGGGCGTCCCCGGACCGGCCGCCGCCGTCGGCCGTGCCTCGTTCGGCCGCGCCTCCCTCGGTCGCGCGGCCGGCCTGGCCGCCTCCGGTCTCGCCGACCTCGTGTTCTCCGGGATCGTCAGCCTCACGCTGGCGGTCACGGTCGTCACGCTCCTGGCCACGGGAGCGGGCCTGGCCGTCATCGGCGTCGGTCTGCTCCTCCTGGTGGGCACGCTCTACGTCATGCGCTGGGGCGTCGAGCTCCACCGGTGGAAGGCGCGCTCCCTGTACGGCGTCACCACCGCGCAGGGCTGGCGCAGCCCGCCGCCGCACGCCCGCACCCCGGGGTTCGGCAGCTACGTCGCCCGCCAGTGGGACCGGTTCAAGGACCCCGAGATGTGGCGCGGCATCGGCCGCATCGCCGCCGGCGCGATCCTCGGCATCGTGCTGCTGACCTTCGTCCTGTGGTGCGCCCAGCGGGTGGGCATCATGATCGCGGCGCTGGCCCGCGGGTACACGGGTGTCCCGCTCGGCCCGTGGGTCCTCGACACCTGGGCGATGGTCCTCGTGACCCTCCTGCTCGTCGTCCTCGGCGCCCTGACCTGCCTGCTCTACGCCCACCTGTCGCGCGCCATCGACGCCGAGCTGCTCGGTGCCGTCACCCGCGCCGAGTACAGCGAGCGGATCCACCGCCTCGAGGGAGCCCGGCACGGCGCGGTCTCCGCCGCCGAGGACCAGCGCTACCGCATCGAGCGCGACCTGCACGACGGCGTCCAGCCCCAGCTCGTCAACGTCGCGATGACGCTCGACATGGCGCGCCGGGCGTTCGCCACGAACCCGGACGAGGCCCAGGCCCTGCTCGACGAGGCGCACACCTCCTCGAAGGAGGCCATCACCTCGCTCCGGCAGACGGTGCGCGGCATCCACCCGGCCGTCCTCACCGACCGGGGGCTCGACGCCGCCCTCTCGGCGCTCGCCGCACGGTCCACGGTGCCGGTCGACCTCGCCGTCGACCTGAGCGAGCGGCCCGGGCCGGAGGCGGAGGCCACCGTGTACTTCGTCGTCGCCGAGGCCCTGGGCAACGTCGCCAAGCACTCCCACGCCTCGTCCGCCCGGGTGACCGTCCGCCCGATCGGCCCCGACGGCGACCACCTCCAGGTCGTCGTCTCCGACGACGGCGGTGGCGGGGCCACGCTCGAGGCCGGGGTGAGCCACACCGGGCTGCGCGGCATGCGGGACCGGCTCGCCGCCGTCGGCGGGTCGCTCACCCTGACCAGCCCGCACGGCGGCCCGACGACGATCGTGGGTGAGCTGCCGTGCGGATCGTGATCTGCGAGGACTCCGTCCTCCTGCGCGCCGGGCTGGAGCGGCTGCTCACGTCCGCCGGCCACGAGGTGGTCGCCGCACTGCCCGACGCCACCGGCCTGCTCGACGCGGTGCGTCCCGGCGTCGAGCTCGCCCTCCTCGACGTCCGGATGCCGCCCACGTTCACCGACGAGGGGGTGCGCGCCGCCCTCGAGCTGCGGCGCCGGGACCCGCACGTGTCCGTGCTGCTGCTCAGCCAGTACGTCGAGCACTCCTACGCGGCCGACCTCGTCGCCCAGCACCCGCACGGCCTGGGCTACCTGCTCAAGGACCGGGTGGCGGACGTCGGCGACTTCCTCGAGGACGTCGACCGCATCGCGGCCGGCGGCACCGTCCTCGACCCCGAGGTCGTCTCCCAGATCCTCGTCCGGACCCGAAGGAGCCAGCCCCTGTCCGACCTCACGCCCCGGGAGAAGCAGGTGCTGGCTCTCATGGCCGAGGGCCGGTCCAACGGTGCGATCGCCGCCGCCCTCAAGGTCTCGCCCGGATCGGTGGAGAAGCACGTCTCCGCGATCCTCCTCAAGCTCGACATCCCCAACACCCCCGACGAGAACCGCCGCGTCCTGGCGGTCCTGCGCTACCTGGAGTCCTGATGAGCACCGACGACACCACCCGCGAGACACCCGCCCGGGAGGCTCCCGTCCCGACGGCCTCCGCCGGCCCCGGCAACCCTGGCCGAACGATCCTCGTCGGCCTCTCGGCGCTGCTCGTCGGGCTCGCCGCCGTCCCGCCGGCGCTGGGCTACGTCCAGGGCCGGCCGGACGGCCGGCCCCTCGACGTCGACGGCACGACGGCGGCGACCACCATCGAGGTCGACACCGACCGGGCCGACGTCACGGTCGTGCCCACGGCCGGTGACGAGATCGAGTGGTCCGTCGTCGGGGGGCGCGGCACCACGTCCGCGGACCTCACCGAGAGCGGGGACACGGCCACGCTCGAGGTCGACGACGGGCGGGGCGGCTGGGCCAGGATCGGTCCCAGCTTCGACCTCGACTGGATGGGGCGGCGCTCGAGCGACACCGCCCTGGTGACGGTGGCGGTCCCCGAGGGCACCGACGTCGTCGTCAGCTCGGGCTTCGGGCGCGTCCAGGCCGAGGACGTGGCGCTCGGCGACCTGAGCGTGGAGTCGTCCTTCGGGAGCGTGCTGGCGTCCGGGTCCGCCGAGAACCTCGACCTGCGCCTCGACTACGGCGAGGTCACCGCCGTCGACCTGGCGGTCGCCGGGGCGATCGAGGTCTACGCCGACTTCGGCGACGTCGAGCTGCGCTCGCCCGAGGTCCCGACGTCGGTCGACGTCGAGGCCTCGTTCGGCGACGTCACCGTCGCCCTGCCGCCCGGGCCCTACTCGGTCTCGCACGGCTCGGACCTCGGCGACGTGCGGAACCTCCTCGAGCAGGCCGGCGACGGGCCGACCGTCCCGGTGCGCCTGCACACGAGCTTCGGATCTGTGACCGCCGAGACGTACTGAGGCGCGCGGCCGACGGCCGGCCGTGATCCGGGGCTCCGGGCCGCTTCGCCCGGGCCCCGGCACGTCCCCGACATGCCCCACGTCACACGCCTGTCATGCGCGCGTGGCAGTGTTCTCCCACCGCGGCGCCATGAGGGCGCCGCACCTGGCGGGGGGAGCAGGGCATGGACCGGATCGAGGTCGTCCTCGGTGACATCAGTGCGTTCGTGTGGGGGCCGTGGCTCCTCATCCCCCTCCTGGGGCTCACGGGCGTCATCCTCACCGTTCGCCTGCGCGGGATCCAGTTCCGCACCCTTGGTGCGGCGCTCCGCCTCGGCATCGGGCGTCGCAAGGACGCTGGCGCCGACGACGGGGACCTCTCGCAGTTCCAGGCGCTGACGACGGCGCTCGCCGCGACGGTCGGCACGGGCAACATCGTCGGCGTCGCCACGGCGATCGGCGTCGGTGGGCCCGGCGCACTGTTCTGGATGTGGGTGACCGGGCTGTTCGGCATGGCGTCGAAGTACACCGAGGCGTTCCTCGGCGTCCGGTTCCGCACCACCGACGCCGCCGGCGAGAAGTCGGGGGGCCCGCAGTACTACCTCGAGCGCGGGATCCGGGGCCCGCTGGGCAAGATCCTGGGCCTGTTCTTCACGATCGCGGCGGCCATCGCCGCGTTCGGCATCGGCAACATGACGCAGGGCAACTCGATCGCCGGAAACATCGAGGGGTCGTTCGGCGTGGACCGGTGGATCACCGGCATCGTGCTCACGGTCTTCGCGCTGGTGGTCCTCGTCGGTGGGATCAGGTCGATCGGCCGGGTGACCGCCGGGTTCGTACCGATCATGATCGCCTTCTACGTCCTCGGCGCCCTGTTCATCCTCGCGGTCAACATCGGCGACCTGCCTGCCGCTCTCGGCCTCGTGCTCAGCGACGCCTTCACCGGGACCGCCGCGACCGGCGGATTCGTCGGGTCGACGATCATGCTCGCCGTCCAGTTCGGCGTGGCCCGGGGCATCTTCTCCAACGAGTCCGGCATGGGGTCCGCCGCGATCGCCGCCGCGGCCGCGAAGACCACCCACCCGGTGCGTCAGGGGCTCGTCTCGATGACGCAGACCTTCATCGACACGATGATCGTCGTCACCTGCACGGGCCTGGTCATCGTCACCACCGGCGTGTGGGACGTCGGCGAGGACGGGGCCGCCACCATGACCGGGGAGGCGTTCAGCCACGGGCTGCCGGGCGACTGGGGGCACTACATCGTCACCATCGCGCTGGCGATGTTCGCGTTCTCCACCGTGCTCGGCTGGGCCTACTACGGCGAGCGGTGCATGGAGCGGCTGTTCGGCCGCAGGCTGGTCATGCCGTACCGGGTCGTGTTCTCGCTGGTCGTGTACGTGGGCTGCACGGTGCCGCTCGCCGCGGTGTGGAACTTCTCCGACGTCGCCAACGGCCTCATGGCGCTCCCGAACCTGGTCGGGCTGCTCATCCTGTCCGGCCTGGTGGCCCGGGAGACGCGGCACTACCTGCGTCACGACCCGCGGCTGACGGCCGGCAAGGCAGAGGTCGACGCGTTCATGGCGGGCCACCCCGGCGGCATCGACACCTACGAGTCGACCGGTCGCTAGGCGGCGCGGGCAGGAGGGGCGGGAGCGGGGATCGGGCCGGGAGCTCGGGCACGGAGCTCGTTCGGCCGGCCGTGCACGAGAACGGGGCCCGGGCAGCGCTGCTGCCCGGGCCCCGTCCGTGCGCCTGGTGCGGTCAGGCCCCCTGGACCTGGCCCGCGTTGTTCTCGAGGTGTGCGCGGACGAACCACTGGAACTTCTCGAGCTCCGCGGTCTGGCCGATGAGGATGTCCTCGGTCATCGGGTCGACGTCGCCGACGGCCTTGATGGCCTTGCGGTGGTCCTCGACGACGCCCGTGTAGACGTGGTCGAGCGCGGTGAGGTGCTCCTGCGTGCTCGCGCGGCCCACCGCGTAGTCGTCCCACGTGCGGTCCTTGACGAGCGCGCCGGGGGTGCCGATGGGCTCGGCGCCGAGGGTGGCGATGCGCTCGGCGAGCTCGTCCGCGTAGCCGCGCACGAGCTCGACCTGGGGGTCGAGCATCTCGTGGACCGCGATGAAGTTCGGGCCCACCACGTTCCAGTGCGTGTGCTTGAGCGTGAGGTGCAGGTCGTTGAGCGCGTGGAGCCGGTGCTGCAGCTCGTCCGCGACGGAGCGCCCCTCGGTGAGCGAGAGGCCCGGGACGGTGTAGCCGGAGTTCGTGGAGTCAGCCATGATCAACCCTTCCGCAGCGTGTGTCGCCGCTTGTCAGAGAGTCCCGCAGGGGGTCGCTTCGTGGGCGTCCGGCGGTGCGGGGTGAACGGTTCCCATGGTAGTCGGCACGGCGGTGCGGGGGCCACCGGAACCGCATGATTCCGCCGTTGGAAGGCTGTCTGACCAGACACGCAGGGAAGGCTCACCTAGCGGCGAGCACCGCCGTGAGACCGTTCAGACCGGTGTGTGCGGTCAGTGCGAAGTACACCGCGAGGACGGCTCCCACGGCCCCTACCGCGACGGCCCACGTGGGCGGTCGAAGGTCCGGTGCGGAGCTCTTGCGCAGCCTCAGGAGGACCGCGACGAACGCGAGCACGAGGACGGCGGCCGCGATCGCCTGGAAGACGTCGAAGCGGAAGAACTCCACCACCTCGCCGTTGACGGTGCGCATGTTCTGGATGTTGAAGCTGACGACGAGCGGGAGGACCGCGAAGATCGCCGTCACCCAGGTCGGCCCCGGGATCGTCCTGTGCCACGGCCGTCCAGAGGATGAGCCGGAGGCGGGGGCGGACGTGGGGGCGGGGGCCTCGTCGGTGGCGGCGGTCTGGATGTACGGGGGGAGCGAGGAGGACATGGCTGCATCGTGGCCGGTCAGGACCGGTGCGCGCTCGGCGCGAACAGGGGAGTGCTGACCGGGCAGAGGTGTCCGCCGTCGTCGTCGGGGACACTGGTCCTCTCGCGGGAGCCGCCCGCGAGGGGAGGCCGGCCCGCATCCGGAGCGACCGGGGCCCGGCCCCGGGGAGAAGAGGCAGCTGCCCGTGGACGTCGTCATCGTTCCCACGCCCGCCGAGGTCGGCGAGCGCGCCGCCGAGGTCACCGCGCGACTGCTGCGCGCCGCCGGCTCCGAGGCCGTCCTCGGGGTCGCCACGGGCTCGAGCCCGCTCGGCCTGTACGCGGGCCTCGCCGAGCGCGTCCGCGCCGGTGAGCTCGACCTGTCCCGCGCGTCCGCCTTCGCCCTCGACGAGTACGTGGGCCTGCCCGACGGTCACCCGGAGTCCTACCGCGAGGTCGTCCGCCGCACCGTGACCGAGCCGCTCGGGATGGACCCGGCCCGCGTCCACGTGCCCGACGGGCAGGCTGCCGACCTGGACGCCGCCTGCGTGCGGTACGAACGTACGATCGCGGAGTCCGGGGGAGTCGACGTCCAGATCGTCGGCGTCGGTGTCAACGGGCACATCGGGTTCAACGAGCCGGCGACCTCGCTGGCCTCGCGCACCCGCGTCGAGCTGCTCACCGACGACACCCGGCGCGCCAACTCCCGGTTCTTCGCGTCGATCGACGAGGTGCCGAGGCGGGCGGTCACGCAGGGTCTGGGGACCATCCTCGACGCCCGTCACGTCGTCCTCGTGGCGACCGGCAGCGCGAAGGCGGACGCCGTGACCGCCGTCGTCGAGGGGCCGGTCGGTGCGCGCCGGCCGGGCTCGGTGCTGCAGCTGCATCCCGAGGTGACCGTCGTCGTCGACGAGGAGGCCGCCGCCGGCCTCGAGCTCGCCGACTACTACTGCCAGATGACCGACGCGCGGGAGGCGCTGCTCGGCGACTGACCGCGCCCGGCGCACGGGTGCGGAAACGGCTCGGCGCCGCCCTCCGGAAGCTTCCGGAGGGCGGCGCCGAACGGGCGTGCGGGGGCGTGAGGGGGTGTCAGGCTCCGACGTTCGCGCCGCGGATCGCGGCGAGCGCGGAGGTCATCTGCTCGACCGAGGCGAGCAGCGCGTCGATCTCCCCGTCGCGGCGGGCGTCGGGCTGGACCCCGTTCTCCCCGAACTCGGTGAACAGGCTGAGCGAGACCTGGCCGCGCACGGCCACCATCTGCGCGTTGGCGACGATCTGGCGCCACTGCTCGACGGCGCGGACGCCGCCGTCGGCGCCGTAGGAGACGAGGCCGACCGCCTTGTGCGCCCACTCCGGGGCGATCGTGTCGAACGCGTTCTTGAACGCACCGGGCACGCCGTGGTTGTACTCGGGCGAGACGAAGATGAACCCGTCGTAGCCGTCGATCTCGGTGCTCCACGCGCGGGCCTCGGCGGTGCCGTACTCGCGGTTGGCGGCGCCCGGGACGACCGGGTCGGTGAGGATCGGCAGGTCGAACGCCTTGAGGTCGACGATCTCGTAGTCGACGCCGTCGCGCTGCTGGGCGTGGCTGTACACCCACTCGGCGACGGCCTGGCCGGCGCGACCCTCGCGAACCGAACCGATGATGATGCCGATCTTCATGTGCGCTCTCCGTAACGATGTCGGGGTCGTGCTGCGGTCGCCGGCGTCAACGGGAGCGCGCCTAGTTCCATTCCTATGCATGCGGTGGGGCGGGTCACGTCTCAACTCCCCGTCCCCGACGCCGGGTGCGGGGGGCTGTCCTGGCACGATGCTCCTGGCCGGCGGCGGACGCCTCCGCCCGGTGCCACAGCACCGTCGCACCGTCCGGTGCCTCGTCCTGCCATCCAGCGGAGCCCAGTCATGCCCACGACGACGCACGTCCCCGAGCGCCTGGAGCAGCACGACCGTGCCGGGTGGCGCGTCCGCCTCGGCGAGCTCGTGACGTCGCCCGGTGTCCAGCGGATCGTCGTCGTGCTCATCATCGTCAACGCGGTCACGCTCGGCCTCGAGACGTCCGCGACGGTCATGGACCGCGCGGGCGGCCTGGTCCTCGCAGTCGACTCGCTGTGCCTGCTCGTGTTCACGGTCGAGATCGCGGCGAAGCTCGTGGCCTTCGGCGGCCGCTTCTTCAAGGACGGCTGGAACGTCTTCGACCTGCTCGTCGTCGGGATCGCGCTCGTGCCCGGGTCGGGACCGCTGGCGGTGCTCCGCTCGCTGCGCGTGCTGCGGGTCCTCCGACTGGTCTCGGTGCTGCCGCGGCTGCGGTTCATCGTCGAGGCGCTCATGCACTCGCTGCCCGGCATCGGCTCGATCGCCGTGCTGCTGGCGATCATCTTCTACGTCTCGGCCGTGATGGCGACCTCGCTGTTCGGGACCGGGCACCCCGAGTACTTCGGCGAGCTCGGCGACTCGCTGCTCACGCTGTTCCAGATCATGACCCTCGACAGCTGGGCCGGGGCGGTCGTGCGGCCGATCATGGAGACGCAGCCCTGGGCGTGGATCTTCTTCGTCGTCTTCATCCTCGTCTCGGCGTTCACCATGCTCAACCTGTTCATCGCCGTCATCGTCGACACGATGCAGTCGATCGGGCACGGGCGCGGACAGGTGGAGGACGCGGACGAGGTGGCCGACGACGAGGCGGAGCACCCGGGCGACGACGAGGAACGGCAGCGGGGCGACGACGTGGCTCGGCACCCGGCCGACGACGAGGAACGGGCGCAGCTCGCCGAGGTGCTCGCCGAGCTGCGGGCCCTGCGCGCCCAGGTCGACGCGCTGCCCGGGCAGCGCGTCGACGCGGAGTCCTGAGCCCGGCGGACGACGTCGGGCCCGAGCGCCGGCCGGACCTCGGCGGTGCTGCCGGGTACCCGGCGGTGCTGCCCGGAACCCGGGCGTGCCGCCCGGTCGACCGCTACGGTGTGAGGACTCCTCCCGCACAGAAGCGAGGTCGACATGTCGCACGACATCGAGGTCACCGTCACCGTCGACGCCCCCCGGCCGGAGGTCTGGCGCGCGTTCACGGTCGACGTCGGGATGCGTCCGTGGTGGTGGGCCGAGGCCGGGGACGTCACCTTCGAGCTGCCCGAACGCGTGGACGGCCGGTACCGGATCGCGTCGCGTTCGCTGGACCTCGCCGTCAGCGGGTGGTTGCTCGAGAGCGACCCGCCCGCGCGCCAGGTCCTTACCTGGCTGCGCGAGGGCGAGGCGCCGCCGGCCGACCCGGAGTTCGACCATGTGACGATCACGCTCGAGCCCGACGGCTTCGGGACCGCTGTCACCGTCCGGCACACGACGCACCTGGGCGACCCGGCCGAGCTCGAGCGCGCCTGGCAGGGGCTCCTCGGCTCGCTCGTGCGCCTCTACGACAACACGCACTGAGCAGGCCGACGGGCAACCACCGTCCTGTCCGAAAACCGCCGGTGGTGAGCGTCGTCGTCGTGCATGCTTGACCGCGTGAGCACCGCGATCGACGACGCCGCCGCCTACGCGGCGTGCTCGGCGCGCGACCCGCGCTGGGACGGCCGCGTCTACCTGGGCGTGACCTCGACGGGCGTGTACTGCCGCCCCTCCTGCCCGGCGCGGATGCCACGGCGGGAGAACTGCCGCTTCTTCCGCACGGCGGCGTCGGCCGCGACCGCCGGGTTCCGCGCGTGCCGCCGTTGCCGGCCCGACACTCTGCCCGGGCGCCGCGCGCCGGGGGAGTCGCCGGAGCTCGTCGAACGCGCACTGGCGATGATCGCCGGCGGCGTCGTCGACGAGGTAGGTGTGCCGGGCCTGGCGGCGCGTCTGGGTCTCCAGGAGCGGCGCCTGCACCGGATGCTGACGGCCGAGCTCGGTGCGGGTGCGCTCGCCCTCGCGCGGACGCGGCGTGCCCAGACGGCTCGCACGCTGCTCGAGCAGACCGAGCTGCCCGTCACCGACGTCGCGTTCGCGGCCGGCTTCGCCTCTGTGCGTCAGTTCAACGAGGTGGTCCGCGCCGAGCTCGGCGCCTCGCCCACCCAGGTGCGGGTCCGGGCGCCACGATCTCCCGGGGCGCATGGGCGGGGCGTGCCCAGGGGGGCGTCCTGGGGTGCGGACGGTTCGGGCGAACGGGTCGCCGACGGCGCGGCCACGCTCACGCTCCGCCTGAGGGTCCGGCCGCCGTTCGACGGGCCGCGCCTGGCCGCGTCGATCGCCCAGCACGCCGTCGACGGTGTGGAGACCGTGACAGACGTCGAGGCGACCGCGACGCTGCACGCGGCGGGCGGGCCGGCGCGCGTCAGCGTGGAGCTGTCGGACCTCTCCGGCGGTGGTCCGAAGCCGTGGGACGGCGACCGTGCGCACGTGGCGATGCGCGCCGACCTGACGGACCTCGCGGACCTGCCGGCCGTCGTCGCTCGTGTACGCCGGTGGCTGGACCTCGATGCCGAGCCGGTCGCCGTGGCCGACCACCTGGGGTCGGACCCGCTGATCGCGCCGCTGGTGGCCGCCCGTCCGGGGCTGCGCGTGCAGGGCAGCGTCGACGCGTTCCGCACGCTGATCGTGGCGATCCTCGGCCAGCAGGTCTCCCTCGCGGCGACCCGCACCTTTGCCGGACGACTCGTCGGGGCGCTGGGCGAGGCGGCGCCATGGCGCGGCTCGGTGTTGACGGGTGCGAGCGTCCTCGGAGAGACGACGGGCGGCTCTCCCGTGGCCCCCGACGACGCCCGGGCGGCCGGACCGTCTCCGGCCGCCGCGTCCGGGGCCGTTGCGTCCCCGGCTGATGCACGTCCGGCCGGGCCGGCTTCGACCGATGTGTCCCCGGCTCTCCTGTTTCCGACTCCGGAGGCACTCGCTGCGGCCGGCCCGGAAGCGATCCGCCAGGCCGTGCGCATCCCCGCAGCCCGTGCCCGCACCGTGCACCGCGCAGCCGAGCTGGTCGCGGGTGGGCTCGACCTCGGACCAGGAACGGACCGCGAGGACGTGCGCGCCGCTCTGCTGGACGTCTCCGGCATCGGGCCGTGGACCGTCGACCTCCTCGAGCTGCGCGGCCTCGGCGACACCGACGCGCTCCCGCCCGGCGACCTCGTGCTGCGCCGCGCGCTCGGGCGCCTGCTCGGCACGACGCCCGACCCGTCTGCCGTCACGGCGCGGGCCGAGAGCTGGCGTCCGTGGCGCGCCTACGCCACCACGCACCTGTGGACCGACGAGATGGAGAGACCATGAGTGAACAGCTGCACGTCCTCACCGTGCCGAGCCCGGCCGGAGACCTCACCGTCGTCGTCGAGCCGGATACCGGCGTCCTGCGGGGCACCTCGTTCTGGGGCGCCGACGACATCCTCGGCAGGCTCGGCCTGGGGCCGGACGAGGTCGTCGGGGGCACGGGTGAGCCGGCGCCACGCACGCCCGCGACCGACCGGGTGGTCGAGACCTTCGCCCGGTACGCCGCCGGTGAGATCGACGCGCTCGACGCCCTCGAGGTGTCCCAGCCGGGCGGACCGTTCACCCAGCGCGCGTGGGCGGCGATGCGCGAGGTGCACGGCGTGGCTACGTACGCCGAGATCGCCGAGACGGCCGGCAGCGCGACGGCGTACCGCGCCGCGGGCAGCGCGTGTGCGCGGAACCTCGTCCCGGTCGTCGTGCCGTGCCACCGGATCCTCACGTCCGACCGCAGGGTCGGCGGCTACTACTTCGGCGGCGAGACCAAGACGGCGCTCCTCGAGCACGAAGGCTCCCTCGGGAGCGTCCACCGCTGACGGGTGAGCGTGGTCCGGTAGGAACGAACCGCGCTCACTCGTGGGGCAGAACGGCCCTCACTCGTGGGGCAGAACCGCGCTCACGCCGGACCGGGTACGACCTGGTTGGACCGAACTCCGCTCACTCGTCGGGGATGGCGGGGGCCCGGCTCGGTCTGGTCGGTGAGTCAGCGGGGTCACCATCGAGGCAGTCCCCCCGGGGGCACTGACTCGACGGTTACCCGATTGACTGGGCAACGGCGCGACACCGCGACACGGCGCAACCGCTCCCCAACCGGCAGAACAGGCCTCACTCGTCACGCGCGACGGACAGAACCGCGCTCAGTCGTCATGCGGTGGGGGTGGGGAGGCCGGCGGCCTCGGGACCCTCCTCGATCACGGTGCGAAGCATCGACTCGAGCTCGGCGCGGGTGGCGTCGGCCTCGGCGCGGTCGATCTTCCCGTCGACCACAGCCGCGTCCAGCTGCTCGTCCACGGGCTCCAGGCCCAGCTGTACGAGGTCCTCGGGGTCCACGCCCTGCTCGGTGGCGAGCTCGCCGATCGTCGCCCCGTTCGAGAGCTCGCCGAGCAGCTCGAACGGTGAGAGGTCGAGGAGTTCGAGGCCCTCGAGCGCGGCGTCGATCATGGGCTGCATCGCGTCGGTGAGCGCCTCGACGTCGGCGCTGTCCGCGAGGTCCTCGGGCAGCTGCGCGGCAAGGTCGTCCGGGAGCTGCTCGGCCAGGTCCTCAGGAAGCCGCTCGGCGAGGTCCTCGGGCAGCTGCTCTGCCAGGTCGTCGGGGAGGTGGTCGAGGAGGTCGTCGGGCAGAGCGGGCAGTCCGCCGGGCGGGGCCGTCCCATCGCTCTCTCCTGGGCCGTCGCCCGATCCGTCGTCGGAGTCCTCGTCCCCGGCACCGCCGGCGTTACCGGCAACCGCCGGCCCGGCCGGAGTGTCCTGCGCGCCGTCGTCCGTGCCCATGGTGGCCGCGACAGCCACGCCGCCGACCCCGACGAGACCGAGCCCGGCAACCGCCGCGACGGTGATGACCTTGTTCCTCATGCTGCTCCCTCGTCGTCGTGCCGGGCCCGCCCTGGGGGCGCCGCCCGGCCGATCCTCCGTCTCGACGGTACGCGGGGCGCCGCGGACCGGCAACGAGTTCCGGCCCCGGCACACGACGCGACGCACCGCCCGCCTCACTCCCGCCGGGCACTCCGCTTCCCTCGCCCTGCGCATCGCCCGTCCTGCTCACCGTTCCGTGCACCACTGCCCGTGCGGGATCCTCCGCAGTGGCGTCCCGCCGACCTAGACTTGGCCCTCGCGCGCCAGGACGCGGCAGCAGGGGCGGACCGCTCGCCCCGGGACCACGAGGGAACGGTGTGACCAGCTCGACGCCGGACGAGACCACCAGTCGGAGCCCCGACGAGCCGTCCGACGTCTCGTCGGACGACTCGCTCGACGACGACGTCATCGCGCTCTCCGGGGCCGACGACGCCGATCGTGGCCGACGTGGGCGCCGCCGTGGTGGCGGTCGGAAGGCCCTCATCGCCTCGCTCGTCATCGTGCTCATCCTCGTGGGCGGCGTGTACGGCGCGCTGCGGTACATCCAGCACCGCATCGACTCGCAGGTGGAGCGCATCCCGGACGTCTTCGAGTCCGTGACCGACCGACCGACGCACGCCGAGCCCGAGGAGGGCGACGGCACCCCGGTCAACTTCCTCGTCCTCGGCTCCGACTCGCGCATCTCGGCGGGCGACGCGTCCGAGTGGCAGGCCGGCGCGCAGCGGACCGACGCGATCATGATCGTCCACCTGTCCGGGGACCGGCGCTCCGCCGTCGTCATGTCGATCCCGCGCGACTCGTGGGTGCCGATTCCTGGTTACGGCGACAACAAGGTCAACGCCGCGTTCTCCTTCGGCGGGCCCTCGCTCATGGTGCAGACCGTCGAGGACCTGACGAACATCCCGATCGACCACTTCGCGGTCACCGACTTCGAGTCGTTCGCGACCCTCACCGACGAGCTCGGCGGCGTCGAGATCCACCTTCCGAACGGCATGCAGGGCACCACCCGGGACGGCCGCACGGTCGACCTGCCGCCCGGCACCCACCTGCTCGACGGCGAGGAGGCGCTCATGTACGCCCGTGACCGTTCGATCCCCGGCGGCGACCTCGGCCGTGTGCAGCGCCAGCAGAACTGGATGCGGGCCATGATGTCCGCCGTATTCCGGGAGAACCTCCTGCGCCGCCCGACCGCGCTGTACGACTTCGCCCAGGTCGTGGCCGGGACCGTGGCGGTGGACGAGCACCTGTCGGTGAGCCAGATGACCACGCTCGGACTCTCGATGCGCGACGTCAGGCCCGACGACGTCACCTTCCTCACCGCGCCGGTGGCCGGCACGGGGTGGAGCCCCGACGGGCGGCAGTCGATCGTCGAGCTGGACATGGCGGCCTTCGACGAGCTCAACGCGGCGATCGCCGAGGACCGCGCGGCGGAGTACCTCGACGAGAACCCCGACGTCGCCGAGCGACTCCAGGAAGAGGTCCGGTAGGGACCCCGCCGGGTCGGCCGGCACCGGCCCCGCCGGGACCGGACCACCGACCACCGGGCCACCGGCCACCGGGCCACCGGCCACCGGGTCAGCGACCACCGGACCACCGACCACCGGGTCAGCGACCACCGGGTCGGCCGACCGGTGGCGCGGCATCCTCCGTGGCGCCGTCGGCCACGAGGGCGTCGACGTGGTCGGCGATCTCGTCGACCCGAGCCTCGGCCTCGTCCTGGCTGAGGGTCCCGTCGGCGACCTCGTCGTCGAGCAGGGTCTCGATGTCGACCAGCAGCGCGTCGACGAGCTCGCTGCCGGCGACGCCCTCATCATGGGCGATCTCGCCCAGCGTGGCGCCGCCCGCGAGGCGGGCCTCGAGGTCGGCGGGGTCGAGTCCGAGCGTGGTCGCAGCGGTGTCGAGCATCGGGACGGTGCCCGCGGCCTGCGGGGTGCTCCGGGTCGGTGTCGCGTTCACGTGCATGTCGTTCTCCTTGCGAGCCGGGTGCGAGGGGCCCGGTTCGAGCCCCGTACGAGAGAATCTCGCTCATCGACCTGGGAGGGGCCTTGCGGGGCGCTGTGCGCGTCCTGCCGGAGTGGTGGGAGTCCGCTGGACGCGGGCACGGGACAACTCAGCGGGCAGAAGTCCGCTCACTCGTGGGACGGCCGCGGCCAGGTCAGGCTGTGCCGAGGACCTTGTCGGCGATGGCGTCGATCGCCTCGGCCACGGCATCGATCGCCGCTCGGTACTGCTCGGGGCTGCCGCGGTAGGGGTCGGGCACGTCGTCGAGCTCGCGGGCGACCTGCACGCGGTGACGGGAGGCGAGGTCGACGAGCGCCTTGAACCGGGCGGCGGGCGAGGCACCCTCGCCGGCGCGCCCCACGAGGTCGTCCTCGTCCACGTCCTGGGCGAGGCGGGCGAGCTCGCGCAGCGTGAACGACCGGCGCACGAGCGCAGGCGCGGCATCGACGACCGCGGTGCGGTGCTCGCGTGTGGCGGTGAGCACGACGTCGCTCGACGTCGCGATCCGCTCCGTCAGGGCCCGCGCGGCGAAGTCGCCGGTGTCGGTGCCGCGGGCGCTGAGCAGCTCGACCACGGGAGCGTCGATCGGGGCGCCGACGACCGCCTGCACGCCGGCGCTCCTCACCGCGACGCCGGAGCCTGCCCCGAGCCGCTGGCGCAGCAGCCGTTCGGCGGCGGGGGAGCGGCAGATGTTGCCGGTGCAGACCGTGAGGACCTGCAGCTCGGCGGTGTCGCCGCCGGGGCGCGTGGCAGTCATGTCCGCTCCGTCAGGAGGCGGCGCGGGTGCGCCGGTTGCGGCGAGGGGCGGACGTGGCGCGGCGCGGGGCTCCCGCGCGCGTGATCGGCTCGGGGCGGGGCGCGTCGTCCTCGGTCAGCGGCTTGTAACCGCCGTACGCGTAGGAGTACCGGCTGTTGGAGCGCGCCACCCGGTTGAGGACGATGCCGAGCACGTGGGTCTCGACCGCCTCGAGCGACTCGAGCGAGTCGGCGAGCTGGCCCTTGTGGATCTGGTCGGCGCCGGCCACGACCAGGGTCCCGCCGGTCATGCCGCTGAGCACCGTGGCATCGGTGACGGGCAGGATCGGCGGGCTGTCGAGCAGCACCGCGTCGTAGGACTCCGTGGCCTCGGCCAGGAGCGCACGCATCGACTGCGAGCCCAGCAGCTCGCTCGGGTTCGGCGGGATCTGACCGGTCGGCAGGATGTCGAGGGACGAGCTCTGCCACGGCTGCACGACGTCCTCGAGCGACGCGCGGCCGATGAGGACGGTCGTCAGCCCGACACCGCCCTCGAGGCCGAGGTACTCGGCGACCGACGGACGCCGCAGGTCGGCGTCGATGAGGAGCACGCGGGCGCCCGTGTCCGCGAGCGAGGCGGCGAGGTTGATCGCCGTCGTCGACTTGCCCTCGCCCGGCAGGGAGGAGGTGACGACGATCGAGCTCGGCCCGTCGCCCAGGTCGACGAACTGGAGGTTGGTGCGCAGCCGGCGGACGGCCTCCGCCGACGGCCCGTGCGGCTCGTCGTGGACGAAGACCCGGTCGCGCTCGGCGTTGTCCTTGACCGCGACGGCGGCGATGACGGGCACCTCGGTGAGGGCCGCGATGTCCTCCTCGGTGTGCACGCGGGTGTCCGCGAGGTGCCGGACGAAGGCGGCGCCCATGCCGAGGAGCAGGCCGAGCACGAGGCCGAGCGCGCCGTTGCGCACGACGTCGGGCGACGACGGCGAGCCCGGGACCTGGGCGGGCGTCATGACGGTGGCCTGGACCGGCGCGGTCTCCCCGCCGTCGGGCGAGGACAGGGCCGCGGAGGTGCTGGCGAGCTGGCCCGCGACCGCGTTGGAGATGCGCGCGGCGTCGTCGGGGCTGGTCGAGGTCGTCGAGACCTCGAGGATGACCGTGTCCTGGGGCACGCTGACGGTGACCATCCCGGCGAGCTCGCCGGCGGACATGTCCAGGCCGAGCTCCTCGATGACGGGCTCGAGGACGAGCGGCGAGGTGGCCACCTCGGCGAAGGACGTCATCTGCCGCTGGGCGAACGTCGAGCCCTGCGCGAGGTCGGAGACGGAGTCGCCGCCCTGCACGGCGAAGAACACCTCGGAGCTCGTCGTGTAGCGCGGTGTGGCCAGCAGGCTGGCGGCGAGCGAGGCGGCGAGGCACAGGAGGGTGACGACCAGGACGATCGGCCACCGTCGGCGTAGGACGGCGACGTAGTCGGTCAGCTCCACAGGTCCACCATTCGTCTCGTTGCGCGCACCGGCGTCCCCGCGCAGACCTGAGGGGGTCATGGGAAGTGTGATGCACAAGTTGTGGGGGGAGTTGCGAGAGTACTACGGCGCGGCGGTGGTCCTGGGCCGTTTCCTCGGGCGATCCGGTCACTGCGGCGGCGCAATCGGCCGGCCGGGGGCTTCGCAGCAGGTCATGGGTTTGATAACTTCGTGAGGTGGTTCCTGGGATGAGAACTGCGGTCGTCGTCGAGGACGACGCCGACATCAGGTTCCTGTTGGAGACCACCCTTCGGCAGGCGGGGTTCGAGGTGCACCCCGCGGCGACCGGCGTCGAGGGTGTGGAGGCGGTGCGCCGCCACGATCCGCTCGTCACCACCCTCGACATCTCGCTGCCGGACATCGACGGCTTCGAGGTCGCCCGCCAGATCCGCACGTTCTCCTCGACCTACGTCCTCATGCTCACCGGCCGCTCCGACGAGATCGACACCCTGCTCGGGCTCGAGGCCGGCGCCGACGACTACGTCACCAAGCCGTTCCGGCCGCGTGAGGTCCGCGCCCGCATCGAGGCGATGCTGCGCCGGCCCCGCGCGGTCGCCGGTCCGGTGGGCTCGTCGTCGGCGGCGTCCGCCGGCTCGGCACCCGTCGCCGTGTCCGGCGAACCTGCCGCACCACTCCCGCCCCCGACGACGACGAACGGCTCGGCGGAGGGTGCTCCGCGCGAGTCGTCGGCCCCCGCGGCGGGGTCCTCGGCGGAAGGTCCTGCCTCACCGGCGCCCACGTCGCCCACGTCGCCCCCGGGGGACGGGCTCCCGGACGCCGAGGACGACTCGGTGCTGCGGCACGGCGGGCTGCTCGTGGACGTCGGTGCCCGGCTGACGTCCGTCGACGACGTCGCCGTGCACCTCACGCGCAGCGAGTTCGACATCCTCGTCGCGCTCGTGGGGGCCGGCCGACGGGTCGTCGAGAAGGACAGCCTGGTGCGCGCCGCGTGGGGCGACGCCGACGATCACGCGCGGTACGTCACCGACCCCGACCGCCGCGCCGTCGAGGTGCACATCGCGAACCTGCGCCGCAAGCTCGGTGACGGAGCATCGGCGCCCCGGTTCATCGAGACGGTCCGGGGTGTCGGCTACCGGATGGCGGCCGTTCGGTGACGGAGCGGACGTAGCGGCTGCCGCGGATCGGTCGGCGGTCAGCAGACGCAGCGGACGGACCGGGTGTCGAGCTCGTCCGCCGACCGGCGCGCGAGGTCGTCGAGCCGTGCGAGCGCCGGCCCCCTTGAGGTGCGGCCCGCCCGCGACGGTACGCCGTCCGGCGGCGGTAGGTCCCTGGCGGCCTCGGCGAGGGCGTCGGCGCCGAGCATCGCCGCCGAGCAGGCGAGGCTGAGGACGGCGACCTGGAGCTCGTCGGTGTCGGATGCCCGTCGGATGCGGGCCAGCCGCTCGTCGAGCATGGCGAGGAATCGGGCGACCATCTCGTCCGTGGCCTCCTGACCGATGTCCTCGGCGAGCGCGAGCAGCGTGGATCGGTCGAGGACCGGGCGGTCGCCCTGCGTCATCGAGCGGCACCGGCGGACGATCGCGCGTGCGCCCCGCTCTCGCTCTCGACGCCGCTGGCGTCGGTGGTGGCCGCCTCGGCGCCGGCGGCCGTGCTCGCCGCGGAGCCGCCGTCCTCGACATCGAGGGTCGGATCCTCGCCCGCCGCGCCCCCGTGCCGGCGTGCCCCGCGGACGGCGCCGACGACCTGGACGGCCGCGTAGGTGAGCAGGGCGGCCGCGGCGACGATCGCGCCCGCGGCCTTCTGCCCGCCGTCGAGGGCCGTGGCGACATAGCCGGCGTAGGGGACGTGGTAGCGGACCTCGCCGCGGATCTGGGTGGCGGTGACGTCCCACGCGTCGACGGCGCCGTTCGCGTCACCCTGCGTGACGAAGCCGACCCCGTTCGAGGAGTCATGCCGCTCGACGATCCGGTGGGTGACCAGCGTCGGGTCGTTCGGGTAGGGCATGACGGTGATGACGTCGCCGACCTCGAGCTCGCGGGCGTCCGCCTCGCCGTCGACCTCCTCCACGACGACCTGGCTACCGGTGGGGATCGTCGGCTCCATCGAGCCGGTGAGGATCGTCAGCGGTACCCAGCCCATGATCCGGGGGACCACGACGAGTGCGCCGAGCAGGGCGAGGATCGCGACGAGCGCGAGGCCGGCGAGGGCGCGGCCGAGGTGGCGGACGGACATGGTGGGCTCCTTGGGCGTGGCGTGGCGTGGCGTGGCGTGGCGTGTGCGGGGTGGCGGGGAGGGCCCGAGGTGCTCACCTGCGGGTGATGGTGCCGCCGTGCTGGGGCGATATCGTGACGGCGATCTGGGTGCTCGCGATGGCGCTGCCGTCCGGCAGGACCGCGACGACGCGGAGCCAGCCGGTGCTGCCGCTCCGCGTGAACTCGCTGCGAATGTCCTGCCACCTGATCTCGACGGTGCGGGCGGTGCCACTGATCGAGGTCCGGAGCATCGGCTGCCAGTTCGACGTGGCGACGCGGTACTCGACCCGCCACTCGGCGACGGGGGCCGTGCTCGGCGCGCCGCTGGCGGAGTCGGCCCAGGTCCAGTCGAGGTGAATCCACTTCCCGTTGGTGTGCGGACGGCTGTCGAGGGAGCCGACCTCAGGCAGGGCCGGCAGCGCGGCGGGTACGTCCTGAGTGGTCGACCAGCTCTGTGCGGCCGTCCAGGTGCCGTCGCCGGCCTGGGTGGCGGTGATCGCGGTCGTCACGGCCAGGGACACGCCCGCGTGGCTCGCCCGCAGGGTGTCGCCGGGGACGAGCGTGACGCACAGGGTCTGCGTGCCGCTGAGGGCGGCGCCACCGGTGACGGGGAAGCTCGTCCCCGCGGCGGTCGGTGTCGAGCTGAAGAGCGGTGCGCCGGAGACCGTGCAGGACGTGCCGCCCGCCGTGCGGTACTCGATGCGGGAGCCGGCCAGCTGGGTGCCGGTGAGCGGGACCCCGCCGGCGGTCACGGTGACGGACGTCGGCGCCCAGGTGCT
The DNA here is from genome assembly GCF_055326445.1 of Georgenia sp. Z2081. Lineage (NCBI taxonomy): Bacteria > Bacillati > Actinomycetota > Actinomycetes > Allobogoriellales > Allobogoriellaceae > Georgenia > Georgenia sp. Z2081. Next base: position 418,723 of record NZ_JBUZNK010000001.1, read on the forward strand.
CGCGGCCGTCCCGCCGGGCGTGACGACGGCGGATCCGGTGACCCCGCCCGTGACGGCGAGGGAGAGCGAGCCCGTGGTCCCGGTGGGGGCGGAGACCTCGACCGAATCGCTCCACGCGGCCGTCGTGCCGCCCGCGGGCTGCAGGACCACCACGGCGACGACGGCGACGAGCGCCGCGACCAGCGCACGCACCAGGTGGGGGCGGGGGCGTGGGTGCGTGGTGGTCGCGGCGCTCATCGGTTCTCCTTCGGGCAGGTTCGGGTAGCTCGGTGAGCTCACGGCTGCTGGACGAGGGTCCAGCGCAGGCCCCCGGGGGTGACGGTCTGGTTCTGGAGCTGGGAACCCCACCAGTTCGACCGGTCCGCGGCGCGCGCCCGGCCGTCCGTGGTGGCGGGGACGGTCCACGAGACGGTGGCGGTCGCCGTGGCGCCGTCGCCGGTCTCGGTGACGCGGAACGCGTGGGACCCGGCGCCGGGCAGCGAGCTGGTGGTGGAGATCCGGGGGGTCCACTGCCGGGCGACGCCGCCGACGGTCATCACCAGGCCGGCGCTGTCGAGCTCGAGGCGGGCGCCGAGGGTGTCGCCCGCGGCGTGGACGCGCACGGTCGAGGTCATCGTGATCGTGTCGCCGGGGTTGACCCGGGTGGAGGCGAGCGGAGTGGCGGTGGGGCTGCCCGGCCGCGTGACGACGACGCTCTGGGACACCGCCTCGACCTCGAGGCGGCCGGACTCGATCGTGGTGCCGGCGCTCGTGACCGAGTCGGTCCACGAGGCGGCGGTGCCGCCCGAGCCCGAGAGGAGGACGACGCCGAGCGCCGCTGCGATCGCCGCACGGCCGAGCCGGGGGGTGCTCATCGTCGTCGTCCTCCTCTCAGGGGTTCAGGGGGTGTCCGGTCCGGGGTGCGTCAGCCGGCGACGGGGGCTGCTCGACGCGGGGCTGCGCGACGGTGACCGTGAGGTCCTGGACGTCGACCGAGCCTCCCTGCGCGTAGGTGCCGTCGGCGGCGAACGGAAGCTCGACCCTGATGTCGAGCGTCTGCTCGCCGACGTTCGTCGGGATCTCGGCGGTCGGGCCCTCGGGACCGGGTGCGACCTGGAGCTCCTGGCCGTCGATCGTGAGCGTCATGGTGGCGGAGCGGGTGAGTGCCTCGATGAGCTCGTTGTCGCCGGAGAGTGCCGGGATGTTGGTCGAGACCTCGGCGGCGAGCCCGTCGCCCTCGGCGTCGATGGTCATCGAGTGGGTGTAGATGAGGGTGGTGCCCGGGACGATGAGGTAGTCGTCGAGCTGGACCGAGTTGCCCGCGCCGTCCGTCCACGCGCCGTCGTCGTTCGACTCGATGTCGAGGACGCCGGAGCTGATGGGGGCGCCGGCGCTGGCGGAGGCGGAGTCGCGCCACTCGGCGAACGAGGCACCGCCACCGGCGAGGAGGGCGATGGCGGCGACGCCGGCGGCGACACCCTTCCAGGTCTTCGAGCGGGAGGAGGCGGGGGCGGTGGAGCGCGACATGGCGGGGGCCTTTCGAGAAGGGGGTCAGCCCGGCCTGTCCGGGCTGCTGGGAAGAGACTCCCTCGCGCCCCTCAGCGCCCGCCCACGGCCACCGTTCGGTTCCCTCAGGTTCTCCTCAGGATTCCCGGGAGCCTCGGTCCCGTGCGGCGCCGATGCTGCGGCCGACGGCCCCGAGGCTCGCCTCGCCCTCCTCGCGCGTGGCGACGCGGACCCGGTTGCCGCCGTCGCCGGCCGCCGCGGCCGCGCTGTCCCGGCTGACCTGAGCGAGGTCGTCCAGGTCGTACCCGGCCGTGTCGTCGCAGGCCACGCCGATGCTCAGGCGGAGCCTGAGGTGCCCGTCGTCGACCTCGAGCGCGACGTCGGTCAGCTCCCGGCGCACCTGCTCGGCCCAGGTGCGCGCCTCGGCCTGCGCGCGACCCGGCAGCAGGACGTCGAACCCCGCCCGGTGGCGCTCGCGTCCGATGAGCGAGAGCGGCGGGACCAGCCGGCGCACGACCTCACCGAGCACGGCGACGGCGCGTTCGGCGAGCACGGTGTCGAACGCCGTCCGGAGGCGCTCGTGGTCGTCGAGGTCGAGCGTGACCATGGACACGGGTCGGTGCGCCTCGCGGTGCTCGGCGACCGCCGTGACCCCTCGCGGCCGGAAGCTCGCCACCGTCCGGGCGCCCGTCATCGGGTCGTAGGCGGCATCCTCCTCGCGTGCGCGGCGGCCGTCCTCGGCCCGCATGCTCACCATGCAGAACGCCGCGCAGGTGATGAGGACGATGATGACCAGGGACGACGTCGTGGTACCTGCCCACTGCTCGAAGATCTCGGAGTCCGGCCCGTGGGTGAGGAGCAGCACGAGGCGGCCCGCGTAGAAGGCGGACACGACGGCGAGCACGCCCGCGAGGACGCGCACGACGAGGGAGCGGAGTCGGGGGGTGCGGAGGAGCGCGATGCAGGCCGCGAGTGCTCCGAGGGAGGTCCCGGCGAGCATCGCCCATGCGCCGCCCCACGCCCCGGCGCCCTGCCCCGCGACGAGGGCCGCGAGGGCGACGAGCCCCGACGCGGCAAGCGAGACCCCGACGAGCGGTCGCCGGCCCGTCCAGGCGCGCACGCCGTTCCACATGAGCAGGGTCGTGAGGGCGACGCCGGCGTTGCCGATCGCGTTCGCCCACCACGTGCCGGGAGTGGCGGCGGCTGCGACGTAGGCGACCGCCCCGGTGATGGCGGCGGCGAAGGCGCCGCCCCAGATCCGGTCGACCGCGTCCTCGCCCCGGCCGCGCGCGTCGACGACGAACAGGATCGTCACGGTCATGATGACGAGCCCGGTCGTGGCCTGGAGCGTGAAGGGGTCCAGGGTCATCGGGCGCCCGCCGCGGGGAGGCTGACGTGGACGGTGGTGCCCTCGCCCAGCCGGCTGTCCAGCTCGATCGTCCCGCCGATCGCCTCGACGAGCCCCTTGGTGATGTGGAGGCCGAGCCCGGTGCCCTGGACGGGTCCCTGCCGCACGGCCGGTGCCCGGTAGAACCTGGAGAAGAGGCGGATGCGGTCGCCGGCCGAGATGCCGATGCCGGTGTCCGCGACCTCGAGATGCACGTGCTCGGGGTCGCGTCAGGTCTCGACCCGCACGTGGTCGTCCGGGCGGGAGTACTTGATCGCGTTGGAGACGAGGTTGTCGACGATCTGGGTGAGTCGGGTGTCGTTGGCCTCGACGTCGCAGGGTGCCTCGGCGTGCACCGTGACCGTCACCTGCCCGTCCCTGGCGCGCGGCGTCTGGCTCTCGACGACGTCGCGGACCACCGCCGAGAGGTCGACCAGGCCGGCCGGCGCGGGAGTCGCCTCGGCGCTCTCCCTGGCGGCGACCAGGAGGTTGGAGATGAGGAGCTCGAGCCGTTCGGCGTTGCGCACGGCGACCTCGAGCCGGGCGCGGGCCTCGTCCGGCAGGTCCGGGTCGTCGATCGCGAGGTCGAGGTAGCCGAGGATCGAGGTCAGCGGCGTGCGCAGCTCGTGGGTGACGGAGGAGACGAAGTCGTCCCGCTGGGCGAGCGCCGCCATCTCCTTGGTGAGGTCCTGGTAGACGACGACGGATCCGGCGTGCTCGCCGTGCTCGTCGGTGAGCCGGGCGGCGGAGACCCGCTGTGCGGACCGAGGCTCGTCGGCGCCCCACCAGACGATCTCCCGCACGAGACGCTCGCCGCGGTGCACGCGCACGCTGGGGAGCTGCTCGGCCCGGAGCTCGGTGGTGCCGTCCGCCGCGCGGACACGGCCGACGCTGCGGGCCTGCGCGGCCGGGTCGTCGACGAGCTCACCGACGGCGGGGACCGGCGCGTCCTGCTCGACCAGGGTGCGGTTGCGGAGCGTGACCCTGCCGGCCGCGTCGAGGGCGAGCACGCCGACGTCGACGGTGTTGAGGACGGCCTCGAGCAGGCGGCGCTGGGAGCGTGAGTCCGCCAGGGCGTCCTCGACGACCTGGCTCTGCGCGGACACGAGCTCGAGCCGTGCGGCGGCGCGCCGTTCGGACCCTGCGACGACGATCGCCGCCGAGGCCAGCACGGCGGGCACGAGGACGAGCCGCTGCAGCGTGACGCCGTCGACCGTGAGCTTGCCGGTAGAGGTGAGGAGGTCCCGGATCTCGGGCGACCAGGCGGCGAGGACGCCGAGCGCGATCGCCGGGACCACGCCGACGCGGGGGAACGTGCGTGCCAGCACCATGACGGGCAGCACGAGCGTCGAGGAGACGATGAGCGAGTCGGTGAGCAGGAGCGCGACCGCGAGGATGTCGAGCACGGGGACGGTGGCGACCGCCCACCGCGGCAGGCGGTGCCACGGCATCGCGACGGCCGCGGTCGTCGCCGCGATGACGACGAGGAACGCGGCGAAGGTGCGGTCCCGGGTGAGGAGCTCGGCATCCGTGGCCACGTGGACCAGGGCGACGACGATGACGACGACCACGAACGGCAGCTGCCGGACCAGCGGCGAGGACCTGCGGTGACCGGACCGCTTCGACGCGCTGCGCCCAGGGTCGTCCGCGGGGGCGCCGGAGACGGCCCACGGGCGGTTCCGCTGGGGCTCCGCAGCGGGTCCGCCGGCCGGTCGTCGTCCCTCGTCGTCGGGGGCGAGGACGGGAGCCATGGGGCGACCCTATGCGCCGCGGCGCCCCCCGGGCGGTCGTTCCGACGTCGACCGGGACGCCCGTCGTCCGGACGCGCTCGTGGGATGCCTGGTGCGTGGACGCGCACGTGGGGCGCCCGACCCCGGTCGCGGTCGGGCGCCCCACGTGGTGGGCCGGTCGGTCGCTCAGCCCTGGGTCGGGCCCCCCGGCGTGCTGGGGGCGCCGCCGGGGACCGTCGGGTCGGCGTCGAGCCTGCGCTCCGCCTTGCCGAGGGTGCGGGCGGCGGCGTCGCGGCCGCCGAGGCCGAAGGCCAGGGCCGCGGCGAGCGCGCCGCCGACGACGACGGCGCCGAACGCCAGGTTGACGATCGACTCGGCGATCCCCATGTAGCTCAGGCCCATCGCGGCGAACAGGGCGACGGTGGCCCAGTAGACGATCTGGCCGGGCGTCCCACGACCGATGGCCCGGCGCAGGAGCGTGGCGACGAGCACGCCGACGGCGACGAACGCGGCGCCGAAGAGGATGCGTCCGCCGACGGCGATGATCTCCTCGAGGAACGCGGTGATCTCCGGGAAGCCGAGCATGCGGGTCGCCATGATCGCGAAGAACACGACGATGGCCACCTTGACCGCCGTGGCGATGATGCTCGAGGCCCGACGGCCCTCGGGGACGATGCCCTGCTCGACCGCGACGCGGTCGATGCTGAGGCCGGCGAGCGTCGACTCGAGGAGCTGGCCGACGAACTTCGCGATGACCCAGCCGAGGACGAGGAGGACCGCGGCGGCGAGGACGTTCGGGATCGCGTCGAGGAAGGTCTGCAGCATCGAGGTGGCCGGGTCGGAGATCGCGGAGATCCCGAGGATCTGCAGCGCCGAGATCGCGACGACGACGAGCACGACGGCGAACGCCAGGTTCGCGAGGACGTTCGTCAGGCTGGCCGGCTGCTGACCCGGCTGCTGACCCGGGTGCGGACCGTCCTGCGGCTGGTGCGGTGCGTAGGGCTGGCCGGGAGCGCCCTGCGCGTGCGGGGCGCCGGGAGCGCCCTGCGTGTGCGGGGCGCCGGGCGCGACCTGTGCGCCCGCGGGGGCGCCGGCCTGCGCGGCGGCGGGTGCCCCCGTCCGGCGGGCGGAGCCGACCGCGCCGCCGCTCAGGCGGGCGACACGCTCGTCGAGGCCCGCGGAGTGCAGCGCGGTGCCGACGAGCTGGCGGACGATCCGGGCGAGCACGAGGCCGATGAAGAACACCACTCCCGCACCGATGACGTTGGGCAGGTAGGAGAGGATCGTGTCGAGCATCCCCTGGATCGGCGAGAGGACCTGCTCCAGGCGGAAGACCTGCAGGATGGCGATGAGGCCGAACATCCAGATGAGGAGCGAGGCGATCTGTCCGATCGCGCTCCCGATGCTCTGGCCGTCACGTCCCGTGCGCTGGAGCGCGGGGATGCGCACCACGAGCTTCTCGATGAGGGTCTTGACGGCCTTCGCCACGATCCAGGTGACCAGCAGGATGACGAGGGCGACGACCACCTTCTCCAGCAGCCCCACCCAGTCGTAGTTCCGTAGTTCGTCCATGTCGCTGCGCTCGCTTCCACATCATTGAGTCATAACGGACGCTGAACAACGTAGCGACACGATGCACACATGGGAAGGCCAGGAGTTGACCAGTTCCTGACGCGGTCATGGATCTCAGGCGTGGTGCGACCGCGTCACACGGTCAGCGAGCGGGACTCAGCAGCTCGAGGACCGCCCGGACGTCGCCGACCGGAAGCTGTCCGGGGGCCGAGGTCGCGCCGGCGCTCGCGAACGTGGCCGCGGAGCCGTAGCGGCCCCCGACGAGCCTGCTCGGCGCCCCGAGGTCGCCCATCGCCATCGTGATCAGGGGGACGCGCGCGTCCTGTGCCCGCTCGGCGGTGGCCCCCAGGAGGGTGAGGACGTCGTCGGGGGAGTGCGGCATGACGGCGATCTTCGCGACGTCGGCGCCGGCCTCCTCCATCGCCGCGAGCCGGTCGACGATCTCCTCGCGGGTCGGCGTGCGGTCGAAGTCGTGGTGGGACAGGACGACCGCGGGGCGGGTGGGCGCTCCCGGCGCAGCGTCCGTGCCTGCGGTGGGCGCGGCGGCAGGGCCCCCGAGACGATCGACGTCGGTGCGCGAGCCGGCGCCGACGGCAGCCAGCGCCTCGGCCGCCGCCGGGTGGTCGGCCTCGACGTCGACGAGGTCGACGCCCCCCGCCGCGGCGAGGTTCGCAAGGAGCCGGACGTACTCCTCGGGCGGGGCGCTGCCGGACCCGCCCTCCGCCGTCGTGCGGTAGGTGACCATCAGGGGTGTGCCCGCGCACGCGGCGACGACGGTCGGAAGTGCGTCGAGCACCGCGCGGTGGGTGCGTGGGTCGAGGACGGTGTGCCGGGAACTGGACGGCGTGCCCGTGCCCGCGTCTGCGCTCGTGTCGGCGAGCGCGAGGTCGATGCGCCACTCGACGACGTCCGCACCGGCCGCCACGGCCTCGGCCGCCCGCTGCGCCGCGTCCGCCCCCGTGACGACAGGCACGACGACGGCCGGACGCTGCGCGGAGAGCGTGACGCCGCGCAGGGTGAGAGCGGCGGTGTTCTCGGGCATGTGGCGAGCCTACGTCGAGGGGGGCGTGGGTCGGCCGGGACGTGCGGGGCATCGTGCTCGCCGCGCGCAAGCCCGTTCGCGCTGGGTCCTCACCGCGTCGTCTCCGCGCGCGAGCCCGTTCGCGCGGGGCGGACAGAGCCCCTGACTCGCCGTGCTCAGGATGCGTCGCCCACCCGGACCCTGTTGCATGGAGGTGACCGCGGCCCCTCGTGGGTCGGACCGACATCAGGAGGTTCATCATGGCCCCGAACATCTCCGGCAAGAAGGTTGCCTTCATCGCCACCACCGGCGTCGAGCAGTCCGAGCTCGCGCAGCCGTGGAAGGCGGTCACGGACGCCGGCGGCGAGCCGACGCTCATCTCGCTCGAGCCCGGCACCGTGACCTCGCTGAAGTTCGACTGGGACCGGGGTGAGGACTTCGAGGTCGACCTCGAGATCACCGCCGCGAACCCGGACGACTACCAGGCGCTCGTCCTTCCCGGTGGCACGCTCAACGCCGACGCCCTGCGCACGAGCACCGAGGTGCGGACGTTCGTGCGGGCGTTCTTCGACCAGCACAAGCCGGTCGCCGCCATCTGCCACGCACCGTGGATCCTCATCGACGCGGGCGTCGTCGACGGACGCCGGATGACGTCCGTGAAGTCCGTCGAGATCGATCTCAAGAACGCCGGCGCGGACTGGGTCGACGAGGAGGTCGTCGTCGACGCCGGTCTGACGACCTCGCGCACCCCGGCCGACCTCGCCGCCTTCTGCGCGAAGGTGGTCGAGGAGATCGCCGAGGGCAAGCACTCCGGCCAGACCGCCTGACGGTGGACGCGCGGCGCTGACGCGCAGGCCCTCCGGCTACCCGTCTCGTCTCGTCGCCTCGGCGATCGAGACGAGACGGGCGTGCTGGGCGGCCCACGCGACGTCGTCGAGGTCGGGCAGGTTCGACACCCGGGAGCGTGACGAGGGCGGTCCACGCGGCGTCGGGCAGGTGCGCTTCTGCGGGACGCGTGCCTCGGGGCACGGACCTGCCAGGATCGGACCGTGGACGAGCCAGTGGGTCGGGGTGCCCAGAGTCAGGGTGGCGACGGCCCGGGACCAGTTCGTGCTCGGCGCCGTCGGACCGGTCGGCGGCGCGGGTACGGACTTGTGGCGCTCGCGATCGCGTGGCTCGTCGTCGGGCTGCTCGGTGTCTTCGTCGTAGCCCTGATCGGCGGATCGACCGGGGCTCCGCCCGACCTCGTGGCGAGCGAGCCGCAGCCGCTCGAGGACGACCGCTACGACCTCCGCGGTGACGCCCCCTACGTGCTGGTGGCATCGGCCGCCGTCGAGGTGGAGCCCGTGTGCTCGATCGTCGGGCCGGGCGGTGAGGAGGTCGAGAGCGAGGTCGCACCGAACTGGGCCCGCTCCGACCGACCCGCGATCGCGAGGTTCTACGCGCAGGACACCGGCAACCACGAGATCACGTGCAGCTCCGACGGCGTGGATCTCGAGGTCGCCGTCGCCGAGGACGGCGCCCGGGAGTGGGACGAGGAGCGCGACGCGCACGAACACCGGATGATCGCCGCGGTGGTGCTCGTCGCGGTCGTCGGCGTCGCACTGCTGCTGGTCGGGACCCGTCGGGTGGTGCGGAGCAGGACCTGAGCAGGTCTCAGCCGCCCGCCCACGCGAGCTCGTCGTCGCCGTACGGGCGCGGCGCCCAGCGGTGCGCCAGGCGCTCGCCGCCGACCGCGAACGGCGGCGGGATGTGCAGCAGCCGCCCGGACGGCGAGTCCGTCTCCGCGAGCTCCGGCCCGGCGTCGTCCGGCGTGCCGCCCGGGCCGGGCAGCGCGAGGAGCTCGGTCGCAGAGTCGAGCAGGGCGAGGTGCGCCGATCCGGCGCCGTCCCGTGCACGTGCGGCGAGCAGCCGCATCGCCGAGGTCGCCACGCGGAACCCCGTGACGTAGTCCAGCGCCTGCACCGGCAGCGCCCCCGGTCTGCCGTCCGCACCCCGGTAGACGTCGGCGATGCCCGACGCCGCCTGCACGAGGCTGTCGAACCCCCGGCGCCCGGCCCACGGGCCGATCGTTCCCCAGGCGCTGAGCGCGACGACCGTCAGCCCCGGGTGGCGGGCCCGGACGCCGGGACCCTCGAGGTCGAACCGCGCGAGCGCGCCCGGCCGGTACCCGGTGAGCAGGACGTCGGCCCGGTCGAGCAGGGTGTGGACCCGGTCGAGCACCTCGCGCGTCGCGAGGTCCGCCTCCGCGGTGCGGAGCCCGAACCCGGTGTCGAGGTGCTGGTCCGGCAGCTCCGGGAGCGCGGGCGGGTCGATGCGCAGCACGTCGGCACCCAGGCTCGCGAGGAGTCGGGCCGCGCTCGGGCCCGCGAGCACCCGGGTGAGGGCCATGACCCGCAGTCCGCGCAGCGGGAGGTCGCCGTCCGCGAGCGGCGGCAGGCGGTGCGCGGCACCGGGGGCGAGCGCGTGGTCCGGCCGGTGGCCGGGCGTGCCGCGCACCGCGACCGGCTCCGCGGCGGCGAGCTCCGCGGCGGTGCGCACGGCGACCGCCAGCCCGCCCGCGGCGGCCACGCGCTCCTCGGCCTCGAGGCTCGGCAGCGCACCGAGCGCCCGGGCCACGTCGTCGGGTCCTGCGTCGTCGGGCAGGGAGAGGGCGGAGCGCAGCGCCGCGGCGTGGTGCGGGTAGTTGGCGTGCGTGCGGACCCAGCCGTCGGCCGTGGCGAAGAACGCCGACAAGGGGCCGAAGCCGATCCGGCGACGCCCGTCGACGCGCAGGTGGTTCGCGGTCGCGACGGCGTCCCAGGCCCACTCCGGACGCGTCGTGACGACGCCGGCGGAGTCCCGCTGCTGGGCGAGGGCCGTCGCGGCGTCGGCGCAGTCGGCCGCGGCGGTCTCCGCGAAGGTCTCGACGTCGAGCGGGCCGCGCCAGGGGCGGCCCCGGCGCTGCGGGCGAGGTGGTGCGGCGGCGGTGCTCACGCCATCATGGTGCCGACCGCTCGGCGGGGACGCCAGAGCAAATCGACGCCGACGCCACACCCCGCCCTGACCGGTCGCGTCAGGACGGCCCGCCGGACTTCGGCCGTCAGCGGTCGAGCACGGTGCAGAAGCAGGCGCGGTTCCCCTGGGCGTCCTCGACCACGACGAACGCCCGGCCCCGGCCCAGGTCCTCCACACGCCGACCGCCGGCGGCGACCGCCGCCTCGACACGTGCGTCGAGCTCGTCGGCCGGGATCTGGACGTCCAGGTGGAACCGCTGTCGCGGCGTCTCGTGGGCGTCGGTGCGCTGGAACCACATCAGCGGCGCCTGCCCGGCGGGGTCGGCGATCTCGTCCCCGTCGACGTTGTCCGGCGAGCCCGTGAGCACCGACGACCAGAAGGTGTCGATCTCGCCCTGGTCGGCGGTGTCCAGCGCGAGGTCGACCTGGGCGGTGCCCACCGGCGAGGCAGGCACGCCGTCCGCCGCGGCGATCGTGCTGATCCGGCGCGCGAGGTCGACGTCCTTGGCCGTGACGCCACCGGAGTCGTGGCTCGTCAGGCGGATGGCCACCGACGGGTAGGTCAGCGTGATGTCCGGGTGGTGGCCGGCCGCCTCCGCGGCCTCGCCGATCGCAGCGACGAGCGAGAGCCCGCGCGCGAAGCTCCCGGTGTCGAAGCGCGTGTGCAACGCGCGCCAGAGGTGTCGCCAGTCCTGCAGGTCGGCGTCCTGGATCTGGGCCGGGGTCAGCTGCTCCATGACCCCAGCGTGGCACCGGTCACCGACATCGGCATCCCGGGTACCTGCTGGTCGTGACGAGCGTCTGCCCCGTGGGCGCCGTCGGGCGTCCCGGCCGACCCGCGTGTGCGGCCGGGACACCGGACGGACCGGGGACTCAGTGCTCGTGGACGACGACGCCGCGGATGTTCTCGCCCGCGTGCATGGCCTCGTAGGCCTGGTTGATGTCCTCGAGCTTGTACTGCCGGGTGGCGAGCTCGCCCAGGTGGAGCTTGTTGTCCTTGTAGAGCTCGATGAGCTTCGGGATCGCGACCCTGGGCGACCAGCCGCCGTAGAGGCAGCCCTGGATGCGCTTCTGGAGCATGGAGATGGAGAACAGGTTGATGCCGTCGATCGTCGAGCTCGTGCTGCCCTGACCGGTGACGACGAGCGTGCCGGCCTTGCGCACGGTGTCGTAGGCCTCGAGCACGTGCTCGCCGGTGGTGACGCCCACGGTGACGATCGTCGAGTCGGTGCCCTGGCCGTTGGTGAGCGACTTGGCGAGCGCGTCGGCGTCGGCGATGGTGGCGAACACGTCGGTCGCGCCCAGCTTGAGCGCCATCTCCCGCTTGAACGGCTGGGGGTCGACGACGATCACGCGCCGCGCCCCCGCGTACGCCGCGCCCTGGACGGCGTTCATCCCGATTCCGCCGGCGCCGAGGATCATCGTCACGTCGCCCGGCTTGACCTCGGCCGCGTTGACGGCGGAGCCGAACCCGGTGGGCACGCCGCAGCCGATGAGGCAGGCGATCTCGAGCGGCACGTCCTTGTCGATCTTCACGCAGGAGGTCTGGTCGAAGACCTGCCAGTTGGCGAACGTGCCGAGCATGGCTGCCTTGGCGACGTTCTGGCCGTCGGCGTCCTTGAGGCGGAACCCGCCGTCGAGCTGGGTGCCCTCGAGGATGAGCGCTCCGTAGTCGCACAGGTTCTGCATGCCCATCGAGCACCACTTGCACTTCCCGCACGCGGGGACGAAGGAGGTGACGATGTGGTCACCGACCTCGAGCCCCTGGACGCCCGGGCCGACCTCGCGCACGATCCCGGCGCCCTCGTGGCCCGCGACGACGGGCAGGTTGGGCAGGGGGGTGTCGCCCTTGGCCATGTGGTCGTCCGAGTGGCACAGGCCGGTGGCCACGACCTCGACGAGAACCTCGCCGTGACCGGGAGCGCTGAGCTCGAGGTCCTCGATGTGCCACCTTCCGGGCTGCTCCCGCAGCACTGCCGCACGAATCTGCATCGCTGAGAATCTCCTCGTCGAGACGGGTCGGCCGCTCGTCGGTGAGCGGCGCGGGGGCAGGCTCTGCCCCGGACCGAATACTGGCACGGCATGCCGTTATATGCCAGGGGTGAGGCGGAGAACTGGCGGGTGCCTCGTCCGCCTCGCCGGGGCCGTCGAACCCATGCGTACCGGAGGTCTACGGTTCCTCCATGGGGCACCCGCGGATGTTCGACGACGCCGACCCCGTGCTCGCCCGGGTGCGGGAGATCGCGCTCGCCCTGCCCGACGTCGCGGAGAAGGTCTCGCACGGCCGGCCGACGTTCTTCACGACGAAGACCTTCGCGACGTACGGCGGCAGCGTCCGGCTCGGGCCGGGTGACCACGAGCGGCACGACACCAGCCTCCTGCTGCGGGCCGCGGACGAGGACGAGCTGCGGAGCATGCTCGCGGACCCGCGCTGCTTCTACCCGGCGTACGTCGGGGCGTCGGGCTGGTACGGCATCGACCTCGACGACGCGACCGGCTGGTCGGAGATCGCCGAGCTGGTCGAGGAGTCGTACCGCGTGACGGCAGGCCCCCGACGGGTCGCACGACTCGATCGCGACCGCGCCTCCCGCGCCTGACTCGAGCTGACCGAGGTCGGACGGATCGACGACGGCCGGTCACCCCGCGGGGTGACCGGCCGTCGTGCCGAGCTGCGTGTGACTCGCGGCGGTCAGGCGAGCACGTCCGCGATCGGTGTGGCGCCGTCGTGGAAGTTGACGGTCCGCCCGATGGACGAGGGCTGCTCGAGCGCCGCGGCGATGACCGCGGCGACGTTGGCGCGGGAGGTGTCGCCCGACTGGTCGGTCTCGGTGATCCTCGCGGTCGCGGGCTCGAGCGTGAGGCCGCCCGGGCCGAGGATCGTCCAGTCCAGGCCGCTCTCGCGCAGGTGGGCGTCGGCGGTGGACTTGGCGTCGGCGTAGGGGAAGAACGAGCTGTCCTCGGGCACGCCGTGGTCGGGTCCGGCGCCCACGTAGGACACCATGACGTATCGGTTGACGCCGGCCGCCTTCGCGGCGTCCATCGATCGGATCGCGGCGTCACGGTCGACGGCGTAGGTCCGGTCCGGGTTTCCGCCCCCGGCGCCGGCGGTCCACACGACGGCGTCGTGCGCGGAGATCAGGTCGGTCAGCTCCTCGGTGGTGAGCTTCTCGACGTCGGCGACGACCGGGATCGCGCCGGTCGCGGTGATGTCGTGCGACTGATCGGCGTCGCGGATGACCGCGTCGACGGAGATGCCCTTGTCGACGAGCAGGGGGTGGAGGAGGAGTGCGACCTTGCCGTGGCCGCCGAGGACGATCACCTTCTGAGTCATGCTCTTCACGCTAGGGGCGCGTGGGCGTGTCACGCACGGGGGCGGGATGGGGTCTCGCCGTGGGCGGAACGGGGAATCCGCGTGGACCCTGCGACCGGGTCGGGCTCGGCGAGCGGGTGAGGCCCGGCGACCGGGGCGGACCCGGCGACCGTGTCGGGCCCGGTGCACGGCTCCGGGCGCTACGCGAGGACCTCGTTGAGGGCCTCGGTCGACGAGGGGTGCGTCCAGATGCCGTCGCGCAGATCGCTCGCGGTGATGCCGTGCCGCATGGCGAGCGCGAGGAGGTTGACGACCTCCTGGGCGTCGACCGTGTGCAGGGCCGCCCCGACGACGCGGTCGGTGCCCGCCTCGACGAGCACCTTGATGAGCCCGTGGGTCTCCTCGACCGCCTTCGGGCGTGGCATCGCGGCGATCGCCGCGACCGGCTTGGACCGCACGACGACGTCGATCCCACGCTCGGTGGCCTCCGCCTCGGTGAGGCCCACGCGGGCCAGCGGTGGCGTGAGGAAGGTGGTCGTCGGGACGGCCACCCGGTCCTCGGTCGACCGCGACGACCTGCCGCGCAGCTGGTCCGCCACGATCCGGTGGTCGTCGTAGGAGATGTACGTGAACTGCGGGCCGCCGTTGACGTCGCCCACCGCGAACACGCCCTCGGCGCTGGTGCGCAGGTGCTCGTCGACGGTGATCGCGCCGCGCTCCCCGACGGCGATACCGCCCGCCTCCAGGTCCAGCTCGGCGGTGCGGGGATTCCGGCCGGTCACCACGAGGATCGCCTCCGCGGTCAGCGTGCGCTCGGTGGCTGCGCCCCCGTCCGGGCCCGCGACGTCGAGGATGAGGTCGGCGGCCTTGTCGCCGTCGACGACGCGGCGGGCCGACGCCCCGAGGAGGAACGTCGTCCCCGCGTCCTCCATGGCGGCGCGCACGCTGGCGGCGACGTCCTCGTCCTCGCGCGGCAGCAGCCGCTCGGCGACGTCGACGACCGTCACCTGCGAACCGAACCGCGTGAACGCGTCCGCCAGCTCGAGCCCGATCGGTCCCGCCCCGAGCACGACGAGCCGCTCGGGCAGGGACCCCAGGAGCTGGACACCGGTGGAGTCGACGACGTACGCGCTGGCCCGCAGGCCCTCGATCGGTGGGAACGACGGCTCGGACCCGGTGTTGACGACGACGTGCGTCCCCCGGACCGTCACCGTGCCGTCCGCGGTGGCGACCTCGACGGTCCGGTCGCCGACGAACCGCGCCGTGCCGATGAGAACGGTCGAGGAGTCGAGGTCGTCGACCATCGCGAGGTTGGCCGCGCGCAGCTTGGCGGTCAGGGCGGTGCGGAAGCCCTGGGCGGACCGGAACCAACCCGCCGCATCCTCGTCCCTGCGTCCGGCGGCGCGGTGGACGAGCGCCTTCGTCGGCACGCAGCCGATGTTGATGCACGTCCCGCCGACCATCTGCGGGTCGGCCTCGACGATGACCACCCGCTCCCCGGCCGTGGCGTGCGCGCGGGCCAGCGTCTTGCCGGCCTTGCCCCAGCCGATGACGAGCAGGTCCGCGTCGATCGAGCTGTCGGAGGTCATGCGACCACTCTTGCAGCCCGTGGTTCTGTTCGGGAGCCTGGAGGGATGGGAGAGCAGCCGTGGACCCTGCGCTTCGTCCTCGGGATCGCCGTGGGCGTCGGCGTCGGGATCGTGCTCGACGACGTGCTCGTCGCGATCGTGGTCGCCGTGGTGCTGGCGATCGTCCTGTCGGGTGTCTCCCGGGTCATCGGGCGGCGGGGCCGACGATCCGGGCGCGGTCGAGACGGTCGATCTGGTCGGGATCCAGCTCGGTCGTGACCGCACGCCACGCGTCCTCGATCTGGCCCACGCTCGAGACGCCGGCCACCGGCCGGACGGGGCGCCCGCGCTGCGTCATCCACGCCAGCACCGTCTGTCCGGCGTCGAGATCGACCTCCGAACCGACCTCGCCGAGCGCGAGGAGCGCCGGGCCGAGTGCGGGTGTGCGGTACTGCTCGGGGATCGGCCGATCCGCCCGGGTGTACGCCCCGGACAGCAGCGGGGAGTACCCGACGAGCGTGAGGCCGGAGCGGTGCGCGAGGTGCGCGACGGCGTCGTCGAGCTGGACGTGGGGTGAGAGGTCCGCGCCCGGAGCGGGCCGCAGGTAGGTGAAGCGCTGCTGCAGCGCGGTGAAGCGGTGCGCGGTGGGTACGGACAGCGCGGCGTGCAGACGCTCGGCCGAGTAGTTGCTCGCGGCGATCTCGCGCACCAGTCCCTCGTCGACGAGGTCGGACAGGGCGCCGAGGGTCTCGTCGAGGGGCGTGTGGAGGTCGTCGATGTGGGCGTAGAGCACCTCGACTCGGTCGGTGCGCAGCCGCTGCAGCGAGTCGGTGACCTGCCGTCGGACGGCCGAGGCGCCGAGGCCCGTGGTCCCGCCCGGCCCGGGGCCGCCGGGGACGGGCAGGTTGCCGATCTTGGTGGCGAGGGTGACCTCGTCGCGGGCGATCGGTCCGCGCGAGTCGAACCAGGCGCCGAGCGTGCGCTCGGACTCCCCGCCGTCGCGACCGACCCAGTGCGCGTAGATGTTCGCCGTGTCCCAGGACAGCGCGCCGAGGTCACGGGCGCGGTCGAGCACGTCGTGGGCGACGCGGGCGGGCACCGTCGTGCCGAAGTACATCGTGCCGAGCGTGAGCGGATGGGCGGCGAGCAGCGAGGTCATCGGGGAGAGTCTGCCCCGTCGTCGGGCCGGGGGTGCCGGCGACCCGCTCGGCTCGCGGTGCCCGGAGCGGACGGGAACGACGACGGCGCACCCCGGACCCGGGGTGCGCCGTCGTCGGTGGGCCGCCGTTCACCGGCGGGCCCGAAGGTTCGGGATCAGGCGCCCGCCGCGCGGACCTTGTCCTCGATCGCCTGGCCGGTGGCCTGGTCGACGGCCTTGACGTAGAGGTAGACGCGCTCGCGCACGGCCTCGCTCACGCCGCCGAGCAGGGAGCCCGCCACCTGGTCGACGTAGGCGGCGCGCTGGTCGTCGTTCCAGACCTCGCGGACCAGGGTGCCCGGCTGGCCGAAGTCGTCGTCCTCGGCGTGGAGCGCGTACGCCTGGCGCACCATCTCGCCGTCGGCCTCCCAGCCCTCGTCCTCGACGCCCTGGAAGTCGGCGTAGTCGCGACCGTGGGAGTTGGGCACGTAGTTCGGCCGGGCACCGCTGTGCTCGTACTCCATGGGACCGGCCTGGCCGTAGTTGTTCGTCTCGACGATCGGCTTGTTGACGGGCAGCTGGTTGTAGTTCGGACCGATGCGGTACCGCTGCGCGTCGGCGTAGGCGAAGACGCGGCCGAGCAGCATCTTGTCGGGGCTGAAGCCGATGCCGGGGACCACGTTCGAGGGCGCGAACGCGGCCTGCTCGATCTGGGCGTGGTGGTTGACCGGGTTCGTGTCGAGCGTCATGGTGCCGACCTCGATGAGCGGGTAGTCCGCGTGCGGCCACACCTTGGTGAGGTCGAACGGGTTGAACCGGTAGGTCTTCGCGTCCTCGTACGGCATGACCTGGACCGAGAGCTTCCAGGACGGGTGGTCGCCGCGGGCGATCGCGTCGAACAGGTCGCGGCGGTGGTGCTCCGCGTCGGTGCCGGCCAGCTCGTCGGCCTCGGTGTTGCTGAGGAACTCCATGCCCTGGTTCGTGTGGAAGTGGTACTTCACCCAGCAGCGCTCACCGGACTCGTTGACCCACTGGTAGGTGTGCGAGCCGTAGCCGTTCATGTGGCGCCACGTGCCGGGCAGGCCGCGCTCGCCCATGAGGTAGGTGACCTGGTGGGCCGACTCGGGGTTGAGCGTCCAGAAGTCCCACTGCATGTCGTTCGAGCGCAGGCCCGAGTCGGGCAGGCGCTTCTGCGAGTGGATGAAGTGGGGGAACTTCATGGGGTCGCGCACGAAGAACACCGGCGTGTTGTTGCCGACGAGGTCGTAGTTGCCCTCGGTCGTGTAGAAGCGCAGCGAGAAGCCGCGGACGTCCCGCCACGTGTCGGGCGAGCCCAGCTCGCCGGCGACGGTGGAGAAGCGGGCGAGCATCTCGGTGCGGGCGCCCGGCTGGAACACGGCGGCCTTGGTGTAGGCGGAGACGTCGTTCGTCACCTCGAAGCGGCCGAAGGCGCCCGAGCCCTTGGCGTGCGGACGACGCTCCGGGACCGACTCGCGGTTGAAGCGGGCGAGGGACTCGACGAGCTTGACGTCGTGGAGCAGCAGCGGGCCGTTCGTGCCGACGCTCAGCGAGTTGCGGTCGCTGACGGCGGGCGCGCCGTTCTCGCGCGTGCTGGCGCCGGTGGGCGCCGTGCCCTCGGGGAGCGGGCCGAGCGTGTCGACGCTCGGGTCGTGCGGGACGGGTGCGTTACCTGCGGTCACGGTGTTCCTCTCGTGGATGTCGTCCTGCCCCGGGCACACGGGAGTGTCGGGGCGGTCACGTGGTCCGGGCGCGTGATCGGGGGCGCCCGGTGCGTCACGTTCCTGTCCGGTCCAATGTCGTCGGGGGACGAGTCATTCCCAGATCCATGAATTCGTATGAAGTTGTCGGCCGCGCTGACCCCGAGCTCTCGGGTGGGGGACCTGGGGGTATGCGCTCCCGGGGATCGCCCCGGACCGGCCTGCGTCCAGGATATGACGCGGTGACAGCAACTGTGGGGTTCGTTCGGCAGACGAGACCCGACGGACGGTTGCGGTCCTGAAGCGGGTGCGCGGTGCGGGGAGGCTCTCCCTCCGCCGGACGCTCTCGCTCGCCGCCGAACCCACCCGCTGGCCGCCGAACCCACATGCGCCGTCGTCTGTCTCGGCGTTCGATCTGGGGGTTCGGCGCGAACCCGCTGTCGCGGTGTCCGTCGCGTGTCGGCGGTCGGGCCTAGCCTGGGTCGACACGTCACGCCGACCTCGGAGGTTCGACCATGGGGTTCCTGCAGGGGCTCGCCGGCAACATGCAGCAGATGGACGAGAAGGGCGCCCGTGCGACCTACGGCCAGTGGCTGACCGAGGGCGAGCAGCTCCAGTCCGCCTACCGCATGATCCGGGACGGTTTCGCGCTCACGGACCGCCGCATCATCACGACCGACCGGCAGGGCGTGACCGGGAAGAAGGTGCGGGTCTTCTCGATCGCGCTCGACTCGGTCGTGGACGTGACCGCCGAGACTGCCGGCTCGGGGATCGACGACTCCGAGCTGACGATCACCTACATCACGACCCCGCGGCTACGAGCGCACAACTCCGCGACGGCGACCTACACGTTCGAGTTCCCCAAGAGCTTCGACCTTCCCGCCCTGTACCGATACTTCATGACGGTCGCGGAGCGGAACCGGACCGCACTCAACGCGAGCTGATCGGAGGGGAGTCATGGGCGTCGAGATCAAGCGCGTGTACGACGACGCGGCGCGATCGGACGGGTACCGCGTGCTCGTCGACCGGGTCTGGCCCCGCGGCGTGAAGAAGGAGGACGCCGAGCTCGACGAGTGGCTGAAGGACGTGGCGCCGTCCACCGACCTGCGCAAGTGGTTCGGCCACGACCCGGACCGGTACGAGGAGTTCGGCAGGCGCTACGAGGCCGAGCTCGAGGGCTCGGACGCCCTCGACCACCTCGCAGAGCTGGTCGAGGAGCACGAGCGGGTGACCCTGCTGTACGCCGCCAAGGACACGGAGCACAACCACGCCCGAGTGCTCGCCGGGCTGCTCTGAGCGCCGGGGCGCCCGACCCCTGACGAGCGGGCCAGAGGGGCGATCACCGCCGCCGACGGGGCGGTCGCAGGAGCGACTCGAGCGGCCCTCGACCGATCCCGATGCGCCAGGCCGTCGCCCCGGCCACGGCACCGACGACGATGAGCGCGGACAGTGCGTACCCCTGGGTGAGCGTGTGCGGCAGGGGCCGGAGGGCGGCGAGCACGAGCAGGTGCCCGACGTAGATGGTCAGAGCGAGCTGACCCGTTGCCACGAGCGGCCGCGCCCAGGGGCGCGCGAGCTCGTCGCCGAGCAGGAGCGCGACGCCCACGACCGCCACCGCGCTCGCCGCGGAACCGACGAGCCACAACGGCATCTGACCGTGCGCCGCGCTCGTGACGAGGAGGCCCGGGAACGGTTCGCCGTCCGGGTCGTAGAACGCAGCCGCGCCGAGGGCGGAGACGACGGCGGCGCCGACGGTGATGCCGAGCCCCCACGCGGCGAGTCGCCACTGCGTCGGGCGGTCACCGAGGTCGCGCCGGCCGAGCCACATCCCGAACAGGAACGGCGCCAGCCAGGTGACGACCGGGTATGGGCCGGTCAGCACCGCCGATCGCGCCGCCTCGACCGGCGTCATCAGCAGGTCGGGCGCCGGGGAGACGTCGCCCGTCCCGAGCCACATCCACAGCAGCGGGCCGGCGACGACGGCCAGCCCGGCAGCGACCAGCAGCACGCGGTCGGACGCCGCCATGACGAGGCCGCCGACGGCGAACAGCACCGCGTACGTGACGAGGATGACGTCGGACCCGTGGTCCAGGAGCTGCAGGACCAGCCCGATGACGAGCACCAGGGCGGCCCGCCAGGCGACGACCAGCCAGGTGCGCGGCCGGTACTCCCGGCCGCGCGGTCCGCGCACGCGCCGGGTCAGCATCGAGAGCCCGACGCCGGCGAGCAGCACGAAGAGCACGGACGCGCGCCCGTGGGGCAGGTTGTACACGGAGCCCGCCCAGCCCGGCACCCCGGTCGGGCCGACGTTGACGGCGACCATCCCGACGATCGCGACCGTGCGCGCGACGTCCAGGGCGACGATCCGCTCGTCCCCCCGCCGGTCGGACGTCACGGCCCCGCGGTGGTCATCGGTCACACGCCCCCACCTCCCCGACTGTGGACCGACCGCGCCGTGGGCTCTCGGGTGGCCTTGCTGCGAGGTTACCGAGAGCGCGTGCCTGCTGGCGAAAGGGCGCGGCCACCGGGGTTGCGACGACCACCCCGGCCCCGTCGTGCGCGTGCCCGCGGCCCGGGAGCGCCGGCCGACCGGCGCGTGGGGGCGCGGCATGCCAACCTGGACGGTGCCACGACGTCGGTGTGAGGTGGAGGAACGATGACACGACGACGGCACGCGTCCGCGCGCTCCCGCCTCGCGGTGGTGGTGGTCGCGGCGGCGACGCTCGCCGGGGGGTGCACCGCGTCGGAGCCCTCGTCGGGACCGGAGCCCACCACGGAGCCCGGTTCCCCGCCCGCGCCGACCGACGGGCCCAGCCCGACGCACGGGACCTCGCCGTCGGAGGCACCCTCGGCAGAGGCGACGGAGACCCCGCCGGACCCACCGGACGAGACGGCCCTGGACTCGATGGGCGTGAGCGCCGGCGACCCCGCCGCCGTCGAGGCGGGAACGGAGGTCCTCGCCGACGGCGGGTCCGCCGTCGACGCGGCGATCGCCACCGCGTTCGCCGTCTCGGTCGTCGAGCCGTTCGCGTCCGGCGTCGGGGGCGGCGGCGCGACACTCGTCGTCCCCACGGTCGGGGACGAGGACCCGCAGGCGTACGACTACCGGGAGGTCGTCCCCGACGACGGCGTCGTCCCCCCGGGCGGAACCGGCGTCCCCGGGTTCGTCGCCGGCATGGCGGAGCTGCACGCGGACCACGGGCGCCTCGAGTGGAGCCGGCTCCTCGAGCCCGCGATCGAGCTCGCGTCCGACGGGCACCCGGTCTCCGAGGTTCTCGCCGGTCTGCTCGACACGCCCACCGGGCGCCAGGTGGCGGCAGAGAACCCCCAGTTCACCACCGGCGGCACGCCCCTCGACGAGGGGGAGACCCTCGTCCAGGACGAGCTCGCCGCGACGCTGGGCGTGCTCGCGGACGAGGGCGCGGACGCCTTCTACACCGGCACCCTGAGCAGCGACCTCGCCGCCGCTCCGGGGCTCGACCCTGGCTCGCTCGCGGGCTACCAGGTGGTCCGCTCGCAGCCCGCGCGCGGGGCGCTCGGTGACCACGAGGTGCTCGCCGCCGCACCGCCCCTGCCGGGGGCCGCCCTCGTCCAGCAGCTTCAGGTCGCCGAGGCTCTGGGCGTCGCCGACCTCGAGCCGGGCACCGCGGACCACACCCACCGACTCGCCGGCGCCTGGCAGGTGGCGGACGGGACCGCGCAGACCCTGCTGGGCGACCCCGCCTTCGTCGACGTGCCGCTCGACGAGATCACCGACCCCGGGGCCAACGCGGAGCTCGCCGGGGCGCTGCCGATCGACCCGAGCGTCGACGGGCCCGCGCCCGCCGGGCCTGCCCCGGCGGTGCCGGAACGGGCCGACCTCGCGGAGGCGGGCAACACGACCCACGTCAGCGTGGTGGACGCGGACGGGCTGGCCGTGTCGATGACGAACACCATCACGCACTTCTGGGGGTCGGGGCAGAGCGTCGGCGGATTCTTCCTCAACGATCAGCTCACCCGGTTCGAGGCCATCGGGACCACCGACGCCAACGAGCCGGCACCCGGCCGACGGTCGGTCAGCTGGTCGATCCCCGCGGTCGTCGTCGACGGCGAGGACCGGCCCGTCCTCGCGATCGGCACGCCCGGCGGTCGGCGGATCCCCAACATCCTCACCGGCGTCGTCGCCCGGTGGGTGCTCCACGACCAGAGCCTCGAGGAGGCGGTCGCCGCGCCCCGGGCGCACGCCGAGGGGCAGATCCTGCAGATGGAGGCGGCCCCGGACGCTGCCACCGCGGATGCGCTCGCCGGGCTCGGGTACTCGATCGAGGTACCGGACCCCGAGGACCACGTCTTCGGCTCGGTACAGGCGCTGGCGATCGACCACGGCGCCCGCGAGGTGCGCGGTGCCGAGGACACCCGACGCGACGGGACGTTCACGGTCGTCGACCGGTGACGGCCGGCCCCGCGCTCGCACCCCCACTCTCGGCGACCGGACGCCGGGCGACCTGGCGGGGTCAGTCGCGCGGTCCCTCCCACGGGTAGCCGGCCGCGAGCAGCACCTCGCGGTGCCGGCCGCGGTCTCCCTCGAGCTCGTCGTCGTACAGGCGACGGCCGGCGGCGGTCTCGACGACGAGGTGACCCTTCTCGGGGTACACGGCGTCGACCTGGTCGCGCGCGATCTCCCGGACCACCTCGTTGCCGCGCGTCACCGTGATCCGCTCGCGGCTCACCATGAGGACCGTGGCGCGATGCACGACGACGGCGCCGAGCGCCAGGCCCAGCAGCAGCCCGAGCAGCGGCCTGCCCCACGAGAGCCAGGACTGGTCGAACGACCCGATCAGCTCGAGCGGCCCCTGGAACGGCATCCACGGCACCCGCGCGGCCCAGCCCGCCAGCAGCGGGACCAGGGCGCCGACCGCCGCGCCGCCACCGCCGAAGATCGCGTACGTCCACGTCCGGTCGGACCCGTGGATGCCCCCGATCGCGACCGCGGGGTCGTCCGCGCGGGCCGGGTCGTCGTCCCGACCGGCGTCGTCGGGTCCGGGCCGGTGTGCGTCGTCCATAGGTCGACAGCGTAGGGGCGGCACGCGCAGGGTCCGAGCCGTCCGACGCGGCGTCCGCACGTCGTCCGACCCCCGTGTGAGCGCGGTCTTATCTCGGCGGTGACTCCTCTCTCACCAGGGGTTTCTAGCGTTCCAGTCAGCCGGAGACGGCACGCGCGGCGACACAGCGACAGACCGACGGCACGGACCGACGGCGTGGTGTTCGCCGCGCGGGACGCGCTCGGCGCCGTCGCGGGTGTGCGCTGGCTCGCCGACGCCGATCTCCCGCTCCTCGCCGTCAGCGGCCTGCTCACGTCCGCGCCGCTGGCGGTCCGCGAGCTCGAGGCCGTGCACCCGAACATGACTATCGTCGACACGATGGCCCTCGACGAGCCCGAGCAGGCCGTGATGCTGCGCGACGCCGCCCTGGCCACCCGTACCCGGGGTGTGCCGGGCCTCGCCGCGCTCAGCGAGGACGCGAAGGCGGTCTGACCATGACCCGTCCGGTTCCCCGGCCGACGGGCGCGCCGACGCCGTACTCGGCGCCCACCCCGTCCGAGGCCCACGACGTCGCCTCCGTGCGCGCGCCGACGTCCGAGGCCCACGACGTCGGCTCCGCGCACGCGCCGCCGGCCGAGAACGAGCCACCGGTCCCCAAGGCCCCGAGCGTCCCGCGCCCGATCGGCGCCGGGCGACGCCTGCGCTTCGTCCTGCTCATCGGCATCGGCGTGGGCCAGGCGCTCGCCGCCGTCGGCGTCGCGATGCTCACCCAGCGTGGCTTCGACACCCTCCTCGGGTCGGCGGCCGGCGGCCAGGGCTCTCAGCCGTCCCCCGGTGCGATGGGACTGACGACCCTCGTCGTCGGCCTGCTCGCCTGCGTGCTGATCAGCGCCTGGATGCGCGGGGCCGAGCGCACGGAGTCGGAGAAGCTCGGCCAGCACTACGTCACTGAGGTCCGCGCCGTCCTCTTCACGCACCTCACCGCCGTCCCGGCGCGCGAGCTCGGCCGCCGCGGCCGCGGCGACATGCTGATGAAGTTCGTCGGCGACCTGTCCGCCCTGCGGCTGTGGGTCAGCCGCGGCCTCGCCCGCCTCACCGTGGCCGGCGTCGCCATCGCCCTGGCGATCACCGCCGTCGCGTGGATGAACCTCACCCTCGGCCTGGCCGTCGGCGGGGTGCTCGTCCTCGGCGGTGCGCTCACGCTCGCCATCACCCCGTGGATGATGCGCACCGCCAAGGTCTCCCGGCGACGCCGGTCCCGCCTGACCGGCGAGGTCACCGAGCGGCTCACCCAGGTCGCCGTGCTCCAGGCCGCCGGCCAGGAACGCCGCGAGGGCAAGCGGGTCGGCCGGCACAGCGAGAAGGTCGCCGCCGCCATGGTCGACCAGGCACGTGCCTCGGGCGCCGCCCGCGCCATCGCCGAGGGCACCGCCGTCGCCGCGAGCGCAGCCGCCCTGGTGGTCGGCGGCACCGAGGTCACGGCCGGCCGGGCCTCCCCGGGCACGATCGTCGCCGGCGTGAGCGTGGCCGGCATGCTCGCCGGCTACCTGCGGGACCTCGGGCGGGTCGCCGAGTACGCCTCCCGCGCGAAGGTCGCCATGGCGGCCGTGCGCCGGTTCCTCGACATCGCCCCGCTGCCGGTCACGCCCGGCGCGCCGGACATCGAGGTCGACCGCGGCCTCGTCGAGGTCGACGACGTCAGCCTCGGCACCGCGCTGACCGACGTCACCGTCCGCGCCGAGCCCGGCACCCGGGTCGCCGTCGTCGGACCCAACGGCGCGGGCAAGTCCACGCTCACCTCCGTCGTGGCCCGCCTCGTCGACCCCGACGCCGGGACCGTGCGCATCGACGGGCAGGACGTCCGGCACCGCTCGCTGCGCTCCGTCCGGCGCTCGATCGGGATCTCCTCGCCGAGCATGCCCCTGCTCTCGGGCAGCGTCCGGCGCAACGTCACCTACCGGATCCCCAGGGTCGAGGACGCCGAGCTCGAGCGCGTGACCCGCCTGTGCGGCCTCGACGAGCTCGTCGCCTCCCTGCCCGACGGCTGGGACACCGACGTCGGCCCCGGCGGCGGCCGGCTCTCCGCCGGCCAGCAGGCGCGCATCTCCATCGCCCGCGCCGCCCTGGGCCGGCCCGCGCTGCTTGTGCTCGACGAGGCCGAGGCCCACCTCGACCCCGAGAACTCACGTGTCGTCGACCGCGTGCTGGCCGACCACCACGGCACCGCCCTGGTGGTCACGCACCGGCACGAGCTCATGGCGTCCTCCGACGTCGTCTGGTGCCTGGAGGACGGCCGGCTCACCAGGGTCGCCACCCCCGCGGAGCTCCTCTCGTCCGACGACGACGCCGCACGGCTCGCCGAGGCGGTGCCGGCATGAGCCGCTCGCCGTTCGACGTCGGGCACGACCCGGCCGTGGCCGGCCGGACCGCAGCCGTCGTCGGGTCGGGCCCCAACGGGCTGGCCGCCGCGGTCGCGCTGGCTCGCGCGGGGATCGCCGTCACCGTCTACGAGGCCGGGCCGGAACCGGGCGGGGCCACCCGCTCCGGGCCGGTCCTCGGCGAGGGGACGACGGTCGACCTCGGCTCCGCGGTCCATCCGTTCGGCATCGCGAGCCCGTTCCTCGCCACCCTCGACCTCGCACGGCACGGGCTGGAGTGGATCCAGCCGGACATCCCCGTGGCTCACCCGCTCGACGACCGTCCGGCCGCCGTCCAGTACCGCTCGCTGAGGTACACGGCCGCCGACCTCGGACGCGACGGCAGGGCGTGGCAGCGCCTCTACGGCCCCGTCGTCGACGCCTGGCAGGAGACGACCGCGGGCTTCCTCGGACCGATGCTCCGCGTTCCGCGTCACCCCGCGGCGCTCGCCCGCCTCGGGCTGCGCGGCGCGCTGCCGGCGACCACCGTCGCGAGGACCCTCTTCCGTGCGGAGCGGGCGCGCGCCCTGTTCGCCGGGACCTCCGCGCACTCCGTCCTGCCGCTGACCCACCCGCTGACCGCCGCCTTCGGCGTCCTCTTCGGCGCCGCCGCCCACGCGACCGGCTGGCCCGTCGCCCGCGGCGGGTCTCGCGCGATCGCGGCCGCGCTGGTCGCCGAGCTCGAGGCGCACGGCGGGCGGGTGGTCACCGGCGCCGAGATCACCGACCTCGCGCAGGTGCGGCCCGCGGACGTCGTGCTGCTCGATCTCGGGCCCCACGCCGTCGCCGACCTCGTCGGCGACGAGCTGCCCGACGGCGTGGCCCGCGGGCTGCGCCGCTGGCGCTACGGCACCGCCACCCACAAGGTCGACTACCTCCTCGACGGCCCCGTGCCGTGGCGCGACGAGCGCGTCGGCCGCGCCGGCACCGTCCACCTCGGCGGCACGCTCGACGAGATCGCGGCCGCCGAGCGCGACGTCCACCGCGGCCGCCACCCCGACCGGCCCTACGTCCTCGTCGCCCAGCAGAACGCCCTCGACCCCGGACGCGCCCCCGCCGGCCGCCAGGTGCTCTACGCCTACGCCCACACCCCGCACGGCTCGGCGGCACCGGTGGGGGACCGGATCGACGCACAGATCGAACGGTTCGCCCCCGGGTTCCGCGACCGCGTGCTGGGCCGGGTGGAATCCGCGCCCGCCGACCTCGCGGCGTGGAACGCCAACCTCGTCGGCGGTGACGTCATCGGGGGCTCGATGGGTGGGGCGCAGCTCCTGCTGCGGCCGCGCGCCACCCTGCGGCCCTACGGGCTGGGGGTGCCCGGGCTGTTCGTGTGCTCGGCGTCGACACCCCCCGGCGGCGGCGTCCACGGCATGAACGGCTACCACGCGGCCCGCGCGGCGCTCGCCCACCTCCGACGCTCGACGAGCCCGGGACGAAGACACGAAGGAGTGGACATGACCAGTATCGAGGTGACCCGATGAACCGGCTCGCCGCGACCTCGCACCGGGGCCGGGCAGCGAGCTCGCCCGGCCGCGCCAAGACCCTCACCTACCTCGCGGGGATCGCGCTGTGCGCGGTCGTGGCCGCGCCGATCCGGCAGAACCGCCGCCCGGCAAAGGAACGGGTCGACGGCTTCCCCCTGTCCTACTACCCGATGTTCTCCGTGCGCCGGACGAGGAACGGCACCGTGCACCACCTGCTCGGCATCGACGCCGACGGCACCGAGCGGATCCTGCACTGCGGCCACGCCGGGACCGGCGGCCTCAACCAGGTGCGCCGCCAGATCAACCGCCGCGTGCGCGAGGGGCGGGCCGAGGAGGTCGCGCGCCTCGTCGCGGCGTCGGTCGCGGCGTCGTCGGCGCGCGACGACGCCGCGGTCCGCCACGTCCGCGTCGTCACCAGCGTGCACCGCTTCGACGACTTCTTCGCGGGGGACCGCACGCCCCGACGCCGCACCGTGCTCGCCGAGGTGCCGGTCCCGCGCACCATGACCTGACCGACCGCGCGATCCCGCCGCCCGGCGTGCCTCCCGCTCGGCGCACCCGGTCCCCGACGTACCAGTGCCGACGCACCCGCCCCGACGTACCGACCCGCCCGTCCCCGGCCCACCTGGAGACCTTCGATGTCCACCCGGATCCGCGCCGGCGCCCGGCGCCTCGCGTCCGCCCTCGACCGGCGCCTCCTGCCCGCCACCGCGGCCGCGCGACCCGCGCTCAACCGGGTCGCGACCGGCGCCTACACCGCCTACTACCTGGGCAGGCGCGTGCGGATGTTCCGCCGCGTCCACCGCACCGACCCCGGCCTGTTCCAGCCCGTCGGCCCGGTGAAGATCCTCCGGCGTCCGCTGCCGGCGCCCGTCGCCGACGCCCTGATGTACGCCACCCTCGCCAGCGACGTCGCGTTCACTCTCGGCGTCCGCCACCGGGTGACGGGACCCCTGCACGCCGCCCTGCTCACGTGGACGCTGTCCTACCGCAACTCGTGGTCGATGATCTTCCACAGCGACAACAACCTCGTCCTGCACACCGCGGTGCTGGGCGTGACCCCGTCCGCCGACGCCGTCTCGGTCGACCGGCTCCTCAGGCGACGGGTGGGCCCGACGGCGACGACCCCGGGCCCGGCTCACCCAGGGGCGCCGGCGCCGTCCTGGCGGTACGCCGCGCCCGTGCGCGGGATGCAGGCCGTCACCGCCGTCAACTACTTCCTCGCCGGTTACGCCAAGGTGCTGGGCCCGATGGGCTGGCGGTGGGCCGACGGCGAGGTGCTGCGTCGGCAGATCGCGGCCGACGGCCTGCGCAAGGAGCTCCTCGGCAGCGAGGCCGCCGGCCTCGGGATCCGGCTCTACGACCAGACGTTCCTGTTCACGGTCTCGGCCGCCGGGTCGCTCGTCCTCGAGCTCGCGGCACCGCTCGCGCTGCTCGACCGCCGTCTCGCCCGCCTCTGGGCGGTCAGTGCCTTCTCCATGCACTCGGGCATCAAGGCGATCATGGGCATCACGTTCAGGCACAACCTCTCGGGCGTGCTGTACCTGCCCTACTTCCCGCTCGAGAGGCTTCTGCCGCCCCGTATGCGCTGACACCGCGCCGGGCGCCCGGGCTCGCCGATCGGGCCGCGACCTACCCTGGCCGGGTGAACGAGACCTGGTCCGCCCGTACCCGCGCCGTCGCCCTCGGCCGCCCCGCCGGGCCCGGCGCACCCCTCAACGTGCCGCCGTCGCTGGCGTCGACGCTGCGCGAGGGCGGCACCGACTACACCCGGTTCGGGACCGACGGCACCACCGCCCTGGAGGCCGCTCTCGGCTCCCTGGACGGCGGGCACGCCGTCGCCTTCTCCTCCGGCATGGGGGCGGCCGCGGCGATCGTCGAGACGATGCCGGTCGGCACGCACGTGGTCAGCTCCTCGACGATCTACCACGGCGTGCGCTCGCTGCTCGCCGACCTCACCGCGCTGGGGCGCCTGCGCGACGTCCCCGTCGACGCCACCGACCACGACGCCGTCGCCGCCGCCCTCGACGCCGCGGCCGCAGAGGGTGTGCCGGCGCTGCTGTGGCTCGAGACGCCGAGCAACCCGTTGCTCGAGATCCTCGACGTCGAGGCCCTCGCCGCGATCGCCGCCGAGCGTGGCGTGCCGGTGGCGGTCGACTCGACGTTCGCCACCCCGCTGCGGCTCCGGCCGCTCGAGCTCGGCGCCACGTACGTCGTGCACTCGGCCACCAAGTACATCGGCGGGCACTCCGACCTGCTCATGGGCGTGGTCGTCGCCCGAGACCCCGACGCCCTCGCGCCGATCGTGCGGCAGCGCTCCCTGCACGGCGGCTTCCCCGGCGGCATGGAGACCTTCCTCGCCCTGCGCGGTCTGCGCACGCTCGCCGTCCGCCTCGACCGCGCCGAGGCGAGCGCCCAGGTCCTCGCCGAGCGCCTCGCGGACCACCCGGCGGTCACCTCGGTGGCCTACCCGGGCCTGCCGGACGACCCCGGGCACGAGCTCGCCGCCCGCACGATGAGTGGGTTCGGCGCCGTCGTGTCCTTCTGCCTGAGGAGCGAGGACGCGGCGGACCGCGTGCTCGCCCGCACCGAGCTCGTCATCATGGCGACCTCGCTTGGCGGCGTCGAGACCACCGCCGAGCGGCGCAACCGCTGGGGCGAGGGCACCCGGACGGGCCTGGTGCGCATGAGCGTCGGGATCGAGGACGTGGAGGACGTCTGGGCCGACCTCGCCCGGGCGCTCGAGCCGGAGGTCAGCGCGAGGTGACGTCCCGGCGTCGGAACCCGAGCGCCCCGACGACGACGAGCACCGCGGCGATGCCCGTCAGCACGAGCAGCCGGGCCACCTCGAGATCCTCCGCGGGCAGGGCCGGCGTGCTGTCGAACGGGGACACCGCGAGCGCCCAGTCCGGGAGGTCGAGCAGGCCGCCGAGGAACAGCACGAGCGCCGTCCACACCACCAGCAGCCACGCCAGGACCGTCAGGCGAGGCGCCAGGCCGAACGTCGCGACCGCGAGCCCGGCGAGCACCGCGATCGCCGGCAGGTACACCAGCGCGGCGAGGGTGAGCTCGCCGATCCGGGAGGCCTCGCCGACCCCGAGGGCCACGCCGATCCCGGTGCCCAGACCGGAGACCACGGTGAGGAGGACCATGTGCACGGCGACCGTCAGCAGCCACCCCCCGAGGTAGCCGGTCCGCGAGCTGCCGGTGACGATCGTCTGCTCGGTGCGGCCCGAGGACTCCTCGGCCTTGAGCCGTAGCACGCCCGAGACGGCGAGGATCATCGGTGCCACGAGGACGATCGTGAGGATGATGCCCGCGAACTGCGCGGTCATGTCCGTGCCCTCCAGGGCGACCCAGTCCTGCAGAGTGGGGTTGTCCTCGAGCATGTCGTCGATCGATCCGGCGAGGGAACCCATCGCCACGGCGAACAGGAAGGTCCCCACTCCCCAGGCGATGACCGAGCCGCGCAGGAGCCGCTCGGCGAGCCCGGCCGGGGAGAGCAGCGAGCGCGCCGCGTTGGCGGGCCCGGGGGAGGGGCGGCGCAGGCCGGCGCCGAGGTCACGCCTGCGGGCGAGGCTGACGGCCACGACGTACAGGACGACGACGGCGGCCGCCGAGACCGCGAGCGGCCACCACCTGAGGTCGACGAACAGGCGGGTCTGCTGGGCCCAGGCCAGCGGCGAGAACCAGGACAGCCACGAGCCCGTGGGCTCGATGACGTCGCCGATGCCGCGGACGAGGAAGGCGCCCGCGAGGACGGCGGCCGACAGCCCGCTCGCCCCGCCAGCGTGCTCGGTGGTCTGGGCGACCACCGTGGCGAGCGCGGCGAACACCATGCCGGTCAGCGCCGTGGCGAGCCCCAGGGCGAGCGAGTCGGTGACAGCCATCCCGGGGACGACCAGGCTGATCGTCACTGCCGCGCCGACGAGGACGTTGGCGACGGCGACGGTGACGACGGACGCCGTCGGCGCGGCGAACCGGCCGACGGGGAGCGAGCGGATGAGCTCGAGGCGCCCAGACTCCTCCTCGGCGCGGGTGTGCCGCACGGCCAGGAGGATCGACATGATGCTCGCCGCGAGGAGCACGTAGAGCACGAGCTCGTTGGCGACCATCGCGCCGAACGTGTAGTCGTCGAGAGCGAACGCCGGGCCGCTCATGATGACCGCGGCCGGGCTCGACATGAGGTCGGCGCGGCCCTGGAGCGACTCCTGGGTGGGGAACGCGCCTTCGAGGGAGTAGACCGAGCCGAGGACGACGAGCCCGACGGCGAGCGCCCACACCGCGATGCGGACCCGGTCGAGCCGCAGGTTGAGCCGGACCAGGGTCGCTGTCCCCGTGAGGCTTGTGCCGGCGTCGGGCGGTGGTCGGTCCGTGCGGCGTGCCGGCGGGACGTCGGTGCGACCGGTGGCTGTGGCGGTCATCAGGCGGCCTCGCTCACGTCGTCGCCGTAGTGGCGCATGAAGAGGTCCTCCAGCGACGGCGGGGTGATGGACAGGTTCTCGACGCCGAAGTCGGCGAGCACCTGGAGGACCTCGTTGATCCGGGCGTTGTCGATGTCGAAGGTGAGGCGGTCACCCTCGCGGGCGAGGTCGTGGACGCCGTCGAGGCGGGTGAACGCCTCGGCGGGGTGGCTGGTCGTCGCGGTGACGGTCGAGCGCGTGAGGTGGCGCATCTCGGCGAGGGTGCCGGACTCGACGGCTCGGCCCGCCCGGATGATCGTCACGGTGTCGCACAGCTTCTCGACCTCGCCGAGGATGTGGCTCGACAGCAGGACCGTGCGGCCGTCCGCGCGCAGCTTCCGGACCTCGTCGGTGAACACGGCCTCCATCAGGGGGTCGAGGCCGGAGGTCGGCTCGTCGAGGAGGAACAGCTCGGCGTCGGAGGCGAGTGCCGAGACCAGGGCGACCTTCTGCCGGTTGCCCTTGGAGTACGTGCGCGCCTTCTTCGTCGGGTCGAGCTCGAAGCGCTCGATCAGCTCCTCGCGGCGTCGCCGGTCGGCGGTGCCGCCGTGCAGGCGGGTGAACACGTCGATCGCCTCGCCGCCGGTGAGGTTCGGCCACAGGCTCGTGTCGCCGGGGACGTAGGCGAGGCGGCGGTGCACGGCGACGGCGTCGGACCAGGGGTCCTGGCCGAGCACGGTGGCGCGGCCGGAGTCGGCGCGGAGCATGCCGAGCAGCACGCGGATGGTCGTGGACTTCCCTGCGCCGTTGGGGCCGAGGAATCCGGTGACGCGCCCGGTGGGCACGGTGAGCTCGAAGCCGTCGAGCGCGCGGGTGGAGCCGAAGGTCTTGACGAGGTCGGCGACCTCGATCGCGGGGCTGGTCATGCGGTGCTCCTGTGGGACGTGGTGGAAGGTGCGGGGTCGGTGGCGGCGGGCGCCCCTGCCGCGGGGTCGTCGTCGGAGGGTGTGGCGGTGGTGCGGTCGGAAGGGTCGGAGTCCTCGTCGTCGAGCCCGTCGGTCGCCCGGCCCTCCTGCGCGGCCCTGGCACCGTCGGGCGTGGCGAGGTAGGCGGCGAGCAGGTCGGGGCTGGTGAGCAGCGGCTCGGTGTACAGCTCGAGCAGCGGGAGCGTCATCGTGTCGGCGTAGGCGCGCAGCATGGCGGGCAGCTCCTCGAGGTCCCAGTGCTCCTGCCGGCCCGGGAGCTGGAGGAGCAGCGCGCCGAGGGACAGGACGGTGAGCGCCCGGGCGCGCGCGGCGGGGGCGCGGCTCGGGCGGACGACGCCGTCGTCGACCGCCTCCTGGACGTAGACGGACGTGTTGTCGACGGAGGCGTTCACGAACCGGTCGGTCAGCTCGCCCCCGTGCTGCAGTGCACGCAGCACGTAGCCGACGAGCGTCGTGTAGCCCTCGATACCCGCGAGCGGGATGAGCATCGCGGCCGCCCGGGCGTTCGACCGGAGGACCGAGGACTTGAAGTCGCGGATCTGCGCCAGGACGTGCTCGTCGCAGGCCTCGCGGAGGCCGGCGCGCGAGCCGAAGTGGTGGAGGATCAGGCCCGCGCTGACCCCGGCGTCTGCGGCGATGCTGCGCAGCGACGCGTCGAGGCCGTGGGCCGCGAACCGGTGGATCGCGGCGTCCCGGATGCGGGCCCTGGTGGTGAGATCCTCGGACGTTGAACTCATGTTCAGTAGGCTATACGCGTGTTCAGTCGATGCGCAAGGAGATTCTCGGCGCGGATCGTCCTGGTCCGCCTCGGCCTGCTGCGGGCATCTCCGACGAGGTCGTGCTTGGGGCGGCGAGGTCGTGCGCGCGAGGCACGATCTCGACGGTCCGGGCACGACCTCGCCGAGGCCCGGGCGAGGCGCCGGCGTCAGCGGTCGATGCGGGGGTGTTCCGTGTGGCTTCGCGCGACGGTGATGTGCCGGTCGGTGCCCGGAACCTCGACCTCGTCGATCGCGGCCACCGCGAGATCCTCCACCGAGATGCTCGAACGGCCGTCCGGGTCCGTGAGCAGGGTGGTGGTCCCGCGTCGGTAGCGGCCCGAGCGCTCGCCGGGCGCGAGGACGGCGGGCGGGCTGAGGTAGGTCCACCCCTCGTACGGATGGACGACGCACGCCGCCAGCTGGTCCAGGCTCGCTGCCGCGACGGCACGCCACGATGGCGGGACGAACCTCGGATCGTCGACGACGAGCAGGCCGCCGTCCCCGGGCGCCGGGCAGCCTTCCGTCGGGACCGCTTCCGCATCACCCGGTGCCGGGTCCGCCCGCCCGGGAGAGCTGAGCGGGCCGGCACCCCCGACGACGAGGAGCCGCGTGTCCGTGCGGGTGCCCCCTGGGTTCCGCGAGACGGCGACGACGTCGTGCCCGCGCCGCGTGGCCTCGCTGGTGAGCTGGGTTCCGACCATGCCGGTCGCGCCGATGACGACGATCCTCACGATGCGACCTCCTGCGTCGTCGGGGTGTGCGGAGCGTGCGCGTCGATGCGGGAGCGTCGAGGGGACGGCTGGCTGCTGCGGCGTGCGCCAGGCCTTCGGCGCCGCGGCGCGAGCTGGCCCGCGGCGAGGGCGGCCAGGGCGAGGGCGAACCCGACCAGCTGGACCGGGGTGAGGCGCTCTCCGACGACGGCGGCCCCGAGGACCGCCGCGACGAGGGGGGAGAGCAGGCCGAGGAGTGCCGTCGCGGTGACCGGGCGGGAGCGGACCCCGGCGAACCACAGCGAGTAGGCGATGAGCCCGCCCACGAGGCCGAGCCACGCGTACCCGGCGACGGCCGGGGCGTCGATGCCGGTGGGAACGCCGTCGACGACGAGGGTCGGGACGAGCAGGACGAGGCCGCCCGCGGTCAGCTGCCAGGAGGCGAACCCCACGGGCCCCACGTCGTCGGGCCGGCCCCACCGCTTGGTGAGCACGACGCCGGTGCCCATGGAGGCGGCGCCGAGGATGCCCGCGGCGATGCCGACCGGGTCGAGCGCCGCGTCGGGTCCGAGCACGACGAGACCGACCCCCAGCACGCCGACGACGCCCCACGCGAGCCGCCACCGTGAGAGACGCTCCGAGAGGATGAGGACCGCGAGGAAGGTGATGAGGATCGGCTGAGTGGCGCCGAGGGTCGAGGCGACGCCGCCCGGCAGCCGCTCCGCGGCCACGAAGAGCAGCGGGAAGAAGATGGCCATGTTGAGCGTGCCGAGCACGGCGGACCGCCACCACCACGCGCCGCGGGGCAGCCGGCGGGCGACGAGCAGGCCGAGCAGGCCTGCCGGGAGCGCGCGCATGAGCGCGGCGAACATCGGGTGGTTCGCCGGCAGCAGGTCGGTGGTGACGATGTAGGTGGTCCCCCACACGGCCGGCGCGAGGGCGGTCCCGAGGGTCAGTGCGGCGGCGCGGCCGGGCGAGGGGCGAGGCGTGTCGACGTCGGGCGTGGTGCCGCGTCCGGGCGGTCCGGTGGGCGTCGCGTCGGGCGCCGATGTCCCCGGGCGGGGTGCTGTCGTCGTCATGCGACCAGCGTCGGCCCGCCTTGGTTGATGAGTCCAACTCATCGTTGTCATCGGAACGATCGCGTAGCACGATGGATGGATGGAGCTGCAGCAGCTGCGCTACGTCCTCGCTGTGGCCGAGACCCGCAGCTTCACCCGCGCCGCGGAGCGCTGCTTCGTGGTCCAGTCGGCGCTCAGCCACCAGGTCAAGGCGTTGGAGCGGGAGCTCGGCGTCGATCTCTTCGCCCGGACGAGCCGGCGGGTGGAGGTCACCGCCGCCGGCGAGGCCTTCCTCCCGGCGGCCCGTGCCGCGCTCGATGCTGTCGAGCGCGCCGCTGCCGAGGCCGCGTCCGCCGCCGGCGAGGTGCGAGGGACGCTGCGCATCGGGCTGATCCCGACCGTCACCGCCCTCGACGTCCCCGCGCTCGTGGGCCGGCTGCGCGACGAGCACCCCGCGGTGCGGGTGACGATGCGCGGCGGTGGCAGCGACGAGCTCGTCGCCGCGATCCGCTCCGGCGAGCTCGACCTCGCCGTGCTCGGCCTGTCCGACACCCGCTCGCCGGTCGGTGTCGCCTCCCGTGAGCTCGCCCGTGAGCCGCTCGTCGCGGTGCTCCCGGCCGCGCATCGACTCGCTCGGCGCCGCCGTCTCCGGCTTGCCGACCTGGCCGACGAGACGTTCGCCGACTTCGGCACGGGGACGCCCGGGCGCGCGCAGAGCGACATCGCCTTTGCGGCCGCGGGCGTCGCGCGGGAGGTGGCGTTCGAGTCGATCGGGCCCGAGCTGCTCCTCGGTCTGGTCGCCGAGGGGCTCGCGGTCACGCTGCTGCCGGCAGCCGTCGTGCCGGAGGGCCCGCGGGTCGTCGCGCTCCCGGTGCTCGACGGCCCGGTCCGGGCGGTCCACCTGGCGTGGAGCGACCTCAATCCCGGACCCGCGACGCTGGCGTTCCTCGACCTGCTCGACGGCTGAGCGAGCGGTACCTCGCCCGCTCGGCGAGGACCTGTGCGGTCGGCGCTGCCCCGTTACAGCCAACCCATCGCGCGCAGGCCGAGCATCCACCCCGAGAGCGTGAGGAACGAGCACGCCGTCTGGAGCATCATCGACGCGGTCGGGACGTCGGACTCCCCGTACCCCTCGCCGAGCGCGGGCAGCACCGAGTACGTCGGCAGCGCGCACATCAGCACCGCTGCCGCCCGCAGCTCGGCCGGCAGCGGGGGCAGCCCGGCGGCGTCGAGCAGGAGGATCAGTCCGACGGCGATCGCCGGCATCACGGCCAGCTTCCCGACGACCGTGGTGGCGATGTCCCCCACCGCCCCGCGCACGCGCAGACCGACGAACATCCCGCCGACGGCGAACAGCGCCACCCCCGTCGACGCGCCCGCGAGGAGGTCGACGCCGCGGTCGAGCGTCGTCGGCAGGTCGATGCCGGCCGTGCTCAGTGCGAGCGCGGCGACGATCGCGATGACCATCGGGTGCAGGACGACACCGCGCAGGGTCGCGACGAGCCGGTCGCGGACGGTGCCCGTGCCCGTCGCCTGCTCGGCCAGCAGCAGCGTGAGCGGGATGATGAGTACGTTGTCGACGATCATGCCCATCCCGACGGCGGCCCCCGCCCGCTCCGCGAACAGGATGAGGAAGATCGGGAACCCGATGAACCCGTTGGCCGTCCCCGCCATGCCGGTGCCCATGAAGATCGCCCGCAGCCTCGACCTGCCCCGCGCGCGGGCGTAGGCGGCAGCGAGGCCGAACATCACCAGCGCGGCGATCGCGTAGGTGAGCAGGTACACGGCGTGGAAGACCTCGCCGGGGGAGCGGCCGGCGATGTTGGCGAAGATGAGGAGAGGCAGCGCCACCTTGACGACGAACCGCGACAGGACCGCAGCGTCCTCGCGCCGGAACATGCCGGACCGCGTGAGGACGTAGCCGAGCGCGACGACGAGGAAGACCGGCACCGTCGCCGAGAGCACGTGCTGCACACTGCCTCCCTGGTCGTCGTAGTGGCTGGGCCGGCCCGCCACCGTGGTCGTCGTGGTGCGGCCGGACCGGCCCGCCGCCGTTCGTGCACGTCGTCGACGACGGAGGGGCACCGCTCGGCGCCGTTCGTCGTCGTCGGGGAGATTGTCGCCCGTCCCGGCGCGGCGGAGGCGCGGATGCTCAGAGGGTGTCGAGCCAGGCGTGGTCGGCGTCCAGGCGCGCGACGACGTCGCGCAGCCACCGGCGCGCCCGGGCGTCGAGCAGCGGAAGCGCGGCCCGGGCGTCCTGCCGGTCCTTCTCCCGAGCCTGGGCGGCCTTGAACATGAGGGTCACCTCGGGCCGGGCGTAGCGCAGCCCGTCGGGCGCGACCCACGTGACGTCGTCGAGGTCCTCGGTGTGGGAGGCGAGGCGCTTGTTGGTCCAGCGGCCGCCGGTCTCCGGGGTGAACGGCACGTCGAGGATCCACGGCGAGCGCGCGTCACGTCGCACCCACAGCTGGCTGTCGGGCCGCAGCTCGCCGAAGCGCCCGTCGAAGGGGCGCAGCCACCCCTCGTCGACGTTCCACGGCGTCCACCGGTCGCCGAGGAAGCGGCGGAAGGCCCCGGCGTCGCTCGACAGGATCGAGACGTCCAAGTCCTCGTGCGGGCGCGCGACGCCGGTAACGACCTCGATGCTCCAACCGCCCACGATCCACCACGGCCGGTCGAAGCCCCGCATGAAGGCGCCGACGGTGGTGGGGTCGAGCGGGTCCCAGCCGCCGTACCAGCGCGAGAACTGCTCGGGCGGCAGCGGGCGGGCGAAGCGCGGTTGCGCCGCGGGAGGACGTGGACGGCGTGGTGGCACAGGGCGAGAGGCTACGGGCCGGGCCTTCTGCGCGCCCGGGAATACCCACCCCACCTCCAAGGTTGAGCCAGGCAGACTCAACTTCACGCCCGGTCGGCTGGACAACGGAACCGGCGCGGGTGCAGAGTTGAGTGCATACGACTCAAGACCAGTCGGAAGCCGCGGCCAACCAGGTCACGCAGCCGGCGCAACCACTAGGGAGCACCACACATGGCACGAGCAGTCGGGATCGACCTCGGCACTACGAACTCCGTCGTCTCCGTCCTCGAGGGCGGCGAGCCGACGGTCATCGCGAACGCGGAGGGCCAGCGCACCACGCCGTCCGTCGTCGCGTTCAGCAAGTCCGGCGAGGTCCTCGTCGGCGAGATCGCCAAGCGTCAGGCCGTCACCAACGTCGACCGCACGATCTCCTCCGTCAAGCGCCACATGGGCACCGACTGGTCGGTGGACATCGAGGACAAGTCCTACACCGCGCCCGAGATCTCCGCGCGCATCCTGGGCAAGCTGAAGAAGGACGCCGAGTCCTACCTCGGCGAGCCCGTCACCGACGCCGTCGTCACCGTGCCCGCGTACTTCAACGACGCCGAGCGGCAGGCCACGAAGGACGCCGGCCAGATCGCCGGCCTCAACGTCCTGCGCATCGTCAACGAGCCCACCGCGGCGGCGCTCGCCTACGGCCTGGAGAAGGGCAAGGAGGACGAGCTCATCCTCGTGTTCGACCTGGGTGGCGGCACGTTCGACGTCTCCCTGCTCGAGGTCGGCAAGGACGAGGACGAGTTCTCCACGATCCAGGTCCGCGCGACCTCCGGGGACAACCGCCTCGGTGGCGACGACTGGGACCAGCGGGTCGTCAGCTGGCTCGTCGACACGGTCAAGGGCCGCGGCGGTCCCGACCTGTCCAAGGACAAGATCGCGCTCCAGCGGCTCAAGGACGCGGCCGAGCAGGCCAAGAAGGAGCTCTCCTCGGCGACGTCGACGAACATCTCCCTGCAGTACCTGTCGATGACCCCCGAGGGCCCGATCCACCTCGACGAGCAGCTCACGCGCGCGAAGTTCGAGGACATGACCAAGGACCTCCTCGACCGCACCAAGGCGCCGTTCGAGAACGTCATCCGCGACGCCGGCATCCAGCTCTCCGAGATCGACCACGTCGTCCTCGTCGGCGGCTCGACCCGCATGCCGGCCGTCACCGAGGCCGTCAAGGGCCTGACCGGCGGCCGCGAGCCCAACAAGGGCGTCAACCCGGACGAGGTCGTCGCCGTCGGCGCCGCCCTGCAGGCCGGCGTCATCAAGGGCGACCGCAAGGACGTCCTGCTCATCGACGTCACCCCGCTCTCCCTGGGCATCGAGACCAAGGGCGGCGTGATGACGAAGCTCATCGAGCGCAACACGGCCATCCCGACCAAGCGCTCCGAGGTCTTCTCCACGGCCGAGGACAACCAGCCGTCGGTGCTCATCCAGGTCTTCCAGGGCGAGCGCGAGTTCGCGAGGGACAACAAGCCGCTCGGCACGTTCGAGCTCACCGGCATCGCACCGGCGCCGCGCGGCATGCCGCAGGTCGAGGTCGCCTTCGACATCGACGCCAACGGCATCGTCCACGTGTCCGCCACGGACAAGGGCACCGGCACCGAGCAGTCGATGACGATCACCGGCGGCTCGGCGCTGCCGAAGGACGAGATCGACCGCATGGTCAAGGAGGCCGAGGCGCACGCCGCCGAGGACGCCAAGCGTCGTGAGGAGGCGGACGCCCGCAACACGGCCGAGCAGCAGGTGTACTCGGTGGAGAAGCAGCTCACCGACAACGCCGACAAGCTGCCCGAGGACGTCCGGGGCGAGATCCAGGAGTCCGTCGACGCCCTGAAGAAGGCGCTCGAGGGCGAGGACGTCGAGGCCATCAAGACGGCGCAGGACGCCCTCAACACCAAGGCGATGAAGATCGGCGAGGCGCTCTACGCCGCGCAGGCCGACGAGAACGTCGGCGCGCAGGAGCAGCCGGACTTCGGTGACGCCGGGGGCGAGCAGGCCTCGGACGCCGGCGCCGACGAGGACGTCGTCGACGCCGAGATCGTCGACGACGAGGAGGACCGCAAGTGACCGAGCAGCCCGACCGACCGAGGGAGGAGCCGGTGGTCAACGACCGCCGTCGCCTCGACCCCGAGACCGGACGGGTGCGCCCGCCGGCGGGCGGCCCGGCCGCGGGCGGACCGCAGGGTCAGGCGGTTCCCGACGACGCCGCGGCGGCGCCCGGTGCCGGTGCGCCCGGCGCGGGCGGCCCCGCGGGTGAGGGTGCGGCCGCGGGCGGTGGCCCAGCCGGTGGGGCGTCCGACGTGCCGGCCGGTGCGCCTGCTGGTGCGCCGTCCGGCGGGCCGGA
The DNA here is from genome assembly GCF_055326445.1 of Georgenia sp. Z2081. Classification (NCBI taxonomy): domain Bacteria; kingdom Bacillati; phylum Actinomycetota; class Actinomycetes; order Allobogoriellales; family Allobogoriellaceae; genus Georgenia; species Georgenia sp. Z2081. The sequence goes on from NZ_JBUZNK010000001.1 coordinate 458,671, forward strand.
GGGTGACCAGGTCGCGGCGGAGGAGGACCCTCTCGCCGTCGCGCAGGCGGAGGTGCTGGACCTGCAGGACCAGCTGGCGCGGCGCAAGGCCGACGTCTACAACGTCGAGCAGGAGTACGCGGCGTTCGTGCGGCGCTCCCGCACGGAGGCCGCCGGTCACCGGCAGGCCGGCGTCGAGTCGGTCGTGGAGTCGCTGTTCGGCGTCCTCGACGACATCGCGCTGGCCCGCAGCCACGACGACCTGAGCGGCCCGTTCGCCTCGATCGCCGACAAGCTCGAGCAGACGCTCCAGCAGAGGTTCTCCCTCGAGCGCTTCGGCGCCGTGGGCGAGGAGTTCGACCCGAACGTGCACGAGGCGCTCATGAGCTCCGAGAGCGCGGAGGTCGAGGTCCCCACGATCGACCAGGTCCTCCAGCCGGGCTACCGGATCGGCGACAAGGTCGTCCGGGCCGCCCGCGTGGCGGTGCACTCTCCCGCGTGAGCCGGGTGACGATGCCCGTGGGCGCCGCCGGCCGGCGCCCACGGGCACGCAGCACATGCAGGACGCCGGGCGTGCGGCGCACGCCCGGCCCGCGAGATCGACGAGACGCAGCCGAGGGAGGTGGTGAGTGATGGCGGGACAGGACTGGCTGGAGAAGGACTTCTACCAGGTGCTCGGCGTGAGCAAGGACGCCGACGCGGACACGATCAAGAAGGCGTACCGCAAGCTCGCCCGGACGCACCACCCCGACCAGAACCCAGGTGACGCCAAGGCCGAGGAGACCTTCAAGAAGGTCGGCGAGGCCTACGCGGTGCTCTCGGACCCCAAGGAGCGCAGCGAGTACGACGCGCTGCGGGCCATGGCCGGGGGCCGGCCGCGCTTCTCGGGCGGACCGGCCGGCGGCGCCGGCGCGTCGGGCTTCGAGGACGTCTTCTCCTCCGGCTTCGGAGCCGGGGGCCGCGGGCAGGGCTACGCCTCGGCGCAGGACGCGCCCGGGTTCGACGACATCCTCAGCTCGATGTTCGGCTCGGCCGCGCCGTCGGGCTTCGGGTCGAGGCGCCGCGCCCAGCGCGGCCAGGACGTGCTCGCCACGACCACGCTGCCGTTCCGGCAGGCCGTCGACGGCTCGACCGTGGAGCTCACCGTCGACGGCCGCGCGGTGACCACCCGCATCCCGCCCGGCGTGCGCGACGGTCAGAAGATCAAGATCCCCGGCAAGGGACGCCCCGGCAGCGGCGGTGCACCGGCAGGCGACCTCATCATCACCGTCGAGGTCACACCCCATCCGGTCTTCACCCTCGACGGCGCGAACCTGCGCCTCACCGTGCCGGTGACGTTCGACGAGGCCGCGCTCGGGGCGACCGTGGAGATCCCCACGCTCGACGGCGAGAGCGTGCGCCTCAAGGTGCCGGCCGGTACGCCGTCGGGCAGGACCCTGCGCGTGCGCAAGCACGGCGTGAAGCGTGCCAAGGGCGTTCCCGGCGACCTCCTGGTGACCGTCAACGTCGTCGTGCCCTCGCGGCTCAGCGCGGCGGCACGAAAGGCCGTCGAGGACTTCGCCGCCGCCAACGGCGACGTGAGCCCGCGGGACCAGCTCTTCGAGCAGGCGAGACGATGAGCCCGGGCCGGGCGGGGCGCGGTCGCGCCCGGGGCCGGGTGCGCGCCGAGGACCAGATCGGTCCCGACGCCGCGGTGCTCACGATCTCGGTCGCCGCCGAGCTCGCCGGCATGCACCCGCAGACGCTCCGGCAGTACGACCGGCTGGGCCTGGTGGCCCCGCACCGCACCGCCGGACGCGGGCGCCGCTACTCGCTGCGCGACGTCTCCCGGCTGCGCGAGGTGCAGCGCCTGTCCCAGGAGAAGGGCGTGAACCTCGCCGGGATCGAGCAGGTGCTCAGGCTGCGCGACGAGCTCGACCGGGTGACGGCCGAGCTCGAGGCGTTGCGCGCGCGGGTCGAGCCGGGCAGCAGGGTGTTCACCGCGAGCTCGACCGGCGTCGTCGTGGCAGGGCCGCGCGGCCGCCGGGTGCGGGGCGAGCGCCGGGAGACCGGCGCGCTCGTCCTGTGGCAGGGCCACCGCCGCTCGCGCTGACGCCGCGAGGTGCCGCGCCTCGCCCCTCGTCGGCGCGAGATCAGGGGAAGTCGGCGAGAGCAGGGTCTATATCCCGTGTCCTCGTCAGCTTCCCCTGACCTCGTCGGGGTGGGCGGCGTAGCGTGGTCGGTGACCGCGCCACGAGAGGGAGGATCGCCGTGATCGAGCCGGAGACCAAGGACTGGACCTGGGTCCTGCGGGAGCGCTGCGCGGAGTGCGGTACCGAGGCGTCGACCCTCGCGCCCGACGACGTCGCCCGCGAGCTCTCCGCCGCCGCGAGCCGCTGGGCCGACGTGCTGCGGCGCGACGGCGTCGCCGACCGGCCGGACGACTCCACGTGGTCGCCCCTGGAGTACGGCGCGCACTCGGCCGACGTGCTCGAGGTCATGTCCACCCGCCTCGCGCTCATCCGGTCCGGCGACGGTCCGACGTTCCCCGACTGGGACCAGGACCGCGCGGCGGTCGAGGGCGACTACGGGTCGCGCGAGCCCGCGGAGGTGGCGCGGACCTTCGCCGAGCGGGCGGAGGAGACCGGCATCGTCTTCGGCGCCGTCCCCGAGGCCGCCTGGGAGCGCCCCGGCTACCGCTCGGACGGCGCCGCGTTCACCGTGCGCACGCTCGCCCAGTACCTCCTGCACGACATCCGGCACCACCTGCACGACGTCGCAGGCTGACCGCGCGGGGCGGCCCGCCCCTTCGCCCGTGCCCGCCTCGCGCAGTGCTCGGGTGAGGTCCGGGGTCCCGATGGGGGCGCTCGCCCCTGCGCCCGCGGACCCTCGGACTCGGCGGGCCGCAACGCTTGGCACACTGTGCGGGTGACAGCCACGCCCGACGAACCGTCGACGACCGACGAGCAGCCGGTGCCCGACGGCACCGACGACACCGCCGGTCCCCGACGCCGTCGCATCCGCCCACGCACCACCCGCGCGTCCGTGCTGTGGATGGTCGTCGGCGTGCTCGTCGGCTCCCTGGTCCCCGCGTTCGCCCTGGCCGCCGGGACGGGCGCGGCCACCGGCATCGTGCGCGAGGCGGTCGACTCGGCCGAGCCGCTGGGCGCCGGACGGCACGACCTCGCCGGCGAGAGCACCTACCTCATCGTCGGCGAGCGGGGGACCGAGGGGCAGTGCGTCGTCACGGGCCCCGACGGCTCCTCGCTCGACATCGAGCTCGAGGAGGTCTTCCAGGCCGGCGCCGGCAGTCACGAGGTCACGCTCGGCAGCTTCGCCGCCGGATCGGACGGTCAGTACGACGTGGACTGCGACGCCGGCGGGGCCGAGCTGGGGATCACCCGCTCGCCGTCGCTCGGCGGCTGGTCGGTGCTCGGCGGGCCGCTCCTGGTCGGGCTCCTGGGGCTCGGCGCCGGGTTCGCGATCGGGATCATCGGCCTGTTCGGCTGGATCCGCGCGCGCCGCGAGCGCTGGAACACCGGCCCCTGACGCACTCGCCGTCGAGAGTGCGGTGGGGTGGACGCACCGCACTCTCGACGGGCGGGGTCAGGCGTCGCCGAGCTGCTGCCAGAGGAACTCGTACGCGAGCGCGTTCAGGTGGGCGCGCTGCGCGTTCGTCGCGGCCCCGCCGTGGCCGCCCTCGATGTTCTCGTAGGAGCGCACGTCCTTGCCGGCCTCGAGCATCCGGGCGGCCATCTTCCGGGCGTGCCCGGGGTGGACCCGGTCGTCCCGCGTGGAGGTCGTCAGCAGGAGCGGCGGGTAGTCCTTCTCGTCGTCGAACAGGTGGTACGGCGAGAACGTCTTCATGAAGCTCCACTGCGCCGGGTCGTCCGGGTCGCCGTACTCCGCCACCCACGACGCCCCCGCGAGCAGGCGCGAGAACCGCCGCATGTCCAGCAGCGGGACCTGCGCGACGATCGCGCCGAACTTCTCCGGGTAGAGCGTGAGCATGACGCCCATGAGCAGCCCGCCGTTCGACCCGCCCTGGATGCCGAGGTGGGCGGGGTCGGTGACCTGACGGCCCACGAGGTCGTCCGCGACGGCGGCGAAGTCCTGGTAGGCCCGGTGCCGCCGGTGCGTGAGCGCGGTGCGGTGCCACCTCGGCCCGTACTCGCCGCCGCCGCGGATGTTGGCCACGACGTACACGCCGCCCCGCTCGAGCCACGCCCGACCCACGGTGCCGGAGTACAGGGGGAGCAGGGAGATCTCGAAGCCGCCGTAGCCGTACAGCAGCGTCGGCAGCGGCCTGCCGCCCTCGCGGCGCCACTCCGCGGTGCCGACCCCCTTCTTCCCGATCTGGAAGTACGGGACCTGCGTGCCGTCGTCGGACGTGGCGAAGAACTGCTCGACGACGAGGCCCTCGTCGTCGAAGAACTGCGGCATCATCTTCAGCGGCTCGACGGCCTTCGTCTGCCCGGCGCCCGTGAGGCGCACGAGGCCCAGCGAGCTCGGCTGGAGGAAGTCGTTCGTCGTCAGCCACACGTCGTCCGACTCGAGCTCGTCCACAGCGGACACCGCCAGCGCCGCCATCCGCGAGACCGCCAGCCGGGGAGACCCGGACGCCGACAGGGCGAGGGGACGTTCGCGCCACTCGCCGTCCGAGGTCGGCGGCGGGGTGCGCATCTCGAGGCGGTTCGTCACGTCCTCGAGGATGTTGAGCACGAGGTGGTGGCGCGTCCACGAGTAGCTCGCGAGCGCGGTGGTCGGGGTGGGGACGAACAGGGTCGTCACGGTGCCCTCGCCGGCGAGGAACTCCTCGAGGTCGACGCCGAGCAGCGTGCCGGCGCGGTACATCGTGCCGCGCAGCTTGCCGGTCTCGCGCAGCAGGATCGTCAGCCACTCGCGGTGCACGTCGACGGACGCGGTGGTGGGGACGTCGATGCGGACCTTCTCGCCGTCCTCCCGCTCGAGGTAGACCTCCTCGTCGAAGAAGCCCACCGCCCGGCTGAAGAACGTGCGCTCGAACCCGGGCGTGGCGTCGTAGGAGGCCCCGACGACGACGTCGGACTCCTCGCCCGCGTACACCTCCGGGGCGTCGGCGAGCGCCGTGCCACGCTCCCAGCGGCGCACCGTGCGCGGGTACCCGGACTCGGTCAGGGTCCCCTCGCCGAAGTCGCGGCCGACGAGCAGGACGTCGCCGCTCGCGTCGCCCCACCGGGCGAACCCCTTGGACTCCTCGAGCCGGAAGCCGTCCTCGACGAACTCGCGCGTGGTCAGGTCGAACTCGCGCACGACGTCGGCGTCGGACCCGCCGCGGGACAGCGCGACCAGCGCCACGTCCCACTCCGGGCGGCGCACGGTCGCCCCGTGCCAGACCCACTGCTCGCCCTCGGCCTCAGCGAGGGCGTCGACGTCGATGAGGACGTCCCACTCCGGCTCGCGCGTCCGGTAGGACTCCCACGTGGTCCGGCGCCACAGGCCGCGGGGGTGCTCCGCGTCGATCCAGAAGTTGTAGAGGTGCTCCCCGCGCTGCACGACGCCGGGGATCTTCTCCGTCGAGTCGAGCACCTCGAGGATCTGGGAGCGGATCTCCTCGAACCGCGGCGCCGAGGCGATCTCGTCGGTGACCTCGGCGTTGCGCTCCTCGACCCAGGCGAGGGCCTCCTCGCCCTCGACCTCCTCGAGCCACTCGTAGGGGTCGTCGTCGGACTGAGCAGGAGCCGTCGAAGTCATGCGCACATTCCACCACGTCGTCATGCAGGTCACACGGCCGCCGAGCGCGGTTCTTCGTCGTCGGCGTCGTCGAGGCGCGCCGGGCGCGCACAGCGACGGCCGGCCCCCAGACTGGGGGACCGGCCGTCGAGCGTCGGGGGCTAGCTCCCCGAGAGTGAGTGGATCAGGCCTGCGACGTGTCGCCGGCGCCCTCGTTGCCGATGCGGCCGTCGAGGTTGTCACGCACGCCGTCGATCTTGTCGCTGTGCTTCCCGCCGGAGACGTTGTCCGCGGCGTTGCCAGCAGCGTCGAGACCCTTGTCCGAGTACTCCTCACCCTTGTCGCTGGAGAGTGCGTCCTTGGCCTTGTCGAAGATTCCCAATGTGATCTCCTTCCGTCGGGTCAACCGCCCGGATGGCACGGCCGCGGTCCATCCTTGCGCATAACCCCGGTTGCGGGTCAAGGGAGAAGAACGACGCTGCACCGTCGGGCGCCCGCTCAGGCGCGCTCGGGCGCCTGCTCAGGCGCGCTCGGGCGTCCGCTCGGCCCCGCTCGGGCGTCCGCTCGGCCCCGTAGTCTCGGGCCATGGCCCAGATCCACGAGCTCCCCGCCCTCGACCTGGCTGCCGCGATCCGGTCCGGGCAGGTGTCGCCGACCGAGGTCGCCGACCACACGCTGCGTCGGATCGAGTCGCTCGACCAACATGTCGGCGCCTTCATCCACGTGGCCGCGGACCGGGCGCTGGACGACGCGCGGGCCGCCGAGGCCACGCTCGCCGAGGCGTCGTCCGGCCCCGGCGGTGCCCCCGACCACCGCGACCTGCCGCCGTTCCTCGGCGTGCCCGTGCCGATCAAGGACCTCAACCAGGTCGCCGGGCTGCCCATGCGCATGGGGTCCGCCGCGTTCGCGGACAACGTCGCGCAGCTCGACGACGGCATCGTGTCGCTGCTGGCCGACGCGGGGACGACGATGGTCGGCAAGACCACGACCCCCGAGTTCGGCATGCCCCCCTACACCGAGCCGGACGTCGGGCCGACCGCCCGCACGCCGTGGGACCTCGACCGGTCGGCCGGCGGGTCCTCCGGGGGTGCGGGTGCCGCCGTGGCGGCCGGCCTCGTCCCCGCCGCGCAGGGCTCCGACGGCGGTGGATCGATCCGCATCCCCGCCTCCGCCTGCGGTCTGGTCGGTCTCCTGCCCACCCGCGGCCGTGTCTCGCCGGGCCCGTACCAGACGGACGGTCCCGGACTGGGACGCAACGGTGTCCTCACCCGCACCGTGCGCGACACCGCCGCTCTCCTCGACGTCCTCGCCGTCCCCCGAGCGGGCGACATCTACCGGGCACCCGAGCAGCTCGGCACGTTCCTCGCCGCCTGCGACACCCCGCCCGCACGGCTCCGGGTCGGGGTCCTGCGCGAGCCCATCTCGATCGGGACCGACGTCCACCCCGAGGCGCTCGCCGCCGTCGACCGTGCGGTCACCCTGCTCGAGGGAATGGGCCATGAGACGGTGGAGGTCGGCGTGCCGTTCGCCGTCGAGGACTGGGAGGCGTTCCAGCCCGTCTGGGCGACGGGCGCCGCTGCCGCACCGCTCGATCCGGCGCAGGAGGAGCTGCTCGTGCCGCTCACCCGTCTCCTCCGCGAGCGCGGGAAGGAGGTGACCGGCGTCGAGTACGCGAGCGCGATCACCTCGATGCACCTGCTCACGCGACGCACCGCGCAGGTATGGGCGGGAGTCGACGTGATCCTCAGCCCCACCCTGTCGGGGCCGCCCGCCCCGGTGGGCTCGATGCGCGACGACGCCGACCCGTGGCAGGACTTCCTCGACCAGCGCGCGTTCACCCCCTGGACGTCCACGTGGAACATCACCGGCGCGGCCGCCATCTCGCTGCCGCTCCACCGGGCACGGGTCGACGACGACGGGCCCGAGCTCCCCTTCGGCGTCCACCTCGGGGGGAAGGTCGGTTCGGAGGCCCTCCTGCTCGGCCTCGCCGCCGCGCTCGAGGAGGCCGACCCGTGGCCGCACGTGGCGCCGGCGTGGGAGCACGTCGACCCGCGGTGATCGCCGTCCCGGATGCGTGCCGCCCGGCGTGGTGGCGAACGCGACCCGGCCCGGGCACCTCTCACCCGTCGTCGGGGTCCGGCGCGCACTAGCATGCCGGGGGGCGCGCCCGGCAGGACGGCGCCCGGCGGTCGTACGACCCACGCTTTTCGAGAGGAACCACTGCATGCGGACGGGCATCGAGATCGCCTCCCCGATGGGGACCGCCACGCGGCCCCCGGGCGGACGCGCGCTGGTCGGCAGCGCCCCGCCGGCCGACCTCATCATCGGCCACCCCGCGGTGGCTCCCCAGAACCTCGAGATCGCCGAGACCCCGAACGGCTGGATGATGCGCGTCGTCGGGGGTGCGGCGTTCGTCGACGGACGGCAGCTCACCGCGCCGATCGCGATCGGGCAGGGCGTCGTCGTGCACCTCGGACACCCCGCCCAGGGGCCCGCGCTACGGATCCGGCCCGTCGGCGCCCCGACCGGTGCAGCCGGTCCGGGCGGTCAGGGTGCCGGTCCGTCGGCGGCGTCGGCCCACTCTGCCGGTCCGTCCGCGGCGTCGGCCCACTCCGCCGGTCCGTCCGCGGCGTCGGCCCACTCCGCCGGTCCGTCCGCGGCGTCGGCCCACTCCGCCGGTCCGTCCGCGGCGTCGGCGCACTCCGCGGGGCCGTCGGCCGCGTCGGCGGCGAGCGCCGGCCCCGTCGGTGCATCGTCGGTCCCGACCCCCGCGAACCCTCGCTCCACCCCGGCCCCGGGAAGCCCGGGCGGTGCCCCCGCCGGTAGGCCGCCGGCCGGACCGGCGACCGGTGCGCCGACGTCGGGCCCGTCGCGTCCGGCCGCCCCCGCCCCGCAGAACGCGGAGCCGTTCAGCGGCGCGAGCGGCCCGGACGCCCCCGGCGCTCGCCGGCCCTCGACCCAGGAGCTCCACGTGGGTGCGCCCCTGGCTCCGGCCCCGTCCGGCAGCCCCGCCGGCGGTTCGCCCGCGTCGGCAGGGTCGGGCCGAACGCCGGGCACGCTGACGATCGGTCGCGCACGCAGCGCCGACATCACGCTCGACGACCCGCTCGTCTCGGGCCGGCACGTCGACCTCGTGCCCACCCAGGGCGGCTTCCGGGTGATCGACCGCGGCTCGCTCAACGGCACGTTCGTCAACGGCGCGCGCGTCACCCAGGGCATGCTGCAGATGGGCGGGATCCTCGGCGTCGGGGGCTCGTTCCTCCAGCTCGTGCCCGGCGGGCTCGTCCCGATCGACATCTCCGGCGGCGAGGGCAGCCTCGAGGCCGAGGACCTCACGGTGCGGGTGGACGCGTCGTCGGAGGAGAAGAAGCGGCTCAAGGAGCAGGGCGCGCCGGACCCGTCGAAGAAGACCATCCTCGACGACGTCACGTTCTCCCTGCCCGGCCGTTCGCTGCTCGCCGTCATCGGCCCGTCGGGCGCCGGCAAGTCCACGCTGCTGCGATCGCTCGTGGGGCGGCCGACCGCCGACGAGGGCATCGTCCGGTTCTCCGGCCTCGACGTCTACGAGCACGAGGCCACCATGCGCAACCGCATGGGCGTGGTCCCGCAGGACGACGTCGTGCACCGCACCCTCACCGTCCGACGCGCCCTCGACTACGGCGCCGAGCTGCGGTTCGACGAGTCCGTGCAGCGGCGCGACCGGGAGCAGGCCGTCGATCGCGTGATGAGCCAGCTCGGCCTCACCGAGCACTCCTCGACCCGCATCGACCGGCTCTCCGGCGGCCAGCGCAAGCGCGTGTCCGTCGCACTGGAGATGCTCACCCAGCCGGACCTGCTCTTCCTCGACGAGCCGACGTCGGGCCTGGACCCCTCGCTCGACGCCGAGGTCATGCACCTGCTCGCGGAGATCGCCCACGGCGACGACTCGCGCGGGGTGCGCGGCCGCACGGTCGTCGTCATCACGCACAACGAGGTCAACCTCGCCCAGTGCGACAAGATCCTCATCCTTGCCCCCGGGGGCAAGACGGCCTTCTACGGGGCGCCGCACGAGGTCAAGCCCTACTTCGCCAAGGCGATGCGCTACCTCGGCCGCGAGGTGAAGGACCCCGACGACCTGACCTACGCGCAGATCTACGCCTTCATCAAGGAGGACCCGACCCGGTCCAAGCAGATGTTCGAGGGGGCGTCGGCCCGGCCGCACGTGCGCCGCGTCAACGTGGCCCGCCCGCAGCAGCTCGAGCGCCGCAGCAAGCAGTCGATGGGCAAGCAGGTCTCCACGCTCGCACGGCGTCAGGTCAACCTCATGGCGGCGGACGGCAAGTACCTGTTCTTCCTGCTCGTCCTCCCGGTGCTGTTCGCGCTGCTCACCGTCGCCGTGGGAGGTGAGCTGGGCCTGCGGCAGCCCGACCCCGGCGAGGACATCACCGGCGAGTCGATGCAGATCCTCACCGTGCTCATGGTCGGGCTCGCCTTCGCCGGCCTCGCGGTCTCGGTCCGAGATCTCGTCGGCGAGCGGCACATCTACCGGCGGGAGTCCGCGGTCGGACTGCGACCGGACGCCTACCTCACCGCCAAGGTCGTCGTCCTCGGCGCGTTCGCCGTCTACCAGGGTGTCGTGGCCTCGGTGGTCACGCTCATGCTCCATGACCCGCCGACGAACTCGGCGCTCCTGCCGGCCGGGAGCGCGGAGATCGTCGTGGCCGCCGTGGTGCTGGCGTTCACCTGCATGGTCATGGGCCTCATGCTGTCCGCGATCGCGTCGAACTCCGAGCAGATCATGCCGCTGCTGGTCGTCGCCGTCATGCTCCAGCTCGTGCTCTCGGGCGGCGTCATCGACGTCGCCGGTCAGCCGGTGTTCGAGCAGCTCGCCTGGTTCATGCCGGCGCGCTGGGGGTTCAGCATGGCGATGTCGTCGGTCGGCATCACCGACTGGCACCCTTACCAGGACGACCCGCTGTGGTCCCAGGAGCCGGGCATCTGGTTCCTCGGGCTGGCCATGCTCATCGTCTGGGCCGTCGTCTACGCGCTGATCGCGCGGTGGCGGCTCGTCAAGCAGGCCGACTAGACGGAGCCGACGCTTCGCCGGTCGTGTCGTCGCGGCGGCGCTGAGCGAGGCCGACGCTTCGCCGGTCGTGTCGTCCCGGCGCCGCTGAGTGAGGCCCTCGCGTCCCCGGACGGCCGCCCGCCCGGCGAGACCCCGGCCCGTCGGGAACGGGCCGGGGCGCGCGGTCCGGTGGCGTCGGTCAGCGACCGGGCACGACGACGCCGAAGTGCTCCGACAGGACGCCGAAGAGCACGTCCGAGTTGGCGATCTCCACGGGTCGGACCGTCGCGGGCGTACCGCCCGACCGGTCCCGGACGTGAAGCTCGAGGCCGTCCTTGCCCTTCACCGGGGTGATCGCGGCCAGGGAACCGGCGTCCAGCTCCTTCTTTCCGACGACCACGGTGCGACCGGCGAGCGTCACCTTGCCGAAGTCCACCGGCGCAGCTGTTCCGGCACTCTCCTGCACGCGTGCGCGAGCGGCGCTGTTGATCCGGGCCCGCATCGTCGCGAAGAACTCCTTGTCGTCGATCATGAGCTGGCGCTTGAAGCCCACCCAGCCGAGCTGCATGAACGTCGTCGACTCGAGGTCGACGAAGTACTGCAGGTCCGCCCACGGGACCTCCTGCGCCCTGCTCTGCGTGACGACGCGGACGCCCGAGTCGTAGGCCCTCACGAGCGTGCTGCCTTTCGGCCGGGCCGCCCACACGATGAGCAGCGCCACGACGACACCGACGCCGACGATGGCGAGGCCGATCCAGCTCTCGCCGGACACGCCGCCCATGCGCACGCCCATCGCAAGGGCGATGCCGGCGACCGCGGCCGCGCCGAGGAAGCCGAGGCCGACACCCGTGCCGGTCGTCGCGGAGTAGGTGGCCAGCGGCTCCTGCCCGCCGTCCAGCGTGCGGGCGAGGGCGGTGTCGCGGCGCCACCGGATGACGACGAGCGCGATCAAGATCGCGGCGATGACGGCGACGGCGACGCCCACCCACACCCAGGACTCGTGGGCCCGGGCGGAGGCCGTCAGCCGCTCCTCGTAGGACTGGATCGACGTGCTCGAGGAGATCCGGCGGCGCCTGCGCGACGTCATCTGGCACTCGTCGCCGGGAGCCATCGGGTCGTCGCCGCACATGGCGACGGCGTCGGCGCCGAGGTGCCGGTACGCCAGGAACAGTCCGCCCACGACGAACAGGCCGAGGAAGACGGTGATGCCGGTGGGGAACCGGCGGAAGGCGGCCAACGGGTCTGCCGTCGGGCCTGGAACTGTCGATTGTGTGGTCACGAGCGGATAATAGACCCGGCACGGAGCGACCTTTCCGCACGGCCGTGCGGTTCATGGCTGAACGGGTGTCTCTGCGCGGCCGACTTCCCTGTGGCTCCGGGGAGTCATCGAATGGGCTCGACGTGGCAGGATCCGGCCGCTCCGGGCGCCACATTGAGCCCAGTCGACGAGGCGGGCACTAGTTCGCCAGCAGCTCACGCACGGGGTGCAGCCGCTGACCCGATGAGTGGCGCACCTTCGCTGCCACGACGCGGGCGACCTGCGCCGGACTGCGCGCTCCTCGCCGGTCGAACCGGGCCATGTCGTCGCCCAGGGCGAGGATCGCGCGCTCGCGGTTGCGCTCGGCGATGAGTCCGGCTGCGGTCTGCCCGGCGTCGGCGACGTGGTACTTCAGCTCGCCGTCGTACTCGATGTGCAGCCAGCGTTGCGTCCCGTCGGGACGACGACCGTCGGGCAGCGCGAGGTCCGTGAAGTAGGTGTTGCCCTCGGCCTCGACCCGGCACTGGGCCACTGCGTCGCGGCGCCCCCACACCAGCAGCGACCAGCGCAGGAACGTCTCCGGCGCGGACTGGGCCCAGGGACTCGCCCACTCGACCACCACGCGGGCACGTCGCGCTCCACGTGCGCCGCGCGGCAGGGCGTCGATGCGTGCGAGGAGGCGGCGTCGGACGTCGGCAGCCTCCCGCTCGGTCCGCACGCGCTGGTAGGTGTCAGCGTGGCTGAGCAGCGCGAGCACATGGTCGACGACGACGAGCGCGTCCAGCGGATCGAGGTCACGCGCACAGTCGACGGCGGTGCGCTCCAGCGAGGTGCACGGTACGCCGTCGATACGGACGACGTCCTCGAGCGGGAGGGCGCGCGTCTGCCTGGGGTAGTCGGTCGTGCGGGCGGAGCTGACCTTCTGCGGGGACGTCAGGACCGGCCGTCCGGGCAGCTTCCACACGCGCAGCCCGTGGGCGAGCGCTGCGGTGACGCCGCTGAGCGCGTGCCGGACCCGGGTGCGTCGGCTCACGGCGAGAGCGGTCCCGAGGTGGACCTGCTCGGCCTGCTCGAACCTGTCGAGGTCGTCGGCAACGATGGCGACGGCGCCGTCGCGCAGCCGGACGACCTCGCAGCCCGCCGGGACCGTTGCCCTGAACGCGTTGCCGCGGGCGGTCCGCCAGTGCCCGAGGACGACGGCGGGGAACGGTCGAGGTCGATAGCTCGCTGAGCGCAGCACGAGAGGACGATCTCCCGGCTCGCGAGAACGGGACCGGGTGCCGTCGTCGCGCTGTGGACAAAGCTGCGAGGAGCGGGTTGTGCACATGTCGCGGGACGTCGATGCGGTGCGACGGCGGAGCGGCGGAGGTGGGGTGCCGGACGAGCGTCAGATCGTCGAGTGGGCTCGACATGGCGCCCAGAGCGCGCGGAACCTGCCATGTTGAGCCCGTTCGACGCGGGGACCGGGCGCCTCGGTCCCCACCCGAAACGGTGGCGCCCCAACCTTGAGCGGAATAGACTCAACTTTGCGTGCGTTCCATCAGCACGACCGAACTCACCGATTGGGGACCGATGGACACCAAGCTCACCACCAGGTCGCAGGAGGCCGTCGCCTCCGCGCTCCAGCACGCCACCACGGCCGGGAACCCGCAGATCGAGCCCAGCCACCTGCTCAAGGCCCTCCTCGACCAGGGCGAGGGCATCGCGATCGCGCTGCTCGACGCCGTCGGGGCCGACCGCGCCGACCTGGCCCGCCGCACCGACGCCGCGATCGCCGCGCTGCCCGGCGTCTCCGGGGGATCCGTCGCTCAGCCGCAGACCTCGCGCGCGTTCCTCACCGTCATCGCCGGCGCCACCGAGGAGGCCGGCGCGCTCGGTGACGAGTACGTCTCCACCGAGCACCTCCTGCTCGGCCTCGCCGCTGCGCCCGGCACGGACGAGATCCTCCGGCACGCGGGCGCCACCCCGGACGCCCTGCGCGCCGCCGTACCGTCCGTGCGCGGCAACCGCCCCGTCACCAGCGCCGACCCCGAGAACACGTTCGACGCGCTGGAGAAGTACGGCCATGACCTCACGGCGGCCGCGCGGGAGGGCAAGCTCGACCCCGTCGTCGGGCGCGACGCCGAGATCCGCCGCGTCGTCCAGGTGCTGTCCCGGCGCACGAAGAACAACCCCGTCCTCATCGGTGAGCCGGGCGTCGGCAAGACCGCCGTCGTCGAGGGCCTCGCCCAGCGCATCGTCGACGGCGACGTCCCCGAGTCCCTGCGCGGCAAGACCCTCGTCGCGCTCGACATGGCGGGCATGGTCGCGGGCGCGAAGTACCGCGGCGAGTTCGAGGAGCGGCTCAAGGCGGTCCTCCAGGAGATCGCGGACTCCGACGGCGAGGTCGTCACGTTCATCGACGAGCTGCACACCGTGGTCGGGGCGGGCGCGGGCGGCGACTCCTCGATGGACGCCGCCAACATGCTCAAGCCGATGCTCGCCCGCGGGGAGCTGCGCCTCGTCGGCGCCACCACGCTCGACGAGTACCGCGAGCACATCGAGAAGGACCCCGCCCTCGAGCGCCGCTTCCAGCAGGTCCTCGTCGGCGAGCCCAGCGTCGAGGACACCGTGACGATCCTGCGCGGCATCGCCCCGAAGTACGAGGCGCACCACCAGGTGACGATCTCCGACGGCGCGCTCGTCGCCGCGGCCACCCTCTCCGACCGCTACATCACCGGCCGCCGCCTGCCGGACAAGGCCATCGACCTCGTCGACGAGGCCGCGTCCCGCCTGCGCATGGAGCTCGACTCCTCCCCGGAGGAGGTCGACGTGCTGCGTCGGCAGGTGGACCGGCTCGGCATGGAGGAGGCCTACCTCGCGGAGAACCTCGACGACGACGACGCCGCCACCGCCGAGCGGTTGGACGCCCTGCGGGCCGAGCTCGCCGACCGGCGCGAGGAGCTCGACGGCCTGACCGCACGCTGGGAGAACGAGAAGGCCGGGCACAACCGGGTCGGTGACCTGCGCGCCCGCCTCGACGAGCTCACCACGAAGGCCGAGCTCGCCGAACGGGAGTCTCGCTACGAGGACGCCGGCCGGCTGCGCTACGGCGAGATCCCCGCGCTCCAGCAGGAGCTGGACGCCGCCGTCGCGAGCGAGGAGGCCGAGTCCGCCGACGCCGCCGGCTCCGACCCGATGATCGCCGACAAGGTCTCCGCCGAGGAGATCGCCGAGGTCGTCGGCGCGTGGACCGGGATCCCGGTCGGACGACTGCTCCAGGGCGAGTCGGAGAAGCTCCTGACGATGGAGGACGAGATCGGTCGGCGCCTCATCGGGCAGACCGCGGCCGTGCGCGCGGTCTCGGACGCCGTGCGGCGCTCCCGGGCCGGCATCGCGGACCCGGACCGGCCGACGGGCTCGTTCCTGTTCCTCGGTCCCACCGGGGTCGGCAAGACGGAGCTCGCGAAGTCCCTGGCGGACTTCCTGTTCGACGACGAGCGGGCCATGGTCCGCATCGACATGTCCGAGTACTCGGAGAAGCACTCTGTGTCCCGCCTGGTCGGGGCCCCGCCCGGGTACGTCGGATACGAGGAGGGTGGCCAGCTGACCGAGGCGGTCCGGCGTCGGCCGTACACGGTGGTGCTCCTCGACGAGGTCGAGAAGGCGCACCCGGAGGTCTTCGACATCCTCCTGCAGGTGCTCGACGACGGTCGGCTCACCGACGGGCAGGGCCGCACGGTGGACTTCCGCAACGTCATCCTCGTGCTCACCTCGAACCTGGGCTCGCAGTTCCTCGTCGACGGGTCGGTGGCCGAGAGCGAGCGCCGGGAGAAGGTGATGGAGATCGTGCGGGCGTCGTTCAAGCCGGAGTTCCTCAACCGGCTCGACGACGTCGTCATGTTCGACGCGCTCGGTCTCGACGAGCTGGGCCACATCGTCGACCTGCAGATCCAGCGGTTCGCGGAACGGCTCGCCCCGCGGCGCATCACGCTCGAGGTCACCGGCGCGGCGCGCGAGTGGCTCGCGTTCGAGGGCTTCGACCCGGCCTACGGGGCGCGGCCGCTGCGTCGTCTCGTCCAGCGCGAGATCGGCGACCGGCTCGCCCGGCTGCTGCTCGGGGGCGAAGCTGCGGACGGCGCGCACGTCGTCGTCGACCGCACCGAGGGTGCCGACTCCCTGGAGGTGCGGACCACCTAGCCCCCTGGTCACCGAGGGTGCGGTGGGGAGCCCCGAGAGTGCGGTGGGGAGCCACCGAGGGTGCCGTGGGCAACCCACCGACCGCACTCTCGACGAGCCCCGACCGCACTCTGGGCGGAGGGGGTCAGAGGTCCCAGGGGGAGCGAGCCTGCACGTACTCCCCGACGACGGCCGCGCCGAGGTCGTCGAGGTCCGGCGCCACCACGCGGCCGCGCGCCCGGCGTGCCATCGCGTCGAGGAACCGGGCGAGGCCGGGGTCGTCGCCGAGCCGGAAGAACGTGGTCTCGGCGCCGAGCCGCGCCGCGCGGTCGAGCTCGGCGACGGTGAGCCGCAGCGTCTGCGGCGCCGGCGGGTAGTCGAACCACGACTCGCCGCCGGGCTCGAGGTGGGCGGTGGGCTCGCCGTCGGTGACGACGAGCAGCACGGGCTGCATCGTGGGGTGCTGCCGGAAGAACCGGGTCGCGAGCATGAGCCCGTGGTGGAGGTTCGTGCCCTGCTCGCGGAACGGCGGCAGGGCGGTGAGCTCGGCGAGGTCGACCCGCTGGGCGTACCTGCCGAACTGGACGAGCTCGAGCCGGTCGCCGCGGAAGCGCGTGGACAGCAGCTGGTGCAGGGCGAGTGCGGTCCGCTTCATCGGTAGCCACCGCCCCTCGGCGGCCATGGAGAACGACGTGTCGACGAGGAGAGCCACCGCCGCCTGCGTCCGCGCCTCGGTCTCGGCGATCTCGACGTCGGCGACGTCCAGCCGCAGCCCCCGGCGCGGGTCGCCGCCCTCGCGTGCGGTGCGCAGGATGGCATTCGTCAGCGAGCGCGTGACGTCCCACGGCTCCGTGTCGCCGAAGGCCCAGGCCCGGCTCGACCCGGTCTGCTCGCCTGCCGCTCCCGCCTGCCGGGTGTCCCGCGATCCGCTGCGCCCCGACAGCCGACCCGCCGCGTCCTTGAGCAGCGACCGGCCGAGCCGCCGCATCGCGCGCGGGGACAGCCGCAGGTCGCCGTCGGAGCCGTGGTGCAGGTAGTCGGAGTCCCGCAGCGCGCGCTCGAGCTCGGCGAGGGTGCGGGCGGAGACGGCGGCGTCGTCGCCGAGGTGGCGGCCCAGCGCCTCGAGGTCGAGGTCCGAGAGCGGGGACCCCGACGACGCCTGGTCGATCTGCTCGGCGAGGCGGTCGAGGTCGGCGAGCTCCTGCAGCGCTCCGGTGCCGTCGCCGAGTCCCAGGCCCTCCTCGCCCTCGAACTGCTCGGAGCCGGTCCAGTCCTCGCCGGGTCGCAGGGCCCGGAGACCGGCGTCGACGCGGGCGAGCTGCTCCATCAGCTGCGGCGAGCCGTACGCCTGCTGGGAGAGCTGCATGAGCTCCTCGCGCTGCTCCGGCGTCATCGAGCTGAGCATCCGGCGTGCTGCGGCGGAGCGCTTCGCGAGCGTGTCGATGAGCTCGTCGACGTCGCGGGGGTTCTCCGGGAACTGGTCGCCGTGCTTCGCCATGAAGTCCTCGAAGTCTCCAGCGGTGTCCTCGCCGCGGGCGTGCTTCTCGAGCAGGTCGCCGAGGTCGGAGAGCATCTCGGCGACGGCCCGCCGATCCTCCTCGGTGGCGCCCTCGAGCGCCTGCTTCATGCCGGCGAACCGCTGCTCGAGCACCTCGCGGCCGAGCAGGTCCTTGATCTGGTCGTACGTCTGGCGCGCCTCGTCGGACGCCCAGTCGTAGGTGGCGAGCTCGCTGACCGCTGCGGCCGTCGACCCCGGGAGGTTCTGGATGACCATCTCGCGGAACGTGCGGTCGGTGTCGTCCATGGCGACGTCGCGCGCGAGCTGGCCGCGCTCGGCGAGCACGGCCGAGTCGAGCAGGGCCCTGACCTCCTGCAGCGTGCCGTCGAGCCGGTGCCGGCCGAGCAGGTCGCGGCGGCGCTGCTGGACCCGGCCGGCGAGGTCGTCGAGGCCCTGGGCGCCGCGGCTGCCGCGCCGCAGGAGCTCGCGGAGGGCCTGGTCGGGGCTGTAGCCGGACATGACGTCGTCGGCGATCTCGTCGAGCGCGGCCCCGAGGTCGATCGGCGGCGCTAGCGGGTCGGGACCGCCGGCGTAGCGGCCGTACCGCGCGGGGCGCGGTGATCGGGGCTGCGGGGTCATGTCGTCGCTCCGGTCATCCGTAGACGGTCTCGCCGTCGCCGGTCTCCTTCGAGATCCGGCGGGCGAGGAAGAGGCCCTCGAGCGCGAGCTCGATCGCGGAGGCGCGCGAGCCGTCGTCGTGGGCGTCGAGCCGCTGGGCGATCAGGTCGTACACGGACGGGTCCGCCCCGTCCTCGCCGGCACTCGAGGCCGCCACCGACCCGCCCGTGTACCCCGGCAGCGAGGCGAGGAAGTCGGCGGCGGTCACCTGCTCGCCCGTGGTGACGACCTCGTCGGCGGCCTCGATCGCCGCGACCAACGGTCCCAGGTCGATGCCCGCGAGGTGGGCGCGCACCGTCTCCGCCGTGGCGGTGCGCAGGACATGTTCGAGGAGCTCGGCCTCGCGGCCCTCCTCGCCGACCTCGAACTCGACCTTGCCGCCGAGGACGTCGACGGCGGTGCGGACGTCGACGACGCGCGCGACCGCCCGCTCCTCCCCGCGCACGGTGGCGCGGTGCAGGGCGGCGGCCGCCACCGTCTCGGCGCCGGCGATCGCGAACCGCGCCGAGACGCCGGAGGACTGGTCGACGGCGGCGGAGTCGCGCAGGTTCCGCGCGAACCGGGCGAGGATCTCGAGGACGGCCGGCGGCACGTCGGCTCCGAGGTGCGCCTCCTGGGTGATGATGGCGATCTCGTCGTCGAGCTCGATCGGGTAGTGCGTGCGGATCTCGGCGCCGAAACGGTCCTTGAGCGGGGTGATGATCCGGCCGCGGTTCGTGTAGTCCTCGGGGTTCGCCGTGGCGACGACGAGGACGTCCAGCGGGAGCCGGAGCACGTAGCCACGGATCTGGACGTCTCGTTCCTCCATCACGTTGAGCAGCGACACCTGGATGCGTTCAGCCAGGTCGGGGAGCTCGTTGATGGCGACGATGCCGCGGTGCGAGCGCGGGACCAGCCCGTAGTGGATGGTCTCCGGGTCGCCGAGCCGCCGGCCCTCGGCCACGCGCATCGGGTCGACGTCGCCGATGAGGTCCGCGACCGAGGTGTCAGGTGTCGCGAGCTTCTCGACGTACCGCTCGTCGCGGTGCCGCCAGAGCACCGGCAGGTCGTCGCCGAGCTCCGCTGCCCGGGCGCGCGAGGCGTCGGTGATCGGGGCGAACGGGTGCTCGCCGAGCTCGGAGCCCTCGATGACCGGGGTCCACTCGTCGAGGAGCCCGGCGAGCGTGCGTAGCAGCCGGGTCTTGCCCTGGCCGCGCTCGCCGAGCAGCGCGATGTCGTGCCCCGCGAGCAGGGCGCGCTCGACCTGCGGGAGCACGGTCCGGGAGAACCCGTGCAGGCCGGGCCAGGGGTTCTCGCCGGCGGCGAGCGCGGCGACGAGGTTCTCGCGGATCTCCGTGCGCAGCGTGCGGAAGGTGTGGTCGGAGGAGCGGAGCTCCCCCACGGTGCTGATGTCCGGGCGATCGCTCACGCCTCCAACGTACGTCGTGCCCGGCGTCGGCGGACAGTGCGTCGTTCCGTCTCCTCTCCTCCGAGATGCCCGACGGCGAACGGCTTGTCGTCCCGGCCGTTCCCCGCCCCGGTGCCGGACGGCCCGGTGGCAAGGACGTGCCTAGGCTGGAGGCGATGACCGAGGAGAAGGCAGCCCCGCCCACGCTGGTCCTGCTGGTGCGGCACGGCACGACGCCGACCACCGGACGTGTCATGCCCGGACGTGCACCCGGTCTGAATCTGTCCGAGCGGGGCCGCGACCAGGCGGAACATGTCGCGGAACGGCTCGCAGCGGCGTCGCCGTCGACGATCCTCTCCTCCCCGCTCGAGCGCGCGCGGGAGACCGCGGAGCCCCTGGCCCGCCGCACGGGTCTGTCGGTCGTGGAGGAGCCGGGGCTGCTCGAGTCCGACGTCGGCGATTGGACCGGAGAGCCGCTCGCCGACCTCGCGCGGTTGCCCGAGTGGCGCACGGTGCAGGAGCGTCCCGCCGAGTTCCGCTTCCCCGGCGGGGAGAGCCTGGTCGAGATGCAGGAGCGGATGGCGGCCACGCTCGACCGGATCCGGGCGGAGCACCGGGGGTCGACGGTCGTGTGCTTCTCGCACGCCGACCCGATCAAGGCGGCGCTGTCCTACGCGTTCGACCTGTCCCTCGACCGGTTCCAGCGCCTCACCGTCGCCCCGTGCTCCGTCTCCGCGATCGCGTACCCGCAGGCGGGCGACCCGGTGGTCCTCACCGTCAACTCCACGCTCGAGTCGCTCGGCGACCTGCGGATCTCCTGAGGGCGTCCCGGTGGACGCGGAGCGTGCGGTGGGCGGCCCGGCGGGGGAGCACGCGAGGGCCGGCGAGGAGGCGCAGGGTGGCGCGCCGCGAACCGCGGACCTGACCGGATCACCCGGAGCGGCCGCCGCGACCGACCCGTGCGGTGCCACCGACCCGTCCGGTACCACCGACCTGCTCCTGCACGGCGACATCACGGTGATCGGGCGGCTCGCGGACTCCAGCAACGAGACCTTTCTCGTCGAGGTCTCCGGGGAGGGCGACCTGACGTGGGCGATCTACAAGCCCGAGCTCGGCGAGGCGCCGCTGCGCGACTTCCCGCCCGGTCTCTACCGCCGCGAGCGCGCCGCGTACCTGCTCAGCGAGTCGCTCGGCTGGCACCTGGTCCCGACCACCGTGCTCCGTGAGGAGGTGCCGTTCGGCGTCGGCTCGCTCCAGAGGTTCGTCGAGCACGACCGGTCCGCCCACTACTTCACCCTCGTCGATGACGCGCCCGAGACCCACGACGACCTGCGGCGGATCGCCGTGTTCGACGTGCTGACCAACAACACCGACCGGAAGTCGGGCCACGTCCTGCGCGGCGAGGACAGCCGCGTCTGGGGCATCGACCACGGGCTCTGCTTCTCGGCCCGGCCGAAGCTGCGCACCGTCATCTGGGACTTCGCCGACGAGCGCATCGACGCCGACCTGCTCGCCGCCGTCGCCCCCGTCGTCACCGAGGTCGACGACGAGATCGCCGCGCTCCTCGACGACGACGAGGTGGACGCTCTTCGTCGTCGGGCGCTACGGCTGGTCACCGAGGGCCGGCTGCCGGTGGACCTCACCGGGATGGCCTTCCCCTGGCCGCTCGTGTAGCGGTCGGCCGCCCGGTCCGAACCGCGCCAACGGGTTCGAACCGCGCCGACCGGTCCGAACCGCGCCGCCCGTGCCGCCCGTCCCGACGGTGACCTCCCGTCCCGAAGGTGACCTCCCGGCGCGAGGGTGCCGCTCCGGCGTCGGGCGGTCCGTGACACCCTGGAGGCGTGGCCACCTACCCCGCACTCGACCGGTTCGACTTCGACGTGGCGCTGCTCGTCGCCACGCACGAGGACGGCGTGGTCTCGTCCGACGGCGACGTCGAGCGGGTCCTGCCGTGGAAGTCGACGACCAAGCTGCTGACGGCCACGGCCACCCTCGTGGCCGTCGAGGCCGGGCACCTCACCCTCGACGAGTCCGCCGGCCCCGAGGGCTCGACGGTCCGTCACCTGCTCGCGCACGCCTCGGGCCTCCCGATGGACGCCGGGGGCCCGAGCCAGGCGCCCGAGAAGCGCCGCGTGTACTCCAACCTCGGGTTCGAGACGCTCGGCGAGCTCGTCGGGAGCCGCGTGGGCGCACCGATCAACGAGTGGGTCCGCGCGCAGGTGGTCGAGCCGCTCGGTCTGACGTCCGTGGTGACCGAGGGCAGCTGCGCGCACGGCTACTCAGGCTCGACCGCCGACCTCCTCACCTACGGGTTCGAGCTGCTGGACCCGGCGCTGATCTCGGCCGAGCTTCATGCCGAGGCCACCGCGACCGTCTTCCCCGGGCTGTCCGGGGTGCTGCCCGGCTTCGGGCGGCAGGCGCACAACGACTGGGGGCTCGGGTTCGAGGTCCGCTCCGACAAGGACCCCCACTGGACGGGGCCGGGCGTGGCCCCGACGACGTTCGGCCACTTCGGCCAGTCCGGCTCGTTCCTGTGGGCGGACCCGACCCGCGGCGCGGCGGCGGCGTTCCTCGGCGCGAAGCGGTTCGACACCGAGGTCCACGGCGTGATCTGGCCCGAGCTCAACGAGCAGGTCGTGGCGGCGCTCGACGCGCGCTAGTTGACCAGGTCGAGATCCACGATCACCGGCACGTGGTCCGAGGCGCCCTTGCCCTTGCGCTCCTCGCGGTCGACGTAGGCGTCGGTCACCTTCGTCGACAGCTCGGGGGAGGCGTACACGAAGTCGATGCGCATGCCCTCGCCCTTGGGGAAGCGCAGCTGCTGGTAGTCCCAGTAGGTGTAGACGCCCGGCGTGTGCGGGCGCGTGACCTCGGCGTACCCGGCGTCCTCGAACGCGGCGAACGCGGCCCGCTCCGGGGCGGTCACGTGGGTCCTGCCCTCGAAGAACTCCATGCTCCAGACGTCCTCGTCCTGGGGCGCGACGTTCCAGTCGCCCATGAGCGCGATGCGCCGGTCGGCATCGTCCTCGAGCCAGCCGCGCGCCACGTCCTTGAGGGTGGCGAGCCACTCCAGCTTGTACGCGTAGTGCGGGTGGTCGATCTCCCGGCCGTTGGGCACGTAGAGGCTCCACAGCTTGACGCCGCCGCACAGCGCACCGATCGCGCGGGCCTCGGCCACGGGCGGGTCCCCGAACTCGGGCATGCCGGGGAAGCCGACGGCGACGTCCTCGAGTCCCACGCGCGAGGCGATCCCCACGCCGTTCCACTGGTTGAGGCCGTGCAGGGCCACCTCGTAGCCGGCCTCCTCGAACGCCGCCATGGGGAACTGCTCGGGCTTGCACTTGAGCTCCTGCATGGCCAGGACGTCGACGTCCCACCGCTGGAGGAAGGCGACGACGCGGTCGACCCGCGTGCGCACGGAGTTGACGTTCCAGGTGGCGATCCGCATGCGCCCACGGTAGCGCCGCCCGCCGACACGAGGTCGGCGCCCCCGCACATCTGCGCGACCTGTCGACCCACCCTGCCGCCGAGCGCCTCGCGAACCTATGCTCGACGGACCCGCCACGACGACGTGGCACCGACGTCGAAGGAGTCGTGACCCGAATGACCGTCTACGCCAACCCGGGAACCGAGTCGAGCATCGTCAGCTACCGCTCCCGGTACGACCACTGGATCAACGGGGAGTACCGCGCCCCCGTCAACGGCCGGTACTTCGAGAACCCGAGCCCGCTCACGGGCAAGACGTTCACGGAGGTGGCCCGCGGCGACGCCGACGACATCGAGGCCGCCCTCGACGCCGCCCACGCCGCCGCCCCCGCCTGGGGGAGGACGTCGGCGACCGAGCGGGCGATCATCCTCAACAAGATCGCCGACCGGATCGAGGAGAACCTCGAGGAGATCGCCGTCGCGGAGACGTGGGAGAACGGCAAGCCCGTCCGCGAGACGCTGGCCGCCGACATCCCGCTGGCGATCGACCACTTCCGCTACTTCGCCGGGGCGATCCGCGCCCAGGAGGGCAGCCTCACCGAGATCGACGGCGACACGGTGGCGTACCACTTCAACGAGCCGCTCGGCGTCGTCGGGCAGATCATCCCCTGGAACTTCCCCATCCTCATGGCGGTGTGGAAGCTGGCCCCGGCGCTCGCGGCCGGCAACGCGATCGTCCTCAAGCCGGCCGAGCAGACCCCGGCGTCGATCCTCTACGTGGTGGAGAAGATCGCCGACCTGCTGCCCCCGGGCGTCCTCAACGTCGTCAACGGGTTCGGCGCGGAGGCCGGCAAGCCGCTGGCCTCGAACCCGCGCATCCGGAAGATCGCCTTCACGGGCGAGACCACGACCGGCCGGCTGATCATGCAGTACGCCAGCCAGAACATCATCCCGGTCACCCTCGAGCTCGGCGGCAAGAGCCCGAACATCTTCTTCTCCGACGTCGCCCAGGCCAAGGACGACTTCTACGACAAGGCCCTCGAGGGCTTCACGATGTTCGCGCTCAACCAGGGCGAGGTCTGCACGTGCCCGTCGCGGGCGCTCGTCTCGGGCGACATCTACGACTCCTTCATGGCCGACGCCATCGAGCGCACCCGCGCCGTCAAGGCCGGCAACCCGCTCGACACCGAGACGATGGTCGGCGCGCAGGCCAGCAACGACCAGCTCGAGAAGATCCTGTCCTACATCGACATCGGCAAGCAGGAGGGCGCCAAGGTCCTCCTCGGGGGCGAGCGGCTCGAGCACGACGGCGACCTCGCGGACGGCTACTACGTCGCGCCGACGATCTTCGAGGGCCAGAACTCGATGCGCGTCTTCCAGGAGGAGATCTTCGGCCCGGTCGTGTCCGTGGCCAGGTTCGACGGGTTCGACGACGCCATCTCCATCGCCAACGACACCCTCTACGGGCTCGGCGCCGGCGTCTGGTCCCGCGAGGCCACGACCTGCTACCGGGCCGGCCGCGCGATCCAGGCGGGCCGTGTGTGGACGAACACCTACCACCAGTACCCGGCCGGCGCGGCGTTCGGCGGATACAAGGGCTCGGGCATCGGGCGGGAGAACCACCAGATGATGCTCAGCCACTACCAGCAGACCAAGAACCTCCTGGTCAGCTACGCACCGAAGCGGCTCGGATTCTTCTGAGCCGTCCCGACGGCGGGTGCCCGGCCCGGTCGGGTCGGGCACCCCGGGAAGGGAAGGACCTGACATGACGACGACGGAGCGGGTCGCGCTCACCGACGATGCCGCGGCGCTGCTGCGGCGGTTGCGCGCCACGCACGGCGAGCTGATGTTCCACCAGTCCGGCGGCTGCTGCGACGGGTCGTCCCCCATGTGCTTCGCGCAGGGCGACTTCCTCACCGGCGACGCCGACGTCCACCTCGGCGACCTCACGGTCCCGGGGGAGGCCGGAGGAGATCCCTCGTCCGACGACGCGTTCACCGTGCCCGTGTGGATGAGCCGGAACCAGTTCGAGGTCTGGCGCCACACGCACCTGACGATCGACGTGGTGGCGGGCCGCGGCGCCGGCTTCTCCCTCGAGGCGCCCGACGGCGTGCGGTTCCTCATCCGCTCGCGCCTGTTCACGGACGCCGAGGCGGCAGAGCTGGGCGACGACGACGCCGAGCGCGTGGGCGTGGGCGCGGCGGCGGGCGCCGGGTGAGGTCCGGCGTCGTGCCGGGTCCGGCTACCCTCGGCCCGTGACCTCGACGCCCGCTACCGCCTCGAACGACCCCCAGCGCGCCCGCCTCGCCGCCTTCGTGAGCGAGCTCGGCGTGGTGCGCGGGAGGGTCGTGCTCTCCTCGGGCAAGGAGTCCGACTACTACGTGGACATGCGTCGCGTGACGCTGCACCAGGAGGCCGGTCCGCTGCTCGGGCACGTCCTGCTCGACCTGCTCGAGGAGGAGGGGCTCGGGGCCGGCGAGATCGACGCCGTCGGCGGGCTCACCCTCGGCGCCGACCCGGTGGCGACGGCGATCATGCACGCCGCGTCGTCGCGGGGTCAGGGGGTGGACGCGTTCGTCGTGCGCAAGGAGGCCAAGGCCCACGGCATGCAGCGGAGGATCGAGGGCCCGGACATCGCGGGCCGGCGGGTCGTCGTCGTGGAGGACACGTCGACGACCGGCGGCTCCGCCCTGACCGCCGCGCACGCCGTGGCCGAGGCGGGGGCGGAGATCGCCGCCGTCCTCGTGGTGCTCGACCGCGCGACGGGTGCCCGCGAGGCCGTCGAGGAGGCCGGTCACCGCTACCTCAACGCGCTCGAGCTCGCCGACGTCGGCCTTGCCTGACGAGCCGAGTCGCTCATCCGCCGACCGGCGCTTTCCCGCCGCCGGCGGGCCCCAAAGTGCCGTGGCCGGCCACCTCCCGCCTGCCGCTGACCACCCCGCTGCTGCCGCCGACCACCTCCCTCCTGCCGCCGCCAGCCCTGACCAGCCCCCTCCTGTCGCCGAGGCAGTCGGCAAACCGGTGAGTCAGCGCCCCGCGTCGACTGACTCGGCGGTTGCCCGGTTGACTCGACGGGGCGGGGTGCCGGACGAGGGCGAACCGAGGGAGTCCGAGCCGAGGAGCTTCCCCGCCGACACCCCGGACATCGCCGACGACGACGAGCGCAGCGTCGGCGTCGGACCGTGGCAGGGAGAGGTGCCGGACGACCCGCGGCTGGACCCCGAGCTGCTGGCTGCGGGGGACCGGCGCAACGTCGCGGACCACTACCGGTACTGGAGCGTCGAGGCGATCCGCGCCGACCTCGCCTCCCGGGCGCACCCGCTGCACCTCGCACTGCTCAACACCGGGCGCGACCTCAACATCGGCTCGCTCGTGCGCACCGCGAACGCGTTCAACCTGGCGTCGGTGCAGATCGTCGGCCGGCGCCGGTGGAACCGCCGTGGCGCCATGGTCACGGATCGCTACCTGAACGTCGAGCACCGCGCGGACGCCGCGGACCTGCTCGCGTGGGCGCGCTGCCGGGGGCTCGCCGTGCTCGGGCTCGACAACCTGCCGGGCGCCGTCCCGCTCGAGGGGCGGGCGCTGCCGCGGGAGGCGGTCCTCGTCCTCGGCGAGGAGTCGGCGGGGCTGCCGGACGAGCTGCTGGCCGGCTGCGACCTCCTGCTCGAGATCACCCAGCACGGTTCGACGCGGTCGCTCAACGTGGCCGCCGCCGGCGCGATCGCCATGCACGCGTGGATGACGCAGCACGCGGTGCTCGGGTAGGTGCACCGATGCCGACTCCCTCCGGCGCCCTCTCGGCGACCTCGGGCACGCGGGCACGTCGGCCGCCGTCCCAGGAGCGACGGATGCCCCGGACATGTCGGAGGGACGGATGCCCCGGACATCGCGCCCGGATCGGTGGGATGATCGGGCCGACAGCACCACGCCCCAGTTCAGGAGGTCCACGATGCCCATCGCTACCCCGGACGTATACGTCGAGATGATCGACCGGGCCAAGGCGGGCAAGTTCGCCTACCCGGCCATCAACGTCACGTCCTCGCAGACCCTCACGGCCGCGCTGCGCGGCTTCGCCGAGGCCGAGTCCGACGGCATCATCCAGGTCTCCGTCGGTGGCGCGGAGTACGCGTCCGGCTCCACGGTCAAGGACCGCATCGCCGGCTCCCTCGCCCTCGCCGCGTACGCGAAGGAGGTCGCCAAGCGGTACCCGGTGACCGTCGCGCTGCACACCGACCACTGCGCCGAGTCGAACCTCGACTCGTGGGTGCGCCCGCTCCTGGAGATCGCCAAGGCCGAGGTCGACGCCGGCCGCCTGCCCGCGTTCCAGTCGCACATGTGGGACGGCTCGACGGTCGACCTCGAGACCAACCTCCGCATCGCCGAGGAGCTCCTCGAGAAGTCCGTCGCGGCCCGCACGCTGCTCGAGATCGAGATCGGCGTCGTCGGCGGCGAGGAGGACGGCCACGAGGCCGAGATCAACGAGAAGCTGTACACCACCGCGGAGGACGGCCTGGCCACGGCCCGCGCCCTCGGCACGGGCGAGAAGGGCCGCTACCTCACGGCGCTGACCTTCGGCAACGTCCACGGCGTGTACAAGCCGGGCGCCGTCAAGCTGCGTCCCGAGCTGCTCGGCGAGATCCAGCAGGCCGTCGGCAAGGAGGTCGGCAAGGAGAACCCGTTCGACCTCGTCTTCCACGGCGGCTCGGGTTCGACGGCCGAGGAGGTCGCGACCGCGGTGCGCAACGGCGTCATCAAGATGAACGTCGACACCGACACGCAGTACGCGTTCACCCGCCCGGTCGTGGAGCACATGTTCCGCAACTACGACGGCGTGCTGAAGATCGACGGCGAGGTCGGCAACAAGAAGCAGTACGACCCGCGCGCCTGGGGCAAGGCGGCCGAGGCCGGCATGGCCCAGCGCATCGTCGAGTCCTGCGAGTGGCTCGGCTCGGCGGGCACGAAGATCGCCTGACGAGCCCGTAGCGCCGGCCGCCCCGCCGTCGTGCACGAAGTGGACCGAACCGACCTCAGTCGTGAGGAAAGTTCCCCTCATTCGTGACGAAAGCTCCCCTCATTCGTGAGGAAAACTCCCCGCATTCGTGGAGCGGGGGGTCAGTCGACGGCCGGGCGGACGTGGTCGAAGAGCTCGGAGGAGACGTAGCGCTCCCCGCCGTCGGGCAGGATCGCCACGATCGTCTGCCCCGCGTGTTCCGGTCGGCGCGCGAGCCGTGCCGCCGCGTGCAGGGCCGCCCCGGAGGAGACACCGAGGAGCAGCCCCTCGGTGCGCGCCGCCCGCCGCGCCCAGCCGATGGCCTCGTCCTGCGGGACGGTGACGATCTCGTCGATGAGCTCCAGGTCGGTCACGGGCGGCACCCCGTTGCCCCCGGTGATGCCCTGGATCTTGTGCGCCTGCCACTCGCCGCCGCTGAGCACTGGGGCCTCCGCGGGCTCGACGCCGACGAGCCGGACGTCCGGGTTCTTCGTGCGCAGGAACCGCCCGGCCCCGCTCAGGGTGCCGCCGGTGCCCGTGGTCGCGACGAGCACGTCGACCCGCCCGCCGGTGTCCGCCCAGATCTCCGGGCCGGTCGTGGCCTCGTGCACCCCCGGGTTGGCCGGGTTGCCGCCCTGGCCGGACAGGAACAGCGTCGGGTCCTCCTCGACGAGCCGGTTGGCGTACTGGTTAGCCCCCGCCATGCCCTCGGCGCCGGGCGTGAGGACGAGCTCGGCGCCGAACGAACGGATGAGGGCGCGGCGCTCGTGGGACACGTCGTCGGGCAGCACGATGACCACCCGGTAGCCGAGGAGCGCCCCGATCCACGCGAACGCGATGCCGGTGTTGCCGCTGGTCGCCTCGAGGATCGTCCCGCCCGGGCCGAGCCGCCCGTCCGCCTCCGCCGCCCGCACGATCGACAGCGCCGTGCGGTCCTTGACGCTGGAGGCCGGGTTGTACGCCTCGAGCTTGCCGAGCACGGTGGCCGGCGGTGCCTGCCCTGCGTCGTCGTGCAGGAGGCGGCCCACGCGCACCAGCGGGGTCCGGCCGACCAGGGCGGTGGCGTTCTCGGCGATCGCGGTCATCTCAAGCTCCTCGGGGTCGATGCCGCCGAGCCTCGCACCGGCACCCCACCGCGGCGCCCGCCGCCGCCCGCGGTTCCGGATCGTGGACACGGGCGCCCGGCCCGCCGTCGCACACGTGCCCGCCGTCCTCGAGCACGCGTGACACGGAGCGCCCGGCCCGGGTCGGCGCGCCCGGGTACGCTCGAGCGGTCGTCGGGGCGCCCGGCGCCAGCGAGCAGAGGGAGCAGCACATGCCGGCAGTCGTGGTCGTCGGGGCCCAGTGGGGCGACGAGGGCAAGGGCAAGGCGACCGACCAGCTCGGCAGCCGCGTCGACTACGTCGTCAAGTTCAACGGCGGCAACAACGCGGGTCACACGGTGGTCGTCGGCGACGAGAAGTACGCCCTCCACCTGCTTCCGTCGGGCATCCTCAGCCCCGGCGTGATCCCGGTGATCGGCAACGGCGTCGTTGTCGACGTCGACGTGCTCTTCGAGGAGCTCGACGCCCTGGCGGCCCGCGGCGTCGACGTCTCGCGCCTGCGGGTCTCCGCGAACGCGCACCTCATCCCCAGCTACAACCGCACGCTCGACAAGGTGACGGAGCGCTTCCTCGGCAAGCGCCAGATCGGCACCACCGGCCGCGGCATCGGACCCACCTACGCGGACAAGATGAGCCGCGTGGGCCTGCGCGTCCAGGACCTGTTCGACGAGTCGATCCTGCGGCAGAAGGTCGAGGCCGCGCTCGACTTCAAGAACCAGGTGCTCGTCAAGCTCTACAACCGGCGCGCGGCGGAGGTCGACGTCGTCGTCGACGAGCTCCTCACTCACGCCGAGCGGCTGCGCCCGATGGTGAGCGACGTCGCCCTCGAGCTCAACCAGGCGCTGGACGCGGGCAAGATCGTCTTGTTCGAGGCGGGCCAGGCGGCCATGCTCGACGTGGACCACGGCACCTACCCGTTCGTCACCTCCTCCTCCGCGACGGCGGGCGGTGCCTGCACCGGCTCGGGCATCGGTCCCACGCGGATCGACCGGGTCGTCGGCGTCATCAAGGCCTACACGACGCGGGTCGGCGAAGGACCGTTCCCCACCGAGCTCGACGACGACATGGGCGAGCACCTGCGCAAGACCGGCGGCGAGTTCGGCGTGACCACCGGGCGCCCGCGCAGGACCGGCTGGTACGACGCCGTCATCGCCCGCTACGCCTCGCGCGTCAACGGGCTCACCGACCTCGTGCTCACCAAGCTCGACGTCCTCACCGGCCTGGAGCGGGTCCCGGTGTGCGTGGCCTACGAGGTCGACGGCGTCCGCCACGACGAGATGCCCGCCGACCAGTCGGCGTTCCACCACGCGACGCCGATCTACGAGGAGCTGCCCGGCTGGTGGGAGGACATCAGCGACGTGCGGCGGTTCGAGGACCTGCCGCAGGCCGCGCAGGACTACGTCCTCGCCCTCGAGGAGATGTCCGGGACCAGGATCTCGGCGATCGGCGTCGGACCGGACCGCGAGGCCACGATCGTCCGCCACGACCTCATCGACTGACCGGGCTCGGTCGTCGGCCCGGCAGACGGGCCACGCCCGACGACGCCGCGTCCGGGGCCCGACGACGACGGCTCCCTCGCGTCGGTTTCCGCCGAGACGGACCCCGGACGGACGACAACGCGCCCCGCCCGACGACGACGGCCGCCTCCCGAAGGAGGCGGCCGTCGTCGTTACTGGACGTCCGGGACCCGGCCCGTCACGCGGGGCGGGCGTCGACGCCGGGGGTGCGCTCCGGCGTCGTGCGGGGGTCTACTGCCAGCCCTGGCCCTGCGGGGGCTGCTGGCCGGGCTGACCCGGCTGTCCGGGAGGCGGCTGCTGGCCGGGCTGGCCCCAGCCCTGCTGGCCCTGGCCCGGGCTCTGTGCGCCCCACTGCTGGCCGGGCTGGCCGCCGCCCCACTGCTGACCCTGCTGGTCCCATCCGGCCTGGCCGGGGGAACCCGCGCCCCACTGCTGCCCGGGCTGCCCGCCGGCGCCCCACTGCTGTCCCTGGTCCCACTGCTGCTGGCCGCCGTAGCCGCCGGGCCCGTAGCCGCCACCGCCGTAGCCACCGCCGCCGTAGCCGCCGGACTGCTGCGCGGCCGCGGCACGCTTCTTCTTGGAGCCGCTGCGGACCACGCCCACGACGATGAGCACGACGATGAGCACGACGACGCCGATGCCGACCCACAGCGCCCAGCCGGGGATGCTGTCGAGGAATCCCGGGGACGCCGAGCCGGTGGCCGTGATCCCGTCGCGCATGTGCTCGATGCCGGTGAACGTCACCCGGTTGCCGTCGACCTCGCCGCCGCCGCCGTCGATGACCTCGCCGGGGAAGACCACGGTGGTGGTGAGCTCGGGGGCGCCGCCCAGGGCGGCCATCTCGTCGGGGTTGATCGTCGGGTCGCCCTGGAGCTGGAACGTGAGGACGTCGCCCTCCTGCGTGACGACGTAGCTGCCGTCGTCGTTGGTCATCTGGTCCGTGGGGCCGGTCGCCTCGACGGTGCAGCCCGGCTGGCCGTTCTCCTCGTAGTCCTCGGCCGTCACGGTGCCGCCGTTGACGGGCGCGTCGCCACTGTCGGAGATCTCCTGGCAGTCGACCTGCTCACGGGTCACGCCCGGCATGGTGGCGACGCCCTGGGCGTTGATCGTGGTGTTGCCGTCCGTCCCGATCTCGAAGGTCGTCTCCGCCCGGAAGCAGCCGGACAGGACGAGGAGGAGGACGGGGAGGGACAGAAGGGCCATGATGCGGCGGTACAGCCCGCTAGGCTGGCGATGACGTCTCATGGCGTCACGGTAGCGGTCCGCGGGCGGGTCGTACGTGGGTAGATCACCACCGATGTCGCCGTTCGCGGCGCTCGGTGCACGATCAGCACCGGGGGAGCGGACCCCCGGCATCAAGGAGGATGATCGGTGATGACCACCCAGAGCCCGGCCGTCGATCTGGCCCGAGCATCGGCGCCCGAGGGAGTCCCGGAGGACCTGCTCGCCTGGGTCGTCGGCATCGCGGAGCTCACCGGGCCCGCGAAGGTCGAGTGGGTGGACGGCTCGCAGGAGGAGTGGGACCGGCTGACCTCCGAGATGGTCGAGTCCGGCACGCTCGTCCGGCTGAACGAGGACCGGCGGCCCAACAGCTTCCTCGCGCGGTCCCTGCCCTCCGACGTCGCCCGCGTGGAGTCGCGGACCTACATCTGCTCGGAGCGGGAGGAGGACGCCGGCCCGACGAACAACTGGGCGGATCCGGCGGCCATGAAGGAGACGCTGCGCGGCGTGTTCGCCGGTGCGATGGCCGGGCGCACGATGTACGTCGTCCCGTTCTCGATGGGTCCGCTGGGCGGGGACATCTCCAAGCTGGGCGTCGAGGTCACGGACTCGCCCTACGTCGTGGCCAACATGCGGATCATGACGCGCATGGGCACCCCCGCGCTCGACCTCATCAAGGGTGGTGAGTTCTGGGTGCCCGCCGTGCACTCGGTGGGCTACCCGCTGATCGACGCCGAGGGCAACGAACGGCCGGACGTCCCCTGGCCGTGCTCGGAGGACAAGTACATCACCCACTTCCCCGAGACCCGCGAGATCTGGTCCTACGGGTCCGGGTACGGTGGGAACGCCCTGCTGGGCAAGAAGTGCTACGCACTGCGCATCGCCTCGGTCATCGCCCGGGACGAAGGCTGGATGGCCGAGCACATGCTCATCCTCAAGCTGACGAACGAGCGGACCGGGCGGTCCTACCACGTCACGGGTGCGTTCCCGTCGGCCACCGGCAAGACGAACCTCGCGATGCTGCAGCCCACGATCGAGGGCTGGAAGGTCGAGACCGTCGGGGACGACATCGCCTGGATGCGGCAGGGCGCGGACGGGCGGCTCTACGCGATCAACCCGGAGGCCGGCTTCTTCGGCGTCGCGCCCGGGACGGGACGGTCGACGAACCCGGTCGCGGTCGACACCCTCACCGAGAACATCCTGTTCACGAACGTCGCCCTCACCGACGACGGCGACGTCTGGTGGGAGGGACTGACCGACGAGGCGCCGGCGCACCTCACCGACTGGCAGGACAACAGCTGGACGCCGGACAGCGAGGCCCCGTCCTCGCACCCCAACAGCCGGTTCACCGCGCCCGCCGCACAGGCCCCGACGATCGCCGACGACTGGGAGGACCCGGCCGGCGTGCCGATCGACGCCATCCTCTTCGGCGGCAGGCGCGCGTCGAACGTGCCGCTCGTCGCCGAGGCGTACGACTGGGAGCACGGCGTGTTCATGGGCGCGACCGTGGCCTCCGAGCAGACCGCCGCCGCGGAGGGGACCGTGGGCGCGCTGCGGCGCGACCCGTTCGCCATGCTCCCGTTCTGCGGCTACAACATGGCCGACTACTGGGGGCACTGGCTCCGCATGGGCGAGAAGCTCGGCGAGAACGCGCCCCGGATCTACCAGGTCAACTGGTTCCGCAAGGACGCCGACGGGAAGTACATGTGGCCGGGGTTCGGCGACAACTCCCGGGTGCTGGACTGGATCATCCGCCGCGTGAGCGGGGAGGTCGACGCCGTGGACGGCATCACGGGGCGGATGCCGCGCGCGGCGGACCTCGACCTCACGGGGCTCGACCTCGCGCCCGAGGTGCTCGAGGAGATCTTCCGGGTCGATCCGGCCGCGTGGGCCGCAGAGTCCGACGCCACCGAGGCCTACCTCGAGCAGTTCGGCGACAAGGTGCCGGCCGAGGTGCGCGACCAGCTGGCCAGGCTCCGCGAGCGCATCGCCGCTGCGCAGGGCCGATCCGGCGAGTGAGCGGGATTCTGCTCGGCGAGTGAGCGGGGATCTGTCCGCTCCGCATGGCGAGTGAGCGGACTTCTGCCCGCGCCCTCGCCAGCGGTGCCGCCGCGGCCGCTCTCCCCATCGAGGCAATCGGGTAAGTGCCCAGTCAATGCCCCCGGGGCGCTGCCTCGGTGGTTACCCCATTGCCTCGGCGACCACAGGCGGGGGAGCGGATAGTTCGTTTCTGAGCGCGGCTGTCGATATCGGCGTGATTGCTAGCTTCGCTGTCAATATCGCTGCGACAGACAGGTCTCGCCCGGGACGGCAACACCTCCGCGCCGTCCCGGCGGGCGGAACCGCGCTCACTCGTGGGGCGGAACCGCGTTCACTCGTCGGACAGATCTCCGCTCACTCGCCAGCCGGAATCGTCCAGCGCTGGCTGGTCGCGCGCGGGGGCGCCGCGCCACCGCCCCGGGCCGGCCGACCTGGGCGGCCCATGAGGGGTGTGCCCACTCACCCGTACCCTTGCGCGGGTGAAGATCCTGCTCCTTGGTTCCGGTGCCCGTGAGCACGCGCTCGCCCGCGCCCTCGCCGCCGACCCCGTCACCGAGTCCCTCGTGCTCGCCCCCGGCAACCCCGGGTCCGCCCACCTGGGGGAGCGGGTCGACATCGACATCCTCGACGGCGCCGCGGTGGTCCGGCTGGCGATCGAGACGTCGGTCGACCTCGTCGTCGTCGGTCCGGAGGCCCCGCTCGTGGCGGGCGTGGCCGATCCGGTGCGCGCGGCCGGGATCCCCGTGTTCGGGCCCAGCGGGGAGGCGGCCCGGCTAGAGGGCTCCAAGGCCTACGCCAAGGAGATCATGGCGCTCGCAGAGGTCCCCACGGCGATGGCCCACGTGTGCGTCACCCTCGACGAGGTGGAGAGCGCGCTCGACGCCTTCGGCCCGCCCTTCGTGGTCAAGGACGACGGTCTCGCCGCCGGCAAGGGCGTGGTCGTCACCGACGACCGCGACGCCGCACTCAACCACGCGGTGGCCTGCCTGGCGCCCGCCGTCGGGGGCGACGAGTCCACCGGGGGGCGCGCCGCCGTCGTCGTCGAGGAGTTCCTCGACGGCCCGGAGGTCTCGCTGTTCTGCCTGTCCGACGGCGAGCGCGTCCTCCCGCTCGCGCCGGCGCAGGACTTCAAGCGCATCGGCGACGGCGACACCGGCCCCAACACCGGCGGCATGGGCGCGTACTCGCCGCTGCCGTGGGCGCCGGAGGACCTCACCGAGCAGGTGGTCGAGCGTGTTGCGCGGCCGGTCGTCACCGAGCTGGCGCGGCGGGGGACGCCGTTCGTCGGGCTGCTGTACTGCGGGCTGGCGCTGACCTCGCGGGGGCTGCGGGTCATCGAGTTCAATGTGAGGTTCGGCGACCCGGAGGTGCAGGTCGTGCTGCCGCGCCTGCGCACGCCGCTCGCCGGGCTGCTGCACGCGGCCGCCACCGGGAGCCTGCCCGAGGGCGGCGTGCTCGAGTGGGACGAGGGCGCCGTCGTCGGCGTGGTCGTCGCGTCCGCCGGCTACCCCGGCATGGTGCGCACCGGCGACGTCGTGGATGGGCTGGCCGCGGCCGACGCCGTCGAGGGCGTGCACGTGGTCCACGCCGGGACGGCCGACGCGGTCCGACCGGACGACGACGAGACCCCTGACCGCGACGGGGCCACCGAGAGTGCGAACACCGCGGACGGCGCGGTGGTGTCTGCGGGCGGGCGGGTGCTCACCGTCGTCGGGCAGGGCGCCGATCTGGCCGCCGCCCGAGACGCCGCCTACGCGGGCGTGGCCGAGATCCGGCTCGAGGGGTCGCAGCACCGGACCGACATCGCGCTCGCGGCCGTCGAGGGGCGCGTCCGGGTTCCCGACACCGCCTGACGTCGCGGCGCACCCGTGCGTCGAACCGCGCCGTCGAGGGGCGCGTCCAGGTTCCCGAGACGGCCTGACGTCGCCGCCCACCCCTGGCCCCCCGGACGGACGTCCCTGTCCCGGCACGCGCCCCGGTGAGAAGATGACGGCATGAGCATCGGGGTCGGTGAGGCGCCGCACCTGCGCGGCTGGAGCCACGTCTACAGCGGCAAGGTCCGGGACATGTACGTGCCCGCCGACCAGGAGTCCGGCCGCGGCGGCGACGTCGTCCTCATGGTGGCCTCCGACCGCCTGTCCGCGTTCGACCACGTGCTCCCGACGCCGATCCCGGGCAAGGGGGTCGTCCTCACGCAGCTGACCCTGTGGTGGTTCGAGCAGCTCGGCGACCTCGTCACCAACCACGTGGTCTCCCTCGACGTGCCGGCCGAGGTCGCGGGCCGCGCGATGATCTGCCGGCGCCTGCAGATGTACCCCGTCGAGTGCGTGGTGCGTGGTTACCTCACCGGCTCGGCGCTCGCGGAGTACCGCGCGACCGGCGAGGTCTGCGGGGTCGAGCTGGAGCCGGGCATGACCGACGGCGACCGCATCGACCCGCCGATCTACACGCCGGCGTCGAAGGCGGCCGTCGGCGAGCACGACGAGAACATCACCTTCGAGCAGTCCGTCGACAAGGTCGGCGTCACCGCAGCGCGCCGCCTGCGTGACCGGTCGCTCGCCGTCTTCGACCGGGCCGCCGAGATCGCGGCCGCGCGGGGCCTGGTCCTCGCGGACACCAAGTTCGAGTTCGGCCGCGAGAACCGCCCCGGCGACCCCGAGCTCGTCCTCGCCGACGAGGTCCTCACCCCCGACTCCTCCCGGTTCTGGCGGGCTCAGGACCTCGTGCCGGGGTCGACCCCGCCGAGCATCGACAAGCAGTACGTGCGTGACTGGCTCACCTCGCCCGACTCGGGCTGGGACCGCGCCTCGGACGCGCCGCCGCCCCCGCTGCCCACCGAGGTCGTCGAGCGCACGCGCGAGCGCTACGTCACCGCGTACGAGACGCTCACCGGTCAGACGGCGGACGTCTGACATCGCGCCCCGGCATACCCTGAGGCCAGCCGTCACGAAGGGACATCACATGGGGCGCATCGTCGTCGACGTCATGCCGAAGCCGGAGATCCTCGACCCGCAGGGCAAGGCCGTCGCCCGCGCGCTCGAGCACCAGGGACTCGCCGGCTTCGCCGTGCGCCAGGGCAAGCGGTTCGAGCTGAGCGTCGAGGGCGACGTGACCGACGCCCACCTCGACGCCGCACGGAGGGCCGCCGAGGACGTGCTGTCCAACCCGGTCATCGAGGACGTCGTCGCCGTGCGCGCCGAGGTCACCGGAGGGGGAGCCGGGGCGGGCTCGGCCGCCGCGGGGCAGGCCGCCGACGTCGCCGCGGGCCTGGGTGGTCCTGCCGGTGACGCGGCGGGTCCCGGTAGCGACGCCGACGACGACGCCGAGGTCGCGCGGTGACCGCACGCATCGGTGTGGTCACCTTCCCCGGCACCCTCGACGACGTCGACGCCGCCCGCGCGGTGCGCCTCGCCGGCGCGGAGCCGGTGGCCCTGTGGCACGCCGACGCCGACCTCAGGGGCGTCGACGCCGTGGTGCTGCCCGGTGGGTTCTCCTACGGCGACTACCTGCGCGCCGGTGCGATCGCTGCCCTCGCGCCCGTCATCCGTTCGGTGGTCGACGCGGCGCGCGCGGGCACGCCGGTGCTCGGCATCTGCAACGGCTTCCAGGTCCTGTGCGAGGCCCACCTGCTGCCCGGTGCGCTCGTGCGCAACGAGCGGCAGCGGTTCGTGTGCCGGGAGCAGCGGCTGCGCGTGGCGTCGAACCGTACTGCCTGGACGAACCGGTTCGAGGCGGGCCAGGAGATCGTCGTGCCGCTGAAGAACGGTGAGGGCCGGTACGTCGCGACCGACGAGACGCTCGACGAGCTGGCCGCCGAGGGGCGTGTGGTCTTCGAGTACGTGGGCGTGAACCCGAACGGGTCGCTCCGGGACATCGCGGGCGTCTCCGACGCGAGCGGTCGGGTGGTGGGGCTGATGCCGCACCCGGAGCACGCCGTCGAGCGCGGGTTCGGGCCCGACACCGCCGACGGCGCGCGCGCCGGCACCGACGGCCTCGAGCTGTTCCGGAGCGCGATCGAGTCGCTCGTCGCCGCCTGAGGGGGCGTGGTGGACGCAGGTCATCGGGATTGCTGATCGATCAGCGGTGACATCGGCACGGTCAGTGGCCGAGGGGCCGGTGACCCGATACGCGCGCAGCCGGTCGGCGACTCGAACGTGAGGCGATGAGCCCCGCCGCGACCGAGGCGGCGACGAGGAACGCCCTCTCTGCTTTTCCTGATGAGGGCCTGTCCTTCGGCCGATCGACACGCTCGACTGACCGATCGCGATCGGTCAGCGAAGTGCGCGCAGCGCCGGGGATGTGAAACGTGCCGATCGCCACCGAGGAGGCGAGTATCAGCGAGAGTGTCGGGACCAGGACGAACATGGTGCCGAAAGCGGCAGCGGACGTGGCGCTGACCCATGTAACGAGAAGTAGCGCGGGTAGGAACGCCGCGACGGTCAGGTGGCCGGCCCACGTGAGGTGGTGACGGAGCTTCACTGCATCTGGGTCATCCGACCGGCGAGTTGCGACGAGAGTCGCGAGGATCGCGCCGAGGGTGGCGACGAGCATCGCGCATACCCAACCAATCGAATGAGCGAGCTGGGCGCCCCAACGCGTCGCGGCATCGTCGGCCCGCGTCCACGGATCGCCCTCCTGACCCACGAACCAGACCACCAGGAAAGTCGCCGCGAGGCTGACCATGCTGCAGCCTGTCGTGACGAGCGCGGCCTCGTGCCAAGCAAGGGTGGTGCGGTTGTCGCTGGTGCGTCTCATTGTTCCCCCATGCTGATGACGCTACGAGGGCACTCCGACATCCGTGCGGCGTCGGTCGTCCAGCGCACATCGTCTCTACCGGTGCGCACTTGCTGCCGCCGGAGGAGGACCAGGTGAATCGGCCGCCCGGCCGGAGTGAGGTCTGGATCCCGACGTGGACCAGGGGGATCTCGCCGGCCCATGGTCGACGTGAGTGTCCCGCCCCCGTGGGTCACCGCGGTCGCTGGTGGTACACTGGGGGGATGCCGACCACCCGACCGCGCCATCAGGTCACTGAGACCGACGAGGTGGCGCGCGCACTCGACGTCGCGGCGCGTCGTTGGCCTCGTGAGTCACGCTCCAGGTTGCTGGTGCGGCTGGTCCAGACCGGCAGCGAGGCACTCGAGGAGGAGCGCGCCGGCAGGGTTCGTCGCCGACTCGCTGCGATCGAGGCGACCAGCGGCAGCTACGCGGAGGCGTTCGGGGACGACCACCTTGATGAGCTCCGACGCGACTGGCCTACGTGATCACCCTCGATGCCAGCGTGGTCATCGCCCACCTGCGGCCCAAGGATCTCCACCACGAGGCGGCGACCGCCTACCTGCGCGCACATGCCGACGAGGAGCTGCTCATCCATCCGCTGAACCTCGCCGAGGTTCTAGTCGGCGGAGTGCGCGTCGGCCGCGGGGACGAGCTGCAGGCCGATCTGAACGCTCTCGGGATCCAGGCCGTCGTGCCGCGCGAGGGTGAGCCGCTCCGGCTCGCGACTCTGCGGGTCGAGACCGGTCTGAAGCTGCCCGACTGCTGCGCGCTGGACACCGCCGTGACCTCCGGGTCGGCACTGGCCACGTTCGACGACAAGCTTGCCGAGGCGGCCCGTGCGCGTCACGTGCCGGTGGGTGGTCGGCCCTTGTAGGGACCTGCCCGCGCTCGTCACCGGCCTGCGCGCGCGCCCGCGCAGGAGTATGTTCTTGCGCACCGGCCGCCGGGTCGCCCGGCCACCCGGCCGACGGACGGAGCCGGCACAGGACCGCGAGGGAGCGGCATGGGACGGCTCATCTACTCGATGCAGGTCTCGCTGGACGGCTACGTGCAGGACGAGAACGGCGACTTCTCCTGGGCCGTCCCCGAGGCCGGCGACCATCAGGCCATGAACGACGCGATGGCCGACGTCGGCACCTATCTCATGGGCCGGAAGATGTACGAGATGATGCACGTCTGGGAGACCGACCCGGCGATCGCCGAGGAGGGCCCCGAGGCCGCCGAGTTCGCCCAGATCTGGCAGCGCGCCGACAAGATCGTCTTCTCGACGACGCTCGCCGAGCCGATCACCGCGCGCACCGGCCTTCGGCGGACCTTCGACCCCGACGAGATCCGCGCGCTCAAGGAGGCCTCGGACGAGGACCTCACCATCGACGGACCCACGCTCGCCGCCCACGCGTTGCGCCACGGGCTCGTCGACGCCGTCATGCCCGTCGTCTACCCGGTCTCGATCGGGTCGGGGCTGAGGTTCCTGCCCGACGGCGTCCGCCTCGACCTCGCACTCCGGAGCGACCAGGTGGTGGGGCGCGGGATCGTCTTCCTCGAGTACGAGGTCCTGCACGGCCGGGACTGAGCGGAGGGGGGAGAACGCGATGGGCCGCCTGATCTACTGGATGAACGTCTCGCTCGACGGTTACGTCGCGGGCCCGGACGGCAGCCCCGGCTGGGCCGAGCCGAGCGCCGAGGTGATGGCCGCGTTCAACGCCGACACGGCCGACGTGGGCACGTTCCTCTACGGCCGCCGCATCTACGAGCTGATGAGCGTGTGGGAGACCGACCCCACGATCGCCGCCGGGTCGGCCGGCAACGCCGAGTTCGCGCGCCTGTGGCAGGCCGCCGGCAAGGTCGTCCACTCCGCGACCCTCGGCGTCGTCCCCACCCGGCGGACCCGGGTCGAGCGGGAGTTCCGGCCCGCGGACGTGGAGGCCCTCAAGCGGTCGACGACGGCGGACCTCACCGTCAACGGCCCCACCCTCGCCGCTCAGGCGCTGCGTGCGGGTCTCGTCGACGAGGTCGGGATCTATCTCTGGCCGGTGGCCCTCGGCGGGGGCCTGCGGTTCCTGCCCGACGACGTCCGCCTCGACCTGCGCCTGACGAGCGAGCGACGGTTCGCGGGCGGGACCGTCCGCCTGCGCTACGACGTCGTCGGCTCCCGCGCGACCGTCTGACGGCACGCGGCTCCCGCGCGACCGTCTGTCGGCACGCGGCTCCCGCGCGAGCGTCTGACGGCACGCGGCTCCCCCGCGAGCGGCTGGTGGCGCGCCGGCCGATCCGCGTGGTCGTCAGCGACCTCGGGTCAGAGTCCGGCGTCCTCGGGACTCAGCCGGGCGCCCTCTGCCCAGGCGCTGACAAGATCCGGGCCGGCCTGACCGAGCGGGCCGACCACGTACTCCAGCTCGTCGGTCGACAGCGGCTCCGCGTCGTCCACGGCGGCCAGGGCCTCGTCCACGCTCTCGACCATCTCGCCGGTGGTGGTGAGGTAGTCCGGGACCTCCAGCTCCGGGTCCACCGTCCCGACCAGCGGCGTACCTACGGCCGCGATCTTCGGGAACACGCTGCCGGGGATCCCCACGGCGACCTCGGCCCGTGCCGCTGCCTCCACGGACCCCTCCTCGGCGATCTCGAACTCCTCCCAGAGGGACTCGTCCTCACGCGGGTGCAGCCCGACGAGGATCTCGTACCCCTCGTCGCTGAGCGCGTGCGCCGTCTCCAGGAGGAGCTCGGCCCCCGGTGCCGCACCACCGGTCTCGTCCGGGTGCGTCACGCTGGTCAGGATCAGCACGGTGTCCGGCTCCGGTGCCGATTCCGGGGTGTCGTCCAGCTCCGGGACACCGACGACCTCGATCTCGTCCTCGCTGATGCCGAGGTACACCGCGAAGGTCTCCTGCTCGGCGTAGGAGCCGGCCGTCACCGCCGTCAGCCGTGGCCGGACGTCGTCGGCGTACGGGGCCTCCTCGGGCTGGAGATAGGCGGTGCTGCTGGCCACCACCGGCAGGCCATCGAACTCCTGGACCACCTCGGCGGGCCATTCCTCGGCGCCGTTGATCACCAGCAGGTCGTAGTCGAGGGGATCGGCCTCGTCGAGCGGGACGGACGCCACCGCGGACTCCTCGTCGACCTCGGACATGTCGGGGACGATCAGCTCGATCGTCCCGGCCTGTGCCGCGATCTCGTCAGCGACATGCTCGACGTGGTAGGCGCCCCACGGTTCGTTCGTGGCCACGGCGACCCTCAGGCCGGCACCGTCTGCCGCCTCCGGGTCGGCGTCGCTCTCGGCTTCCTCGGTCGCGGCTTCCTCGTTATCGGCGTCCTGCTCGGTGCCGGCGGCGTCCGCGTCCTGGATCTCGGTACCGGTGCCCGCGTCCGTCTCGGTGCCGTTGTCCGCGCCCTCCCCGCAGGCGACGAGGAGCAGGGCGATGGTGGGGACGGCGGCGAGGGCCGTGATGCGGGTTGTGGGTGCCATGGTGCCGGACTGTGCCCCGGCTCCATGAACCGGATGCGAACGCGGGGCGATCGCCTCCTGAACCGCTAGGCGTCGCTTCGCACCTCTGCCGGAGTACGGCTCGTGATGTCACGGAGGCGGGGGTGAGCGACTCGCGGGCCGGAGGGTGCGGTTCATGTGCGACGTCGTGGGGCGAGATCGTCGGCGGCGCGCGCCGGATGGTGTGGCGTCACCAGATCGTCACGTGGACCCGCTAGCAAGCGCCGTCCTCGACGCATCGCTATGAGAACGCTATGCTTTCGCTATGAGTGTGGAGATTCGCCAGTCCGACCTGCGGAACGACAACGCATCGGTCATGCGACGCGTCGCTGAGGGTGAGTCCTTCGTGGTGACGGTCAACGGTCGGCCCGTCGCCGACGTCGTGCCGCACCGGCGTGACACGGGGCGCCGCCACTTCGTGACCGTCTCCGCCGCCGCCGAGGTGCTGGCCGTTGAGCCCGGACCGGAACCGGCGGCGTGGAAGGCCGACCTGCGTGCGGCCGACGAGGTCTTCGGTCCGGACGAGCTCGTCGATCCGTTCGACCGGGCGCTGCGGTGACCGCGGATCAGCCGCGTCGTGCCTTGCTCGACACCTCGGTGCTGATCGACTTTCCGGCCGCACAGGTGGCGGAGGCCGCGGACGAGGTCGCGGTCTCGGCCGTGTCGATCGCTGAGCTGCAGTACGGCGTGACAGCAGCGGCCGACCCGGTCGCCCAGATGTATCGACGCAGGCGCGTGCAGACGATCCTCGAGCACTTCGAGGTGCTCGCCTTCGACACGGCGAGTGCCGAGTACTACGGGGCGCTTGCCGCGCTCGTGCGCCACCACGGCCGCAACCCGCGACCACGACGGATGGACCTGCAGATCGCCGCGACCGCAGCACGGCACGGTCTCCGGCTCCTGACGCGCAACGGTGCTGACTTCCGGGGCCTGGAGTCGGCGCTGACCGTGATCGACCTCGGGGTGCCGGCCGGCTGAGGTCGCGCCGGGCCGCCGGGCAGCCGGGCCGCCGGTCCGCCGGGCAGCCGCTGGAACGTCTCGCGGATCGGGTCTCCGACGTCGGAATGACTCGTGGGCCTCACCCGTTGGCGCCGGTATGAAGGTCATCGGATTGCAGAGCCCAGGCGGACCCGACGTGCTCGAGGTGATCGAGCGCCCCGACCCGACGCCGAGCGAGGGTGAGCTCCTCGTCCGCGTGCACGCGGCCGCCGTCAACCCCACGGACACGACCCGACGGGCGGGGACGGCACGGCGGCCTGCCGGCGACCCGCCGATCGTGCCGGGCATGGACGTCGCGGGCGTCCTGGAGGAGATCGGGCCGGGCGCCGAGACCACGCTCAAGGTCGGGGACCGCGTGATGGGCATCGTCGTGCCGAACGGCTCGCACGGCGGGTATGCCGAGAAGGTCGCGCTCCCGGCGGACTCGGTGGTGGCGGCTCCGCGCGACACGAGCCACGCCGAGGCGGCCTCGCTGCCCATGAACGGCCTCACCGCGCGCCTCGCGCTCGACACGCTGGCGCTCCCGCGCGGCGGCGTCGTGGCCGTGTCCGGGGCTGCCGGGGCGATGGGCGGCTACGCGGTGCAGCTCGCGAAGGCGGACGGACTCACGGTCGTCGCCGACGCCTCCGAGGCCGACACGGAGCTCGTCAAGGAGCTCGGCGCCGACGTCGTGCTGCCGCGCGGCGAGGACTTCGCCGGTCAGGTCCGCGCGCTCCACCCCGACGGCGTCGACGGGGCCGTGGACGGCGCCCTGCTCCACGACGCGCTCGCCCCCGCCGTGCGGGCCGGCGGCACGATCGTCACCGTCCGCGGGTACGACGAGCCCGCCGAGCGGGGCGTGACCTTCGCGCCGATCTTCGTCGGCACCTACGCCGAGGAGCGCGAGAAGCTCGACAGCCTGCGCCGGCAGGCCGAGAAGGGCGCGGTCACGCTGCGGGTGGCCGCGGTGCTGCCGAAGGACGAGGCGCCCGAGGCGCACCGCAGGCTCGAGGCCGGCGGCGTGCGCGGCCGCCTCGTGCTCGCGTTCTGACGGGCGTCAGCTCTGACTGGCGTGAGTGCTGACGGCGCTCGCCGTCCGACGCTGCTCGTCTGCTGACGGGCGTCGGTCTCAGACCTCCGGGTCGGGCCGAGGGCCCGGGTGCGCCCGGTGCGCGGCCGACCGGTCGACGCGCTGGTGGTGGTGCTCGTGGATGCGGGCGTGCAGCTCGAGGTGCAGCTCGGCCAGCCGCGGATTGTCCGAGCCGCCGACCCAGACCACGATCGGCCCCTCGTCAGGCGCGTCGCACAGCCACTCGGAGAGCCACGCGCGCACGGCTCGCTCGAGGCGGGCGCCCT
The DNA here is from genome assembly GCF_055326445.1 of Georgenia sp. Z2081. Taxonomy (NCBI): domain Bacteria; kingdom Bacillati; phylum Actinomycetota; class Actinomycetes; order Allobogoriellales; family Allobogoriellaceae; genus Georgenia; species Georgenia sp. Z2081. The sequence goes on from NZ_JBUZNK010000001.1 coordinate 503,252, forward strand.
TGGGGAGCAGGCGCGTCTCGTCGCCGACGGCCGCGCGCGTCAGCCACCTGAGGCCGATGCGTTCGGGCGCGGCGACGTCGGGCAGTTCCTCGTCGGTGTCGACCTCGAGGTAGACCTGGCCGTAGGCGTTCTCCGGCAGCCGCGCGAGGACCGACCGGATGTAGGGGATGTCGTCGTGCTCGCCGACCAGGAGGACGTGCGGGCTGGGTCCGGCGTCGCAGAGGCACATGACCGACAAGTTAGGTAAGGCTGGCCTCACTGACAAGAGCGTGTCGGGTGGTGGACGCGGAACCCGCTCGCACGGAACGACTTTTCCGCCCACTGGATTATCCTCGGTCCGGGACCCTGGAAGTCCGTAGGCTGGTGGCGTGGCGGCCGCCGCGAGGGGGCGTGGGGCCCGCCGAGCACACGTATCGCGACATCGAGCCAAGGAGTCCAGAAGATGACGACCGAACAGCCCGCCGACCACGAGCGCTCCACCGCCGAGGACCGGGTCGGGCGCGCGGGCCTCGACGTCTTCGCCCCGCTGGCCGCGTTCGTGGAGGACGAGGCGCTGCCGGGCACTGGCATCGACGCCGACGCCTTCTGGAGCGGCCTGGCCTCGATCATCGCCGACCTCACGCCGGAGAACCGTCGCCTGCTCGCGGTGCGCGACGAGATCCAGGCCACCATCGACCAGTTCCACAAGGACCAGCCCGGCCTGCCGGACCCGGTGAAGTACAAGGAGTTCCTCACCGAGATCGGCTACCTCGTCCCGGAGCCGGCCGACTTCACCATCACGACGACGAAGGTCGACACCGAGGTCGCCGACGTCGCCGGCCCCCAGCTCGTCGTGCCCCTGCTCAACGCGCGGTTCGCCATCAACGCCGCCAACGCGCGGTGGGGCTCGCTGTACGACGCCCTGTACGGCACGGACGCAGTTCCCGACGCGGGGGAGCTCGCCCGCGGCAAGGAGTTCAACACCGTGCGGGCCGCCGAGGTCGTCCGCCGCGGCCGCGCGATCCTCGACCAGGCCGTCCCGCTGGCCTCCGGGTCGCACGCCGACGCCACGGCCTACCGGGTCGAGGACGGGGCCCTGCGCGTGGACCTGGGGTCCGGGGAGAGCGTGAGCCTCGCCGAGCCCGGCGCGTTCGCCGGGTGCACGGGTGACGCGACCGCGCCGGACACGCTGCTCCTGCGTCACAACGGGCTGCACCTGGAGCTCGTCGTCGACCGGTCCGGGGCGATCGGCGCCACCGACGGCGCGGGTGTGCAGGACATCGTGCTCGAGTCCGCGATCACCACGATCATGGACCTGGAGGACTCGGTCGCCGCCGTCGTGCCGGAGGACAAGGTCCTGGGCTACCGCAACTGGCGCGAGCTCGTGCAGGGGACGCTCACCGCGGACGTGACGAAGAACGGGAAGACGTTCAGCCGCGTGCTCAACGCCGACCGCGAGTACACGGCGCCGGACGGCTCGACCCTGACGGTGCCGGGGCGCTCGCTGCTGTGGATCCGCAACGTCGGCCACCTCATGCGCACCGACGCCGTGAAGGACGCCGACGGCGAGGACGTCTTCGAGGGCATCCTCGACGCCGCGATCACCGCGCTCGGGAATCTCCCCGACCTCGCCGGCGAGCGCGCGGGCACGAACTCGCGTGAGGGCTCGATCTACATCGTCAAGCCCAAGATGCACGGGCCGGAGGAGGTCGCGTTCGCGGCCGAGCTGTTCTCCCGCGTGGAGGGCCTGCTCGGGCTCGAGCACGGCACGATCAAGATGGGCATCATGGACGAGGAGCGGCGCACGACCGTCAACCTGCGCGCCGCCATCGCCGAGGCCGCTGACCGCGTGGCGTTCATCAACACCGGATTCCTCGACCGCACGGGCGACGAGATCCACACGTCCCTGCACGCCGGTCCGGTGCTGCCCAAGGGCGAGATCAAGGGCCTGGACTTCATGAGCGCGTACGAGGTCGCGAACGTCGACGCCGGACTGCGGGCGGGGTTCTCCGGCCGTGCGCAGATCGGCAAGGGGATGTGGGCGATGCCCGACCTCATGGCCGACATGCTCGAGCAGAAGATCGCCCACCCGCGCACGGGTGCCAACACGGCGTGGGTGCCCTCGCCCACGGCCGCGACGCTGCACGCCCTGCACTACCTCGAGGTCGACGTGGCGGCGGTGCGCGAGGAGATCTCCGGTCGCGAGCCGCAGAGCGTGGACCCGATCCTCGTGCCGCCGCTGGCGGCCCGGGAGCTGACGGCCGACGAGGTGCGGTCCTCGCTGGACGACAACGTGCAGTCGATCCTGGGCTACGTGGTCCGGTGGATCGACCAGGGCGTGGGCTGCTCCAAGGTGCCGGACATCCACGGCGTGGCGCTCATGGAGGATCGGGCCACGCTGCGGATCTCCTCCCAGCTGCTCGCGAACTGGCTGCACCACGGCGTGATCACCGAGGCCGACGTCGACGACTCGCTGGGCCGCCTGGCCCCTGTGGTCGACGAGCAGAACGCCGGCGACCCCGGGTACGAGGCGCTGATCGGCCCGGACGGGCCGGGCGTGGCCTACCGGGCGGCGCGGGCGCTCATCGTCGAGGGCGCGACGCAGCCCAACGGGTACACCGAGCCGATCCTGCACCGGATGCGCCGCGAGAAGCTGGGCGCTGCGCCGCAGGTCTGATCGGGCGGTACCAGCCGCGCCGGGCCCTGCGCGCCGCCCCGCCGACCCGGCGGGGCGGGTGCCGGCTTGCGCCGCACCGTGGCTCGGCGGGCGGGTGCCTGCTTGCGCCGCACCGTGGCTCGGCGGGCGGGTGCCGGCCTACGCCTCCTCGGTGAGGCGGCCGGCGGCCATCCGCCAGCGCCGCGTGGCGCGCACCCCCGCGAGCATGCGTCGGTCGTGCGTCACGAGCAGCACGGTCCCGCCGAACGAGTCCACCGCCTGCTCGAGCTGCTCGACGGCCGGCAGGTCGAGGTGGTTCGTCGGCTCGTCGAGCACGAGCAGGTTGACGCCGCGGGCCTGCAGGAGCGCGAGCGCGGCGCGCGTGCGCTCGCCGGGGGACAGGGAGGCGGCGGGCCGGGTCGCCCGGTCGCCGGCGAGGGCGAACTTGGCGAGCAGGGTGCGGGACGCCTCCGGGTCGAGTCCGGAGGCATCGGTGAACACCCTGGTCAGAGGCTCGTTCACGGCGAACGTGTCGCGCGCCTGGTCCACCTCCCCGACGACGACGCCGGACCCGAGCGACGCCCGCCCCTGCTCCGGCGCGATCCGCCCGAGCAGCATCGCAAGCAGCGTCGTCTTGCCCGACCCGTTCGCCCCCGTGAGCACCACGCGGTCGCCCCACGAGATCTGGGCGGTGATCGGACCGAGCGTGAAGGAGCCGGGCGCGGGTGGGGGCGGGGTCGTGTGGCCGTTGGCGTTGGCGTTGGCGTCGGCCGGAGCCGGGGGTGTGTCGCCGTCGGCCGGTGACGAGGTGACGGGGGCCGTCGGCCCGGATGGCGGGGCCCCGAGGGTGACGCGGGCGTCGTCGAGCGTGGCGACGACCGTCCCCGAGCGCGGCGCCTCCGTGACGCTCATCCGCAGCTCCCACTCCTTGCGCGGCTCGGGGACCTCCTCGAGCCGCTCGATCGCCCGCTCGGTCTGGGAGATCTTCGACGCGAGCTTCTCGGTGCGGGCCCTGGCCGCGTGGATGATGTGCTTGTCGCCGTCGGTGGCCTTCTTGCGGGCGTTGCGGATGCCGGTCGACGTCCACTCCTTCTGCTGCTGGTGCCGCGCGCGCAGGTCGGCGACCCTGCCCGCGTACTCGTCGTGGGCCTCCCTCGCCCGGCGGCGAGCGAGGGCGCGCTCGGCCAGGTAGGAGTCGTAGCCGCCGTCGTAGACCGTCACCTGGTGCTGGGCGGCGTCGATCTCGACGATGCCGGTGGTGGTGCGCGCGAGGAACTCGCGGTCGTGACTGACCACGACGATGCCCTGCCGCGCCCCGACGACGAACTGCTCGAGCTGCTCCAGCCCCGCGAGGTCGAGGTCGTTGGTGGGCTCGTCGAGGAGCAGGACGTCGTAGCGCTGGAGCAGCAGCACGGCCAGCGACGCGCGCGCCGCCTCACCGCCGGACAGCGTCGTCATCGCGCTGTCGACATCCGCTCCGAGCCCGAGGCGGGAGACGACCTCCTGCGTGCGTTCGGCCAGGTCGGCGCCACCGAGCGCAAGCCATCTGTCGAGCGCCGCGGCGTACCGGTCCTCCGCGCCGCGGCCGGGCTCCGGGGCGGCGAGCGCCGTGGCGGCGGCGTTCATCTCGGCCTCCGCCGGCGCGACGCCGGTGCGCCGGCCGATCATTCCCGCGAGCGTCTCGCCGGGCCGGCAGTCGGGCTCCTGGGTGAGCAGGCCGACGGACGCCGTCGGGGGAGCGAGGAGCACCTGACCGGAGACCTCCGGGCCGCCGTCGGCGGGAGTCCCCGCGCCGCCGTCGGCGGGAGACCCTGGTGCGCCGTCGGCGGGAGACCCCGGGCCACCGTCGGTGGAGAACCTCGGTGCGCCGTCTGGGCGGGCCGGCGAGCGAGATGCGCCCGTGTCCGCGGCGGCGAGGATGGCCAGGAGCGTGGACTTGCCCGCGCCGTTCGCGCCGGCGAGCCCCCAGACGTCGCCGGGCGAGACGGTGAGATCGAGATCGGCGAACAGCTCGCGCGGACCTCGGGAGGCGCGCAGACCGAGCGCGCGCAGGGTGGCGGACATGAGGGCAACGGTAGGTCGGCGCCGGGGCGGCACCCAACCGGTTAACCGTCGCCGGACCGGACGTCCGGTGCCGGCGGGACCCCGGCGGCGCCCAACCGGTTTCCGGACGGATCACCACGCCCAGGTGTCCGACGGGTATCCGTACGGTGTCCGTAGGTGTTCCACAGGATGTTCCGCTTGTCCACGGCTCCGTGCACACGGGTGTGGACACAGGCTGTGGACAACTAGCCGTCCCGGTCGACCGCCCAGGTCGTCACGGAGGTCGTGAGGTGGACCTTGCCGCGCTTCGGGTCCCATACCACGGCCCGAGACGTGATCGGACCGTGAGGTGCGTCGCCGGCCGGCCGTTCGCCGTCGGGGGTGCTCCGAGACGGCTCCGATGCGTCCGTGACCTGCGCAAATGCCACCCGTGCGGGGATGATCACGGGGCTGCCGAAGTCGACGTCCCAGGCGGTGGCGCCGGGTCGACCCATCGCGTGCATGGCCCGGGCGGCCGTGTACATGCCGTGCGCGATCCGCCTCGGGAACCCGAACGCACGAGCGCCCAGCCAGGACGTGTGGACAGGATTGCGATCCCCCGAGACCTGTGCATATGTGTGGATGTCGGACTCGGAGACCGCCCAGAGGGCCTGCGGCCGCTCGGGCAGGTCGACGGTCGGTCGCGGCTCGGGAGCCGGCCCTCGCTCGAGTCCGTCCGGAACCGATCCCTTGGACAGGTACGACGCCCGGCCGGACCACACCGCCTCGCCGTCGAGGGTGCGGGCGAGCACCGACAGCTCGACGGTCGTGCCGCGCCGGTGCTCGCGCGCGTCGTGCGCCCAGGCCGTGAGGGAGAGCTCCTCCCCGAGCTCGACCGGGCGCAGCTGCTCGACCCGGTTGGCCACGTGGATCGCGCCGAGCGGGGAGAACGGGAAGTCCGCCCGGGCCATGAGGCTGACCGCCAGGGGGAAGGCGAGCACGTGGACGAGGCCCGGCGGGACGGTGTCGTCCACGCGCGCACCCAGCAGGTGCTGGTACGCCGTGAGGTGCTCGGGCTCGGCGCGCACGGGGCCGGCCGTGAGCGCGACCTCGGGCAGCCCGGCGGCCGAGCGCGTCGCGAGGACGGCCCGCGCGGAGCGCGCGAGCACCGCCAGGTAGGTCTCGCCCAGCGGCGGCACGTCGCCGACGTCCTCGATCCGGTACGACGACGGCGGCCCGGCGTCCGCACCCTCGAGGGTCGAGAACCGCACGCTCGACGACCTCGGGGTGGGGTTCGTCGTCGGGGCGCCGTCCCCTGTGGACTCGGGGGTCGGGGTCGTCACAGCCTCACCGCCCCACGAGGAGCTGGCCGCACACGCGCAGCACCTCACCGTTGATGCCGCCGGCCTGCGGGGAGGCGAGGAACGCGATCGCCTCGGCCACGTCGACCGGGAGCCCGCCCTGCTGCAGCGAGGACATCCGCCGGGACGCCTGCCGCGGCACCGCCGGGATCTTCGCCGTCATGTCCGTCTCGATGAAGCCCGGCGCCACGGCATTGGCCGTCCCGCCGGATGCGGCCATCAGCGGCGCGAGCGCCTGCGTCATCCCGATGATCCCGGACTTCGCGTACCCGTAGTTCGTCTGGCCGCGGTTGCCCGCGATGCCCGACGTCGAGGCGAGCGAGATGATCCGCGGCGCGTGCGCGGCGTCGCCGAGCGCGCCCGGCTCGGCGAACGTCTCGTTCATCCGCACGGGTGCCGCGATGTTGACGGCGAGCAGGTCGGCGAACCGGTCCTCGGTCATGTTGGCGAGCAGCTTGTCGCGCAGGATCCCGGCGTTGTGCACGACCACGTCGAGCCGCCCGTACCGCGCGTGGGCGGCGGCGAGGATCCGCTCCGCGGCGTCGTCGCGGGTGACGTCCAGCTGGAGCGCGATCCCGCCCGCCGCGTTGACCGTGGCTGCCAGGGCCTCGCCGGCCGCGGGCACGTCGACCCCGACCACGTGGGCGCCGTCGCGGGCCGCGACCCGGGCGATCTCCGCGCCGATGCCGCGCGCGGCCCCCGTCACGGCGACGACGAGACCCGTCAGCGGCCGTGCCCAGTCCGCAGGGGCCTGCCCTCCGGGCCCGGCGGTGAGGATCTGTCCGTCGACGAAGGCGGAACGGGCCGAGAGCAGGAACCGGGCGGCCCCCGCCGGCGACGGATCGCCCGCAGACGCACCGCCGGCCAGGGCGATCCCGTTTCCGGTCGCACCGGCGCGCAGCTCCTTGGCGAGCGAGCGCACGAACCCGTCGACCCCGGCGCGCGCGGCCGCGAGCCCGGGGGAGTCCTCCGGCCCGGCGGCGCGGGAGAGCACGAGCACCCGCGCGCTGGGCGCGAGCTCCCGCATCGTCCCGCCGACGGCGAGGGCCGGGTCGGTGAGGTCTGCGCTGCGCTCGAGGCCGGTCGCCACGAGGACGACGGCGCCGAGCTTGCGCGCGCCGCCTGGACCTGTGTCGCGGCGCACGTCGGCGCCCCAGGCGAGCAGGTGCTCGACCAGGGCGTCGGCGTCGACCCGCGCGGCGTCGGACCCGTCGGTGAGGACGACGACCGGCCCGGGCACGAGCGGGGAGTCGACGTCCGTCAGGTCCGCCGTCCGGCGCAGGACGGCGGGCCGGGGCAGGCCGAGCTGCTTGGCGACCGCCTTGCCGGCGCCGCCGTTGACGAAGGAGAGGTAGGAGTCGTTCACGCCGCCTCCAGGACCATCGCGACGGCCTGACCGCCGGCCGCACACACGGAGATGAGGCCGAGGGCCCTCTCCCCGGGGCGGACCTGGGACTCGCCGCGCTCGGCGAGGAGCTTGGCGAGCGTGCCGACGATCCGGCCGCCGGTCGCGGCGAACGGGTGGCCGGCGGCCAGCGAGGAGCCCGCCACGTTGAGGCGGCTGCGGTCGATCGTGCCGACCGGCTCGCTGCGGCCGAGGCGCTCGCGCGCGAACGTCTCGTCCTCGAGCGCGGCCAGGGTCGAGAGCACGGTGGACGCGAAGGCCTCGTGGATCTCGATCAGGTCGAAGTCGGCGAGCGTGAGCCCGGTGCGCTCGAGCAGGGCGGGGATGGCGAACGCGCCGCCCATGAGCAGGCCCTGCGCGCCGTCGACGAAGGAGACCGCGCCCGGCTGGGCGTCGACGACGTGTGCGAGCACCGGCAGGCCGCGCTCGGCCGCCCACTCGTCGGAGGAGAGCAGGACGGCGGAGGCGCCGTCGGACAGCGGGGTGGAGTTGCCGGCCGTCATCGTGGCGGGCGGCGCACCCTCGGGCAGGTTCTTCGTGCCGAACACCGGCTTGAGCTTGCCGAGCTTCTCCAACGACGTGTCCGGGCGCAGGCCCTCGTCCTTCGTCAGGCCGCGCAGCGGGGTCATGAGGTCGTCGAACAGGCCGCGCTCGTAGGCGGCGGCGAGGTTGGTGTGGGAGGCGAGCGCGAGCTCGTCCTGTGCCTCGCGGGTGATTCCCCAGGCGGCGGTGGTCAGTGCCTGGTGCTCGCCCATGGACAGGCCGGTGCGTGGTTCGTTGACGTCGGGCGCCACGGGTGCGAGGTCCCGGGGGCGTAGCGAGGCGAACGCCTTGAGGCGGTCGGCCGTCGACCGCGCGCGGGACGCCTTGAGCAGGACCCGGCGCAGCTTGTCCGTCACCACGATGGGTGCGTCCGAGGCGGAGTCGGTGCCGCCCGCGATCCCGACGTCGATCTGGCCGAGCGCGATCTTGTTGGCGATCCCGACCGTGGCCTCCATGCCCGTGGCGCACGCGCGCTGGACGTCGTAGGCGGGGGTCGTCGGGTCGAGCGCGGTGCCGAGGACGGACTCGCGCGTGAGGTTGAAGTCCTTGGGCTGCTTGAGCACGGCGCCGGCCACGACCTCGTCGAGCCGCTCGCCGGCGAGACCCGTGCGGGCCACCAGGCCCTCGAGCGCGGCCGTGAGCAGGTCCTTCGTGCTGAGGGAGTCGTAGGCCGATCCGGCCTTGCCGAACGGGGTGCGGTTCGCGGCCACGACGGCGGCGCGGCGCGGGGTGGGCATGGGGATCACGTGGGGGTCCTCGCTTCGCTGGGACGACGGTGCTGGAACGCGTGCTGGAACGACGGTGCGCACGGGCGCATCTGGCCGGTACTCAAAGTACCTGATACTTTGGGTACATGGTACAGGCCGGGACCGAGGATGTCTCGGGCGCCGCTGCGCCCGGGGCGGCCACGCCGCGCGCCGACGGCCGCACGACGGCGGCCGCACCGCGCGCCGACGGCCGGACGACGAGATGGGACGACCACCGCGCCGCCCGGCGACTCGAGCTCGTGCGGGCCGCGCGCCGCTGCGTCCACGAGCGCGGGCCGGACGTCTCCATGGACGACCTCGCCGCCCACATGCGCACGTCGAAGTCGATCCTCTACCGCTACTTCACGGACAAGGCCGGGCTGCAGCGTGCCGTGGGGCAGCACGTCCTGCACCGCATGCTCCGCGAGCTGACCGAGGCCGCCGCGCGCACCGGCGGCCCGCGCGAGCGGATCCACTCGATGGTGGCGGCCTACCTGCAGATGGTCGACGACGCCCCGCACGTCTACGCCTTCGTCACCTCGCCCACGGGGGAGGCGGCCGGGGACGTGCGCGGGTTCGTCGCCGAGGTCGACGTCGTCATCGCCCGCACGCTCGTCCCCGCGGTCCTCGGGCTCGACGACGACGCCGAGGTCGAGCACGTCTCGCCCGAGCAGGCGACCCGCGCCACGCTGTGGGCGTCCGGCGTCACCGGCACCGTGCGGTCCGTCGCCGACCGCTGGCTCGCGGCCCGCGCCGAGCTCGAGCGGATCGGCGTGGACGCCTCCTCCGCGGCCCCGGCCACCTCCGGACCGGACGCAGCCGCGGAGGTGAGCTCCGGCGTCGGGGGACTGACCCACCTCGACCTCGAGACCGCCGTGGCCGGCATCGACCGCGACGAGCTCGCCGCCTTCATCGCCTCCTGGCTGTGGGACGGGGCCGTCGGCGTGCTGCGGCGCGCCCGCAGCGACACCCGCCCCCGCACCGTCCCGACCACCCGAACCGACAAGGACGTCACGTGACCCAGACACCCATCCGCCCCACGCACGACTCGCCCACGACGACGCCATCGGCGCACACCCCGGCGAGCGTCCAGCGGGCCGACACGCGTATCGACGGCGCCGAGATCACGCGGCTGCTCGGCGGCCGCTGGTGGCACCTGCGCTCCGCCGCGCGGGACCTCGCGCTCGACCCGCGGATGCGCAAGATCGAGGGGCTGACCCACCACGAGCACCGCGAGCGCGTGCTCACCCAGCTCCACCTGCTCACCGAGATCGGGGACCCGCTGCGCGCGTTCCCCGCACGGCTCGGCGGCCAGGACGACCACGGCGGCTCGTTGGCGTCGTTCGAGGAGCTCGTCGTGGCGGACCCGTCGCTGCAGATCAAGGCGGGCGTCCAGTGGGGGCTGTTCGCGTCGGCGATCCTCCACCTCGGCACCGCCGAGCAGCACGACCGCTTCCTGCCCGGCGCCATGGACCTCAGCGTGCCCGGCGCGTTCGCGATGACCGAGCGCGGGCACGGCTCCGACGTCTCCGGCGTGCTCACCACGGCCACCTACGACCCCGACACCGACGAGATCGTCGTCCACACGCCGGTCGAGGCCGCGCAGAAGGAGTACCTCGGCAACGCCGCCCTGCACGGGAAGGCGGCGGTCGTGTTCGCGCAGCTGATCGTCGACGGCGTGAACCACGGAGTGCACGCGATGTACGTGCCGGTGCGCGAGGAGCGGCCCGACGGGTCGCTCGTGCTGCTGCCCGGCGTGGGCAGCGCCGACGACGGCGTCAAGGGCGGCCTCAACGGCATCGACAACGGGCGCCTGTGGTTCGACCACGTGCGGATCCCGCGGGTCAACCTCCTGCCGCGCTACGGCGCGATCGCTGCCGACGGCACGTACTCCTCGCCCATCGAGTCCCCGGGCCGCCGGTTCTTCACCATGCTCTCGACCCTGGTCCAGGGGCGCGTGTCCCTGTCCAACGCGGCGACCGGCTCCGCGCGGATGGCGCTCGCGATCGCCGTCACGCACGCGGAGCAGCGGCGCCAGTTCACCGGCGGTGACCCGCAGGAGGAGGTCGTGCTGCTCGACTACCAGCGCCATCAGCGGCGGCTGCTTCCGCGGATCGCGCGCACGTACGCGCTGACGTTCCTGGGGGCCGAGCTGCTCGAGCGGTTCGACGACGTCTTCTCCGGCCGTCACGACACCGACGAGGACCGGCAGGACCTCGAGACCCTCGCCGCCGCCACCAAGCCGCTCGCCACCTGGAACGCGCTCGAAACGATCCAGGAGGCGCGCGAGGCGTGCGGCGGCGCCGGTTACATGGCGGAGAACCGGCTCACCGGCCTGCACGCCGACCTCGACGTCTACGCCACGTTCGAGGGCGACAACAACGTGCTCCTCCAGCTCGTCGGGAAGCGGCTGCTCACCGACGCCGGCAAGGAGATGATGCAGATGGACGTGGCGGGCACCGTGCGGTGGGTCGCCGCGCGCGCCGCCGACACGGCCCTGCACCGCACGCCGCTGCGTCGGGCGGCCCAGTCGATCCGGGACTCCGGGTCGAAGGCCCGTTCCGCGGGGCACCTGCGCTCCGCGGACGTGCAGCGCGAGCTCCTCGAGGAGCGCGTGGAGACCATGGTCGAGGAGATCGTCATGGGGATGCGCTCTGCCCGGGGGATGTCCGACGAGAAGGCGTTCGAGGTCTTCAACTCCCACCAGGACCGGATCATCGCGGCCGCCCGCGCGCACGGGGAGCTGCTCGCGTGGGAGGCGTTCACCGACGCGCTGTCGCGGGTCCGGGACAAGGAGACGTTCGAGGTGCTGCGCACCGTGCGGGACCTCTACGGCCTCACCGTCATCGAGGACGACCTCGCGTGGTACCTCGTCAACGGCCGGATGACCGCCCAGCGGGCGAAGACCGTGACCAGCTACGTGGAGCGGCTGCTCGCGCGGCTGCGGCCGCACGCCAAGGCTCTCGTGGACGCGTTCGGCTACTCGCCCGAGCACCTCGGCGCGCCGATCGCCGGGCCGGGCGAGGCCGAGCGGCAGCAGGAGACGCGCGAGTACCAGCGGCGGCTGCGTGCGTCCGGCGAGGCGCCCGTGGACGAGAAGACCCTCCGGGCGCAGGCCAAGGCGCAGTCCCAGAGGGCCACCGCCGAGCAGCCGGGGGCTCCCGCCTGAGTCGGGGGTGCGCGGGGTGCGACGCGGCGACGCCGCGACGAGGTTCGATCCTGCGCATCGGCTGCCAGGCCCCGAACGTCGAGCAGCCCACCCACTGGCGCCGTCAGAGGCATAGCAGTGGAGACTCGCCGATGACGAACCCGAACCGCTTGATCAACGCCCCCCAGGGCATGGGGTGATGCCGCCGATGGTCCGGGTGCATCTGTGGTCTCTCGCGCGACCGCTCCGGGCGCTCCAGGAAAGAATCTCAGATCCGACCCATCCGCATGCCGCCGCGTTCCGAACCACTTATGCCCTCCGACCCCAACAGAATGATGGAGGCAGGACAATGCGGAACACCATGAAGACCCTGGCGGTCACCGCGGCGAGCGGTGCGTTGCTGATCGGTGGTGCCGGCATGGCCAGCGCGGACACCTGGGACAGCAACGAGCACTCCGCGGACGAGACCCAGACCGAGGTGAACGACAACACGGGCGTCGACGGTGGTGACCTGTCAATCGGCGACATCGCGAACGACGCCGTCGACCTCGGTGACATCGCCAGCGGCAACTCTGTCCTCGACGGCGTCGACCTCGATGTCTCCGAGATCCTGAACGGGACCCTCAGCGGCAACGACGTCGACTCGGACAGCGGAGAGGACAACGAGGGCCTGCTCGGCGGGGTGCTCTGAGCATCCTGACCGACCCCTCATGGGGACAGTGACTCCACGTGGCGCCCACCCGTCTCCCGGGTGGGCGCCACTCGCGTGTGCGAGGACCTCCAAACGTCAAGCCGCACGACGGCGAAGTCGAAGGTCATGGCCGGGAGGGTCGCGATCGGTGTGCTCCCGTTCGATGCCATGGCACCTGCTCCCGCTCGTCTGGTTCCGTGCAGCAGGGCGGGCGCCTGGCCACGTCCGACGTCGCAGGCTCTCTCGCGTTACACGGCCGCGCTGCTGCACGGCATCCGCACCTGGGGCGTCCCCGACCGCCCGGAGTTGTGCGGCCCCACGCGTCGGCGCCAGGGTGTGCACCTCGATCATGTACGGCACGTCGCGGCGCTCCCCGAGGAGGATGTCGTTCATCTCGAAGGGCTGCCGGTGACGTCGCCCCACCGCACGGTCCTCGACATCGTGCGCTCGGCCCACCCGCGCGACGCCCTCGTCACGGCAGACGATCTGCTTCGCGTCGCCGGCGGCTTCGACCGCTATCACCGCCCCGATACCGAGCGCGCCGCCGAGCTCGCGCGCGATCAGCTCTTAGGGCTCGTCGACGAGCTCCCTGCCGGCGCGCGAGGCAGACGGAGGGCGATCACTGCCCTGACCTGGGCAAGCCCGTGGGCGGAGTCGCACTGGGAGAGCCACACCCGGTGGGTGGTCCTGCGGTGGGGGAGGCGCGACGTGATCGCACAGTGCCCGGTGGAGACGGCGATCGGCACGTTCTTCACCGACCTCGCGATCCCGGACGGGAAGCGGCGGGACGGGTCGACGCGCTACCTCCGCGTCGAGTTCGACGGCGGCGACAAGTACACCCACGCGGACCCGCGGGAGCGGTCGCTTGAGCGGATCGCGGAGCGTGACCGGCAGCGCGCGATCGAGGCGCTCGGCGACACGATGATCAGGCTCGACGCCAAGGACGCCGCTCGCCCCGAGGTCGTCGTCGCGCGGATCGAGTCGGAGCTCCGCGGCCCGCGACCGCGTCTCCGCCCCGTCCGTGAGCTGGGGGAGCAGCGGTGACGCGCACTGTGCATCATATCTGCATCACCTATGATTCAGATGTGCGTACCACCGTCGACCTGCCCCCGGCCGTGCACCGCCGTGCTCAGGAGCTCGCGCGCTCCCGTGGCACGTCGCTGTCGTCGGTGCTCGCCGATCTCACCGTCCGCGGTCTCGCGCAGCTCGATGCGCCTGTCGAGATCGGGACGAGCCCACGAACGGGTCTTCCCGTCCTGTCGGTGGGTAGGCAGGTCACCGCGGACGAGGTCGCAGCGGCACTGGACGACGATTCGTGACCGTCCTGCTCGACGCGAACGTCCTCATCGCCCTGGCGGTCGCCGAGCACGAGCACCACGACCGCGCAGAGCGGTGGGTTGACGGCGTCGAGTCGTTCGCGCTGTGCCCGGTCGTCGAGGGCGCGCTCACGCGCTTCCTGGTCCGGACCGGTGAGGGGAGCCGTGCCGCGGCTGCGCTCCTTGAGGGATTCGGGACGCATCCGGCATGCGTGTTCTGGCCGGACGACCTCTCCTACCGGGACGTCGACATGACCGGGACGCTGGGACACCGGCAGGTGACCGACACCTATCTGGTCGCTCTCGCACGGCACCGTGGGGGCCGGCTCGCGACGTTCGACGACGCGCTCGCCGCCAGATTCCCGGACGTGGTGACGCTCGTTCCGTAGATGCGGTCTGCCGCGGACCGTGTCCTGGTCACGCCTGCCGGCTTCCGTCGGCCGCGCCCCGAACGCGCGGTTGGTCCTCTGCGCGGTGCCGACATGCCGTCGTGGGCGAACGACCTATCGGGCGGCGCCGCGTCGTCGGCGTGCAAGTCCGCGGGCCCACGTCCGCCGCGTCTCCAGCGCCCAGAACCATACGAACAGCGCGATCTCGTACCACTCGACGGCGAGCAGCCGGTACTCCCAGCCGAGCAGGTGCAGGACGCCGAAGAGGGGCGCCCCGGCGACCATGAGCCAGAAGATGAGGCGGTAGCGGCGCCGCAGGTCACGCCGTCCGGCGTCGAGGGAGGCGTGCGGCCCGCCCGTCAGCTCCGGCCACGCGTGGCTCGCCACGGCGATCGCCAGGTTGACGATGAGCAGCACTGCGGCGGACACGTGGACGCCGGCGAAGTCCTCCCCCTCGACCAGTCGCCAGACGACGAGCCCGACGAACATCACCAGCACCGCGTTCATCACGTTCGCCACGACCCGCGTGAGCCGATGCCTGTTGAGCGGCGCCGGCCGGGACGGGGCGAACCGCACCTCGACGACGACGAACACCACCGACATCACCAGGACCGTCACGCATGTGGCCCTCAGGGCGGTGATCATCTCGTGGCGGGCGGCGGCGTCGAGGGCGTCGAGCGTGGGGCCGATCGACGTGGGGACCAGGGCGACGAAGATCGCGAAGAAGCCCGCGACGTCGAGGCTGAAGTCCTCCAGCGCCGAGGCCCCGCGGTAGGCCACGAGGCACGCCGCGATCCCCATCATCACGCCGACGAACATGTCCCGGATCGGGCCCAGGTAGTACGCGCTGACCGACTCCTCGATCGCGCCGAGCCAGAAGAACGCGAGGACCGAGCCGAGCAGCAGCAGCGCCGGCAGCGTCATGAGGATGAGACGCAGGTACAGGTAGGTGATGCGGGCGACCGGCTCAGACGGAGTGGCATGCTCCGGGGCGTCGGCCGTGCCATGGGAGGTGGACGGTTCCGTCGCGGGGCTCCGTTGCGTGGACTGCCCGACGTCCTCACGATCCGCCCCTCCGCTCACGTCGCCAGGCTATCCAGGGCAGCCGAGGTCGAGCGCGCTGACGAGCGCGGCGGTGGCGATCGCCGGTCCGACGGCCAAGTGGGAGCCGCCCGTGCGACGTGCGATGCGTGCTCGACGACGGTCGGCACGGGCCGGCGCAGGAGCCGTGTCCGAGCCCGGGTCGCGGGTGGACGTCTCACTGCCCGAGCGGCCGCATCTATGAAACGATCTTCCTATCCTATAGGATTTGCGATGGCATTCGAAGGGGCGTGCATACGCCTTTGTGCACGTGCGGGGCGCCACGGCGACGCGAGGCCACAGGCCGACGTGTCGGTCGCCTCGCCCGCGTCAGAACGTTCGGCAACGACCGGACACCTGCGAGAGGTATGGAGTGACAATGGAGCGCTTGATCATCGACACGGATCCTGGGATCGACGACGCTGCGGCGCTGTTCTGGGCCCTGGCCGCCGACGAGTTCCAGGTGGAGGCCATCACGACGGTCTTCGGCAACGTCGACGTCGACACGGCGACACGGAACATGCACAAGATCCTCGCGGTGGCGGGGAGGACCGGGATCCCGGTGCACAAGGGCGCCGCCAGGCCGCTGGTCGGAGAGCCCAACTTCGCCGAGCACATCCACCGGGTCGGCGGCCTGGGCTTCTGGGATTTCCCGGAGCAGGACGCGGATTCCTCCCCGACGCGGACAGCGGCGAAGGCGATCGTCGATGCGGTGATGGCCGAGCCCGGGGAACTGACGATCATGGCGCTCGGTCCGCTGACGAACGTCGCGCTCGCGCTGACGATCGAGCCCAAGGTCGCACAGTCGGTCCGCCGGATCATTTACATGGGCGGCGCAGCGTTGACGTGGGGGAACGTCACGCCCGTGGCGAGCGCGAACATCTACAACGACCCCGAGGCCGCGCACATCCTCGTCCGGTCCGGCGCGCCGCTGACGCAGGTCGGTCTTGACGTCAGCAGGCAGTTCGCGCTGTCCGTCGAGAATCTCGAGGGCCTGTGGACGTCCGGCTCGGATGCCGCTCGAGCACTCTGCGAGATGATCGGCTACCCGGACAATCAGGAGGATCGCCTCGACATGCCCGAGTGGAAGGACGAGGGGATGCACCTCAACGACGTGCCATGCATCGCCTACGCGATCAACCCCGGCTGGTTCGAGGTCCGGCACCTCCATGTCGACATCGAGCTCCACGGTGAGTTCACCAGGGGGCAGACGGTGGTGCACATGATCGACCGCTGGAAGCAGACCCCCAATGTCGACGTGCTCCTGGGTATCGACACCCCGGCGGTGGCGCGGTCGTACGTAGAGACAGTGGGGGCGCAGCGCGGCACGCGCTCGAGCTGAGCCCCGTCACGCCCCGCCGACCGTGCACCCGCGCGGCCGGCGGGGCGTCTCTCCGCCCGGCGGCAGAGGCCCCCGGTGGGCTCCGGCAGAGGCACCCGGAGGTCTCCGGCAGCAGCGCCCGCGAACACCGGCGGGGTATGGGGTTCGCCCGGGAGTGAGAGGCGCGTGTGCTCCGAGCGCGGACTGTCGACAGGACGTGAGGGACGGGGGCGGGGGGGGGGGGGGGGGGGGGGGGGGGGAACCCCCCCCCCCCCGGGGGGGTGTGTGTGCTGGGGACCC
>NZ_JBUZNK010000001.1:520218-611267 GCF_055326445.1 Georgenia sp. Z2081
TCCAACACATCCCGTGCCCCCTACCCCCCCCCCCCCCCCCCCTTCCCCCCCCCCGCCCCCGTCCCGGTCGGAGGTGGTGCCGGTCAGTGACGCCGCTGCGTCTCGTTCGCGAGCGCTTCCACCTGCTCACGGCCGCCGCACATCACCGAGCCGGCGAAGACGAGGAGGATGAACGGCAGCGGTGCGAATCTGACGAGGGTGGTGCCGGATCCGGCATCGGCGACGTACAGGAGGATGAGCATGGTCACGACGCCACCGATCGCGCCGATCGCGGTGAGGATGAAGCCCACCTTGCGGAACCGTCCGGACGAGACCTCCTCCGGCTCGAGGATGTCGGTCCACAGCAGCCCCCACTTGTGCAGCCGGGGGTAGACGATGCGGATGACGAACGGCGTGACGACGGCGGCGAGGAGCCAGCCCGGCACCAGGACGGCGATGAAGTAGAACTCTGCCGGCGCGAGGCCGAGCAGCAGGGCCACCCAGAAGGTGAGGATGAGCGCGAGAGCGCACTGACGCACCACCTGGATCGCCTGGTACCTCACCACGCGGTTCGTGCTCGTGAGGTTGAGGCCCATGTCGTTGCGGGGGCTGAGTGCGTTCCACAGTTTGTAGGCGAGGAAGCCGTTGACGAAGTTGGCGACGAAGCCGCCGATGGCCCCGGGGCTGAGGGTGCCGAAGAAGTCGCCGATGAGGTTGCCGATCGCTACACCCCAGGCCCCCGCCGGCCCGAAGAGCATGCCGAGGGCGACGGGGAGGATGTCGGCCACCCGGAGTGAGACGTGGCCGGGGATGATCGGGATGCTCTGGAACGGGATCAGCAGCGCGGCGTACATCGCAGCCGACAGAGCGACCAGCACGATCATGTTGGTGTGCCGCCACATCGTGAATATCTCTCGCATCATTGCCACTTTCGACGTCGGGATAGTGGGGGGCTCGTCGCAGCCGCGCGTCCAGCGCAGGCATCCTTGGCGCGCTCGAGGTAGATCGTATAGTATTTGAACAGGCCTGCGGGGTCAACCGTCGCGATCCGATCTGCAGCTTTACGTGGGGTGGGGAGTGCACGGCCGGATGCTTCGGGTGTGGCGCCGCATGGAGCGGGTCGAACTCACGCATGGTGCCGGCCGGCCACGACGCCCTCCTGGGTGTCGCGGCCGGCGGTCCCCCCGTCCTCGAGCTCGGCCGTCGGAGGTGCGTTCCGCGCTCGCTCATGGTGCGGCTGGCGACGCGGGTGGTCGTGTTCCGCAGGGGTTGACACGACCAGAGCTTCAAATACTATAGGATCATTCATCGGTCGGAAGCGGCAGCGTGGCCAGCTGGGTTCGAGCTCTCGTACGGGCACCGGCCGCTCGAGCTCGGAGGTAGCGACGATGCGCGAAGTGTTCACGGCATGGCGGCACACCAACCTGAAAGTGCTGATCGCCCTGTCCGCAGCACACCAGCCTCTGTCCATGACGACGCGGACGCGAGAGGAGTCTTTTCGATGACGAGTGCCACCACCACAGCCGTCGAGCTGCGGGATGTGCGGTTCACCTACCGGGGAGCGCCCGAGGAGACCTTGCGAGGGGTCGACCTCGAGGTCGAGGCGGGCGAGTTCGTCGCCGTGATGGGAGCGTCCGGCGCCGGCAAGAGCACCATCTGCCAGACGCTGAACGGGATCGTCCCCAGGCTCGCCAAGGGGTCGTTCCAGGGGACGGTCATGGTCGGAGGTGTCCTGGTGTCCGACCGGCGGATCGCCGAGATGGCCGAGGTCGTCGGACTCGGGTTCCAGGACTTCGAGGCGCAGCTCTTCTCGACCAACGCGGAGCTCGAGGTCGCCTTCGGCCTGGAGAACATGCGCATGCCCCGCGAGGAGATCCGGGAGCGCGTCGCGACCGTGCTCGAGCAGGTGGGGCTCACGGGGTACAACGACCGGCAGCCGGCCACCCTCTCCGGCGGGCAGAAGCAGCGGCTCGCGATCGCCTCGATCCTCGCCGCGCAGCCAACGGTCGTGTGCCTCGACGAGCCCACCACCGACCTCGACCCGGTCGGCAAGAACGAGGTCTTCGCGATCGCCAGGCGTCTGGCGCACTCGGGTGTGACGCTCATCGTCGTCGAGCACGAGACCACCGAGGCCCTGATGAGCGACCGCATCGCACTCGTCGACCAGGGCCGGGTCGTACGGATCGGTGCGAAGGAGGAGATCCTGCGCGAGGCGGAGCTCTTCGAGGAGCTGCGCATCATGCCGCTGCAGGTCCCACAGCTGTTCGCGCGGCTGGGCGTCGAGACGCGGCAGCGACCGCTGACGGTCGAGGAAGGGGTCGATCGGTACCGGTCCGACGGCCTCGAGCTCGACGTGGACGCCCACCGTGCGCTCCTCGCGGCGGATGCCGACCGCGCGGCGTCCTACGGCGAGGACGTCATCGTGCTGGACAACCTCTCGCACAAGTACCCCACGGGCCTGACGGCGGTGGACGGCGCGACCTTGTCCATCCGGCAGGGTGAGTTCGTCGCCCTCCTCGGTCAGAACGGCTCCGGCAAGACGACGCTGGTCAAGCACCTCAACGGGCTTCTGCAGCCGACGACCGGACGCATCTCGGTCAACGGGAAGGATGTCCGCGAGCACTCGCTGCTGAGCATCGGTAGCCACGTGGCGTACGTCTTCCAGAACCCGGACCACCAGATCTTCTCCGACACCGTGTTCGACGAGGTCTCGTTCGCCCTCCGCAAGCGGCACATGGACGACGACGAGATCAAGGTGCGTGTCGCCGAGGTGCTCGAGGCCGTCGGGATGTCCGGCCAGGAGGAAGAGGACCCGTTCTCGCTGACGAAGGGCCAGCGACAGCGAGTGGCGGTGGCTTCGGCGCTGGCGCTCCGCCCCGAGGTGCTCATCCTCGACGAGCCGACGACCGGCCTCGACTACCACGAGCAGCGCAGCATGATGGAGTTGGTCCGCCGGCTCAACGAGGAGATGGGCGCGACCATCGTCGTCGTCACCCACGCCATGTGGGTCGTGTGCGAGTACGCGCACCGCGTCGTCGTCATGAAGAATGGCTCGGTCGTCAGCGACGGCACGACGCGCGAGGTCTTCGCGCAGGAGGAACAGCTCGAAGGGATGGCGCTGGTACCGCCGCCGGTCGTCTCACTGTCCAACGAGCTCGGCCACACCGTCCTGTCGGTGGACGAGATGCTCCAGATCACCGGGGGCGGTGCGCGATGAACCTCTACCTGTACCTCGACAAGGACACGATCTTCCACCGGCTCGACCCGCGGACGAAGATGCTCGTCCTGGCAGGCCTTTTCGTGCTGGCCTTCCTGTTCATGTCACCGATCGCGAATCTGGCGCTCCTCGTTCTCGAGCTCGCGCTGGTCACGTGGTCGCGGTCCTGGCCCAACGTCCGGCGCTTCGCCGTGCTGCTCGTCATCATCATGATCGGGACGATCGTGATGTTCGGTCTCATCCAGGGCGGCGAGACACCGCTGATCGGATTCATCAAGTTGGAGGGCATCGTCCACGGTGTCTCGATCGGCCTGCGGGTCGTCTGCCTCATCATCGCCGGGCTGATGTTCCTCTCGACGACGACGAACGAGGAGCTGCTCATCGGCCTGGTGCGCATCGGCGTTCCATACCGGTTCGCCTTCGCGCTCTCGACAGCCCTCCGGCTCGTCCCCACCGTCCTCGGTACGGCGCAGATCATCATGCAGGCGCAGCGGAGCCGCGGCCTCGACATCGAGGCGGGCAACATCATCAAGCGCCTCAAGAACATGGCGCCGATCGTCATCCCCGTCTTCATCTCGACGATCCGGTCGACCCACGTCTTCTCGATGGCGCTCGAGTCGAAGGGCTTCGGCGCGTTCGAGGACCGCACGTTCCTCCTCGACCCGAGGTTCCGCGGTATCGACTGGGGCTTCGTCACAGCCATCGTCGTGCTGCTCGCAGGCGCCGTCGCGCTACGACTCATGGGGGTGGGCGCCTCCCTCTCCCCGTTCGTCTAGGCCGAGGTCGGCGAAACCCACCGAGGTGCCACCAGTCAACGTCCATGAACGACCTGAGAGGTGAGAGATGCTCATCGTAGATACCGACCCGGGGATCGACGACACCGTCGCGATCATGACGCTGCTCGCTGCGGGCACGAAGGTCGATGCCTTCGTCAGCGTGTACGGCAACGTCCCGGAGAGCCTGACGACCGCGAACATGCAGCGTGTCCTCGACCTGGCCGGCGAGACCACGGCCGCACGCTTCCGCGGAGCGACGGCGCCGATGTTCGGGGACCCGGTCACGGCGTACCACGTCCACGGCAACGACGGCCTCGGCGGCGCGCTCGAGCACACCGCGACGCGCTCGCTCGACCCCGTCGACTACCCGGCTCTCATCCGCTCGGCTACCGACCCGGTCACGATCGTTGCGCTCGGGCCCCTGACGAACGTCGCACGAGCCATCGTCGCGGCGCCGGACGTCGTCGACCGGATCGAGCGCATCGTGCTCATGGGCGGTGCGGTACTGACCTGGGGCAACACGACTCCGGCGGCGACGTTCAACCTGGTCAACGACCCGTTCGCGGCGGCGTTGGTCTACGACTCCGGCATTCCGCTGGTGCAGGCCGGGCTCGACGTGTGTCGAAAGGCGGGCGTGCCCGGTTCGCGCCTGATGGAGTTCCGAGACTCGACGACGGAGGCCGGGCAGTTCCTCTGGCGGATGTTCAACGGGCACCACATGGTCGACAAGGAGCGCGGGCTGCAGGATGACTCGAGCCTGTGGTTCAACGACGGCCCCGCGATCGCGTACCTGCTCAGGCCCGAGCTGTTCACGACGAGGCGCCTGCCCATGATGGTCGAGTCCGAGGGGCGCTTCGCCCGCGGGGCCACGTTCGCGGACTTCGACGGCGTCACAGGGCGTGCGCCCAACGCCGAGCTTCTCCTCGAGATCGACACCGAGGGGTACATCGACCTCGTGACCTCGATGCTCGCGACCTACCGATGAGGTCCGGCCCGGTGGACCCCGGCGTCGCAGCCGAGGGCCCGACGGCAGGGACGACGACGCGCACCGTGCGTCCGGCTGCCGCCCTCGTGGCGGGGGGATCCAACAGGACGAGAGGAGGCTGCCATGTATGACCTCGAACCGGTCGTCGACGGATTCCCCGGCAAGTCCTCGACCCACGGCGCCTTCGGGTGGAGCAGCGTCCACCTGCTCCGCGGCGAGGGGCGGGTGGTGCTCGTCGAGACCGGGCCACCGGCCTACGCGCCGCTGCTCGCGGCCGGGCTGGAGCGCCTGGGCCTCGGACCGGGCGACGTGACCGACGTCCTCGTCACCCACTCGCACTGGGACCACCTGGCGAACTTCCCGACCTTCGAATCGGCACGCGTGTGGATCGGCGGTCGCGAGCTCGCCTGGGCGGAGAGCCTTCCGGTCGGCACACCGCACCAGTCGAGCCTCCACGTCGCCGCGCTAACCGCTCGGCGGGGCGGCCTCGGTCTGGTCTCCGACGGCGATGAGGCGTGCGCCGGCATCGAGGTCCTCGACGTGCCGGGCCACACCCCGGGACACGTCGCCTTCTGCGTCGAGACGGGCGGCGGACCGGTGATCTTCGCCGGCGACTCCGTGAAGAACGTCTACGAGCTCACCACCGGTGAGGTCGACATGACGCTCGACGCCGAGGCGAGCTGGGCCAGCATCGAACGGCTGCGGTCCCGGATGACAGACAACGACGCGACCTTGGTCCCCGGCCACGACGTGCCGCTCCGCGTCGAGGGAGGACGCGTCGTCCGCGTACGGCCGCAAGGCGCCCAGGTGACGTTCTTCGCCTCGGCCGCGGGGCCGGAGGACCGGTCGATCTCGGACCTGCCGGACGGATGACCGCGTGACCCGCGGGCCGCCCGACCGGGCGTCCGGCAGGCCGTCCGCAGGCACGGCCGCGCCCCACGCACACGAACCCCGACCGCCAGTCGGTCGCACGATCACACAGCAGGAGAAGACATGCCACACCGTCGCGTACTGATCACCACGGGCTATCTCGGACCGGGCGACGAGATCGACGCGATGCTCACCACGGCCGGGTGCGAGGTGAGCTACTCGAGGCCGCAGGACCGCACGGACGACGGGCACCTGACGACCGCGCTCGCGCAGGCCGACGCGCTGATCGCCGGCACCGACCCGTATGGGGCGGACCTCATCGCCGAGGCGCCGTCGCTGGGGGTCATCGCGCGGACGGGAGCGGGCTACGACAACATCGACCTCGCTGCCGCCGGAGAGCGCGGAATCGTGGTGTGCTGCACGCCCGGCGCCAACAGCCGGTCTGTCGCCGAGCTCGCGATCGGGCTCGTCCTGGCGTGCGCGCGCAACATCGTCTCGTCCGCCGCGCAGGTACGGGACGGCCGGTGGGTCCAGGCCAGCGGACGACAGCTCTCCGGCTCGACGCTCGGTATCGTCGGGTTCGGTGGCATCGGGCAGGAGGTCGCCTCTCTGGCGCGCGCCTTCGGCATGCGGGTGCTCGTCCACGACCCGGTGGTGGACGAGTCGCGTGCCGCCGAGCTCGGCGTCGAGCCGCGGGACCTGGCGGAGCTCCTCGCCGAGTCCGACTTCGTCACCCTGCACCTCGGCCTGTCGCCTGCCACGCGGCACCTGATCGACGCCGATGCGCTCGCGCTGATGCGGCCGGACGCCTACCTCATCAACACCGCGCGCGGCGGCATTGTCGACGAGCGTGCGCTCGCGGGCGCCCTGGAGCGCGGCGAGCTGGCGGGGGCGGCGCTCGACGTGCTCGAGACCGAGCCCATGGCGCCGGACGACCCCCTGCGCGGCGCCCCCAACCTCGTGGTCGTCCCGCACGTCGCCGGCGCCACGACCCAGGCTCGCCGCCGGTCCGCGGAGATGGCCGCCGCGCAGGTGATCGCGCATCTCGACGGGCTCCCCGTCGAGCACGAGGTCGCCGTCCCCGCCCCTCCGACGGAATGAAAGCGGGCCGATGATGACCAACGCACACGAGCCGCGGTTCGCCGCCAACCTCAAGTGGCTCTTCACGGAGGACCCTCTCGAGGGCAGGTTCGCCGCCGCCGCGGACGAAGGTTTCGCGGGCGTCGAGCTCCCGGCTCCTGGGGGCCTGACGGCCGCGAGGACCGCCCGGCTGCTCGAGGAGAACGGGCTCGAGGCCGTCCTCCTCAACGTCGCGCAGGGCCCCTCGGGCTCACCCACCGCGGGCGGCGCCGCGTGCCTCCCGGACCACGTCGACACCTTCCGAGACCTGGTCGACGAGGGGCTGGACTTCGCCGGTGAGATCGGCTGCCGCACGGTGCACGTCGTGGGCGGTCGCATCCCGGACGGTGTCTCCCGCGACGACGCGTTCGCCCGGTACGTGCACAACATCGGCTGGGCCGCCGCGCGCGCCGAGGGGACCGGCCTGCGCATCGTGCTCGAGATGCAGAACCAGCGCGACGCACCGGGATTCGTCCTCGGGTCCCAGGCCATGGCAGCGGCCGTCGCGAAGGCCGTCGGCGGCCCGGTCGGCCTTCTCTTCGACGTCTTCCACACCCAGGTCGCCGAGGGCGACGTGACGAGGACCTTCGACGCCGTACGACCGCTCGTGCAGCACATCCAGATCGGAGACGGGCCGGGGCGGACGGAGCCCGGTACCGGGGAGCTCGACTGGCACTACGTCGTCGAGCACGTCCGGGCGTCCGGCTACACAGGATGGTTCGGGTGCGAGTTCATCCCGGCGGGAACGTCCGCCGGTGTCCTGCAGCGACTCAAGGAGGCGGTCCGATGACACGCGACGAACGCACGGTGGCACTCATCAGCGCGACACCGGTGGCGATCCCGCCCGCGACCGACGCGCTCGCCGAGGCACTGCCCGACGCGACGGTCTGGAACCTGCTCGACGAACGGCTGCTCGCCGACGCCGCAGACGCCGGTGAGCTGACCGAGCCGCTCCGGGAGCGCATGGTCAGGCTTATCGCGCACGCCGTCGACGGCGGCGCCGACGCCGTGCTGCTCACCTGCTCGATGTACGGCACGGTGGCCGAGGGGACCGTCGCGGACATCCCGGTGCTCGCCCCGGACGGTCCGGCCTTCGAGGAGGCCGCGACCGGCGGGTACGGCACCGTGCTGGTGGTCGCCTCCCTGGAGTCGGCGCTCGCCGACTCCGTGCAGCGGTTCACCGAGGCGGTGTCCGACGCCGGCACCGAGGTCGACGTGCGCGGCCTCGCAGTGCCCGCCGCCCTCGCGGCGGCCAAGGCCGACGACCCGTCCGCGCTGGCGACGGTGCTGATCGACGCGTGCCGGCCGTTCGTCGACGGCGAGGCCGGCGTGGACGCTGTCCTGCTCGCGCAGTACTCGCTCTCACCGGCGCAGGCCCAGCTCGCCGAGGCGCTCGGGGTCACCGTGATCTCCGGCCCGAGCAGCGCGGCCGCGACCCTGCGGGACGCGCTCGCCGGGCTCTCCGCCTCCGGGCTCTCCGCGGACGAGCCCGGGGCACGCTCGGCGGACGCCCGGGGAGGACCCGCCGAGGACAGGCTCGACACCCGCTCCACGGACGCGCCGCTGGGCGCGATCGCCGACGACTACACCGGCGGCACCGACCTCGCTCTGGCCTGGCGTCGTGCGGGGCTGCGGACCCTGCTCTTCTTCGGACCGCCGCCGCGGAACATCGACCTGCCGGAGCACGACGCGATCGTCGTCGCGCTGAAGTCCCGGACGGCGCCGGTCTTCGAGGCGGTGGAGGAGAGCCTCCGGGCGGGCGAGTGGCTCCGGGCCCAAGGAGCGCGGCAGCTCTACCTCAAGTACTGCTCCACGTTCGACTCCACCCCGCAGGGCAACATCGGCCCCGTCCTCGACGCGCTCGCGGACGCCGTGGGGGCAGGTGTCGTCGTCACCACGCCCAGCTCGCCCGAGCACGCCCGCACGGTCTACGCGGGGCAGCTCTTCGTCGACGACGTCCTGCTCGCCGAGACGCACATGGCGAACCATCCGCTCACGCCGATGACGGACTCCTACCTCCCCCGCGTCCTGCAGGCGCAGAGCGGGCGGTCGGTGGGTACGCTCCCGCTCGCGACGATCCGCCAGGGCACACCGGCGGTCCGCGCCGCGATCACCGAGCCGGCTGGCGGCGGGTCGAGGCATGTCCTGGCCGACGCCGTCGAGGCCCATGACCTCCGCGTCCTCGCGGAGTCCGTCGCCGACCAGCCGCTCGTCGCCGGTGCGGCCGGCCTCGGCGGTGCGATGGCCGAGCTCCGGACCGCCGCCACGTCCTCCGACGAGGCGACGGCGCCGGACCCTGTCGGCGACGGACGGGCCGCGGTCCTGGCCGGCAGCTGCTCCGCGCGGACCCTAGCGCAGATCGCCGATCTGCAGCGCCGCGGTCACCCGACCTACCGGGTCGACGCCCTCACGGCGGACGACCCGGCGGTGCTGGCGGACGGCGCGCTGGCCTGGGCGGACGCCCTTCCCGATGGCCCGGCACCACTCATCTACACGTCACTGCCCGCGGATGAGCTCCGCGAGGTGCAGTCGCGGCTCGGCACCGCGGAGTCGGCCGCGCTCCTCGAGGGTGCGCTGTCCCGCATCGCCGTCGGACTGGTGGACCGCGGGGTCCGGCGACTCGTCTCGGCCGGCGGAGAGACGTCCGGGGCGATCGTCCACGCGCTCGAGGTCGCGGGCGCCGCCGTCGGGGGCGAGGTCTCGACCGGGGTGCCGTGGATCTACGCGATCGGCGCCGAACCACTCGCGCTGCTCCTGAAGTCCGGGAACTTCGGCGATGTCGCGATGTTCTCCCGCGCGGTGGACGTCGACCAGGGATGGGGCACGCATGAGTAGCCGCACGGTGAGCGAGGGCAGCGAGGACGAGGCTCGCGACGAGGTGGTCGCGGCCGCTCGTGCCGTGGCCGCCCGCGGGCTCAGCCACGGCAGCACGGGCAACGTGTCCGTCCGTCACGGGGAGCGGATCATCGTCACCCCGACCCGCAGCAGCCTCTCGACGGTGGAGGCCTCAGAGCTCGCCGTCGTCGATCTCGACGGGCGACCGCTCACGGATGCGCGCCCCTCCAAGGAGGCGTTCCTCCACGCCGCCGTCTATCGAGGCCGTCCCACGGCGGGAGCGGTGGTCCACACGCACTCGCTCCACGCGACGGCGGTCTCCTGCCTCGGCGGGCTGGACCCCGACGACGCGATGGCGCCGTTGACTGCGTACTACGCGATGCGCGTCGTGGCGCTGCCGCTGGTCGACTACTTCGCCCCGGGCGACGAGCGTCTGGCCGATCGTGCGGGTGAGGTCGCGCGCGGCGACGCGTGCATGCTGCTGCGCAACCACGGTCCGGTCGTCGCGGCGGACCGTGCGCTCGCTGCCGTCGACGTCGCCGAGGAGATCGAGCACATGGCCCGGATCGTCCTGCTCGTCGGCGCTCGCGAGACGTCGCCACTGACGCAGGACGAACGGGAGCGCCTGTATGCGAACAACCAACGTGGAGAGAGGACGTAACACCGTGGAATCGACGCAGGTGACGCTGTTCAGCGGGCTCGCGGTCCGCGACATCCTTGAGGACACCGTCCTTCCGGCCTTCACCCGGGCCAGCGGCCACGAGGTCGCCCCCACCTACGAGCCGACGAAGGTGCTCACCGGCCTCATCGCCGACGGCGAGCGGCCCGACCTGGTGCTCGGCGTGGGCGGTGCGCTCGAGAAGCTGGCGGCCGACGGGATCCTCGACCGGCCCGGCCTGACCCCGCTCGTGCGGTCCGGGATCGGTGTGGCGACCGCACCGGGTGCCCAGCCCCCCGAGGTGGGGACGATCGACGAGCTCGTGACTGCCATCCGCTCGGCACGATCGGTCGCCTACTCGCGCACGGGCGCGAGCGGCGAGCACTTCGCCGCCCTGCTCGACCGGTTCGGGATCGCCGACGAGGTCAACGCGACCGCCACGGTCGTGGAGAAGGGGTTTACGGCAGAGGCGCTGTACGACGGGCGGGCCGACCTCGCCGTCCAGCAGGTCATCGAGCTGGCCTCGGTCGGCGGCGGCCACCAGATCCGCCCGCTGCCGACGGACGCCCAGCATCATGTCGACCTGTGGCTCGGGCATGCACCGAACGCGTCGGTGCCCGCCCGCGCGCTGTACGACTTCCTCGTCTCGACGGTGGCCGCGGACGCCTACCGGGCGGCCGGACTCGAGGTGTCCGTACCCGGCGGCGGCACCGTTCCGATGTCGTGAACCACGGGATGGCCCGGCCCATCCGTCCGGACCTCCCGCTCACGTCAGCACTCGACCAACCCCCTGACCCGCCGAATCGCGAGGACTCAATGACTGCATTACTTCTCACCGGAGCATCGGGCCGGATGGCCGCTGCACTTCGCCCCGCGCTCCGAGAACTCTACGACGAGGTTCGACTCTTCTCTCGGTCCGAGATCGATGACGTGGCCGACGGCGAGACGCTCGTGCGAGGCACGCTGGAGGACCTGGCGGCGCTCAGGCAGGCGTCCGCCGGAGTGGACGCGGTGGTCCATCTCGGTGGTCGCGCGGACGAGGCCGAGTTCGCCGCCATCCTCTCCGCGAACATCCTCGGTACGTACAATGTGTTCGAGGCCGCACATGAATCTGGGGTCGGACGCGTGGTGTACGCGAGCTCCCACCACGTCACGGGATTTCATTCCGCCGACGAGATGGTCAGCGTCGACTCGGACGTCCGGCCGGACACCTACTACGGCGTGAGCAAGGTGTTCGGGGAGGCGATCGGGCGGCTGTACCACGACAAGTGGGGGCTCGAGGTGGTGTGCCTCCGTATCGGTGTCTGCCGCGCGGAGCCGGAGAACTCCGACCAGCTCCGCACGTGGTTGAGCGTGCCGGACAGTGTTCGCTTGGTCCGGGCAGCACTGAGCCACGACCTTCCGGGTGGTTTCGCCACCGTGTACGGGGTCTCGGACAATTCCACTCGATTCTGGGACGCGTCCGGCGGTGAGACGATCGGATTCATGCCCGAGGACAGCGCCGACGAATTCGCTGACAGGTTCGGTGGTCATCAGGAATTCTCCACCGCCCATCAGGGTGCAGCATTCACAGCGCCCGATTATCGTGGGGGGATATGGTGACAGGCCGGATCGAAGACGCCCGGGTGCCGCCGTCGCGACGGCGGTCGACCCGCGTGCCTCTCGCGGACAAGGTGCACGACATCCTGCTCGTGCAGTTCATGAACGGCATGCGACCTCCGGGGCAGCGGCTCAACATCGAGAAGCTCTCGCGCGAGCTCGACCTCAGCCCGACCCCGGTGCGGGAGGCGCTCGCGCGCCTGGAGCACACGGGTTTCGTCCGTCGGGAGGCGCTGCGCGGGTACGAGGTGGCCCCGCTGCTCACTCCCAAGGAGATCGTTCAGCTGATGGACGCGAGGCTCCTCATCGAGCCGACGCTCGCCGCAGAGGCCACCCCCCGCAGCACCCCGGAGTTCCTCGCCGAGCTGGACGAGACGATCGCGGTGATGGAGCGGGTGGGGGCGGCGGCCGACGGCGAGGCGCTCCGCCAGTGCTGGCTCGCCGACGAGGCCTTCCATGCGCTCATCAGCAAGCAGGCGGGCAACCCGTTCACCGAGCGCGCCTACCAGGCGCTGGGCGGACAGCTTCAGAGGTTCCGGCTGATCGGAGAGGCGGGTGTGTCGCACGCGCACCGGGCGGCCCGGGAGCACCGGCGGCTCTTCGAGGCGCTCAGCGCGGCCGATGCCGAGCAGGCGGCGAACCGGATGCGGGAGCACATCGAGAGCGCGAAGAACCGCACCCTCGACGACGAGCGGGCTGCCCAGGATGCGAAGCAGGCCGCGCGCGACTGACGTTCGCCCGATGGGATCGAGACGAAGCCGGCGGCCGTCGTCGGACATGGACGGACCGCGCCCGATGACGACGGCTAGTCCTAGCGCTCAGTCAGTCAGGTAACCACCGAGGCAGTGCCCCGCGTCGATTGACTCGGTGGTTACGTGACTGGCTCGGCGCTCGTGCTGCGCGGTGGGAGACATCTGACCGCGCGGGAGGGGGCGCACGGGACCCGGGTAATGGCGGCGGAGCTCGCTGCAGGCAGCCGTTCGGACCCCTGGGCAGCCGCGCCGACCTCTCGGCAGCCGCGCCGCCCCTCTCGGCAGCCGCGCCGACCCTCTCGGCGGCCCGTGGCGCGGACGGGATCGGGCCCCGCCGGACGCCCCGGGTAGATTCGGCACCAGCCCAGGCACCGGTGGCGCCTGCGCCCGCACGAACGGCGCGCAGCCACCGGGCCGACCACCAGCCCAGCCCGCGAGTCCGTGAGGTCGCCCGCATGTCCGCAGATTCACCAGCATCCGCCGCAGCGCCGAGCGCCCCGCAGCACGACGCCGCGCCGAGCGCCCCGCGCCACGACGAGACCGTCGACGACGCCGCCGCGACCCCCGACACCCCGATGCCCTACGCGGAGCTCGGCCTCACGGCCGACGAGTATGCCCGCATCACCGACCTCCTCGGCCGCCGCCCCACCTCGGCCGAGCTCGCCATGTACTCCGTCATGTGGTCGGAGCACTGCAGCTACAAGTCCTCCAAGCGGCACCTGCGCCAGTTCGGCGACAAGACGACCGACGCCATGAAGCAGAACCTCCTCGTCGGCATCGGCGAGAACGCGGGCGTCGTCGACGTCGGAGACGGCTGGGCCGTCACCTTCAAGGTCGAGTCCCACAACCACCCCAGCTACGTGGAGCCGTTCCAGGGCGCGGCGACCGGCGTCGGCGGCATCGTGCGGGACATCATCGCCATGGGCGCCCGCCCGATCGCGGTGATGGACCAGCTCCGGTTCGGGGCGCCCGACCACCCGGACACGAGCCGCGTGGCGCACGGCGTCGTGGCGGGCATCAGCTCCTACGGCAACAGCCTGGGCCTGCCCAACATCGGCGGCGAGCTCGACCTGGACCCCGTCTACCAGGGCAACCCGCTCGTCAACGCCCTGGCGATCGGCGTGCTGCGCCACGAGGACATCCACCTGGCCAACGCGTCCGGCGCCGGCAACAAGGTCGTCCTGTTCGGCGCGCGCACCGGCGGCGACGGCATCGGCGGCGCCTCCATCCTCGCGTCGGAGACGTTCGACGAGGGCGGCCCGGTCAAGCGCCCGTCGGTGCAGGTCGGTGATCCCTTCATGGAGAAGGTCCTCATCGAGTGCTGCCTGGAGCTGTTCGGCAAGAACCTCGTCGAGGGCATCCAGGACCTGGGCGCCGCCGGCATCTCCTGCGCCACCTCGGAGCTGGCCTCCAACGGCGACGGCGGCATGCACGTCGACCTGGAGACTGTCCTGCTGCGCGACCCCAGCCTCACTGCCGGCGAGATCCTCATGAGCGAGTCGCAGGAGCGGATGATGGCTGTCGTCGCGCCCGAGCGGCTCGAGGAGTTCCTCGCCGTCACCGAGCGCTGGGAGGTCGAGACCTCCGTCATCGGCGAGGTCACCGGCACCGGCCGCCTGACGATCGACCACCACGGGCGCCGGATCGTCGACGTCGAACCCCGCACCGTCGCCCACGACGGCCCCGTCTACGACCGCCCCTACGCCCGCCCGGCGTGGCTCGACCCGATCGTCGCGAGCTCGGCGGCCGACCTCGAGCGACCCACCGACCCGGAGCGGCTCGCTGCCCAGATCCGAGAGGTCGCCTCCGACCCCAACCAGGCGCACAAGGGCTGGGTCACCGACCAGTACGACCGGTTCGTCCAGGGCCGCACGGCCCTCGCCCAGCCCGACGACGCCGGCGTCCTGCGCATCGACGAGGACACCGACCGCGGGGTGGCGCTGGCGACCGACGCCAACCACCGATACGCCTTCCTCGACCCGCGCGCCGGCGCCGCCCAGGCGCTCGTCGAGGCGGCGCGCAACGTCGCGACCGTCGGCGCCCGCCCGCTCGCGGTCACCGACTGCCTCAATCTCGGCAACCCCGAGGACCCGGGCGCGATGTGGCAGCTCGTCGAGACGATCACCGGGCTCGCGGACGCCTGCCAGGAGTACGGCATCCCCGTCACCGGCGGCAACGTCTCGCTCTACAACTCCACGGGCGAGCCGGGCACGGCGTCGTCGTCGATCCATCCCACCCCGGTGGTGGGCGTGCTGGGACTGCACGACGACGTCACCCGCGCCACGCCGTCGGGCTGGCGGGGTGCGGGGGAGACGATCGTCCTGCTCGGCGCCACCGCGCTCGAGCTCGACGGGTCCGCCTGGGCGCAGACCGTGCACGGCCACCTGGGCGGGACGCCGCCGCGCGTCGACGTCGCGCAGGAGAAGGCGCTGGTGGAGACCCTGCTCGCGATCCACGGCGAGCGGCTCGCCACGGCCGCCCACGACCTCGCCACCGGCGGGCTGGCCCAGGCGCTCGTCGACGCGACCACGAGGTACGGCGTCGGGGCCGAGATCGATCTCACGGGCGTGACCGACCGGGACGGCATCGACCTTCCGACGGCGCTGTTCAGCGAGACGCAGGCCCGGACGATCGTGGCCTGCGCGCCGGCGGACGTCGACCGCATCACGGCGCTGGCCGCCGCCCAGGGCGTACCCTGCGCGACGATCGGTTCCACCGGCGGCGGGTCCCTCGCCGTCGGGGGCGTGACCGGGATCGACGTGGCCGCGCTCGCCGAGGCGTCGGCCGCGGTGCTGCCCGCACTGTGGGACTGAGCACGGTCCCGGGCCTGAAACGAGGATCGTGTGGCGGACCGAGACGAACATTTGGCACGATCCTGAGACAATTGTGAGCAGTGCCGGGTGCGTCCCGGGCCGCCGCGGTCGACGCGGGGCGTCATGCCCCGTGCGCCGCGCCGGTGAGGCCGCGGGCGACCTTGCCCCGCGCACCGGGCGGGCCCGGCCCGCCACGCACGACCGCACCATCCATGACCGCACCACGCGCGAGCACCCCTCGGGCGAGAACCAAGGACCATCCGCCCGGCGTGAGCCGGGCCCGACGTCAGGAGCCGCATGATCGACGAGCTGCAGGCGGTGTACGACGAGGTCGTCACCCGCGACCCGGGCCAGCCCGAGTTCCACCAGGCCGTGCACGAGGTGCTCGGCACGATCGGCGACGTGGCGCTCAAGCCGAAGTACGAGGGGCAGGCGATCCTGCGCCGCCTCATCGAGCCGGACCGCCAGATCATGTTCCGCGTCCCCTGGGTCGACGACGCCGGCCGGACGCAGGTCAACCGCGGCTACCGCGTGGAGTTCTCCTCCGCGCTGGGCCCGTACAAGGGCGGCCTGCGGTTCCACCCGTCGGTCAACCTCGGCGTCATCAAGTTCCTCGGCTTCGAGCAGATCTTCAAGAACGCGCTCACCGGTCAGGGCATCGGCGGCGGCAAGGGCGGCTCGGACTTCGACCCGCACGGGAAGTCCGACGGCGAGGTCATGCGCTTCTGCCAGTCCTTCATGACCGAGCTCTACCGCCACATCGGCGAGTACACCGACGTCCCCGCCGGCGACATCGGCGTGGGCGGCCGCGAGATCGGCTACATGTTCGGCCAGTACAAGCGCATCACCAACCGCTTCGAGGCCGGCGTGCTCACCGGCAAGGGCACCGGCTGGGGCGGCTCGTTCGGCCGCACCGAGGCCACCGGCTACGGCACGGTCTTCTTCACCGACCGCATGCTGCGCCGCGCGGGCAAGCAGCTCGACGGGCAGCGCGTCGTGGTCTCCGGCTCCGGCAACGTGGCGATCTACGCGATCCAGAAGGCCCAGCAGCTGGGCGCGCACGTGGTGGCGTTCTCCGACTCCTCGGGCTACGTGCTCGACGAGCAGGGGGTCGACGTCGAGCTGCTGAGCGAGATCAAGGAGGTCCGGCGCGGCCGCGTGTCGGACTACGTCGAGGCCCGTCCCGGGGCGGAGCTGCGGACCGAGGGCTCGGTGTGGGACGTGCCGTGCACGATCGCGCTGCCCTGCGCCACGCAGAACGAGCTCGACGAGCACCACGCCCGCACCCTCGTCGACAACGGGGTCATCGCCGTGGCCGAGGGCGCGAACATGCCCACGACGCCGGAGGCCGTCGAGGTCTTCCAGGCCGCCGGGACGGCGTTCGGTCCGGGCAAGGCCGCGAACGCGGGCGGGGTCGCGACGTCGGCGCTGGAGATGCAGCAGAACGCCTCGCGCGAGCAGTGGGGCTTCGACAAGACCGTCGCCAAGCTCGAGGTCGTCATGACGCACATCCACGACACCGTGGCGCGGACCGCCGAGATCCACAACGCGCCCGGCAACTACGTCCTGGGTGCGAACGTGGCCGGCTACGCCAAGGTGGCAGACGCGCTGCTCGCGCACGGGGTCGTCTGACGGGACGGGGTTGTCTGGCGGCTCATCGACGTCCTCGAGCGTGCGGTTCGGAGTGGGCGAGTGTGCGGTGTGACGGTGTCGAGCGTGCGGTTCACCCCGTGCGGACCGCACGCTGGAGGGTCGAGAACCGCAAGCTGGAGGGTCGAGAACCGCACGCCCGAGGGGCGCGAACCGCACGCCCGAGGGGCGCGAACCGCACAATCGATGACTGGGAGGGCCGCTCGTGACAACCGGAGGAAGCATGTCCCGAACCGTTCGCCCGGCGCTCGCCGCCGGCGTCCTCGGCGCAGCACTCGCGCTCGCCTCCTGCTCGTCCGACTCTGACGAACCCGCGACCACCGAGTCCGGCACCGGGCAGGACGCGCCCGACGACGCCGCCGCCCAGGCTGAGACGGAGGCCCGGGAGCGTGCGGAGGAGGACCAGGAGCGTGCGCAGGAGGAGCGGGAGCGCGCGGAGGAGGCCGCCGCCGTGCTCGCGGGCGTGCCGACCACGGACGTCGACGTCGTCGCGGAGGACCCCGCGTACCCGACCGCGGTCGGCGAGGCGGAGGCCGAGGTGACGATGGTGGTCTTCGGGGACTACCTGTGCAGCTACTGCCAGGCGATGGCCACCCAGTCGATGCCGGAGCTGCAGGACCTCGTCGACGACGGCACCCTGCGCATCGAGTACCGCGACGTCGGCGTCCTGGCGCAGCAGTCCGTCACCCTCGCGGAGGCCGCGTGGGCGGCGGCGCAGCAGGACGGGTTCACCGAGTACCACGATGCGCTGATGGCCGAGCCGATGCAGGCCGCGCAGGTGACGACCGAGGCGCTGGTCGAGCGCGCCACCGAGGTCGGGCTCGACGCCGAGCAGTTCGCCGCGGACCTCGAGGACCCGGCCACGGCCGAGCAGATCCGGGCCAACGGTCGGCTCGCGACGGACCTGGAGCTCACCGGCACCCCCACGACGGTGGTCGGCGGGTACGTGATGGTCGGTCTGCAGGACGCCGAGACGCTGCGGCTCGCCGTCGAGGGTGTGGCCACGGGGGTCACGCCCGGCGGCGCCGAGACCGAGAGCGGCGAGGGCGCGAGCGAGGGGGCGAGCGACGACTCGGTCGCGGGCTGACCGGGGCTTGCGTTGCGCCGGCGCGGGTTGACCCGGCACTGCGGTGACCGGTCGTGGGCTGACTGGGGTCGTGGGGCCCCGGCGCGGGCTGACCGGGGCTTGCGTTGCGCCGGCGCGGTGAGTCAATCAGGTATTCGCCGAGTCAATCGACGCGGGGGACTGCCTCGGCGCTTACCCCACTGCCTCGGCAACGGGCTCGTCGCACCTCACTGCCTCGGCGCCTACCCGACTGCCTCAGCACCAGGCTCCGCACGCGAGAATCCGTGCACGCACCGGTGACCACGTGGTGAAGCCACAGGTCGGACCGACCAACCGCGGGTGAACTCTTGGTGGCCGCTCGGTGAGACCCGGGGATCGGCATGGGACCGGCGATAGCCTGGCCGCGCCCTACCCCTGTCGGCCCGACGAAAGACTGAGGTCTCCCCCATATGTCACGCCCCTCTACGGTGAGGATCACGGCCAGCGCCGGCGTCCTCGCTCTCTTCGGCTCGGTCGCCGCGGCGGCCCCGGCCCTCGCGGTCCAGAACGACGACGGCACCGTCACCATCGACCTCGCCGTCATCACCGACTTCCACGGACACATCGAGACGGCCGCCCAGGTGCAGACCGTCGTCGACAGCATCCGCGCCGAGAACGAGACAGGGACCCTGTTCCTCTCCGCCGGCGACAACATCGGCGGCTCCGCCTTCGTCTCGGCGATCGCCAACGACCAGCCGACCCTCGACATCCTCAACGCGATGGAGCTCGACCACACCGCCGTCGGCAACCACGAGTTCGACCAGGGCTACGCGGACCTGCGCGACCGCGTGATCCCGGAGTCGAACTTCACGCACCTCGGCGCCAACGTCGACGGCGCGCCCGAGATCTCGGACCCGGGCTACGCCATCGAGGAGATCGACGGCGTGCGGGTCGGCATCATCGGCACCGTCACCTCCGACACCCCGAACGTCGTCTCGCCGGCCGGTATCGAGGGCCTCGAGTTCCTCGACGAGGTCGAGGTCGCGAACCAGCGCGCCGCCGAGCTGTCCGACGGTGTCGACGACGAGGGCAACGGCGAAGCCGACGTCGTCGTCGCGCTCATCCACGAGGACGCCGACATCATCGCCCCGGGCCTGTCCGAGGACATCGACGCCGCATTCGCCGGCCACTCGCACCTGGTGAAGTCCACCGAGACCGGCGCCGGTGCCCCGCTGCTGCAGCCCGGTAATTTCGGCAGCCACGTCGCCAACACCCAGCTGACGATCGACCCCGAGTCCGGCGAGATCACGGTCGACACGGCGGAGAACATCGAGATCACCGAGGAGACCGCGCGCGACGCGGACATCGAGGCGCTCTACCAGGACGCTCTGGCCGAGAGCCTCGAGCTCGGCCAGGAGCAGGTCGGCTCCGTCGTCGCGCCGTTCGACCGCGGCTCGCGCACGGGAGCACCCGACGGCACGAACCGTGGCGCGGAGTCCACGCTCGGCAACTTGCTCGGCGACGCCGCGCTGGCGTCGGCGAACGAGTTCAACCTCGGCGCCGACATCGGCGTCATCAACCCTGGCGGTATCCGCGCGGACCTCGACCCGGACGGTGACGGCGTTGTCACCTACCAGGAGGCGTTCGACGTCCAGCCCTTCGGGAACACGATCGGCGCCGTGACGATCCCGGGCTCCGACCTGCGCCTGCTCCTCGAGCAGCAGCAGCGCACCGCGACGGACTCGCACCCGTACCTGGCGCTCGGCTGGTCCGAGAACCTGGACTACGTGTGGGACCCGGAGAGCAACGAGATCCTCTCCCTGACGATCGACGGCGAGCCCGTGGCCGACGACCAGCAGGTCCGCATCGCCGGTAACACCTTCCTGCTCGCGGGCGGTGACACGTTCACCGGGTTCACCAACAACGCGAGCAACTTCGTCGACGCCGGAGTGCAGGACGTCCAGGCGCTCAACGACTACCTGGCGGCGAACGAGGAGCTCTCCCCGACCTACGAGCAGCGCTCGATCGGCTGGACCGGTCCGACGTCGGCTGCCGCCGGCGAGACCGTCTCGGTGGACCTCTCGGGCCTGTCGTTCACGACCGAGGCGGCCGCCAAGCCGTTCGAGGTCGAGGTGCTCCTCGGCGACGAGGTCGTCGGGACCGCCGACGTCGACAACACCCCGTCCGACGGCTACAACACGACCGGCACGGCGACCGTCGACATCACCATCCCTGAGGGTGCCGAGGTCGGCGAGCAGTCGCTGACCGTCAGCGCCGAGCCGACCGTCGCCGAGGTGCCCTTCGAGGTCACCGAGGGTGCCGAGCAGCCGGGTGAGCCGGTGCCGCCGTCGCCGGGTCGTGGGTTCTACCTGAACGACGGCTGGGGCATCTGGGCGGATCACGAGTTCAGCTTCGGCCGTCCGGGTGACGAGGTGCTGGTCGGTGACTGGGACGGCGACGGCGCGGACACCCTGGCCGTGCGTCGGGGTAACGCCTACTACCTGAGCAACTCGCTGTATGGCGGGGCGGCGGAGGTCGAGCTGACCTACGGCCGCGCGGACGACGCGGTGCTGGTGGGTGACTGGGACGGCGACGGCAGTGACTCGTTCGCGGTGCGCCGGGGGAACAGCTACTTCCTGTCGAACTCCCTGACCGGTGGGAACGCCGACGCGGAGCTGGA
Source organism: Georgenia sp. Z2081 (assembly GCF_055326445.1). Taxonomy (NCBI): domain Bacteria; kingdom Bacillati; phylum Actinomycetota; class Actinomycetes; order Allobogoriellales; family Allobogoriellaceae; genus Georgenia; species Georgenia sp. Z2081. The sequence goes on from NZ_JBUZNK010000001.1 coordinate 541,197, forward strand.
CTACGGCCGCGCCGACGACACCGTGCTGGTCGGGGACTACGACGGCGACGGCATCGACACCTTCACGGTCCGTCGCGGCAACACGTACTACGTGTCCAACTCGCTGAGCACTGGTTGGGCGGAGGTCGAGCTCGACTACGGCCGTGCGTCGGACGACGTGCTGGTCGGTGACTGGGACGGCGACGCGGTCGACACCTTCGCGGTGCGCCGCGGGAACCTCTACCTGGTCTCGAACTCGCTGACGTCCACGGTGGCCGACACCGAGGTCCGCTACGGCCGGGCCGGCGACGAGGTGTTCGTCGGTGACTGGAACGGCGACGGCTCCGACACCCTGGGAGTCCGCCGCTGACACGCACCCCACGAGTGCGGGGATATTTCCTCACCAACGAGGGGATTCTTCTCCACGAGTGCGGGGAATCTTCCTCACCAGTGAGCGCCGCCCGGACCTCGGTCCGGGCGGCGCTCACTCGTTCGTCGGGCCGCGGGCACCCCCGGGGCGTGGCCTGGCCGGTGAGTCAATCGGCGAAGCGGTGAGTCAACGCCCCGGGCGACTGCCTCGACACGTACCCGATTGACTGGGCGACAGCGCGACGCCAGGATCCACTCCACGCACCCCAGCGGACCGAGCCCCGCTCTCCCGCGGGGAGGCAGTCCGTTCACTCGCCGGGAGGAAATCCCCTCACTCGCGGGGAGGCAGTCCGCTCTCCCGCGGGGAGGAAGTCCCCTCACTCGTGAGGGGGTGGTTCGAGGCGCGCGACGACGGCGTCGATCGTCGCCCGCACCACCTCGGGGTCTGGGCGGTTCGAGCGGAAGAACGCGTGCACCGTGAAGCCCTCGACCAGGGCGTCCAGCGCCTTGCGCGTCGGCTCGGCGAAGTGCAGGGCGAGGGCGTCGGAGGACATCTGCGTCCACTCGTTGCGCAGCGCCCCGACGGCCGGGTCGTGGTTGCCGTAGGCGTACAGCTCGAGCATGGCGGTGGTGTCGCGGGGCGTGGAGTACTCGTCGTCGGAGATGAGGGCGGCCAGCGCCGTGCACGCCTCCTCCTGCGACCGGGCCCCCTCCATCGCCGCGCGGAACTGGCTGGTCATCGTGCGTACGAGCTGCCGGAACGCCTCCTCGAAGATTTCCTCGAGCCCGTCGAAGTAGTAGGTCATCGACCCCAGCGGCACGCCCGCACGCTCGGCCACGGCGCGGTGCGTCGTCCCCCGCACGCCACCCTCGGCGATCGAGTCGAGGGCCGCCCGCACGATCCGCTCGCGCCGCTCGGGGTCGTTCGCCCCGCGCCTGCGCCCGCTCGCGCCGCCCGGGCCCCGTCCGGGCGCGGCTGCCTTGCTCCCTCCGCCCGCGCCTCCCGAGCCCGGTCCTGTCGCGGCCCCCGTGCCCCGTCCTGTCGCGGCCCCCGTGCCCCGTCCTGTCGCGGACATCTCATCCTCCGGTCGTCGTCGGCCGTACCCTCGTCCCGCTCGTCAGTGTACATTTGTCCGCGAAACATGTACGAACGTACACGAATGGCGAAGCGAGCACGCTGCGCGCACGCGACGAAGGTGCCCTAGGAGGTTGTATGTCCGAGGTGATCGCCCGCCACGAGTCGGGGGTCGGCCGTCGACGGCTGGCGCTGCTCGCCCTGTTCCTCCTGCCCGGCCTCGCCATTTCGTCCTGGGTGACGCGCACGCCCGCGATCCGTGACGCGATCGGTGCCTCGACGGCCGAGATGGGCCTCGTGCTGCTCGGCCTATCGGTCGGGTCGATGGTCGGCATCCTCGCGGCGGGCCCGCTGGTCACGCGGTTCGGCGGGAAGCCGGTCGTCGTGGTCGGGATGACGCTGCTCGTCCTCAGCATGCCGACGATCGGCCTCGGCTCCGCCCTCGGTGAGCAGTCCGTCATCACCGCGGGCCTCGCGCTGTTCGGCGCCGGCATGGGGTCCGGCGAGGTCGCGATGAACGTCGAGGGCGCCGCGATCGAGGAGCTGACCGGGCGCTCGTTCCTGCCCGTCATGCACGGCTGCTTCAGCCTCGGCACGGTGATCGGCGCCCTGCTCGGCATGCTCGCCACGTGGGGCGGCTTCCCGGTCGGCGTCCACCTCGTCCTCGTCGGCGCCGTCGCGCTGGTCGTCGCCCTGGCGAGCATGAGTCTCGTCCCCGGTGGTACGGGTCGGGTCGACCCCGCCACCCGGGCGCTCACCGCCGCCGGGCCGCGCGTGCGGGTCTGGAAGGACTCCCGCCTGCTGCTCATCGGGCTCGTGGTGCTCGCGATGGCGCTCGCCGAGGGCACCGCGAACGACTGGCTGCCGCTGATCATGGTCGACGGCCACGGTGTCGATCTTGCCCTCGGCTCCGCCGTCTACGCCGTGTTCGCCGCCTCGATGATGGTGGGGCGCTTCGCGGGCGGCGCGATCGTCGAGCGCATCGGGCGCCCGGTCGTGCTCGCCGGGAGCGCGATGTCCGGCGTCGTGGGTCTCGGGCTCGTCGCGTTCGTCGACAGCCAGCTGGTGGCCGGGCTCGCCGTGGTGCTGTGGGGCCTGGGCACCTCGCTCGGCTTCCCGCTCGCACTGTCCGCGGCCGGCGACTCCGGGCCGGAGCCGGCCTCGCGCGTCGCGCTCGTCTCGACGGTGGGCTACCTCGCCTTCCTCGTCGGCCCCCCGGTGCTCGGCTTCCTCGGGGAGGAGGTCGGCCTGCGCAACGCGCTGATCGTCCCGATGGTCGTCCTCGTCGGCGCCGCCTTCCTCACGCCAGCCACCGCTCGTCGCGGCGCCCCCGACGACGACGCGCCCACCTCCCGTACCCCTGGCGCCGGGGAGGGCGGCGCGCCTCGCGCGGACGGGGGCCACGGTCCCGGCACGACGACGTCGCACGCCGGCTCGGGTGAGTCCCTCGCCCCGGTCGGGGCTCGCCGGGAGTGAACCGGCTCGCCCGGAGTGTCGCGGCTCCCCGGGAGTGAGGCGGCTCGCCGGGGGTAGCCGGCGGCGGTCGGGTGCGGGGCGGGCGTGCCGCGGGGGACCGGGTTGTTCGTTCCGCGCTCCGCTGTCGATTGCGGTGTCATCGATAGCTTCGCTGTCGATATCGCCGTGATCGACAGCGGCGGTCCGGGAGGCGATCCCCTCCGCCGCGTTCCGCGTGACGCAGGATGGTGCGGTGACCATAACGACGAGGCCGCAGCCCCGCGGCTGCCCAAGGGTTGATGGCCCCGCCGCGAGATCGGCGCGGACCGGTGTCTGACGCGCTGGTCGAGAGCGCGGCGCGGCTGGCCCGGGAGGGGCAGGCGCGGTCCGGACGCCGCCCGATCCTCGGCATCACCGGCGCTCCCGGCGCGGGCAAGTCGACCCTCGCCGCCTCGCTCGCGGAGGGCCTGCGGGCGGGGGGCGTCGTCGTCGGGATCCTTCCGATGGACGGCTTCCATCTCGCGGACGTCGAGCTCGACCGGCTGGGGCGCCGGGCCCGCAAGGGCGCGATCGACACGTTCGACGGTTGGGGCTACCTCTCCGTCCTCGAGCGCGTGGCGGCTGCCCCGGACCACATCGTCTACGCGCCGGGGTTCGAGCGAGAGCTGGAGCAACCGATCGCCGGCGCCGTGGCGATCGAGCCGGACGTCGACCTGGTCATCACCGAGGGCAACTACCTCCTCGCCGACGACGCACCCTGGGACGCGTTGCGCGGCGTGCTCGGCGAGACGTGGTTCGTCGAGGTGCCCGACGCGCTGCGTCGAGAGCGCCTCGTCGCCCGGCACGTCACGTTCGGCAAGAGCGAGCAGCAGGCGCGGGACTGGGTCCGCGACGTCGACGAGCCCAACGCCCGGGCCATCCAGGCAACGCGTGACGCCGCCGACCGAGTGGTCGAGGTCGGCTGAGGGGCTGGCTCAGTCAGGGTCTCGGGGCGATCCGCTACTTTCGCGTTCCGTAGGGGGGCCGATTCGTCGGCTTGAGCGAGACGCCGAGGTTGGACGCCATCGACTGAACGGCGCTCTCGGACCGTCCGAGCTTCAGTCCGATCACTCGTGTGGGCGTATTGCCTCGGGCGAGGGCTGAGAGTTCCTGCTTCTCGGTCGAGGACCATGGCTTGCCTGAGTTGCGTGTCGATTTCGACATGTGACCACCTCGATCTTGATCCTGCCGGGTGGGTCTGACATCGAGCCCGCGTCGGCTCCCCCCGTCGAGGTGCGTCCCTCGGTTGCGGCTGTCCGCGGTGGCAACGGACGCGCAGCCCATTGATTAATCCAGGATCCTGGATATTCTCTCTCCGTGGTGTCGACGGAGATTCTCATGACGCGCGTCGGGTACGTGGTCTCACGCCTGGCGGGCGAGCTCGCCGCGCTCACGCCCGGTGACCGCATCCCGAAGGTCGACGACCTCGCTGAGAAGCTCGACTGCGGCCGCGGGACGATCCAGGCCGCCTTCGCGGTCCTCGAGGAGGCTGCTGCGCTGCGGCTCAAGGCTCGTGGGCGGCTCGGCACGTTCGTCGAGGCGATCGACCACCGCAACCTCTGGGAGCTGTCCGGCCGGCGCTCAGCCTCGCTCGCGATGCCACTGCCGTACACGCGTCGGTACGAGGGGCTCGCCACCGGCCTCCAGGCTGCCTTCGACGACGGCGCCATGCCGCTGACGCTGTCCTTCATCCGCGGCTCGGTCGCCCGGGTCCGCGCGCTGCGCGAGGGACGGGTCGACCTTGCGCTCGTCTCCGCCCTGGCCGCCAGCACCTTCGACGACGTCGAGACCGTCCACGACTACGGCCCCGGCAGCTACGTCGCCGCGCACGCTGTGGTCGTCCGCCGCGGTATGGACCCCACGGACGCAACCTTGAGGGTCGCGGTCGACCCGAGCTCGGCCGATCTGGTCGACCTGGTGGCCCGCGTCTTCCCGGACCTCCCGGCGGAGCGCCGCATCGAGATGTCCTACAACCACCTCGATCGCGCGTTCACCGACGGGGCCGTCGACGCCACCGTGTGGAACGCCGACGAGATCGGTTCGCACATCTCCACGCCCATCGACCTCCACCCGCTGCCCGACTCGGTGGGCGACGCGAACACACGCGGCGTCGTCCTCCGTCTCGCCGGCGACACCCCGATCTCGGTGGCCGTGCTCGACGCGCTGCGCAGCGACCGCGTGCTGGGCATCGCTGACGACGTCGTCGCCGGACGCGCGATCCCCACCTACTGATCCCCGCCTCCAAGGAGTCCCGCATGCATCCCACGGTTACTGCCCGGCTCGACGTCTACCGATCCATGGACACGGTTCCGGACGCGGTCGTCGACGCCGTCGCCGACGAGGTCGACCGCATCGATCCCGGAGGGGCCCTCGACGACGAGGCGGTCGGCTCGTTCGTCTCCCACCTCGTCAGCGCGCTCGCCAGGGCGGTCGACGGCGACACGTCCGTCGAGCAACCCGTGGAGGCCGTCTACGACGAGGTCAGACGCACCGTCCCCGACGCCGACTCACGAGCGAGCGAGCTCGCCGCCCGCGTCTCCGAGCGCCTGTCGGTCGACGTCCCCGAGCCCGAGCGGCGCTTCGTCGCGATCCACCTGGCGGTCATCGACCAGCACCAGACGCAGCACCAGTCCCAGTCGAAGGAGACATCATGAAGATCATCGTCGGAGGCGTGGCGAAGTCCGCCGTGGCCGATGCCCTGAAGCCGATCCTGCGAGAGAGCGACTCGGTCGTCGTCAGCAGCGACATGGATGCGGCGATGAAGCTGCGCTCCGGACAGGCCGACTACTTCCTCGGTACCTGCCACACGGGCGCCGGTGCCAGCCTCGGCGTGCTCGTCGGGCTGCTCGGCACGAACAAGTGCCACACGTTTGCCCGCCGCGTGCCCACGTCCGACGACGTCACGGCCGCCGTCGAGTCCGGCGTGCAGGCGCTGGGCTTCTCGGTCGACCAGGTCGAGGTTGCCGCGCCCACCATCTACCGCGCGCTCGTCGTGCACGACGAAGGACGTTGACCATGGGCACCGTGATGCTCTCCGCTCCGCAGGTGGGGATCAGCTTCGAGGTCTGGCAGTCCGGCGTGGTGCTGGCCGTATCGGCGATCGCCGCCGTCCTGGCCCACTACGCGCTGGCCGTCTTCAACGACGGCGCCCGCCCGTTCATGCTCGACTTCATCCAGGGGCGCACGAGCAGGGCAGCGACCGCCACGATCATCTTCGGCCTGTCCGCCGGATTCATCTTCGGCCTCGGCGCGCCGATGGCCCTGTCCACGGGCGTCCTCAACCCTTGGCTCATCTTCCTGCCCGCCGAGATCCTCGGCCTCATCGCTCCCTGGCCGTGGCTCGCCGCCGCGCTCGGCCTGAGCTGGGGCGCGATCTGCGCGTTCGGCCTGTCCACGGTCAACAACGCCGCGCAGCAGCTGCCGATCGACTTCATCACCGCCCTGCAGCAGATCGGCACGCCGATCCTGTGGCTGTTCGCCATGTTCCCCGTCATCGCCGTCGCCCAGCAGTTCGGCAAGATGCGCGGCGCGATCACGTTCGGCGTCGAGGCCGTGGCGATCGTCGCCACGATGAAGATGTGGCCCAGCATGTTCGCCGGGGCCATCGCGATGGCCCTCGGTGTGGTCATGCTGCTCGCCTTCGCGCTGACCAAGGACCGCACGCGACGGGCAGCCGAACAGAGGGAGCTGTCGACCCAGGGCGCGGAGGCGATCGAGGCGGCCCGGGCGTCGAAGGCAGCGGAGGCCGAGGCGGTCGACCAGCTCTTCGGCCCCAACGCCGAACGCCTGCGCCGCGGGCTGCCGTGGCTCGCGATCCTCGGCGCCGGCGTCGCCGCTCTGTCCGCGACCCACGTCTTCGCCGGCGGCGAGGCCACCTCCTTCCTCATCGCCGACGGCAACGTCACCGAGGCGGCTCAGGTCGACTTCTACCGGGCCTTCGGCTTCATCCCGCTCATCGCGACGACGGCGCTCGCGTCTGGCGCCTACGCGATGGCCGGGTTCACCTTCGTCTACCCGGTCGGCTACCTCACCGGCCACTGGGTCGACAACCCGGTGCTCGCGATCACCATCGCGGCGGTCCTGGGCGCGGCGATCTTCGCCGTCGAGGTCTTTGCCCTGTCGGCCCTCGGTCGCTGGCTGCAGCACTGGCCGTCCGTGCGTGACTCCGCCGACCACATCCGCAACGCGATCCACGAGTCGCTGCACCTCGCGATCCTCGTAGGCTCGCTCATGGCGGCGCTCGCGATGGGCGGCGGGCTGGGCGTGTTCATCGTCGGTGGCCTCTACCTGCTCAACGACGCCATGGGCCGGCCCGTCGTCCGGATGGCCGCCGGTCCTGCCGCGGTGATCATCGGTGGCGTGGTCCTCAACCTGCTGTACCTCGTCGACCTCTTCGCACCGGTCGCCGCGTGAGCATGCCCGGCACGCCGATGATCCGCACCGTCTCGGGCCCGGTGGCCGCCTCGGCGGTCGCCGGCCCGGTCCTCGCCCACGAGCATCTCGCGCTCGACCTGCGCACGGGCGACGACGCCGAGGGTTACCTCGCCCACGAGGACGCGGTCACCGCGGAGCTCGCACGGGCAGCCGACGCGCACGGACTGGCGCTCGTCGTCGACCAGACGGCGCGCGGGATGGGGCGGGACGTCGCCGTCCTCGCCCGGATCTCGGCCGGCTCGGGGGTCGACGTCGTCGCCGCCACCGGCTGGTACTACGCGAGGTTCCATCCGGACGGAGAGCCGGGTGATGACGTCGGGAGGGCGACGGACCTCCTGCTCGCCGACCTGATCGAGGGCATCGACGGGACCGGCATCCGGGCGGGCGTGGTCGCCGAGATCGGTACCCACGCCGAGGAGCCGACACCCGCGGAGTCGATCGGCCTGCGTGCCTCCGCGCGGGCCGCCCGCCGCGCCGACGTCTCGCTCGCCACGCACGCCCACCTGGGCACCGGCGCGCGCGCCCAGCTCGACCTGCTGCTGAGAGAGGGCCTCGACCCCGCCCGGATCGCGATCGGCCACCAAGACCTCAGCGCGGACGAGGACCAGCAGGACGAGCTGCTCGCCGCCGGCTGCTACCTCTCCTTCGACACGGTCGGCAAGGAGTCCTACCGCCCCGACGACGCCCGCCGCACCCGCATCCTCGCGCTCGTCGAGTCCGGGTACGGCGACCGGCTGCTCCTCAGCAACGACATCTCCCGGCACGCCTACCTCGCGTCCGAAGGAGGGCAGGGCTACGGGCACGTCCTGGGACCGTTCGCCGACTCGCTGCGATCCTCGGGGCTGGAGATCGACGACATCGACAGGCTCTACCGGCGCAACGCGCTCCGCTGGCTGACGGGGGTGGGCACCAGATGATCACGAGACCGGAGCTGCCGGCCACGACGCCGCTGCCCGTGATGGACGCGGACGGAGCGTTCGACCTCCAGCAGCGGCTCGTCGAGGCGATGTGCGAGGAGATGCCGGGCGCCGCGCCGTTCGAGGCCGACGCCGGCGTGCGCCCACCGCTGGGTCGGCCCGGAACGACGGCCGGCGTCGAACGCGTCCTCGCCCGCGCGTTCGGCGGAGAGGCGGCGTGCCTCGTCCAGGGCGCAGGGACCGGCGCCATCCGCTCGGCCCTGTCCGCCGGCCCTTGGCGGGCGGGTGTCCGCCGTCTCGTCGTCCACGACGCTCCCGACTACACGACGACGGCGCAGACCTTCGCGGACGGGTGCGTCGAGACCGTACGCGTGGACATGGGTGACGACGACGCCCTGCGGGCGGCGCTCGCCGGCTCGGGCGACGACGCCTGGGTCTACGTCCAGCACACGCGCCAGAGTCTGGAGGACGCGTTTGACCCGATGGCTGTCGTTCGCCTCGCCGTGCAGCACGGCCGCCGCGTGATCGTGGATGACAACTACGCGGTCCTGCGCACGCCGAGCATCGGCGTCGAGCACGGGGCCGCTGCCTCGGCCTTCTCGCTGTTCAAGCTGCACGGGCCGGAGGGGGTGGGCGTGGTGGTCGGGGACGCCGACCTCGTCGATGCCGCCCATGCCGCCAACTACTCCGGCGGCGGCCAGGTTCAGGGGCATCAGGCGCTCGAGGCGCTGCGCGCGCTCGTCACCGTCCCGCTCGCGTGGGCCGCACAGGCCCGGGAGGCGGCCCGGCTCGCCGAGCTCCTCGACGCCGGCCACGTGCCGGGCGTGGTCGGCGCGCGGCTCGCGAACGCCCAGGACCTGTGCGTGGTGGCACTGCTCGAGGAACCGGTCGCCGACCTGGTGCGCGCGGCGGCCGCGCAGCTCGGTGCCGCCCCGTACCCGGTGGGTTCGAACTCGCGCTACGAGATCGCCCCGATGATCTACCGGCTCTCCTCCTCCGCACTGGACTCCAGGCCCGACCTGCGGGAGTGGACGCTGCGCATCAACCCGATGCGGGCGAGCGCCGAGCTCACCGCCCGTCTCCTGCGTCGCGCGCTCGACCAGGTGGGGGGACGCCATGTTTCTTGACGCGTTGCTCCGGCGAAACCCGCTCCTGGTCGACGCTGCGGCCCAGCTGCACGCCGACGGTCGGGTCGAGGCCGATACCTACGTCGTCGACGCCGATGCCGTCGAGGCCAACGCCGCCGCCCTCGCGAGCGTGGCCGCGGAGCACGGGGTCACGGCCTGGTTCGTGGTCAAGCAGCTCGGGCGCAACCCGGCGCTCGCCGCCCGGATCGCCCGTCACCTGCCCCGCGCCGCGGCCATCGACCTGCGGGAGGCTCGGGTCCTGCGTTCGGCCGGCGTCGAGCTGGGCAACGTCGGGCACCTCGTGCAGATCCCGGTCCGTGCCCTCGACGAGGCGCTCGCCTGGCGCCCGTCGCACGTGACCGTCTACGACCGCGCGAACCTCGCGGCCGTGGCTGCCGCCGCGGAACGCGCCGGGATCGTCCAGGACGTGCTCCTGCGGATCGCGGGGGATCCAGCTTCGACCTACCCGGCGCAGGAGGGCGGCATCGACCTCGCGGACGTGGCCGTCCTGCTCGAGGAGTCCGACCGGATGGCGGCGGTGCGGGCCGTCGGCGTCACCGGGTTCCCGTGCGTGCTGCTCGACCCGGTGACGGGGGAGCCGCGGCTGACGACGACGGGCGAGCTCGTCGAGGCTGCGGCAGGCGTTCTTCGCGACCGGGGGATCGATCCGGTGGTGTCGATGCCGAGCCTGTCCAGCTGCTCGACGATCCCCGTCCTCGCTGCGCACGGCGCCACCCACGTCGAACCCGGGCACGCGCTGACCGGCACAACACCGGAGCACGCCCGCCGCGACGACCTCCCCGAGGTCCCCGCGATGGTCTACGTCTCCGAGCTCGCACGCACCGAGCCGGATGCGGCCGTGCTGGGCGGCGGCTTCTACGCGCGCGGTCACGCCGAGCACGCGCTCATCGACCCGCGCGGCGCCGCCGTGCGGGGGCGCCTGATCGGCACCCCGCCGGAGAACATCGACTACTACCGACGCCTCGGCCTCGAGGCGGGCGACTTGGAGCGGGTGCGGCTCGGCGACACCGCCGTCATGGCGTTCCGGACCCAGATCTTCGCCACGCGTTCCCGGGTCGCCGTCGTGTCCGGCGCCGCCTCAGGCACTCCGGTGATCGACGGGATCTACGACAGCCTGGGCACGCGGATCGAGGCCGGACGATGACGGCGACGATCCTCGTCGTCGACGGCCTGGGCATCGGCGCCATGCCGGACGCCGGCGAGCTGCGGCCAGGCGACGTCGAGGCCGACACGATCGGCCACGTGGCCGGCTGGTCGCTGCGCGAGCGCGGACGGCCGCTGGCCGTCCCGCACCTGGCGGCACTCGGGCTGACGGCGCTCCGGCCGGACCTGGGGGAGGCGCTCGAGGCTGGGACCGGGGATGGCCCCACCGGGCTGCCGGCCGGCCTGCGCGCAACGGCACGCCGGGTCGACCTCGGCTACCCGGGCGCCGACACGTTCGCGGGCCACCAGACGATGATGGGCGCGGACATGTCGCACGTGGTGCTGTGTCCCCTCGCGGACCGGATCGACGAGGTCGGGGCCGCGCTGCGGTCGGCGGGCCACCGGATCGAGCGACTGGACGGGCAACCTCTGCTCATCGTGGACGGAGCCGCGCTCGTCCACGACAACCTCGAGGCCGACCCGGGCCTCAACTGGAACGTCTCGTGCCGGCTGGACGACCTGCCGTTCGAGGAGATCGTGGCGATCACCCGCGTGGTGCGCGGCGTCGCGCCGGTGGCGCGGGTCATCGCGGTCGGCGGACGGTCGGACGGCCCGCTGGTGGAGTTCGTGCGTGACGGCGACTTCGGAGTGGTCGGGATGGACACCCCGGCGTCGGGCTTCTACCGCAACGGCGGCCTCGAGGTGCTCCACCTGGGTGCGCCGATCGACCATGCCCGCCAGCTGCCGCAGGTGGCCGCGTCCCGCGGGAAGCGGGTGACCCTCATCGGCAAGGCTGCCGACATCCTCGAGTGCGACCTTCCGGTGGAGAGGCGACCCGGTGTCGACACCGCCGATGTCCTACGGTGGACGCTCGAGGCGCAGGAGAGCTCCGACCTCGTGGTGGCCAACGTCCAGCAGACCGACCTCGCGGGGCACCAGCAGGACGCCGGGCGTTACGCCGACCTGCTCGAGCAGGTGGACCGGGCGCTTGTCGAGCTGACTGCGGGGCTGAGCGGCGAGGACCTGCTCGTCGTCACCGGTGACCACGGCAACGACCCGACGATCGGGCACGGCTATCACACGCGCGAGTACGTGCCGGCGCTCGTCGTGGAATCACGGTACGGGACCGACCGCGGAACGGAACGGAGCGCGGCGTCGGCAGCCGCTGACCTTGGGTCGCTCCGTGAGGTCGGTGAGCTGTCCGCCCACCGGTTGGGAATCGACGAGCCGGGCTCGGTCCGCCGCGCATAGACCTCAGAGCCAGGTCAGGTTGGACTCATATTCCAGTCGAATCGCTGTCGTTCTTACGGCAGCGCACCGGAGGGAGTTCCGTCATGGGAGCCCCACGCTCGGCGCACGGCAGTCGATCCCTTGCCTCCTCCGACAAGGAGAGTCAGCGTCCGGAGGACTGGACCGTCGCCCAGATCGTCGAGCATCTGAGCGACAACCTCGGTCCGAAGGTGGTCGCCTACATGGTGGGCAAGAGCCCCCAGACCGTGTCGCGCTGGGTCGAGGAGAAGCAGCGTCCCCCGCAGCCTGACGTCGAGCGCAAGCTCCGCGGCGCCCTCCAGATCTTTCAGCATCTCGTTGAGCGGGACTCTCGGCACGTCGCGCGCGTGGTTCATCGGCATGAATCCGCAGCTCGAGGACCGCAGCCCCACCGAGGTCATCGCAGACGGAGACGTCCGTGCCGCGATGGCTGCAGCCCGCGCGTTCTCCACCGGGGGATGAGCCCTCGCGAGCCCCGCACGGTTGACGCCCCAGACCGAGTGTGGCGCGTGGCCCGGTGAGGGATGGGCGACGAGCTGCGGAGCCCGACCCGCGGGTCCCGGGTCCTGCTGCTCGGGCCGAGCGCCGGAGTATGCCGGCCATCGTCGATCGCGCCGCACTCGCCGCAGCGGCACCTGAGTGGGTGCTGGCTGTCGGGGCGCGAGGCTGCTCGGCAGGGGTGTTGTTGTCCGGCGGCCGCTACTGATTTCGGTGTGATCGTTAGCTTCGTTGCCAATATCGGTGTGATCAACAGCGTCGTCCGACGACGAACACCCCTGTCCGCCGCGAGGAGCAGCCTCGCAGTCAGGTGGGAAACTCTGCCCCGCCTCCGATGACGGCAGCCGGTGTTACTGAACGTGCGTCCGCAGCGGGTTGACGACTGTGACGCCTCGGAGGACGGACCCCTCGGCGAGGTTCTCCGTCCAGAGCTCCGCGCAGCCCGCTTCGCTCGCGGCTTCCAGGATCATCGCGCCCCAGATAGACAGCTGGTGTTCCGCCGCGGTGCCCATGGCGTGCTCCACGAGCACGCGATCTGCGTTCACCACTCCCAGGTCAGCGGCTCGACCGACGATCTCGGCGGCTCGCTCGGCCGGGAGTGCGGGCGCGAGCTTTCGCGTGAGAACGACATACAGCTCGAGGAGGACCTGTGTGCTGACGACGAAGTCCCGGTCCTCACCGATCGCCGCTCGAGCGGCTGCCTGCTTGCCGGGCGAGGCCGAGCCGTAGAGGTAGGCGAGGATGTTCGTGTCGAGGAAGACCTCACACGTCGTAGAGGTCGTCTCGACGCCATCCGCGCTCGCCGTCGCCGCTCGGGGATTCGTGCTCAGGCACCATCGCGAGGAGGGGCTCGACGGCCGAGTTGTCGTCGGCGCGCGCGTACCGCTCGAGCGCGTCCGACAGGTACTGGTTGACCGACTCGTTGCGCTGCAACGCGCGAATCCTCGCCCGACGCAGCACGTCGGGGTCGACGGAGAGAGTCAGCGTCACCACGCCGACCAGTGTGGCACTGGTCCAGTGCTGAACGATCGACGGCGCCAAGCAGAAGTCCGCTCACTCGCCGGGAGGGGTGGGGCGAACGAGCAGAACTCCGCTCACTCGCCGGGAGGGGCGGGCGGAGCGAGCAGAACTCCGCTCACTCGTCGAGGGGAGCCGGGGACCTCTGACGGGGGAGCGCTGCCACTACGCAGGACCTCGCGCGCCTCCTACTGTCAGGCCATGACGCCGCCCCCGACGCCCCCACGCCACCGATGGCGCCAGCCCGCACTGGGCCTGGCCGTCGGCGTCGTGGCCGCCGTCGTCGTCTTCCTGCTCCTCGGCCTCGTCCGCGACGACCCGGCGGACGAACACATCACCGGCTACCGCCTGAGCGACGAGGACGCGCTCGCGCCCGGCCCGGTCTCGCTCGTCTCGGTGTGGGACGTCCGCCAGCCGTCGTCGGTCCCGGGTCTCGCGGCGCCGACGGGAGACCGCTACATCACCCTCGTCGTCGCGATCGAGGGCGACGTCGGCGCCAGCTCGGACACCGCGACCGATGAGACCGCCACCGATGACGACACCCCCACCGACGCCCCCACCGAGGAGTGGATCGACCTCGACGGCCTGGAGCTCACCCTCTACGCCGTCGACGACTCGGGCGAGCGCGAGGAGCTCGTCCCCACCGATCGCGGCCGGCGCACGCTCGACGGCATCGGCGGCGAGGTCCGCAGCATCGACCCTTACTGGATCCGCGCCGGCTACGAGCCCCCGTCCGGCGACGTCGAGCACTACGAGATGGACATGGTCGTCGACGGGGAGCGGTACACGCTCGTCGCCCGCACGGAGGAGCAGGAATGACCGACGACGACGCCCCCGCCCCCACCCCCGCAGCCGGAACGCGAGCCGCGAACTCCCGCACCCCCTTCTGGGCCACCGCGACCCTTGCCTTCGTCCTCGCGCTCACCGTCCTGGTCCTGCTCCCGCGCGGAGGCGCAGCGACGCCGGCCGCCGCGGGCGAGGAGGTGAGCGCCGAGCTGACGGACGGCGTGACCGTCACCGTCCTGCCAGAGCTGCGGGACCTGGGCTGGCGCGCGGCCTCCTCGACCCGCCCGTACGCGCTCGACCTCCGCCTGACGATCACCAACGACTCCGAGGAGCTCTTCCCGCGCTGGTACCGCGTCGAGGTGTTCGAGGCCGGCAACGTCGTCGAGGGCGAGGACCTGGGGGAGCGGCTGACCGGCAGCCTGCAGACCGCGCACGTCCCCGCGGGCGGGCAGGCGTCCACCGATCTCTCCTACTCCCACGACCGGCCGTGCGGGGAGTTCGTCGCCCGGATCTCCTACCGGCTCACCCTCGAGGGCGGCGACGAGAATCCCGACGTCGACGTCCCCCTCACCGTCGGCGACGAGGAGTGTCTGGCCGAGGGCGAGTGAATGCGCCGCCGCGGTGCCGTCGGTACGCCCCTCGGTGAGGCCCTATCTACTGGAACATCTACTGGAAAGATTTCCCGGGAGGGCTGTGTTGCAGCAGGTCAGCCGCACGCCGGCTACTGCAAAATCTTTACAGTAGGTTCACGTAGTGGCCCTGTCGGGCGCCGCACCCGCGGCACAGGCTGCGGCCCCCGCGCCCGCAGCCACCGCTCGGCCGGGTGCTCGACCTGCGAGTACAGGGCCCACGCCGCCGCCTGTGACACCACGAGCAACGCTCCCCACTCCAGCGCCGCGCCCACCCCGAGCGACGCCAGGCCGAACCCGTCGGGCACCACGTGGTTCCACGCCCGGATGACGGGCTCGTGGATGAGGTACCAGGCGTAGGACCACGCCCCGAGCCGGATGGACACGCGGTCGCGCACAAGGGTGGGCCGCCCGTCGATGTCGTGCTGCGCGGCGGCCACGATGAGCAGGGCGAAGACCGGCGTCGACCACCATTGCGACCCGGAGTACGGCCCGAACCCCGCCTCCGCGCCGGCCACCCGCTCCCACGGCACCATCGCGGCGTGGAAGGCGACCACCAGCACCGCGGCCGGCCAGTACCCCACGGGTGAGCGCCCGCCCCGGCGCACCATCACGGCGCACAGCACCCCGATCACGAACTGCACGAGCCGCGACGGCGGGAAGTAGTCGAGCCAGAACCCCTCCCAGCCGGCGGTGCCGTACACCCACCACAGGCCGAGGAGCACGACGCCGCATCCCACCCACAGCGCCCCGCGCCACCGCCTGCCGTCCGCCGCGATGGCGAGGAGCGCGGGGAAGAGCAGGTAGAAGAAGGCCTCGTCGCTCAGCGACCACGACGCCGGGTTCGCCCCGTCCTCCCACAGCGGGTGCCAGGCCTGGAGGAAGAGGAACGTCGTCGCTGACTCCCACGCCCCCGGCAGCTCGTCGATCCACCAGTAGATCGCCAGGGAGATCGCGCCCGTCGCCGCGACGAGCGGCCACAGCCGCGCGAACCTGCGCCACATGAAGACGCCGAACCCCACGGGCCGGTCGAGGTAGGTCCACGCGAGCACGAACCCGGACAGGAGGAAGAAGAACGTCACGCCCGTGCGGCCGAACGCGGTGAGGTAGCTGAGCACCGGCACCTCGCCGACCTGCGCGCTCAGGTGGTACATCACCACGAGCAGCGCCGCCCAGAACCGCAGCCCCGTCAGCGAGTGCAGCCGCGACGGGAAGTCGCGCCCGACGGCGCCCACGCGCGCGCCGCCCCCACCGGTCCCGCTCGCTCTCGACACGAGCGGACACGTTACGGGCGCGCCGCCCGCGCCGCAGGATCGGCGGCCCGGAGCACCGCCCACCGAGAGCCCGACCTACCCTGGGCCCATGCCCCGACGCCGCATCGACCCCACGATCGGGCTCGCCGCCGTGCGAGCCTGGCAGGAGGACCCGGACTCGATGTCCCGGGCCGACCTCATGACCGCGGTGCGGTTCACCCTCGAGGAGCTGGCGATCTCCTCCCCGGGCGGGGCGCTGGAGGTGCGGGTCCCGCCGGCCGGCGCGGTCCAGGCCATCGCGGGCCCGCGGCACACCCGGGGCACGCCCCCCGGCGTGGTGGAGACGGACCCGGCCACGTGGCTCGCGCTCGCGAGCGGCGACCTGGACTGGGACGCGGCGGTGAGCGAGAGGCGGGTCTCGGCGTCGGGGGAGCGGGCCGATCTCGGCGCGTGCCTGCCGCTCGTGCGCCGGGGTAGGTTCAGCCAGTGACGCAGCACGACCCCTCCGGCACCTCCGGCGAGCCGGACCACCACGCCCCCGACGACGGCGCGCCCCCGCCCGCCGACGACCCCGCGGCGCGCCCCGAGGACCTCGAGGGTGAGAGCGACCAGGCCGCCGAGACCAACGCCGACGCCCCGAACGACACGTCCGACGCCGAGCTGGAGCCAGAGCCCGAGCCGACCCGGGCGACGACGGTCGGCCATGTGCGCGCTGCCCCGAGGTACGGCCGGTTCATGTGGACCGGGTTCCTGCTGGGGATCCTCGCGAGCATCCTGCTCGTCGTGTTCACGGAGGGGCAGTCGTTCGGCGACGACTACGCCGACGACGTCGGGGGCAACCAGTTCTTCACCGATCGCCTGAGCGACTCGAACGCCATCGGCCTGCTCGTCCTCACCCTCGGCCCGCTGGGCATCCTGCTCGGCGCGTTCGTCGCGTACCTGCTCGACCGCCGCTCGCTCCGCCGCCGCGAGCGCGCGACGCGCGGGCTGACTGACTGACCCCGCCAGAGCTTCTGTGCGACACCGTGCTCGTCGTACGTCACACTTGAGGCGCCGGCGACAAGAGGTCAGCGTGGTCTCTTCCCCAGAGGGGATAGCCGGCGCGCGCACGTGACCGCCTCCGAATCGTCTCTGTCGGCGTTCCTCAGTGGTCGGAGTGCTGATCTCGTAGCGGTCGTCCTCAATCGCCAGGTAGGACGAATCGTTGGTGACGACGACATCGATCTCACCCGCGACTGCCGCATCATGGATGTGAGCGTCGTCCGGATCGGCCCCGGCGTAGTCAGGGAGGTGCGGGTAGTCGGACAGCACGCTGTCGGTCGATTCTCGAAGCAGTTTCGAGAGTCGGTGAATAGCGGCGCCATCGACCTCCCGGTTGTTCCGCCTGCGGCGGTACGTCACCTCGGACACGATGTCTTCGGTCGTGTGGAGCGTGAACATGCCGCCACCTGAGGCATTTCGAAGGAGGAACAGCCAGTCGCGAACGGTCCTGCTGTAGAGGACATTGCTGTCCGGCAGCACCTTCGTAATCACTCATCCAGGGTAACCGCCGGCGCCGACGTCACTCCCGAATGCCGTGTTCCACTTCCAGGTCACGCAGCTCGGCAAACGCGTCTCGCTGACGGCGCGTCCGTGCCGACCGGAACTCGAGGACGTCCGCTGAAAGCAGTCGGGTATGCGACCCGACCTTGTGGCTCGTCAGGTCGCCGTTGCGGATGTGCTTCATGAGCGTAGGGCGCGAGATGCCGAGCATCCGGGCCGCCACCGTCGTTGACACAACATCGGGCACGGACTGAAACGTGACATCTGCGCCGGAGGCGATCGCCTCGATCGCCCCCCTCAGGAACTCCGACAGCGCAGGTGTCAGGGTGACGGTGTCATCGCCCAGGTCGGAGGTGGTCATCTCAAGAGGCTGGCCGCTACGAGGCGGCAGGTGCGAGATGAGCTGGCGTGCCTCATTGCGCACCTCATCGGTGACAGTCATGGTGGCAGTCACGGTTGCTCCTCTTCGCGACAACGGCGCTCGCCGCGCGTGTGGTGGACCAACAGTGTCCAGCGTTGCACTCGTAAGTGCAACCCTTGATCGACTTCGAGAGTGACGCGTCCGCCGATCGCTGCGCCGCCGCGAGCGCGCGACGCGCGGGCTCACTGACTGACGCGCATCTGAGGCGGCGGTCGAAGCGCCCAGCAGCCGCCGCCTGTCAATAGCGTACCGAAACTGGTACGCTTTTGACGATCGTAGGGAGGTGTAGTGATGAGCTACCGATCCGACCTGTGGGAGATCGCCGCGGAGCAGCACGGCGTCGTCACGATCCGCGAGGCCGAGGATGCGGGGGTGCCTGCCGTGGAGGTGCGCAAGCTCGCGCACCGCGGAGCTCTGCGGGCCTACGGCAACGGTGTGTATCTGCACCGCGATGTCCCCACGACCGAGCTGACCCAGCCGGCAGCAGCAGCAGCGCTGGCCGGCAGCGGCGGCTTCCTGCAGCGTGAGGCTGTGCTCGATCTGCTGGGCCTGGGTCAGTTCAACCCGCATCGCATCCGGGTTGCGACCCGCCGCAGGGTGCGCAGGACTCTTCCTGAGTGGGTCGAGCTCGAGGTGCGCGCAGACGTCACGGACGAGGAGTTGACTGAGTACGAGGGCATCCCGGCGACCACCGTCCGGCGCGCCCTGGAGGACGTGCGCGACAGGATGCCGCCGGAGCGCTGGAGGGCGCTCGTCGACCAGGCGAGCGTGCGCGAGCTGATCGACGACCGCGAACGTGCGGAGCTGGACCAGGACGATGAACACGAACTGCACCAGGACCAGGGAGCACCCGTCGGATGAGAGCCGCTGCACCGCCACTGAACATTGCGCAGCTGAATGCCCGGCTCGAGGAGGCGTCCCGCGAGTTCGGGGTGCCCAGCGCTCGCGTGCGCCGGACCGCGTGGCCTTCACCGCGGCCCTGAAGCCTCGGCGGCCGCACGACCCTGGGCTTGCCCACCTCCAGTATGTGGTGCACCCCTACCGGGTCACGCTGTCCTTCCTTGAGCGTGAGTGGGCAGGGCTCGACGTGGAGGTGTCTGATCCCGAGATCGGACCGGATGCCCATGTCAGCCGCGACGTCGACGGCGAGCTCGCCGAGCTGAGCGAGCGGTTCGGTTTCGGAGCGCTGCAGCCGGTGGAACTGATCGACCTGGAGTACCAGATCGCGCAGAAGGTCCACTCCGTGACGGACCCTGCCTACGCCCGCGCTCACGATCTGGTGGACCTGCAGCTGCTGCGGGATGCCGGTCCTGAGCTGTCCGCTGTGCGGGAGTTCTGCCTGCGCACGTTTGCCTTCCGACGCGCGCAGGAGTGGCCGCCGCTGCCTCTGCGCGGGATGGAGGGCTGGGAGCCCGCATATCGCGATGCCCGCGAGGAGACAGAGGTCGGCGGCGCCTCGCTCGTGCTGCCGGGGATCGAGTCGGCGCGAGCGTGGCTCGAGCAGGTGGTCACGTCCATCGACACAGCGCGACGCGAACATCGCGGCTGACTGACGCGCCCCGGGGATCTACCAGCTCGCCCCGCCATCGTTAGACACGAGCGTCTCCTCGCCGGCCCACAGCCACATGGCGTCGCCCGCGCCGGCCACGGCGGTCTGACCGGCCTCGGGCTCGGCGCCCTCCGCGCAGCCGACCGGGGCGGTCGATCCCTCGATTCCCGCGGTCCACACCTGCGTGCCCTCGCACCCCTCGGCGGACCCGGCGAGCACGTAGCCCTGCAGGGTGAGCCCGACGGCGACGGCGCCGGTCTCCTCGGCGGTTGTCGTCCAGGAGGCGCCACCATCGGTGGAGACGGTGAGGCTCCCGTCCGTGCACAGCAGGGCGGCGCTGGCGTCGTCGAAGCCGGCGAGCCCTGCGACCTCGCACGGCGCATCGACCTCGCCGACAGTGGTTCCGAGAACCGCCCGGTCGCTGGGGTCGATGTACCAGGTGCCGTCGACGAGCTCGGGCGCCTGTTCCCAGTTGTTCCCACCGTCCACGGAACCGGCGTAGACGGGGGCGCAGTCCGGGTCCACACCGCCGACGGCGAAGACCGCGGTCGGGGTGATGGCCTTGAGGCGTGTGATAGGGGCGAGGCCGGTGTCGGTGGGGGACCAGGTGGCCCCGCCATCGGTGGTGAGCTCGACGCTGCCCGGGTTCTGGCAGTCGCCGACGACGGCGCGCCACGCCACCTCCCCGTTCGCGCTCGCCAGGAGCCGCTCAGCAGGTATCGGAAGGGCCGCCTCGACGGGGCCGTCCGACTCGGGCTCTGACGGAGCCTCTGGCGTCTCACCAGGGGTGTCGCTCGCGGACTCGCCCGGACCGTCGCCTTCTGTGGCTGCGCCCGACGACGACTCCTCCGGTGCGGTCCCGACGCTCGGCGGGACGTACTCCCCGGCCTCGCCCGACGCACTCGCAGGATCGCGCACCAGCAACAGCACGATCAAGACAATGTTCAGCAGGACGAGGACGCCGATCAGCGCGTACGTCACAGGCCTGCGCACGCGGGGAGACATGCGGAGAGCATAGGGGACGTCGCAGTGGCCGAGAGCGCTTCGGCCCGTGCTGGCAGCGATTGTCAGTTGCGGGCCCGGACCGTGACGCGCGCAGCACTTTCATGCGTCTCAATCCATTCGGGGTGAAACCGAGGGTGATTACGATGGCACGGTCCGTGCTCCGCGAGGGGCTTCGCTGAAATTGGAGGCGCATGCGCCCATGGTGATGAGTCCGGTCCTCCGCAGGCTGGTGAGAGTGGCCTGGGACGTCCTGAGCTGGATCCTGGCGATAGCTGCGATCGTGCTGACCCGGTACGATTTCTACCTCGAGACCGACCAGTGGAACTGGATCGCCGTCTACGCGCTCCTCGCCTGTGGTCTGCAGGTCGTCGTGGGCGCGGTGCTGAAGATCTACCTCGGGCGCTACCGGATCGGAAGCTTCGACGAGATCCTCGGGCTCGTCGTCAGCGTCGGCATCGTCATGTTCCTCGCGGGATCCACGTTCCTCGCGATCCGCCCGTTCGGCGACTTCCCCAGAGGAACGGCGATCCTTGCTCCTCCGCTCGCGCTCCTACTCATGGCCGCGGGACGCTGGGGCTACCGCGCGTGGCAGATCAACACACGCGTCATTCCGAAGGACGCCGAGCCCACCCTCATCTACGGGGCCGGCGACGCCGGCTACCAGCTCGTGCGCCTGCTCAAGATGGACGACGCCTCGCCGTTCCGGCCGGTCGGACTCATCGACGATGACCCCAGCAAGCGCAACCTCACCCTCGCGGGGGTTCCTGTGCTCGGGTCGCGGGCGCAACTCGCCGACGCCGCCAAGGCGACCGGGGCTACGAAGGTGGTCATGGCGATCTCCCGGGCCGAACCAGAGATGCTCCGCGAGGTCTCCGCCCTCGTGGAGGACGCGGGACTGCAGTTCCTGCTGCTGCCCCCGGTGAGCCAGATGGTGGGTGGCCGCGTGAGTCTCGCGGACGTCAAGGAGCTCGACATCGCCGACATTCTCGGTCGCCGCCAGGTCGACCTCGACCTCGACTCCATCGCCGGCTACCTCACCGGCAAGCGTGTGCTCGTCACGGGTGCCGGCGGCTCGATCGGCTCGGAACTGGCGCGGCAGGTGCACCGCTTCGGCCCGGCGGAGCTCGTCCTGCTCGACCGGGACGAGTCTGCCTTGCACTCGGTGCAGCTCTCGATCTACGGCAAGGCACTCCTCGACACGCGGGACGTCGCGCTCGTCTCCATTCGTGACCAAGAGTCGCTCCAGGCGGTGTTCGACTCCCACCGCCCCGAGGTGGTATTCCACGCGGCAGCGCTCAAGCACCAGCCGCTTCTCGAGATGTACCCCGAGGAGGGATGGAAGACGAACGTCTTGGGCACGCTCAATGTGCTGCGCGCGTCTGAGAAGGTCGGTGTCCAGCAGTTCGTCAACGTCTCGACCGACAAGGCGGCGGCACCCGTCAGCGTCCTGGGCAATACCAAGCGCGTGGCAGAGCGGCTCACGTCGTGGTTCGGGGAAACGGCGGAGGGCACCTACATCTCCGTCCGCTTCGGCAACGTGCTTGGCTCGCGAGGCTCGATGCTCCACACCTTCCGTGGCCAGATCGAGCGGGGCGGACCCGTGACCGTCACGCACCCGGAGATCACCCGCTACTTCATGACGATCCCCGAGGCCGCGCAGCTCGTTGTCCAGGCTGCGGCGATCGGCAACGACGGCGAGGTACTCGTCCTCGACATGGGCGAACCGGTGAGCATCCTCGACGTCGCCGAGCGCCTCATCGCCGCCTCCGGAAAGAAGATCGACATCGTGTTCTCGGGGCTCCGCCCCAACGAGAAGATGCACGAGGTCATTCTCAGTGAGTCCGAGTCTGCGGCACGCTCGCACCACCCGTTGATATCAAAAGTTATAGTGCCGCCATTGAATCCGAAGGAAATTCTAATCGGTTCGCATAATCGAACCGCAGGAGACTTTACGTCAGTGCATGAAGTAGGACAGCAGGCAGCCGAAACTGTGCATACCGAATGAGAATCGAACAACCTGACGGCAACCGCGCTATAGACAGAACAGGTGGTTCTCAGGCGTGAGGGCGAGCACTCAAAACGCCGCCAGTCCTGCTAGGAGTGCGGCGTGGGCCACGGCCCACCAGTTTTCCAATCTCTTATACACGGCGTTGCTCATGGTCGTAGGGGCCCGGTATCTGTCGGTATCGGAATTCGGCGCTCTCAACTATGCACTCAATATAGCAGCACTCGGCATATCAATAAGTTCCGCCGGATTCTACGGCCTTGCGTTAAGGGAATACGCGAACCATCCCAACAGAGCGGCACTGATCACCTCCTCAATTGTTGCCGTACGCGAAAGCGTTGCGATTGCCTGCTATGCAGCGATCATCACGATCGCGGGTATGACATCCTCGGACCAGCTACTAGCGGCGGGGATCGCAGGACTCGCGATGTTCGCGCGCGCATTCGATGTTGTGGAGCTCTGGTTTCATTCGAGACTAGAAGCGAAAACGCCTGCGATCGCCAAGATCGTCACGGGCGTGCTGTTCCTGATACTCAAAGTGGTGCTACTGGTCTACGTCCCGAATGTTCAAGTCATACTCCTCGCGTATGTAATTGAGCAACTTACCTACGTTGTTCTAATTCAGATCCAGTACGCAAGGCGCAATCCGTCACGATCATGGAAACTTCCCAGAGCGCAGGACTCGATTCGGTTCGCCAAACAAGGTGCGCCGCTAATGATTTCCAGTATCGCGAACCAGATCAATCTACGTAGCGACATAATCATCATTCAGGCGATTCTAGGGAGTTCGTCTGTTGGGGTGTATGCCGCAGCATCAAGAATTGGCGAGATCGCCTACGTTCTCCCGGTAGTATTCATGAATGCGACCTTTCCGGCGCTGCTGAGGGTTCGAAGAAGACACGGAAATCAAAGTGCCGAGTATGCTCGAACGCTACAACGATCATTAGACGGCGCTTGCTGGTTCGGACTCGGTACAGCGATGGTGATGATTGTTTCAGCACCGATCGCTGTGCCGCTATTGTTTGGTTCAGACTTCAAGGAGGCGGTCGGCTTACTTCAGATAATGTCAGTCGCATGCCCCGCTATCTGTATCGGCGCTGTCGTAAGCAAATGGATCCTCGCTGAAAACCGCCTCTGGCTTTCGTTCTGGAGGCACACTGCGGGAGCCATACTGAACATTCTGGCCACGATCGCACTAACACCAGTCTTTGGTCTTACGGCAGCGGCATGGTCTACGGTTGCATCCTACCTGCTCGCGAATGTTGCGTTCCTCTTTGTGGGCAAAGAAACGCGCACCATTGGGTGGATGTGCGTCAAAACACTGGTCGCGCCAGCCAGGATAGTAAGATCGATCGTCTCACGACGCATAAAGAGGGGAAGATAACGCACATGCGTGCAAGAGTGGAGCGCCAACTTCGGAGAATTGGACGGCGAGCTATCGATGCAAGCCGCCCGTATATATACCGCTCGCGCGGACGTCTCGCAAACCTCTACTATTCAGTAGCCAATTCCTCATTCTCCAATGAACAACGCGCAGTCTTTGCTGGCATATCTCGCTTTCACGCTTTGGATTCAGAAGGTCGCCAACACTACTATCTCAGACGCAGAATTCACATGCTCGAGAAAGGTCTCTCAATGAGACCGCGCCGCGACACCTTCGCAGTCGACTATATAGAGAAGACAGTCGACACCGCGAGGGAGCTATTAGACATTGGTGCCCTCACCGACCAATTGCGCAATTGGGTGCTCGATGTCCTCGCCATGTACTTCGATGCAACGTCGAACTCGTCCAGTCCCGAAATATCGCGCGCACGCGAAACATTCAGGGAACTGCGAAATCGATTCTCGCCAGAAGAAGGCGAGCTGTCCTCCTGGTTGGGACCGAGCAGCGCCGGCGTACTAACAGATGAGTACTCGTCCCTGAGGCTCCACGAGCTCGCGTTGATTCGGCGATCAACGCGCTGGTTTACTCAGGATCCGGTCCCAAGGGCGACCGTTGATCGTGCAGCCGTGACCGCGGCAGAATCACCAACCGCTTGCAATCGCACGCCATTCCGCTTCCTTGTCATTGACAACCCAGAAGAGGCGCAGCAAGTCGCTAGTTTGGCTGGAGGGACTGTAGGCTACTCGCATCAGATCCCTGCAGTCATTGTAGTCGTTGGTGACTTGTCGGCTTACCAGGATGAAAGAGACCGTCACCTCATCTACATAGATGCGAGCCTCGCGGTGATGAGTATGCTATTGAGTTTGACTGCCGACGGTGTCTCCACATGCTGCATCAACTGGCCCGATATACCGCGCCGGGAACGCAATATCTCACGACTTCTCGATCTCGACGCGCATGAGCGGGTTGTGATGTTGATTGCTTACGGTTACGCCGATCCGGAAGGCCTAGTCCCTGCTTCGGCTAAGATTTCACTGGACGAGGTCCGGCAGTATCATTCGTTGAAGTAGCGCTCGAACCCTATTGGAGGACGCCATGGCAATTTCAGGAACCGACGTTCACGCCAGCCGTCGAAGAAATGTCCTAATAGTTGGTGCGGGGTTTCACAATCAAGGCGCATACATGATGCTCCTTGCGGCATCTCAGTTCGTACGAGACAGGCTCAATGCGCAGCCTCTCATCGAGGTGCAGTACGGAACTTCCCGGCAGAAGCGTGCGGCTGGTCTTGATACGCTTCTCGCCGTCCAAAAACTTAGATTCCGTCCTTGGGGTACGGCGGACACTAGGTTCCAAAGGATCACAGATCGGCTTCCCTTCCGAATGGGAGCCGACGTAGATGCAGTCCTCGATGCGTCCGGTTTTTGCTATAGTGACCAATGGCGACATTCAGCAATAGGCAGGCAAGCTTCTGAACTTAGGCGTTGGTCACATAAAGGGGTGCCTGTCATACTTCTTCCGCAAGCGCTCGGACCATTCGAGCACACTGCCGACATTGCCCGCACCATTACTGAAGCAAGTCAGCTGGTGATTGCGCGCGACCAAGACTCATTCCGCTGGACGATGGAACACGCCGAATCAAAGGCATCACAGAACAAAGTTCATCAGTTCCCAGACTTTACCATTGGGCTGCCCCCGAAAGCTCCATCGAACTATCAGCAATACGAAAAGTATGATGATGCGCTAGCAATAGTGCCAAACTGGAATATCCTCGCACGAGCGAATAGCGGAGCGAAGCGGGATCTCTATCTGGATTCACTTGCCGGGGCCGTAGAGGCCGCCCGGGGACAGCAGGTGTCCGCCTATGGCCTTGGACATGAGGGCGGGCGGGACATCGAAATTCTGGAAGCTTTACGTAAACGAGTAGGTGACCTCGATATCGTTCGCGGACTCAACGGGCTTGAATCAAAGTGGATGCTGGCGAGGGCGTCTGCGCTAGTTGGTGGACGTTACCACGCCCTGGTTAGTGCACTATCAGTCGGTACACCGGTCCTACTTCACGGCTGGAGCCACAAGTACCGCTGGCTTGCACAGGACTTCGGGGTACAAGAGTCAGTGTGCGACCCCTACGCCGGACGAGAAGCTACGCACGAGGCTGTGAGCACGTTGCTTGATAGGTCAACCTCATCAGTCAGCTCTCGCGAGCAACTAGAGAACCACTCACGACGGCAGGCAGAGCTCAATGCCCAGATGTGGAACCTGGTAGAAGCGAATGTCGCACCGTTCTGGCGCTGACGAAGTGTGACCCGCACTACCGACGTACCTGAGCACACTAGTTCCGGATCGCACAAAGCCTCAACGTCTAAATAAGGAGGGAGAGAAAAATGGGTAAAGCACGGAGCCAATTTGACGTCAGGGGCCGTGTAAGTGTGGTCATCCCGGCAGCGCGGGTGGACACGCATCTCATTGAAGCTCTAGAGAGCGTGACGAGCCAAGGACACCCGGATGTAGAAGTGGTACTCGTCTTGGATGGCGTTACGGACGAGGAACGGTACCGCGCTCAGCAGACGGGTACTGAGATAGTTATCGCCCTTCCTAGGCGCTTTGGAACGCCGTATGCGCTTAATGTAGGTGTTGGTGCGTCCAGCGGTGAATTCATCGCAAGGCTTGATGCGGATGACATAGCCAAACCGGGTCGGTTTGAGAAGCAAGTGGATACCCTAAACGCCTCTAGCGATCTTGTAGGGGTGGCTTCACGGTGCGATCTGATCGACGACTCTGGAACGTTGCTGGGACACACAGAACTAGTCGAGGTAAATTCAGTAGACGCTCTCTTGCGCAGCAATCCATTTGTGCACTCATCGACGATGTTTCGGGCAGCAGCCATGAGACAAATCGGGGGATACAATCTTGCGTGCACTCGTATGCATGATTACGAGTTCTACCTGAGGCTTGCCGCCCTGGGCAAGATTCAGTACGACGACTCTCTTCTCACCCAGTACCGTATTCACGCGAATCAGAACAGTAGGAGGTCGCCCGTAATCTCGCGATCGTCGATCGCGATAACTACGGCCCGAGTTCAGCTCGGAAGAGACGCTGGTTCGCCCGCTTACCGCACGCTAGCTCTCGCTGGCGCCTGGCTCGCCTGGCAGGGCCTCCGTCAGGCTGGCTTAGTGAAACCACGACACGCGAATCAGATAGCATCTTGATGATGTTCGTGTGCCCTGGTTGGTATGTGCGGCGTAAGCAATCGTGCATGTTGTAGGATGCGAAATCCAGGACTTTAGTATCGCACGTACCGTTAAGAGATTTTGCAAATGGAACGACGGAACGGGGCAGTGGAATGGCAACTGACAGAGAATTTATTCCGTTCGCGCTTCCCGATATCACGGAGGCGGAAGTTGAGGCCGTCGCACAGGCTGTGCGTTCTGGGTGGTTGACTACCGGGCCAGTTACGCGCAAGTTTGAAAGTGAGTTTGCGGCGTTTCTGGGGCCCGACGTATCCGCCGTTGCGGTGAATTCGGCGACGGCTGGTCTCCATTTGGCGTTAGAGGCACTGGGTATCGGTCCGGGCGACGAAGTGCTGGTACCCACGTGGACGTTTACTGCCACTGCGGAGGTCGTCGAATACGTTGGTGCACGGCCAGTGTTTGTGGATGTGTCTGAGAGTTCTTACAACTTGGACCTAGAAGTTGCTGAGGCGAACCTAACTTCTAGCTCTCGCGCAATCATTCCGGTCCACTTCGCCGGTTTGCCAGTAGATATGTCAAACCTTGGTAGGGTTGCCTCAAAGTATTCACTTGAAGTGGTTGAGGACGCCGCGCACGCATTTCCTGTACGCAATCAAGGTGCTCTAGTCGGCGCCGGGTCTAGTGCGGCGACAGTATTTTCGTTCTATGCGACGAAGACGATGACTACCGGTGAAGGTGGCATGCTGGTCACTTCGAATGGTGCGATCGCAAACCGGGCAAGGAGTACTAGGCTTCACGGCATTTCTAGAGACGTGTTTGATCGATACCGAAGCCGGACGCCATCGTGGATGTACGAGGTGACTTCGCTTGGTTTTAAGTACAATATGACGGATGTCGCCGCCTCGATTGGGCTTGTACAGTTGATGCGAGCTAAGGAAATGTGGTCAAATCGAGCCCACATTGATTCGCGCTACCGCGAAGCTTTTGCTGATCTTCCGGTTAGGGTTTCGGTCGGTCCGTCCGAACATGGCGGACACGGCCATCACCTCTTTGTCCTGGAACTGACAAATGAGTCTCCCGTGGATCGAGATGGTTTTGTATCTCTGATGGCAGATAGGGGAGTTGGAACGAGTGTGCACTTCATCCCTTTGCATCATCAACCCTATTGGCGAGAAAAGTACTCTCTGGAGCCGGATGCGTTTCCCGTCGCCTCTCGAGCTTTTGGTAGAGTTGTGAGTCTCCCCATCTTTTCTTCGATGACATCGGATCAGGTCGACCGCGTAATCGAGAGTGTTAGACATATCCTTCTGGGTGGGGGCTGATTGTGACTGGCAACGGCTTCCTTATAGAGTTCTCGGTGTCAGCGGCGGACTGTAGAGCATTGGCGCGCCTTCACCGTGAGGCATTTCCTGATTTTTTCTTGTCCACCTTGGGCGAGGGTTTCCTGACCCAGTTTTACCGCGCGTTCATTGCGAATCCGGAAGCGATTGTTGTCGTAGTTCGCGATCACAAGCGTATTCCAGTTGGTATCGCTGTCGGTCCCCGTGATCCCCGAGCATTTTATACTCGCGTACTGCGTCGGAGACTTCTTCACTTCGCCTGGTTCGGTGCGGGCGCTGTGGTTCGTAATCCCGCCGTTGTAGGGCGCGTATTGCGCGGTGTACGTCATAGAGGTGGTGCTGGGCAGCGGGCCGAGGGTGCAGAACTAAGCTCAATCTGCGTATCACCTTCGGTGAGGGGGACGGGGCTGGGCGCTCGGCTGCTTGTGAGTTGGAGACATAAGATGGCAGAGTCTGGGATTGAGACTGCGCACCTGACCACGGACGCAGTTGATAATTCAACGGTGAATCGATTCTATGTTCAGGACGGTTGGCAATTGCACGGGTCATTTGAGACTCCGCATGGTCGTCGGATGAATCTCTATACACACGAGAGACTCGGGGCATAGGATTATGGGCGCCTTGGAGTTGGATATGTTCCGCGTTCGTGATTTGAGTTTGGCAATCCCTGGTTTGATTATAGCAGCGCCGCTAATCGGAGTCCTGTGCGTAGCCGTGGCGTTGGATTCTCGGGGCAGTCCGATCTTTCGGCAGACTCGTGTTGGGAGGGGCGAGAGTCGGTTTGTGCTATATAAACTCCGCACGATGACGCAAGCTGAGACCAGCAATGCAGTGTCTGCCAGTGAAGCTCATAGAGTTACACGGGTCGGGAACTTCTTGCGTGCATCTAAGTTAGATGAATTACCTCAGTTGTGGAACATAGTGCGTGGCGATATGGGTTTAGTTGGTCCCCGACCAGAGGTGCCGTTGTATGCTGGTAGCTGGCCTTCGGAGGCGCGCTCGGCAATATTGTCTATTCGGCCGGGATTGACCGATCCGGCATCGATCGCATTTCGCAATGAGTCGGAGATGCTTTCGAGGTTCTCTGATCCTCACCGCGCCTATATAGATCGAGTGTTGCCCGCAAAGGTTGCGCTATACGAAAAGTACGTGGAGGCCCGGTCCCTTCGGGGTGACTGGCGCATCATGCGTGACACTGTACTCGCACTAGTACTTTCATCTGTATCGGTACGTTACAGGGATTCGGTGGCGTAATGAAAATTCTGTCTGTGTCGACAGTCTCGCGACAGTTCTATCTCTTCGAACGCGTCAACTTTGAAGTGCTTGATGAGCTGGGTTTCGAGATTCATGGCGCCGCCAACTTCGAGGATTCCGACGCGAGGCTTGATTCGATTCGGTTTGTTCGTCACCACATCGACTTTGCTCGCTCCCCTGTATCGCCGAAGAATATTGCTGCATTGGTTCAATTGGTCCGTCTTATGAACCGATTGCGGTTTGACGCTGTGCATTGCCACTCCCCGGTAGGTGGTATCGTGGGACGGATCGCCGCCTTTTTAACGCGAACTAGTCCGGTGCTGTATACTGCCCACGGATTTCATTTTCACGCGAGCGCGCCTTTGGCGCACAAACTGACGTACTACGCGATCGAAAGTGCGATGTCGTGGATTAGTGACGCCATAATCACAATCAACAACGAGGACTACACCGCTGCTTCAAGGATGCATGCAAGGCGCGTGTTTAGGACACCCGGAATCGGTGTTGATATTGATGCCATGCAGCCCGCTTCTCATGACGCTCGGAGTGTGGTTCGCGAGTCTCTAGGCATTCCTGAATCAGCGGTGGTGCTGTTATCGGTGGGGGAGCTGAACGTAAATAAGAATCACAAGGTGGTGCTCGACGCTTTGCGGATCGCGGATTTTGACAATGTTTGGTTTGTTCATTGTGGTCGCGGGCCGTTGATGGACAAGTTGCAGCGTCGAGCCGAAGATTCTGGAATTCAGGACCGTGTTCGCTTTCTAGGGTTTCGTAATGATGTGACGCGCCTGCTTGCGGCCTCCGATATATTTGTTCACCCATCGTTTCGCGAGGGTCTGCCAGTGGCTGTAGTAGAGGCGATGGCTTCGGGGCTTCCGTGCATTGTGTCGGACACGAGGGGAAACAACGAGCTCGTGGAGGACCCGCTCGGTGGTCGAGTGGTTGTTGCGGATAGTCCGGAAGATCTGGCCGATGCTATTCGTAGTTTGCTGGATCGTAGTGCTCGGTTGCGTGCGGGTCGACACAATGTAGTGGTCGCTGGCCGATACTCGACCGACTCTGTGCGTGACGAGATGCGACTGATTTATTCGTGGATGCTGGAGAATGTTCGCTCGAGGGTTCGACGATGAGTGTGTTGAATCCGGAGGTGCGTATGCGCTGGCCCGTAATTGCGTTCTCGGGGGGCTTGCTTCTATCAACGGCGAAGAGCTTCAAGCTTTTCGGAGTCGTCGGCCCGGGCGAATTGCTGCTAATAGTGTTCGTGGCTCACGTTTGCTTGGAGAGGCGTGAAAGAAGTGCGCATACCACGCTCTCCTCGGGGAGCCAGGTTGTCGTACGCAAAGCGCGGTCCGTGTTCTTTGTGTTTTGGTATTTATTCTTCTCGGCGCTAATTGCGGGTTTCTTGGTGCGCTCTGTATTCTTCCCGAACTTTGACGTGTTCCCGAGATCGCTTTTCGCCTATGCGCTGTGCGCTGTTGTGGGTATGGCCATCTTTGTGTACGTAGAGACTCCTCGGCGGATCACGCATCTTGCTGTTGGGTTGACGATGGGAACGGCCGCGCTGGCTGTGTTTGTGGCGATAATCTGGCTGAGTGGTTTTCGTGGCCTAGGCGGTGTCTCATTCTACTGGCGGGGCAGCGAGCGTTTCCAGGGATGGTCCACGGATCCCAATCAGTTCGCAATAGCGTTCGTCGCGATACCGTTCCTTGTGCTCTATCTACTTCGCAGTGATATTTGGCAGTTGTCCCGGGCCTGGTCGCTGTCGTTTGCTTCCATCCTCATCTTTTCCTTGGTCATTGTTCAGGTGGCGACAGATAGTGACTCGCTATTGATGGCATGGTGCGTTGGGGGCATACTTGTTGTAGTTGCGTGGTGGGTAAGGCTTGGGCCAGTGGCTACTACTCTGGCGGTGTTAGCTGGTGCGTCAGTATTAATTGGTTTTTGGGGGCCGCTGATGGATCGCTTCGGCCTGTTTTTTGATGAGCTCTTTGCAAAGGATGACCAAGGTTCGACGCGCATTAGCATTTGGTTGGAGAGCGGTCGGATAGTCGGCTCGTCGCCACTTGTCGGGCTCGGCCCAGAAGTTGGTCCTGTCGAGGCGTCAGGTGCTGTGCTGGAGGCGCACAACAATATATTGCACATAGGAATGAGTTCAGGCTTAGTTGGCGTGCTGGCCTTTGTTGGAGTTTTCGTCTTATCGTGCTGGTTCACTTCACGTCGTGGTGTTTCGTTGCTCTCGGGGGCTGTTGTTGCGCTGTTTGTGTTTGGGCTGACTCATACGACGGTGAGGCACCCCGTCTATTGGGCCGCATTGATTGTGGTCGTGCTTCTCGCCACGGCAGATGGTTGGTCGGATGATAGTGCTACTCGTCTGCGGCGGTCGGGGTGCAGCCGCGCGTTCCTGCGCCGCACTGTCGTTCAGGGCGCCCGATCGCGAGGGCGTCCTTTCAGTGTCAAGGGGCCGGTGCGCTGAAGGGTGGCACGTCCCCCGTGATGCCAAGAGCCGGCACTGGATTAATCGTTCTTTTGCTGTGCCTGATATGGAACGTATTTGCTGCGGCTTCGAGGATGGCTGTATTCTCGCGCCTTCAAGTGCGAGTCCGCTGAACTGCGTGAAGTCCAACGGTTTGCCCGACTACTGGCGTAGGTGGATTTAGTGGAGTTATTTGTGCGCGCCGGGGTGGTCTGCGTTTCAAACTCGGACGTGTCGGGATTGTGGTGTATCCGTTCCCTAAGGAACGTTCCTGAATCGGGCACCGTGCGTCGGTGACGTGCTGGATCTTGAAGACGCGTAGTTGAGTCCCTGATAGTGGTGTAGCGCGGTGGCCCGTGATCGTCCCGGACGGGGGCGCGGTCACCGTGTGATCCTTCGAGTGAACCTCTCACAGCACTCTCGAACGGAGTCATCACGATGACCGCTCCTCATATTGTCGACCCTCGCGGCTTGCTCGGTGAAGCCCTGGCCGAGGCGTCCCCGGATCTGATGCGCAGCCTGCTCCAGGACGTGATCAATGCTCTGCTGTCCGCGGACGCTGACGCGGTCGCTGGCGCGGAGTACGGTCGGCCCAGTCCTGACCGGGTCGCGCAGCGCAACGGCTACCGCCACCGCGACCTCGACACACGCCTGGGCACGATCGACGTCGCGATCCCCAAGCTGCGCACCGGGACGTACTTCCCCGAGTGGCTGCTCGAGCGCCGCAAGCGGGCCGAGACCGCCCTGATTACGGTCGTGGCGGACTGCTACCTGGCCGGGGTTTCCACCCGTCGGATGGCTCCCACGGTGCGGCGCTACGCGCAGCATCGCACCGCGGGGCCCAAGCTCGTGAAGACCCTGGGCATCAGCTCACTGTCGAAGTCCCAGGTGAGCCGGATGGCAGCCGATCTCGACGAGCACGTCGAGCAGTTCCGTCACCGTCCCCTGGACGAGGCCGGGCCGTTCACGTTCGTGGCCGCCGATGCGCTGACGATGAAGGTCCGCGAGGGCGGGCGCGTGATCAACGCGGTCGTGCTGCTGGCCACCTGCGTCAACGGCGACGGGCACCGCGAGGTCCTGGGCATGCGGGTCGCGACCAGTGAGACCGGGGCGGCCTGGAACAGCTTCTTCGCCGATCTCGTCGCCCGCGGGCTGGGCGGGGTCCGCCTGGTCACCAGCGACGCCCATGCCGGGCTGGTCGAGGCCATCGCCGCTCACCTGCCGGGTGCTGCCTGGCAGCGGTGTCGTACCCACTGCGCCGCCAACCTGATGTCCGCCTGCCCGAAGAGCCTGTGGCCGGCCGTCAAGGCGATGTTGCACAGCGTCTACGACCAGCCCGATGCCTCCGCGGTCCAGGCCCAGTTCGACCGGCTGTTGGACTACGTAGGCGAGAAGCTCGCGGCCGTGGCCGAGCATCTCGACGCCGCCCGCGCCGACATCCTCGCGTTCACGACCTTCCCCAAGGACGTCTGGATGCAGATCTGGTCGAACAACCCCACCGAACGGCTCAACAAGGAGATCCGTCGCCGCACCGACTCCGTAGGCATCTTCCCCAGCCGGGAAGCGATCATCCGCCTCGTCGGCGCGGTCCTGGCCGAACAGACCGACGAATGGGCCGAAGGCCGCCGCTACCTCGGACTCGACGTCCTGGCCCGCTGCCGACTCAGCGTCATCCCCAACAACGACGACCAGGAGGTGACCACCCAGGCACTGCCCGCCCTCACCGCCTGACCCCATCGCGAAGGACCGCTACACCACTCCCAGGGACTTGACCCGAGAGTTGCGAACTCTGCTGGCGGTGAGGTCCAGGCGTTGGATCAGGCTCGCTTCAGTACGTGCCACTGGCGATGTAGGTCGGGGTGTGCGGAAGGGGACTATACGGAAAGTGGACAGTGCTGGCGTACTTAGTCGTCCGCGGAGTCCTGCGTACCCAACGCCCAGAGCGCGCGGACCAGCGTGGCAGTTCCGAGCGCGATGTCATCGACGCTCGTCTCCTCCTCGGGAGCGTGCGAGATGCCGCGGACGCTGGGCACGAACATCATGCCGGTGGGGATGATGCCCGCAATGATCTGTGCATCGTGGCTGGCGCCGGAGTAGAGGTGGCGCACAGGCTTACCCAAGTGCTCGATCGCACGCGCGACGACGTCGATCACCTTCGGGTCGAAGTCGGTGGCGCCCACGCGCGCGAGCTGCTCGACGGCGACGTCACACGCCCTCTGCCCGCCGATCTCTTCGGCCAGGTCCTTCAGCTGCTCGACGGTGCGATCCATCCGATCGTTGTCCACGTCGCGCACGTCGACCCATACCGAAGCGTGCCCGGGGACCGTGGTCAGAGCATTCGGGGAAACGACGGCTTGCCCGAACGTCACACGCAGTTCCGAATGCGACTCGGTCGCCATCCGGTCCCCTTCGAGCATCCACTCGGCCGAGGCCATGCGTGCGTCGCGTCGCAGTGTCATGGGCGTGCCGCCGGAGTGTGAGGCGACGCCTGTGAAGTCCACGCGGAACCGGGATGAGCAGGAGACTCGGTCGACCACTCCGAGCGTGAGTCCCTCGCTCTCCAGGACGCTGCCTTGCTCACAGTGCAGCTCGATGAAACCCCGCCACCTACTGCCGTCCCATCGCGCGCTCTCGAGGTCGTCGGGCCTGAGACCGCACGACGTCATGGCGGTGCGCAGCGAGATCTCGTCGACGTCCGTGAGACGGTCGAGATCATCCTGGGTGAGGGACCCCGCAGCGGCTCTGGAGCCGTTGCATGCCTGGGTGAAACGTGCGCCTTCCTCATTGGCCCAGATCGAGATGACCAGGTCGAAATGCCGTGGTTCGGCGCGCGTGGCGAAGGCGCGCGCGGCTTCGACGGCTGCCACGACCCCGATGACGCCGTCGAACCGCCCTCCGTTGGGTACGGAGTCGAGGTGTGACCCGGATCCGACGATGGGACGCTCTCCGGGTTCTCCGACGGTGCCCGCGAGCGTGGCGATCGTGTTGCCCACGGCGTCCGTTGTGACGTCCAGACCCAGGGCTCGCAGGCGATCGGCCATCAGGTCGTGGGCCGTGCGCTCGTACTCGGTCATCGCCAGTCGGGTGATGCCCGGGCCCGCGTCGGGCGCCGTGATCCGTGCGATCTCGTTCAGATCACGCCTGATGTTCTCGACGGACACGGTTTCCGCGAGCCGGACGGATGGCACCAGTGACCTCCTAGGTCAGACGTTGACGGCACGGCATTCTGAGCATAGAAACCGGGGCGGCCCGCAGGTAGCCCTGTCCTGGGTCCTTCCGCGAGCCGGTAGGATGGCGGCTGTGGTCGCCGCTTCGCGGATCCTGACGGAGGTAGTTTCATGCAGCTGGTCCGACGATCGCTGGCGGTCCTCACCGAGTTGGCCGAAGCTGGCGAGCCGCCGACCCTGCAGGAGCTGTCGGACGCATTGGACATCCCGCCGGCGTCGATGCACAGGATCCTCGCGACGCTCACCGATGAGGGGTTCGTCGTGCGTGACTCGCAACGGCGATACTCGCTAGGCAGCGCTGCGCTCTCGCTCGCGGGGGATCGCCGGAACC
The DNA here is from genome assembly GCF_055326445.1 of Georgenia sp. Z2081. Taxonomy (NCBI): domain Bacteria; kingdom Bacillati; phylum Actinomycetota; class Actinomycetes; order Allobogoriellales; family Allobogoriellaceae; genus Georgenia; species Georgenia sp. Z2081. The sequence goes on from NZ_JBUZNK010000001.1 coordinate 576,927, forward strand.
TGGCTGACGTCGCACGGCCCCTCCTTCGGCAGATGGTGGCCCAGACGGGTGAGACGGTTTTCGTCGCGGAGATGACAGGTCGGCGAGCGGTGTGCACGGGGATCTTGGATGGGACTCACGCCTTGAGGCTCTACGTACGTGCGGGACAGGAGCTGCCGCTCAACGCCTCTGCGGCGGCACGGGTGCTGCTCGCCGGTTTCGACCGGCGCCGCCAGGCGGCGTTGATCCACGCGAATCCCATCATCGTGTACACCGAGCGCACGCCCGTCCACGTCGACAAGATCCTGCAGCGTGTCGATGCGATCGCGTCACGTGGCTACGAGACGTGCGAGGACGAGCTCGACTCGGCGGTGTGGGCCGTGGCTGCTCCAGTGAACATCGGGGGACAGTACGCCGCAGCGTCCATCGCCACCGCCGTTCCTTCCGCACGGCTGACCGAGGCACGCAAGCAGACCCTCATCGACCAGGTGACGCGCGCCGGTCGCGCTCTGTCGCAGCGAATGGGGGGCGAGGTCGTCGCCAGCGCCTAACCTGCGCGCGCGAACGTCTCGCGGCCGCGACGGTAGGTGCTGACGATCTCGTGGTGGAGGCGCCACCCCGGGAACGGAGTGTTGCTGGAGCGGGAGACGTGCCTCGTCGGATCGACCGTGACGTCGCGCTCGGACACGACGCTCACGGTCGCCTCGTCGCCGACGCTCAAAGACACGTTCGAAAGGCCAGTGAGTGAGCGCGGGGCGTACGACATCAGATCTGAAACGGTTCGCCAGTCGACGACGCCGCGCTCCTCGCGCAAGACCTGGGCGACCACCGCCACGGCGGTCTCGACGCCGGTCAGGCCGAACGCGGCGCGGATCCAGTTCTGGTCCTTCAGAGCATGGGTATGCGGGGCGTGGTCGGTCGCGACCACGTCGATGGTTCCGTCGAGCAGCGCCTCGCGCAGGGCGGCCTGGTGCGGCCTCGAGCGCAGGGGAGGGTTCACCTTGAGGGACGGGCCCGTGCGATACGCGTGGGTGGACGTCAGTGACAGGTGATGAGGGGTGGCCTCAGCAGTGACGTGGAGCCCTGAGGCCTTCGCCTCGCGGACGAGCTCCAGCGACTCCTTGGTCGAGACATGGCAGAAGTGGACGCGGCAGCCGGTGTCGGCGGCCAGCTGGATGTCGCGTTCGACGATGTGGGCCTCGCCGCTGGTCGGCCAGCCTGGGACCCCCAGCGCGTCAGCGATGCTGGCGTCGACGACGCCCTGGCCGACGATGTGTGAGCTCTGGGCATGCTCGGCATAGATCCCGCCGGCTGCCGCCAGCCTGGCCATCGCCTCCCGGGCGAGGCCGTCATCCTCGAGGCAGTGGCCGTCGTCGGAGAAGAGGAGGGCACCCACGGCGACCATGGCCTCGATATCGACCAGCGCCGTGCCGCCGAGTCCCTGCGTCAGTGCTGATACCGGGTGGATCCCGACGTCGAGGTGCTCGGAGCGTCGCCGCATGTCTGTCCAACGGCCGGGTGTGTCCGTGACGGGGTCGGTGTTGGCCATGGCGAACACCTCCGTGAATCCGCCGGCGGCGGCGGCACGTGCACCCGACTCGAGATTCTCGGAGAGCGCCTGCGGGCTTCCCGGGACCGCAGGATCACGGAAGTGCACGTGGACATCGACAAGCCCTGGGATCGCGACCCGCGGATCCTCGTGGCCAGAGGCCTCGGTGACTTCAAGGATGCGCCCGTCGTCGATGACGAGATCGACGGGCTCGTGATTCCCATGGAGCAGCAGGTCCGTCAGGCGTTCCATCATCAACGGAGCTCGAAGACGGGACCGTCGACGCACACCAGCGGGCTCTCCTTGCCGTTGTGGGAGTCTGCGCAGCCGTGGCAGTAGCCCAGGCCGCAGGCCATGTGCGCCTCGACGGAGACCTCGACGCGTGCTCCCCAACGCTGACCGAGCTCAGCAGACATGTCTATCAGCCGGCGAGAGCCGCAGGTCATGATGACGGCGGGCGGGTCGTCATCGAGAAGCTCGTGAAGGTTCCGGCTCAGCTCGTCGACGGAACTGGTGCCGGCGACGTCGTCGACGACAAGGCTGGAGGCGCCGAGCTCGTCGAGGTCGGCGCGCCCGACCACCTGAGCCTCCGTTGCGCCGGACAGCACGGCAAGGTGTGGTCGCTGCGCGGCGACGGCGTCCTCGATGACGCACATGACCGCGCAGGTTCCGATGCCACGGGAGAGGGTCAGGATCTTGCCCGCAGCGGGAGCAGTCTCGAACCCGCGCCCCAACGGACCGACAAGAGTGATCTCCGACGACGGCGGAGCAGCGGCCAGGACCGAGCTGCCGTTGCCGATCGGCGAGACGATGAGGTCGATCAGTCCGGCCCCAGGACGCCGCCGGTGGATGGCCATCGGACGCGGAAGCGGCGGGACCATGTCCGACGGTCCGGGTACGGTCACCATGACGAACTGGCCAGCCTGGGCGACGCTTGCGATCAGCGGGGCGTACAGCGTGAGCCGCTGATAGCGCATCGACTCAGTGACACGCTCCACGAGGACGGAGTCCGTCACCACGGGTCTCGGCGGCGCCGAGCTGCGCCCGAGCACGTTGAGTCTGTCAATAAGGTTCCGGGTTCCGGCAGTCATCGACGCTTGACCTCCTCGATCGTGACCGCGACGTCCGCGCCGATCGTGCAGGCTGCCAGCACGTGGGCGGTCCGCTCGACCGTCGTCCGGAGCGCGGACTGGTTGACGGCGTCGCCGCCGTGCCCGTCAAGGAGTACGACCCGCTGACGCTGCCGAAGGGGAGGGCTGACGTAGATGAGACCTGCTTCGAGGCCCGCCAGGGTGACACGGCACTCGAGGCGTCGTGCGATCGAGTGGGCTACGAGCACGGTGGCCGTCCCACCGGTGACGACGATGTCGTCGATCTCGAGCACGGCATCTGCCGGTAGTTGCGTGATGCACGCGTCCGCGACGCGGTCGACCAGGTCAGGGTCGTGGACGACCTCTGCCAGTGAAAGTTCAGGCTGAGCCACGATGTGCGCCTTTCGTCAGCATTGCTGGAAGCGGAATGTCGGGGACGTCGTCGGCCATCTCAGCGGCGATGACTCCCAGGAGTCGGGGGTCATGGAACGTCGCGGTCCCAACCTGCACCGCACGGGCACCTACGGCCATGTAGTCACGAGCGTCCTTCGAGCTGAAAATACCGCCGCACCCGATCACCGGTATGGAGTTCGCGGCGACCGCGTCGCGGGCGAGCCGGAGGGTGACGGGTCTGATCGCCGCGCCGGACAGGCCGCCGTCGACGTTGCCCAGCGCTGGCTGCCGTGACGGACCCGCGAGCGCGAGCGAGGGAAGGGAGTTGGCGACGGTGACGGCATCGGCTCCGCCTTCTGCCGCAGCATGGACCGACGTGTCGATCGAGGAGACCATGGGCGGGAGCTTGACGAGGAGCGGGAGGTCGGTGATCTCCCGGGCCTCGGCCACGATCTCGCGGACGCGCTCCGGATCGGATCCGATCTCCGGGCCCCCGTCCTCGAGGTTGGGGCACGACACGTTGATCTCAAGTGCCGCGCAGGGGGCGTCCCGCAGCTCGGTGATGACCTGCCGGTACTCCTCCCGGGTGAGCCCTCCGACCGACACGATCACTGGCGGTCCGAGCTCGCGATAACGCGGGAGTGTCTCGCCGAGGAAGTAGCCGGTTCCGCGCGACGGAATTCCGACGCTGTTGAGCATGGCGCCGGGCAGGTCGGACAGTCTGTGCTCGATGTTGCCCGAGCGCTTCGCGGTAAAGACCGTCTTGGTGACGACCGCGCCGAGCCGGGACATGTCGGTCAGTCCGGCGAGCTCGGGCCCGAAGCAGCCCGAGGCCGGCATGACCGGACCGGGGAGGGCAAGGCGTCCGAGACGGACCGCGTCCTCCGGACGGGCGGGTGCGCCGGGCGCCTGACGGTCGAGGGTCGTCATGTGGCTGACCTCGTTGCCAGCGCTGCGGCGGCGCGGCAGGCGACCGTCATCATCGCGAGCTGGCGAGGTTCGTAGTCAGTCACCCACGAGTCATCCACCCGGTTACCGTGCGCGACCAGGATGGCGCCGACGTCGAGCCCCAGGGCGCCACCCACCGCGAGGATCGTCGCAGCCTCCATGTCGATACCGGCAGCGTCGAGCGCGAGGAGCTCGGCGTACCGGCGCTCAGCCATGGCCTCGAGACCCGGCAGCGCGCGCCCCTCTCCCACGTAGTACGAGTCCGCGGAGACGACGGCCACAGGTGTGCCGCCTGACTCGCCCTCCTCGGAGAGCGCAGTGCGCAGCGCATCCACCACGGTCGGCGTGGCATGGACGATCGGATCAGCCTCGTACGCACGTGCCGTGCCGGAGGCGGCGGTGTGTGCGTCGTCGACGACGACGATCTCCCCCGCCGCCACGTCCGTCGTGGTGGAACCCATACCACCAGTACGGATCACGGTCCGCACCCCGAGCCGGGCGAGCTCCGCCACAGCGATCTCGGCGGAGGGCCCGCCGATGCCGGTCGAGCAGACGGCGATCGTCACGCCCGCGTACGAGCCGCGCGCAAGGACGAACTCGCGGCGGCGGCCGAGGACAGCAAAGTCATCCATCACGCGTGAGTACAGCTCCACCCGGTCGGGATCGCCGGGAGTCAGGCACACCTGGGGGAGCGGTCCGTGCTGGGTCTGCCAGGGCACGTGCGGTGGCTCGTTCCCGAGCCACGGATCGCTGGCGGTCTGCAATGGAAGTCTCCCTCTGACGTGCTCGGGTACGTACGGGGCAGGTCCGCTCCAACGCTGTACCCACCGTGCCGGAACGTATCTCGCTGACCGGCGGATGCCACGGCCACGGGTTGAGGTTTTCGCGAGACGGAAGACTTTGGATCGGCGCTTCCGCTTCATAGACCCGGATTGACCGACCAGAACTCGCGCTCCTAACGTCCTGGAAATCCAGCCGATGACATCGGCGGCGACAGATCAGACGTGGAGAAGGCGACGACGGTGTGCCATGCGGTGCGCCGGTCGCCGACCCTTCGCTGGATCACCGAGAGGTAGCTGTGCTTGAGACGTCAGACGTGAACGGGCCGCAGGCTCATGGCAGTTCGGACAAGACGCTCGTCGGGATCGACAGCGTCTTCAAGACGTATCGTCCCCGCGGAGCCGAGCCCGTCGTCGCCCTGTCGAACGTCAACGTGGACATCCACGACAACGAGATCGTGTCGCTGATCGGACCGTCCGGCTGTGGCAAGTCGACGCTGCTGCGCATCATCGCGGGCCTGGACAAGGACTACGACGGCAACCTCAGCTGGAGCCGGCAACCGCGTCCTGGAAAGGACATCGGCTTCGTCTTTCAGGAACCTGCGCTCCTACCTTGGCGGACCGTGCGCCGCAACGTCGCCATCGGTCTCGAGGTGCAGGGCACCAGCGCGGCGGAGCAACAAGAGCGTGTGGACTATCTGCTCGGTCTCGTCGGCCTCCAGGACTTTGCCGGGTCCTTCCCTCGCCAGCTATCAGGCGGAATGCGCCAGAGGGTCGCGATCATCCGCGCGCTCGCCTACGACCCTCAGATCCTGCTCATGGACGAACCGTTCGGGGCGCTGGACGCGATCACCCGAGACAAGTTGCACGACGACCTGCTTCGCATCTGGGAAGAGACGAAGAAGACCATCGTGATCGTGACCCACGCCGTCGACGAGGCCACCTATCTCTCCTCCCGAGTGGTGGTGATGAGCCCACGTCCGGGCCGCATCCGCTCGGTGCACACGGTGCCGATCAAGCGCGAGAACAGGGATGCATCGGCGCGTCAGACGGCTGAGTTCGCCGAGTTCACCGGCATGCTGCGGAGCGAGCTCGAATGACGACCAAGGTTGTGGCGGAGGTCGCCGCAGAGGCCCCCACCCTCAAGAGAGGCACCCCCTGGTGGCGCCGCACGGGGGCGATCGTCGCCTACGTGGCGGTTGCGCTGCTGGTGTGGGAGGCGTACGTCCGGATCGCCGACGTACCGGTGTACATGCTTCCCGGCCCGGCGGCTGTCTTTCGGGAGCTCGCGACGATCGCCACGAACGGCGAGCTCTGGCCGAATCTTGCCTACACGGTGCGAAACATTGTCATCGGGTTCGTCTCCGGCATCCTCATCGGCGTCGCACTGGGGTGGCTGCTGCACTCCTCGAAGTGGGTGCGGCGGATCCTCAATCCCTACATAGTCGTGCTCCAGGCGGCGCCCAAGATCGCCATCGCACCCTTGCTGGTGCTGTGGTTCGGCCTCGGACTCTCCTCACAGATGACGCTCATCGTCCTGTTGGCGTTCTTCCCCATGATGATGGCGATGATGCTGGGGCTGTCCTCCATCTCCGACGATGTGCGATCGCTCGGCCAGCTCCTCGATCTCAACCGCTGGCAGTACTTCCGGATGATCCAGATCCCCGGCGCGATGCCCTCCCTGCTCGCGGGCGCCAAGATCGCCATCGTCGACGCAATGACGGGCGCGTTCCTCGCCGAGTACATCTCTGCGCAGAGGGGGCTCGGATACCTCATGGTCCTCGGCAACACGACCTACAACACCCCGCTGCTCATGGCAGCAATTCTCCTCACGGTCACGGTGGGTCTCCTCGGATACAGCCTCGTGGCGGCAACTGAATCGCGCCTCCTCCGGTGGCGTGGCTAGAAGCAACTGGCAAGAAGGGAACGTCAATGTCAACGTCTCGAAAGTGGGCCGCGGCTCCTGTGGTCACGGCACTCGCCCTCACCCTGGTGGCGTGCAACCCGGCGAGCTCGGGCAATACCGACACGGACCCGGACGCCGGGGCAGACGACGGCGGCGGCTCAGGCGAGCTCACCGATGTCGTCATCCAGATCGACGGATCAGCGGTGCCCTACTACGCCCCGCTCTACGTCGCGCAGGAGGAGGGGTACTTCGCAGACGAGGGCCTCAACGTCGAATTCACCTACGCTCAGGGCTCCGCCATCATGCAGAACGTGGCCGCCGGCAACGTCGACTTTGGTTTCCCCAACGGTGACTCGGTCATCAATGGTTACGGCAACGGCGTCGAGGTCGACGTCGTCCACACCACCTACCAGCAGGGGATCGGTGCACTCCTCTTCTCCGAGGAGTCCAGTATCGAGTCCCCGGCAGACCTCGAGGGCCTGACCGTCGGCGTGACCGACCTCGGATCTCCGAACTACGCACAGCTCCAGGCGATGTTGCAGGCCGAGGGACTCACGGTCGACGACGTCGACGTGCAGGTCGTCGGCACGGGTGCCATCGTCCAGTCGCTGGTGAACGGCGACGTCGACGCCATCATCTTCTCCCGGTTGCGGTACTTCACTCTTCAGGAGCAGGGCTTTCCCGTGGAGCAAATCCTCTCCGACGAGTATCTGCCGTCCTTCGGGAACGTCGTCGTGACGAGCCCGGACACCGTCGAGAACGACTCCGAGGTGGTCGAAGGCTTTACCGATGCCCTCGACCAGGGAATCCAGTACACGATCGACAACACTGCCGACGCGGTCAGTCTGTCGATCGAGAACTACGCCGACACCTTCGCAGGCCAGGAGGAGTCGATCACGCAGGTAATGAACGAGGTCTTCATCCCGGACCTGTGGCAGTCGGAGTTCACCGTCGAGCAGGGCTTCGGCTTCGGCGACATAGACCGTTGGCAGGACGCGATCGACGCTCAGGTCGAGGCCGAGATCATCCCGGAGTCCTTCCCTGCGGACGAGATGGTGGTCAACCGCGAGGACACCGATGACTAACAGTGCCGTACAGCGGGAGCGCACCATCTCAGTCGGGGTCGGTGCGCTCTCGCTGGCTGCAGGATTCTCGGCGTGGTGGGCCCTCGCCGTGTTCTCGGAGATCCCCTCGTACGTCTTGCCGTCACCGGGTGATGTCTGGCAGGTAGGAACCCAGCTGTGGTCGACCGGCAGTCTGCAGACGCACACGCTCCAGACGCTCATGGAGATCGGCCAGGGAGCGATCATCGGCGTCAGCGCCGGAATCGTCCTGGCGATCCTGTTCATCCGGATTCCACTCGTCGAGCGGCTGCTCACTCCGATCGTCGTCGTCCTGCAGGTCACGCCGAAGATCTCGATCGCGCCACTGATCGTGCTGTGGCTCGGACTGGGGATCGGTTCCAAGATCGCGCTGGTTGCGCTCGTGACGTTCTACCCCGTGCTCATCAACCTCGTGTCCAGGCTCCAGGGGATGCCATCCACGTATGGCGACCTGGCCAAAGTGCTGAACATGAGCACGGCGAAGAAGGCGCTTAAGATCGACTTCCCGTACGCCATGCCCGCGTTGATGACCGGCCTCAAGCTGGGCGCGCTGCAGGCCGTCACGGCGGCGGTCATCGGTGAGTACATCGGAGCAACGGCCGGACTCGGTTTCCTGCAGAAGCAGGCGCAGGACAACGACCAGGTCTCGGTCGTGATCCTTGCCCTCCTCCTTCTGAGCCTGCTCGGCTGGGCCCTTTACTCCATCGTTGCGTTCATCGAATCGCGCACACAGCGCAAGTTCGGCGACTAGTAGGCGGTCACGCTGCACCGGCGCGGTGGTGAACGGCGCGGGGCAGGCAGCCTGCGACGGCGGGTTCCTCGTTTCGCTCGAACGCCGCCACTCCGCGTCGTCAGCTCGAGGAGGACGTCACGACGACCAGCTTCGCAGCCGCCAGCTGGATCTCCTTCGGGCCGGCGCCACCGACGGCCCCGCCGAACTCCCGGCATGGTTCGGCACCCGCATGGTGTGAGTACTCGGTTCGTCGCGAGACCACGGCGCCGAGCGGCTGACGAGCGTGGGGGAGGAGCGCAACGCGCCGGGCGCGGCTCCGGTGAGCTGACGGTCCAGGGCGTGGCTGACGACATCGACGTCCGGTCGCGCTGGACATCGGCGTTGCCGTGGGTGGCGGATCGGTCATCAACCGCCACTCTTGCCCCACCCCTTGACGCAGACAGATGTACAGGCTTCGGCCAGCGCCGGTAGGTTGGACCGTGCGTCGAGCCACCCGGTCGTATACGTGACGAAGAATTGCCTCGACCTCCACCGCGCTTTTCGTTCAGATCGAGGATTGTTCCGAGGGGTGCGCGTCGGGCATGCGGCCGATCGAGCCGATCGATGCTCCGCGCTTGCGCAACGCACCCATGATCGGATCGCCGTCGAGCGGGTCCAAGACTAGGGCGCGATCCACCGGTAGGGGTGCGACCCATGCTTCCTGAAGTTCGGGTGGCACTAGAGCGAGGACGTACCGTGCCCCGAGTGCCGCGCGCGACTCGGCGTTGGCTGCGAGCATGCAGTAATCCAACGGTCCCCAGAAGGTCGTGTTGGCCATGGGAAGGACCCCGGTTCGGCGGGACCTGAGTGCCAGCGTGGCCGCACACGGCATGAATCCGAGCTCTTTGGGATCTCATGGATCCGGCGTCGCCTCGATGCGTCGTCACGACCGCGGCCGCTGAGCGTGTTGGACTCCGTGGTCCATGAAACACCGGGCAGCTCGGCGATGTCACGCAGCCTCACACGTGGTGGACCGCTCGTCGGCCTGGTGTGGCATTGGGCACGGCGTCAGTACCCGCAACGATGGCGCCCGAGACCGCACGTGCTCAGTCGTGGACCGGGAGACGTGACCGTGGGGGTGCTCCGCGACCTGACCCGCTCATGGCCATGGGCATGCTGGCCTTGGTGGTGCGCTGTTGACGAGCAGCGTCGGGACCTGCCCGCGAAGGTTCCCGGCGAGTGGTAGTTGCCTACCCCGCTTCGATCTCCGCGGGCTGCGCTCGGTTCGGAGAGCAGAGGTTCAGGGAAAGTTGAGACTGTATTGGCAAGCTCGGCGTGCTGCCAGCATTGAGCGCTATCGACAGGTTAGGTAACCCTATCCTCAGAGCAACTGATTTACGGCACTCGCGTATGATGTTTCCCGGCCAGTGGGAACTCGCTTTGACACCACTGACGGGGGCGAGCAGTATCTATGCAACGCCGAGCGCAACCGAAATGTAGGAGTGACGCAGAAGTCGCTCCGACCTGGTCAGCGTGTAGCCGACCGTCATTGATTACTCCGCGCAGTGCTGTCGCGACGTCGCGGCGGTGCTCGCTTGATCCGTGAAGGAAGCGAACCAGTGACCCAGCAACAGGACATCGCCGAGGAGGCCGGGACGCGCGCATACGTCGTCGACGAGCCGAATCGATTCAGTGTGCACCGCGACGTCTACACCGACCCGATGGTGTTCAACCACGAGTTGACCTACATCTTCCATCGCCAGTGGATATATGTGGGTCACACCTCGGAGATTCCGGAGAAGGGTGACTACGTCGTCCGGTCGGTTGGAACGCAGCCTCTCATCGTGAGCAGGGATCAGGAGGGGAAGATTCACGTCCTGCACAACCGCTGCTCGCACCGTGGTGCAGCTGTCTGTCGTGCTGAACGCGGAAACTCCAACTTCTTCCGCTGCTTCTACCACAACTGGATCTACGACAATGCTGGGAAGTTCGTCGGTCTCTCCCAAGCGTCCGGCTACGGTCCAGACTTCGACCGCAGCGACCTCTCGCTCGCTGCCCTTCCGAACGTCGAGGAATACCGCGGACTGATCTTCGCCAGCATGGCGCAGGAGATCGAGCCGCTCGAAGAACGCTTGGCTGAGGTCAAGGACTACATCGACATGTGGATCGACCGCGCGCCTGAACGAACCATCACCGTCGTCACCCGCCCCGAGCGTTATGACTACCCGGCGAACTGGAAGTTCCAGGCCGAGAACGGCGTCGACGGCTACCACGGGAACTTCGTCCACGAGTCCTACGCGCAGATTATCGAGCGGTCCGGCGGCGCCACCGTTGACGAGATCCGCACCTCGCGCAACCGCGTCGGCATCGACAACTACGCCAAGGGGTTCAGCTCCGGCGATGCGTTGCTCGAGCGGACGGGCACGATGCTCGGCGCCTTCGACACCTCCGACCAGCAGGACTACGCGGACAAGCTCAACGAGATCCACGGTGAGGAGCGAGCCGCCCGCATCAACATGATGCGCAACATCTTCGTCTTCCCGAACCTGTACCTGTTCGAGTCCCATCTGCGCATCCTGCGGCCCACGGCCCACAACCACACCGTGGCGGAGAACTTCTTCGTCAACCTCGACGGGCTGCCCGACGAGATCAACACCGCACGGCTGCGCGAGCACGAGCGCTTCTTCGGCACGGCCGGCTTCGGCGCGGCCGACGACGTCGAGGTCTTCGTCTACAACCAGACCGGCCTGCAGTCGCACGGCAAGGACTGGGTGGACCTGTCCCGCGGCCTGCACCGGGAGGTCACCGGGCCCGGCGGCGAACGCATCGGCCACTCCAGCGACGAGCAGCCTCAGCGCGCCCTGTACCGGCGCTGGAACCAGCTCATCTCGAACGGCCTAGCACGTCGGTGACGGCGCGACGAAGAACCAGGAGCTGACCCGGACATGACCATGCAGACCACTTTCGACGTCACCGAGTTCCTCGCCGCCGAGGCCGCCTGCCTCGACAGTCGCGAGTTCAGGCGCTGGCTGACGTTCTACAGCGACGAGACCCTGTACTGGGTGGCGGGATGGAGCGACGACCCGGACGCCGGGATCGCCATCATCTACGACGACCGCGAGCGGATGGAGGAGCGTGTCTTCCGCCTGCTCGACACCTCGGCGTACGCGCAGATGCCGCCCTCGCGCACGGTGCACACCCTCGGCGTCGTCTCCCACGTGACCGAGGACGAGGGCTCGGGGACGATCACCGCCCAGGGCACGATGATCGTCGCGGAGATGCGACCCGGAGACCTGTCCCAGGTGGGGCTCGCGCAGCAGCGAGCCATCCACGGGCGGTACGAGGTCGAGCTGCGGCGCGGGGGCGAGAACGGCTTCCAGATCACGAAGAAGATCATCCGGCTCCTCGACCGGGAGCAGCCCATCTACAACCTCACGTTCATCCTCTAGGCCGGGAGCTGCACATGTCGATGCCCGGTGCCAGGTACCAGCTCAGGAGCGAGTTCGCGATGGTCGAGCTCGAGATCAAGGAAGTCCCGATTCGTGCCCGCGACGAGAACGACCGGTACAGCGTGACCATCACGGACCTGGAGACGAACGACTCCATCACCCTCGACGTCCTCGAGCTCGAGAGCCTCACGCGGATGAAGCACGAGGACTTCGGCCCGATGATCGTCGACCACTACCCGACGCCGGAGGGCGCCGACGACTGGACGGGACCCGAGTATGAGTAAGCTCCTGGCCCCGCCCGAGCCGGACGTCACCAGCGAGGACACCGAGCGCGACGTGGTGATCGACCAGGTCACCAAGTCGTTCGGGGACATCGTGGCCCTCGAGGGGATCGACCTCTCGATCAGGCGCGGCGAGTTCGTCACCCTGCTCGGCCCGAGTGGGTGCGGCAAGACGACGCTCCTGCGCATCATCGCCGGGCTGGAGACCCTCGATTCGGGCCACGTGTACCTGGCCGGCAAAGAGATGTCGCGCGTCCCGCCGCACCGCCGTCCGGTGTCCCTCGTGTTCCAGAACCTGGCCCTGTTCCCCCACCTGACCGTCGAGGAGAACATCGCGTTCCCCCTACGGATGGCGAAGACTCCCAAGTCGGAGATCCCGGCACGGGTGGCGGAGTACCTCAGTCTCGTCCAGCTCGAGGACCACGAGACGCGTGCCGTCTCGGAGCTCTCCGGCGGCCAGAGGCAGAGGGTCGCGCTGGCCCGCGCGCTGGCGCACCGGCCGGCGGTGCTGCTCCTCGATGAACCGCTCTCGGCGCTCGACGAGAAGCTCCGCAAGGCCATGCAGGTCGAGCTGAAGAACTTCCAGCGTCAGATGGGCACGACGTTCGTCTACGTCACTCATGACCAGGAGGAGGCCCTGGTGATGAGCGACCGGATCGCCGTGTTCAGCAAGGGCCACGTCGAGCAGTTCGGTGGCCCGCTCGAGATCTACAACCACCCGACCACTGCCTTCGTGGCGGACTTCATCGGGGAGACGAACCTCTTCGGGTGCAGCGTGGTCCGAGACGGCGCCGACTGGGTCCTCGACGCCGGCTTTACCCGGTTCCCCGTCGCCGAGCCGGTCCGCACGGGCAACGAACTGGTCGCCTCGCTGCGCCCGGAGCACATTGGCGTGGTTCGGGCTTCCGAACTACAGGGGGAGGAGGAGGTCGCCGTCGAGGCTGACGTCGTCGACGTCCTCTTCTACGGGTCCGACGTCAAGGTGGCCGTCGAGGTCGCGGGTGGCCAGCGGATCCTCTCGCGCGTGCCCGTGAACTCGTTCGGCAAGCGGCTCGTCCCCGGAGAGCGCGTCCGGATCTCGTGGCGCGCCGAGACCGTCGCCGTCGTCGACAGCGACAACTGACAACAGCTCCACATCTATCGAGAACTCGGAGAAGGACATGAACGCTCGAGTACATCGTGGTACTTCATACGGCGTGGTGATGGCGGCAGCCGCCCTGGTCCTCGCGGCCTGCGGGGGCGGCGCGGAGGCCGAGGGCGACGGCGACGGCAACGGGGAGGTCTCGGGCCAGCTCGCGGTCGCGGTCTACGGCGGACCGACCGCGGAGACCTGGAACGACACGTTCGGCACCGGGTTCAGCGAGGCGTACCCGGACGTCGACCTCAGCATCTCCGGCGTCCCTAACCCCTCCAGCCTCCTGCACACGCAGGAGGGTGACGTGCAGTTCGACCTCATCCTGGGCACCGCGTCCGACGTCGCCCAGCTCGCGGACTCGGGCGACGACCTCTACACGGTCGTCGACCCGGCGGACCTCGAACGCTCGGACCAGGTCTTCGACGAGCTGATCCACGAGAGCGACGGCGGCTGGACCGCGGTGCCGGTGGCATTGACCTACTACGGCATCGTTTTCAACACCGAGGTCCACGAGGCTTCCTCGATCCAGTCGTGGGCGGACCTGGCGAACCCGGAGTTCGAGGGGCGCTACCTGATGAACGGCCCGTCGTTCTTCTCCACGACGGACCTGCCGATGTTCTCCCTGGCCAACGGTGGCTCCGACACCGACCTCGACCTGGGCATGGAGCTCCTTGAGGAGACGCTGCCCAACGTCCGCGGCGTCGTCACCGACCTCGCCAACGCGGCCGCCCAGATGGAGAGCCAGGCCGCGACCGTCTCGCCGTTCTTCTTCTCGCAGTACTCCCAGCTCCTGGACTCCGACGTCCCCGTGGAGATGGTGCTGCCCGAGGAGGGCGGCTACGCCAGCCCGCTGTATCTCGTCATGAGCCCCGACGCGGCCAACGAGGAGGCCGCGCTGGCCTTCCTCGACACCGTCCTCAGCGAGGACCTGCAGGTCGAGGTGCAGGAGCCGTCGGCCTACGTGCCGGTCGTGCAGGATGCCGGCCTCATCGACAAGCTCCAGGAGCGCTCAGGGTTCGAGTCGCCCCAGGACATCATCGACAACCTGGTCTTCCCCGACTACGGCTACCTCGCCGAGCACCGTGACGAGTACACCAGCCGGATCGAGGACCTGCTCGCCACGACCTCCTGAGGCCCTCGCACGCCGCCGGGGTGGGCAGACGCCCCGGGCCGCGCGTCAGGTCGTGAGACCGAGCCGCGCCGCACCGCCCCCTCTGCCACGGGACGGTGCGGCGAACATCAGACGATGAGGAGTAGACGATGGCGTCAGGCGTGACCGAACGGCCACGGGTGGTCGAGCCGCGCATCGAACCCGACCTGCGCACCTCGACGAGGTTCGAGGAGTTCCTGCGGCACCGGGGCTGGATCATCCTCGCCCTGCCCGCGTTCCTGTTCCTCGCGATCGTGTTCGTCATCGGGTTCGTCGGCCTGGTCTCCACCAGCCTGCAGCCCGCCGACGACGGGTCGCGGTTCGGCGTCTACCTCGACCTGTTCCGGAGCCCGGCCTTCCAGGACGCGCTGTGGCGCACCCTGCGGCTGTCGTTCCTCACGGTCATAATCTCGCTGCTCATCTCGTACCCGATCGCGTACTTCATCGCCCGCAGTCCCGAGTCCAAGCGGGACAAGCTGCTGCTGCTCGTCGTGGTGCCGTGGCTCTCGAGCATCGTCGTGCGCAGCTTCGGCTGGCAGATCATCCTCGGCGACCGGGGCCCGATCAACCAGCTGCTCATGTTCTTCGGAATCGTCGACGATCCCGTCCTGCTCGTGCAGAACGAGTTCGGCATCCTCGTCGGGCTCGTGCACGTGCTCTCGCCGTTCATGATCTTCACGCTGCTCACGGTCCTCGTGGGCATCGACGTGCGGCTCGAGGAGGCGGCCACGCTCCTCGGTGCCGGCCCGTGGCGGACGTTCACCCAGGTGGTCTTCCCGCTCAGCCGGCGCGGCGTCGCCACCGGCTGCGTGCTCGTCTTCCTCATGTCCAACGCCGTCGTGGTCACCCCTCTCATGCTCGGGGGAGTCAGGAGCCAGACCGTCGCCACGATGATGTACTCCCAGCTGCTCGAGCTCTACAACTTCCAGCGGGGCGCCGCCCTGGCGTTCGTCCTCGTCGTCCTCGTCGTCCCGCCGACCCTGCTCATGACCTGGTGGGGTCAGCGGGGACCGAGCAGGAAGGGGCGTTGACCCGTGCTGTACAAGTCCCGGCTGCTGCGCATCGCCGTCGTCCTCATCTTCGTCTTCATGCTCGCGCCGCTCGTCATCGTCGTGGCGGCGTCCGTCAACTCCTCCGGCGTGCTGTCCTTCCCGCCGAAGGGGTTTTCTCTCCAGTGGTACGGGGCGATCCTGGAGGACGACCGCTGGGTGAGCTCGGCGATCACGAGCGTCCAGCTCGCGCTCGCGACGACGCTCGCCAGCGTGGCCCTGTCGTTCGCCGCGGGACTGAGCATCACGTGGTGGCGCTGGAAGGGGTCCGGCGCGTACGGCTTCTTCCTCATCCTCCCGCTCATCTTCCCGTTCACCGCCACGGGCGTGGCCATGGTGCTGGTCTTCCGGGAGTGGGGACTGCTGGGATCGTTCACCGGCTTCCTGCTCGCGCACATCGTCATCACCATGCCGTTCGCCTTCCGCGCGGTCCTCATGAGCCTCGAGGAGCTCGACCGCAGCTACTTCGAGGCGGGCATGATGCTCGGCGCGGGGCCGGTGGTCTCCTTCTTCCGGATCGTCATGCCGCTCCTCGTCCCGGGAATAGCCGCGGGAGCCGTCTTCGCGTTCCTGCTCTCGTTCGACGAGGCGACGGTCAGCCTGCTGCTCGTCGGCCCGTTCATCAGCACGCTGCCGGTGGAGCTGTACGGGCAGGCGGCGGAGAGCGCCAGCCCGGTGGTCGCCGCCGTCGCCACGCTGCAGATCCTTGCCGTGCTCGTGATCGTCTTCGTCGTCCGCAAGCTCTTCGGGCTGCGCGTCTTCACGAACTCGTACTGACCACGACGGGGCGCGACGCCGGCTCCGGCCCCGCGCCCCGGCCATCGACGAAAGGGGAACCGGTGGGATCCATCGAGCTCGCCGACCTGGCGGCCGGGCCCGAGGCCGAGCGACTGGCCTCGCGCGCCCTGTTCGTGCTGCCCGTCTCCGCCTGCGAGCAGCACGGCCCCCACCTGCCGGCGGGCACCGACGCCGCCATCCTCGACGGACTCAAGGACCGCGTCGTCGCCCGGCTCGCCGACGACGTCGACGTGGTTTGGCTCCCGCACCTGCGCTACGGGAGCTCCGAGGAGCACGTGGGGCTGCCGGGCACGGTCAGCCTGCGTCCCGAGACGTTCCTTGCGGTGGTCGACGACCTGTGCCGGTCGCTCGCAGCCGGCGGCGCGCGATCCGTGGTCCTGTTCAACGGCCACGGCGGGAACGCCCCGCTCCTGCAGGTCGCCGCACGGCAGGCACGCCTGCGCCACGACCTGCGCGTGTCGATCGTCCGCCCGCTCGCCGGTCTGCCGGGCACCGCGGGCGGAGTGCTCGACATGCACGCGGGGTGCGGGGAGACGTCCGTGATGCTCCACCTGGCGCCGCACGCGGTCAGGAACGAGCTGGTGCCGGACGCCGGCGCCATGGCGGCGGCACGCACCTCGCTCGCCACGCGGCTCGGGGCCGGGGGCGGGCCGCAGGTGGGGTGGCGGACGACGGACCTGTCGTCCAACGGAGTGATCGGCCTGCCGCACCTGGCGTCGGCCGAGCAGGGTGAGCAGCTCGTGGCGTCGATCGTGGAACGCGTCGTCGGCGAGCTGGAGGCGGCAACGAGCATGGACGGGACGGATTCGGATGAGGAATGAATCGATGCACGACGACGCCCCGACGACGGGGCCTGCGTTGACCACGGGCCCCGCGCGGGCGGTGGGTACCGCGTCGACGATGATCGACGACGGTCGCAGCGAGCTCGTGGCCGAGCTCGCCCGGGTGCTGCCCGAGGGTGACCTGTCGGTCGAGCCCGACGTGCGGGAGCGCTCCTCGCGCGATCGGTACGACCTCTCACCCGTCCTGCGCGAGACCATGCCAGGAACGCTGGCCGACGTCGTCGTCTGGCCCCGCGACACCCACACCGTCGAACGGATCCTCGAGATCGCCTACGCGAGACGGGTCCCCGTGACCACCCGAGGCAAGGGCACCGGCAACTACGGGCAGGCTGTCCCGTTCGAGCACGGCATCGTCATCGACACCAGCAGGATGAGCGGTGTCAGCGAGGTCGGGGACGGCTGGCTGCACGCCAAGGCCGGCACGCGCATCCTCCAGCTGGAGCGGGCCGCCCACCGGGAGGGCCAGGAGCTCGCGCTCATGCCGTCCACCGTCGGGAGCACGATCGGCGGCTTCCTCGGCGGCGGCTCCGGCGGCGCCGGCTCCATCGAGCACGGGTGGATCTGGGACGGATTCGCCCAGGAGGTCACGGTCGTGCCGTGCGTGGCGAGCCCGGAGGCGTTCGTCTCGCCCACGCTCGAGAACCGGCCCTTCCTGCACGCCTACGGCACCACGGGCGTCATCACGGAGGCCCGCGTCCGCCTCGTCCCGGCGCAGCAGCGCCGCGGCGTCTTCGCCGAGTTCGAGACCCTCGAGGCCGCCGCCGCGGCCGGCGCGGAGATCATGGCGGGCCGTGTCAAGCCGCGCTTGCTCAGCATCGACAGCCCCGAGGTCGGCCGGGTGCTCGCCGAGACGAACGACCTGATCTCGCCGGACGGCGTCAACATGCGGGTGCTCATCGGGGCGGACGCCGTGCCGGACGCGACCCGGCACGTCGAGACCCACGGCGGCCGGGTGACCGCCGTCGAGGAGGGCGTGGACGGCATGCTCGTCTCGCTGGGCTTCAACCACGTCACCGAACGCGTGCTGGCGACCGTGCCGGACTACTGCCACCTGCAGGCCTCCGGCGACGGGCTCGTCGCGGCGAAGGAGCGCCTGCGCGAGGAGATCCCCGGCCTGTTCGTCCACCTCGACGGCTTCCACCTGCGCGGGCGCCCGGCGTTCGTCAGCATCCTCTTCCACCCCTTCCACGGCGTGGAGGACATCACGCGGTCCAAGGCGTTGCTCGCCGACGTCGACGTCCGCGTCAACGACCCGCACACCTGGGGGATCCACCGCGACGTCGACCTCTACCGCCAGGCCGCCGAACAGTATGACCCGCTCGGCCTGCTCAACCCGGGCAAGCTCCCGAAGGAGTGAGCGGGCGACCATGACCCTGTCCAGCGCGGAGCGCGCCGACGCCGCCGATCGGGCCGGGCGAGAGGACCGTCCGATCCCGACCTCGGTGACCGGACGGTTGATGCTCATCCTCGAGTGCTTCCGGGACAGCCGCCGACGTCTCACGCTGAGCGACATCTGCCGCCGGACGGGACTGCCGACGTCCACGGCACACCGTCTGTTGTCCGAGCTCTGCGAGTGGAACGCGCTCGACCGGGCGGACGGCGGCTATCGAGTGAGCCTGCGGCTGTTCGAGATCGGCGTCGGCGCCTTCGCGCAGGAGAACATCTATCGGATCGCGACGCCGATCATGCAGGACATCTTCAGCGTCACCGACGAGAACGTGCACCTGTGCATGCTCGACGACCTCGACGTCGTGTTCATCGCGAAGCTCATCGGGCGGCGTTCACGAGCCCTGCTGACGCGTCCCGGCAGCCGACTCCCCGCCTACGCCACCGCGAGCGGCCGCGTCATGGTGGCCCACGCGGGCGAGGAGATCATCGAGCGCGTGCTCCGATCGGAGAAGAAGAAGTTCACCGAGCACACGATCATCGACGAGTCGGCGCTCCGGTCGAGCATTCGTGACGCGGCCGAGAGGGGCTTCGCGACCTCCGTCGATGAGCTGCGTATCGGCACGATGGCCATCGCAGCGCCGGTGTTCAGCGCCGACGGCAGCATCCTCGCCGCGCTGTCGGTCGTGGGCAACGTCGCCACGCTCGCGCACCGACGGGTCGCTCCCGCCCTGCGGACGGCCGCCATGTCCCTCACCCGATCGCTGAGCACGCATCAGGCCATGCCGCCGCTCTATCTCTGAGTTCCGGACAGAGACACGAACGTCACGAACGATCAGACAAGGAAGAGGCAACATGTACAGGATCACCGCCAACCTCAGTGCCTGCGAGGCGTACGCCAACTGCGTGGTCGCGGCACCGGAGTACTTCGACATCGACGACGAGGCCGGGGTCGTCAGCGTCCTCGAAGAGCACGTCACGTCGGACCGGCGGGCCTACGTCGAGAACGCAGTTCGTAGTTGCCCGGTCTCCGCACTGACCCTCACCGAGGTGACGGAATGACCGGTGTCGTCATCGTCGGTAGCTCCGTCGGCGGCGTCCGGACCGCCCAGACGCTCCGGTCCGAGGGCTACGACGGCAGAATCACGCTCATCGGGGAGGAGACCGGCCGGCCCTACGACAAGCCGCCGCTCTCGAAGGACTACCTGCACGGCACCTCGGACCGGGACAAGGTGACCCTCCTGACGGAGGAGGAGGCAGCCGATCAGGAGATCGACCTCCTGCTCGGTGTGGCGGCGACCGGCCTCGACGTTGCCGGCACAGCCGTCACGCTCGCATCGGGCGAGGTCGTGCCGTACGACCGGCTCGTCATCGCCACCGGGAGTGCGCCGCGTCCCTCGCCGTGGGGCCAGCGGACCGGCATGCATGTGCTGCGCACGATCGACGACGCCGAGGCCCTGCGTGCGGACACCGCGGCCGGGGGCCCGGTCGTCATCATCGGTGCGGGCTTCATCGGCGCGGAGGTGGCCGCCACGCTTCGCCGGAGGGGCGTCGACGTCACGCTTGTCGATCCGCAGCCGCTGCCGATGCAACGCGGCCTGGACGCGCTCGTCGGCGGGTGGTTCCGCGACCACCACGTGCAGCAGGGGGTGCGCATGGAGCTCGGCGTCGGTGTCACGGCCGTCGACGGGACGGCGGGCGACTTCCGTGTCGAACTCACCGACGGCCGGCGGCTTCCAGCGACGGCCGTCGTCGTGGGGCTCGGCGTGGTGCCGACCACCGCGTGGCTCCAGGAGTCGGGCGTGCCGCTGCAGGACGGCGTACTCACCGACCAGTTCTGCCGGGTCGCAGACGCCGACGGTGTGTTCGCGATCGGCGACGTTGCACGCCGGTTCTCCGTCGCGGACGGTACGCACGTCAGGCTCGAGCATTGGACGAACGCCGTGGACCAGGCGACCTACGTGGCCCGACAGATCGCCGGTGCCCCCTCGACGGAGGGCTACGAACAGGTCCCGTACGTGTGGAGCGATCAGTACGACTGGAAGTTGCAGGTCGTGGGAGTACGGGGAACCCGGACCTGGGTGGTCGGCGACCCAGACGACGGCAGGGCGGCCGTGCTGTACGGAACACAGGACGGCACCTTCACCGGGTCGATCACGCTCAACTGGCCACGGGCGCTGGTGCGCTGCCGACAGGCTGCGGCGCGCGGAGCCCACGCGCCCGAGCTCGCAGAGAAGCTGGGCGAGACCCTCGCCGCGCCCACGCCGGCAGCGGCTCGTCCGCCGGTCGCCGCGGGGGAGGCGGCGCCGCGATGAGGACCGCGTCCGTTCCGGCAGGGGAGGGCTCGGTGCCATCCACGCCACGGTCCACGCCGTCGGGACCGGGTGCGCGGGTGCGTGACCTCTACATCAGGGACTGCGTCGTCGTCGACGCCACCGAGCAGCGGCCGCGGGCGGGACTGTCGATCTCGACGGTCGACGGCAGGATCGAGTCGGTCCACCCCACCGCCGATGACCGGATACTCCCGTCGCAACGACTGATCGACGGCCGGGGCCGCTGGGTGGTGCCCGGGATCTGGGACGTCCACTCCCACCCCGGGACGGCCGGCCCACGGGACCTGGCCGCCGACGCCGAGGCACGTCGGGCCCGCGTGCGGGAGAACCTGGACCACTGCACGGCGTCCGGCGTCGCGGGCGTGCGGATCCTCGGCGAGGCGCTCGGCGCGGACGTGCGGGCACGCACGGAGCTGTCCGGGACCGATCGGCCGGCAGCCGTCGTCAAGGTGGCCGGCCCCGCCCTCAAGCCCACCGGCGGGCATGGATACGTCACCCTGCCGCCGGGGACCGACCCGCGCTCGAGCCTGGTCGACCAGTGGGGCAGCACCGAGGCCGACACACCTCAAGAGCTGCGCGAGCAGGTGCGGGCGCTCGCGACCGAGCATCGCGTCGACTGGATCAAGATCTTCGTGTCCGGCGGGATCGCGGGCGAGCGCGAGAGCCACAGCGACACCCACATGACGCTCGAGCAGGTGCGGGCAGTTTGCGACGAGGCACGCTGCCACGGCGTCCCGGTGGCCGCCCACGCGGGTAACCCGGAGGCGGTGGCGCTCGCCGTCGAAGGAGGCGTGACCTCCATCGAGCACGGCTACGAGATGACGCGGGACAACGCCGAGGCCATGGCCGCGCAGGGCGTCTGGTACGTGCCCACCCTGTCGATCACCCACAACGTCGAGCGGATGCGGACCATGGGGTGGAGCGACGGCACCATCGCCAAGGCGGAGGCCATGCAGCCCGTCCATCGGGCCTCGCTCGATCATGCCCGGCGCGCGGGCGTGCGCCTCGCCTGCGGGTCGGACATGCGGCCGGTCGGTCCCGCGTCGATCGACGAGGTGATCCTGCTCCACGAGCGCGGGATCCCCGCGTGGGAGGCCCTGCGGATCGCGACCGCCGGGTCCGCCGAGCTGTGCGGCGAGCTCGACACGATGGGCACGCTCGAGGTCGGCAAGCGGGCCGACCTGGTGATGGTCGACGACGATCCCCTCGAGGCGCTCGACGCGCTGCGGCGACCGGTGCTGGTCGTCAACGGCGGACATATCGTCCCCGGGGTCGTGCCGTGAGCCGTGCGACGACCGGAACGCGTCGACTGACCGGCGCCCTTGTGGCCGGAACGACAATCAGGCAGGACGTCGACATCGAGGACGGCACCATCGTGCGCGTCAGCGCCGCGGGCGGCACCAACGACCACGAGCGTGGGGGCGACTCGGTCGACCTCACGGGCTACGTCCTCTTCCCGTCGTTCGTCGAGCCGCACACCCATCTCGACAAGGCCCTGCTCGTCGACGAGGCTGTCGAGCCGGGCGACCTTCGCGCCGCGATCGATGTCTTCCGGCGCTCGCACTACGCGCAGATGTCCCCCGAGGGTGTGCGCGACCGGGCCTGGCGCGCGATTCGGATCGCGATCACGAAGGGCTGCACCGCCATCCGGACACACGTCGACTGCGGCGGCCCTGCGGGCACGGTGGCCCTGGAGCCGGTACTCGAGCTCCGCGACCGGCTCCGCGGGGTTATCGACGTCCAGGTCGTGGCGCTCGTACTGCCGCCCCTGACCGGACCCGACCGCGCGCCGCAGCTCGAGCTGCTCGACGAGGTGGCCGAGTCCGGCGTCGACCTCATCGGTGGGTGCCCGGCCTTCGACCCGGATCCCGCCGAGGCGATCGCGCGGTTGCTCGATGCGGCGGAGTCCGCCGGCACGGGCGTGGACCTGCACCTGGACGAGACGACCGACCCCGCCAGCACCGAGCTCCTCGAGCTGACGTCCGCGTTGGGCGACCGACCGTCGCTCGCCCCGGTCACGGCGTCGCACTGCGTCAGCCTGGGCCAGCACCGGACGTCGGACGTCGAGCAGGTTCTCGCACTGGCGAGGCGCGCGAACATCGGCGTCGTCACGCTCCCGCAGACCAACCTTCTGCTCCAGGGCAGGTCCGCGGGTGGCGCCGTTCCGCGCGGGCTTCCCCCGCTCCGTGCCGTCCTGGACGCCCAGGTACCGCTCGCCGCAGGGGGCGACAACTGGCGGGACGCGTTCAACCCGCTCAGTCGGATCGACCCGGTCGAGACGATCAGTCTCCTCGTCTCGGCGGGACACCTGACACCGCGTGAGGCGGTCGATGCCGTCACTTCGGGGGCACGACGTGTGATGGGGCTGCCGCCGGTGGCCGTGGAGGCCGGGTACCCGGCCGATCTGGTCGCCGTTCGCGGGGACTCGATGTGGGAGGCGCTCGCCGATGCGAGCGACGAGCGGATCGTCCTCAAGGCCGGACGCGTCCTCTGCGATACCCGGGTGACCCAGCACCTCGAAATCCCTGAGCTGTGAGCGATCACGCGCGAGGTCGCGCACGGTTGCTGGCGACCTTCTCGTTCGGCGATGGCAGCCGCCGAACAAGGAGTTGTCGATGACTTCCAGACGCTCGAAGAGAGGAATCCGTGAGTACTGAACACTCGTCCGGCGCACTACCGCTGGCCCGTTACGCGCCCTACCGAAGAGCAGGGGACCTGGTCATTCTGTCGGGGATCATCGCCGTCGATCCGACGGCTGGAAAGGTCGTCACCGGGTACGGCGACCTGCGCGAAGAGGTGCGGCAAGCTGCGGGCGAGACCGGTGAGATGTCGGTCGACTCGAAGGACGGGCCTATCCAGGCACAGTCCTGGTACGTCATGGAGCTCATCGAGCGCACGCTGAGGACGGCGGGAGGAACGCTCGAGGACGTGGTTCACCTCGTGCAGTACTTCACGGACCTGAATGAGTATCCCGGTTACAACCGGATTCGCTCCCGGTTCTTCAGCTCCCCGCCCGCGAGCACGGTTGTTCAGGTCTCGGAACTCCTGCCCAACAACCTGACCCGGATCGAGGTGCAGGCCACTGCGTACATTCCTGAATCGTCCAGCCAGATCGACGCCTGACTACCCAGAAGGAGGGACCGCCGTGGCAGTAAAGAACCGTGGTCGATTCGAAATGATGGCGGGGATTCTCGCCGTCGGAGTAACGCTCGTCGCGTGTTCGTCCGACAGCGACGCCGGCTCGGGGACGCTCGATGACGAGTCCGTCGACGAGGGGGCCGTACCGGTGAGCGTCGGGGTCATCCCGAACATCGGCGTCGCTCCGATCTACCTCGCCGTCCAGGAAGGATTCTTCGAGGACCACGGCCTGGATGTCACACTCGAGCAGTCGCAGGGTGGGGCCGCCGTCGTCCCGGCAGTAACCTCGGGCGAGTATCAGTTCGGCTACTCCAATCCGATGTCCCTGCTGAGGGCCCAGGCCGGGAACATCGACATCGAAGTCGTCGCTCCCGGCGAGGCCTCGTCCGGTGACGTGGCGGCGGACTCCGGCTACCTCTACGTCGGGACCGACAGCGACATCGACGAGATCTCCCAGCTGACGGGGCACTCGGTGGCCGTCAACACGCTCGGATCACTCCTGGATCCACTGATCCGGGAGGCGATCACGGAGGCGGGGGGCGACGGAAGCCAGGTCGAGCTCGTGGAGATGCCGTTCCCGGAGATGGGAGCGGCGCTTGCCGGTGGCTCGGTCGACGCGATCTACCAGGGTGAGCCGTTCGGCACGATCGTCCAGCAGGACGAGATCGGCGACCAGCTCTACGCGTTGTACGCGAACGCGCACCCGGGGCTGCAACTCGCCGCATACTTCACGTCGGTGGAGTATGCCGCCGACCACCCTGACGTGGTGGAGCGCTTCCGCGCGGCCATGGCAGACGCGGTTGAGCATGCCCAGCAGAACCCGGAGGACGTGCGTGAGGTTCTCAGCGTCTACACCGAGATCTCGGACGAGGTGCGGGGCGAGATGATCATGCCGGACTACCCGGCCTCGGTCGATCGAGGATCGTTCGAGTACATCGCAGAGGTGGGCGTCAACTGGGGGTACTTCACCGACGAGGAGGTTGATGTCGACGTGCTGCTCGGCGAGTCCGACTGAGCGTGCGCCGCGCGATGTCGAGTCGCCCGTCGCCCGTCGCCCGTCGCCCGTCGCCCGTCGCCCGTCGCCCGTCGCCCGTCGCCCGTCGCCCGTCGCCATATTCGCCCTCGGACCCAGTCAGGACGCCTCGGCGGCTCCACGGCCCTCGGGCGTCGGCAGCACCTTCCTGGCGAGCGTCATGGAGGCGGGCCAGGCGACCATCGTGAGGAGGAAGGCGATGGGCCAGGCGACGAGGAACTGCTTCGGCCATGCGGTCAGCCGGTCCATGGAGGGGCCGGCCATGATGAGGCCCATCGGGCCGGACATCGTGGCGGCCATGATGCAGGTCATGACGACGTGGGACACAAGGGCGAACTTCTTGCTCATGCGCGGTTCCTGTCCTGGGCGCGGCGCGGCGATGAAGCAGGCGCCGTCGTCCATGTCGTCGGGGAGGGGCGCCACGGGTTCGCGCGATGCGCGACTTCATCTCAGGAGTACCGAGAGCCGAAGTACCCACACCGGACAGGATCTTTCTGGCGGGCCAAGAATGGCAGGCGAGCGTGAGTGGATCCGAGCGCGGGCCGGTCGCCGAGGGGGGCGTCGATGTCGCGGGGTGCGCCTGGGCCGGTGGGCTTCACGTGGCCCCACGGCGCCATCGTGCCTCAGCCGACGGTCGTGCCACGGTGCCGCGCCACCATCAGCACGATCGGCAGGGCAGTCACCACAGCGAGCAGCGCTGCGCCACCCGCCCACAACGGCCCATGGAACGGGAACCACGGCAGCGCTGCGTCCAGCGAGTAGGCACCCGGGCCCGTGACCGCGAGCACGAGGGCGATCAGCGCATATGTCAGCGGGACCTCGAACCCGCCGAGGTGCGCCCACACTCCTTTCGGCCACAGCGTCGAGATCGCGACGATCATCGTGCCGATCGCGATCGCGCTGCCGAGCGGGGTGAGCGCGCCCAGCGCGATGAGCGTCGCCGCGGCGAGCTCCGAGAGGCCCGCGATCGTCACCATGAGGGCACCGGGTCGCACGCCGTCGGCCTCGAACAGCAGGGCGGTGCCCCGGATGCCCCGGCCGCGGAACCAGCCGAAGAGCTTCTGGCACGCGTGGCCGGCGAGCAGCGTGGCAAGCACGACGCGAAGGAGCAGCAGTCCCAGGTCGGTCTCCATCGACTCACCCTTCTGTCCGTGTAGCGTACGGATGTCCGAAAGGTAGGCCCGGGCGGTCGGGACAGTCAACGGCCGCCCATCGGCGTCGGCGCCTACGCTGAGCGGCCGAGGCAGGCCGACCGGCGGGATGAAGGAGAGTGCGATGCGCGAGAAGACGAACCCCGACTTCGTCGAGGCGGTCGCGCGCGGGTTCGACGTGGTGCGCTCCTTCGACGGCGCGCCGTCGCAGTCCCTGAGCGAGGTCGCGCAGCGCGCCGGGCTCGCCCGCCCGACCGCCCGCCGCCTCCTCATCACGCTGCAGGAGCTCGGCTACGTGGCCGCCAAGGACGGCCGCTTCGAGCTCACCCCGCGGGTGCTCGAGCTCGGCGTGGCGTACTTCAGCGGCGGCGACCTCTGGGAGGCCGCCATGCCCCGCCTGCGCCAGCTCGTCGAGCGCACGAACGAGTCCTCCTCGATCGCGCAGCTGGACGGATCGGACGTCGTCTACGTCGCCCGCGTCTCCGTACCCAAGCTCGTCACGCTCTCGGCGAGCGTAGGCACCCGGTTCCCCGCCGCCCAGACCTCGCTCGGCAAGGTGCTCCTCGCCAGCCTCACGTCCGACGAGCTCGGCGCGCTCCTCGAGCAGCCCTCCCGCTCCGGCGTCGTCCCCAGCTGGCAGCCCAGCCGCAGCGAGCTCGACGACGTCCTTGCCGAGGTCCGCCGGCAGGGGTGGGCCATCTCCGACCAGCAGCTCGCGCCGGCCATCCGCTCGGTGGCCGCGCCCGTGCGCCGGTCCGACGGCACGGTGCTGGCCGCCATGAACGTCAACGCCCACGCCGCCGAGACCAGCCTCGAGACGCTGCGGGAGCAGCACCTGCCGCACCTGCTCCAGGCCGCCGCCGACCTCGGCGTCGACGTCGCCCTGCGCGCACGCGTGCCCGCTGCCACCGCCTGAACCCGCCCGCGGCCACCGCCCGAACCCGCCGCCCCGCCGACCGGGCACCCGCGGGCGGCCCCCCTCCGTCACGGCAGCCGGGAGTCGCGGCTCGCGGTTCGTCGTCGTGCATTGACTCCACCCCGACCCGTGGCTAACCTCGCCATCAGACGAGATGTCCGCCTGGTGGTGGACTGTACGGCTAGCGGACACTGGTGGTCCGGGCCGAGGCGCGAGGAGGATCCCGATGACGCAGGGACTGGGTGAGCAGACGGGCGGTGCGCGGCCGGAGCGAGGCGCCGCCGCGGGTGACGCCGCACGAGGACCGCTGAGCGGCCTGCTGGTGGCGGACTTCTCGCGCGTGCTCGCCGGGCCGTTCGCCACGCAGATCCTCGGCGACCTCGGCGCGGAGATCGTCAAGGTCGAGGCCCCGGTGGGGGACGAGACCCGCGACTGGCGTCCCCCCGAGCGCGACGGGATCTCGACCTACTACCTCGGCATCAACCGCAACAAGCGGGACATCGTGCTCGACTTCCGCGCCGAGGAGGACCGCGCGCTCGCCCAGGAGCTCGCCCGCCGGGCCGACGTGGTGATCGAGAACTTCAAGCCCGGTGGCCTGGCGAAGTTCGGGCTCGACTACGACGCAGTGGCCGAGTCCAACCCCGGCGTCGTGTACTCCTCGATCACCGGCTTCGGCGCGGCCGGCGGGGCGAGCCTGCCGGGCTACGACCTCATCGTGCAGGCGATGTCCGGCCTCATGAGCCTCACCGGCGACCCGGAGGGGCCCGCCTACCGCTCCGGGGTGTCGGTGTTCGACATCATGAGCGGCCTGCAGTCGGTCATCGGCATCCTCGCCGCCCTGCGGCACCGGGACGCCACGGGCGAGGGGCAGCACGTCGAGGTCAACCTGCTCTCGACCGCGCTGGCCGGGATGGCCAACCACTCCTCGACCTACGTGGCCGGGGACGCCGTGCCGTTCCGCATGGGTAACGCCCACCCGAGCCTGTTCCCCTACGAGCCGCTCCCGACGGCCGACGGCGACCTCATCGTCGTGGCCGCCAACGACCGGCAGTTCGCCACCCTCGCCCGCGTGCTCGGGATCGAAGACGTGCTCGACGACGAGCGCTTCACGACCACCGACGCCCGCAACCGGAACCGCGACGCGCTGCGACCGCTCCTGGTCGAGGCCCTCGGCGCCGCCACCGCCGAGCAGTGGTTCGAGCGCCTCAGCGAGGCCGGCATCGCCTGCGGCCCCATCCAGACGATCGACGGGGGAGTGGCGCTCGCCGAGCGGCTGGGCCTCAACCCGGTCGTGACGGTCGGCGAGGGCGAGAGGGCCGTGCCGATGATCCGCAACGCCATCACCTTCTCGCGCACGCAGCCGCAGTACCGGCTGCCCCCGCCCACCCTCGGCGAGCACAGCGACGAGCTGCGCGACTGGTTGCGCGCACCGGCGAGCGAGGAGGCCACCGCATGAGCGAAGACCGAACCTACCCGACGGCGATCGGCACCTCCACCGAGGAGACCATCGAGCTCCTCGGCCACGACCTCGCGGGCGAGCTGCTCGGCCAGATCAGCTTCGGCGAGCTCGCCTACTGGCTGGCGACCAAGCGCCGCCCGAGCGCGGGCCAGCTCCGCGTGTTCGAGGCGGTCCTCGTCTCTCTCGCCGACCACGGGTACACGCCGACGGCGATCGCCGCGCGCATGACCTACTACTCGGCGCCGGACTCGATCCAGGGGGCGATCGCGGCCGGTCTGCTCGGCGGCGGGTCGCGGTTCCTCGGGGTCACCGAGGGCACGGGCCGGTTCCTCGCCGAGCACCTCGCCGGGCTCGGGGACACGAGCGGCTACGACGAGGCGGCGTGGGACGACGTGGCACGCCGCGTGGTGACCGAGGAGAAGTCCGCCGGCCGGAAGGTCCCCGGCCTGGGGCACCCCGTGCACAAGCAGGGTGACCCGCGCACGCCGGTGATGTTCACGATCGCGCGGGAGGCGGAGGTGTTCGGGCCGCACCTGGCGCTGTTCGAGGCGATCGGCCGCGTCCACGCCGAGGTGCTCGGGCGCACCCTGCCGCTCAACGGCGCCGGGGTGGCGGGTGCTGCTCTTGCTGATGCGGGTCTGCCGTTGCGTCTGCTGCGCGGGTTCGCGCTGCTGGCCCGCACCGCCGGTCTCATCGGTCACCTCGCCGAGGAGCAGGAGAGCCCGGTGGGACCGGACATCTACATGGAGGTCGACCGCCACGCGCGGTACGTGCCTCCTTCCGTCTGACGCCGGCCCGACCCGGTTGTTTACTGCCGAACCATCTCGAAGGAGAGTTGCATGGCCACGCTGTCCGCGGTGCTCGCGACGACGCACCACCCGTTCTTCTACAAGGCGACCGAGCTGACGCCGCCGGAGGAGCAGATGCCTCAGGCGCCGGAGTGGAAGGCCAAGGTCGCGGCCTATCGGGAGACGCTCACGGCCGCTGAGCCGGAGCTGTTGGTGATGGTGGGGTCGGACCACTTCCACCAGTTCTTCTACGACAACTACCCGACGTTCCTCATCGGGAAGCAGCCCCGGTACGACGCGACGTTCTACAACGAGATCCGCGAGTTCGGCATGCCGACCTACGAGCTCGAGGGGCACGAGGAGCTGTCCGGCTTCATGCTGCGCGGCCTGCTGGAGCGGGGCTTCGACTTCTCGGTGTCCAACGAGCTGAAGATCGATCACTCGATCATCTGCCCGATCATCACCACCCGGCCCGACGGCGACCTGCCGATCGTGCCGATCTACACCAACATCTTCGCGCCGCCG
Source organism: Georgenia sp. Z2081 (assembly GCF_055326445.1). Classification (NCBI taxonomy): domain Bacteria; kingdom Bacillati; phylum Actinomycetota; class Actinomycetes; order Allobogoriellales; family Allobogoriellaceae; genus Georgenia; species Georgenia sp. Z2081. The sequence goes on from NZ_JBUZNK010000001.1 coordinate 606,820, forward strand.
CTGCCGAGCCCGAAGCGGTTCTACGAGCTGGGCCGGGCGATCCGGGAGATCATCGAGGAGTTCCCCAGCGACAAGCGCGTCGCGGCCATCGGGTCGGGGCATCTGTCGCTCGAGCTGGGCGGTCCGCGGATGTTCGAGGACCACGGCCCGGACCCGGAGTGGGACGTGCAGGCCATCGAGTGGCTGGCGGACGGGGACATCGAGGCGATCCTGGACAACGTCACCTGGGAGTCGATGTCGAAGTCCGGCAACGCGACGCCGGGGTTTCTGGACCTGGTGCTGATGCTGGGGATCGCCGGGCCGGAGAAGGCGGCCTACGTCGACGATCTCGACCTGTACCACACGCGCGAGATGTACATGACGTGGTACCCCGACGGCGACCCGAGGCAGCAGCGCGAGGCGAGCTCCGCCGTCGTGGGCGAGGAGGCGAGGGCATGAGCCGGTACGCGGTGAACAAGTTCCTCTTCCAGGTCGATCGTGACCCGGACCTGCTGGCGGCCTACAAGGCCGACCCGGCGGCAATGGTCGCGCGCTGGGAGAGGGAGTACATGCCCTTCCTGGGCTCGCAGGGGCAGCGCGTGGAGCGCACGTCGTGGCTGGGCCTGACCGACGCCGAGCGCACGGCCCTGGTCGAGCACGACTACGTGGCGCTGTTCGAGATGGGCGCGCACTACTTCCTCACGCTGACGATCTTCATCGGTATCTACGAGGAGGACCACATGGCGCGCAGCGGGCCGCTGGCGTTCCAGAAGGAGTACCGCGACAAGCTCAAGCACTGGATCGGCAAGGACTACCCCAGCGTCGAGGTCTGACCTTTTCCCCCGGATCGGCACCGACTGTCCAGACATTCTCGAAGAGGAGCATGCAATGACCACCCCCGTACCCGAAGCAGGCCGACCCATCGTCTTCCGCGGCGGCATCGTCGTCACCATGGACGACGCGCGGACCGTGCACAACAACGCCGACGTCCTCGTCGTCGACGGCAAGATCGCCGACATCGGCCCCTCGCTCGCCGTGCCCGACGGCACGTTCGAGATCGACGCCGCCGGCGGCATCGTCATGCCCGGCATGATCGACTCCCACCGGCACATGTGGCAGACCGCCATGCGCGCCTACGGCTCGGACTGGACGCTCACGCAGTACTTCGTCTGGTACTACCTCGAGCACGGCACCGCGTTCCGCCCCCAGGACTACTGGGCCGGCAACGCGCTCAGCACCATCGACGCCATCGAGTCCGGCATCACCACCACCGTGGACTGGTCGCACGGGCTGCAGTCCGTCGAGCACGCCGAGGCCGCCATCGACGCACTCGTGACCTCGCCGGGCCGGTACGTCATGGGCTTCGGCAACATCTTCGGCGGCCCGTGGGAGTGGACGGCCGACCCGGCCTACCGCCGCGTGTTCGAGAGCGCTCTTGCTGATTCGAGGCTGGCGGGCGTGCAGCTGGCGTTCGACGTCACCGGCGACCCGGCGTTCCCCGAGAAGAAGGCCTTCGAGGTGGCCCGCGAGCTCGACGTGCGCGTGACGACCCACGCGGGCGTGTGGGGCGCGACCAACGACGACGGCGTGCGGCTCATGCACGAGCACGGCTTCATGGAGCCCGGCACCGTCTACGTCCACGCGGCCACCCTCAGCGAGGACTCCTACCAGCGGATCGCCGCCACCGGCGGGGTGGTGTCCCTGTCGACCGAGAGCGAGCAGAGCTGCGGCCAGGGCTACCCGCCCTCCCACGCGCTGCGCGCGCACGACATCCCGGTGTCCCTGTCCGTCGACACGAGCGCCTGGTTCAGCGCCGACCTGTTCTCGGCGATGCGGACGACGCTCGGCGCCGACCGCTCGTGGGAGCACCTGACCGCCCACGAGCACGGCGACACCGTGACGCACTCGCACCTGCGCAGCCAGCACGTGGTCGAGTGGGCCACGCGCGGTGGGGCGAAGGCCGTGGGGCGCGAGGACGAGCTCGGGTCGCTCGAGGTGGGCAAGCTCGCCGACGTCGTGCTGCTGAAGAACGACCACTCGCCGACGATGTTCCCTGTTCTCAACCCGTACGGGCACATCGCCATGCAGGCGAGCCGCGGGGACGTGCACACGGTGCTCGTCGGTGGGGACGTGAAGAAGTTCGAGGGCCGGCTCGTGGGCGTGGACCTGCCGGCGATGCGCTCCAGGCTCGAGGACACGGTCGAGCACCTGCGCTCGACCCTCGGCGACGACGTGTGGCAGGCCGGGATGAACCCCGACATCCCCGAGACCAAGGTCCTCGACAACCCGTACATGTACACCGAGTACCGGGACAGCTCGACGCGCACCGCGTACGAGACGCAGGCGGCGTCGCGCGGGACCGCTGGTGAGAAGGGCTGAGCGCGTGAGCGTGGCGTCGAACGTGTCCGGAGGAGCGGCGGACGCGCCGGTCATCGTCGTCGGCGGGGGACCCGTCGGTCTCATCTCGTCGATCATGCTGTCCCGTCTCGGCGTGCCGAACGTGGTGCTCGAGCGGCACCCCTCGACCTCGATCCACCCGAAGTCGGTGGGGCTGAACCAGCGCACCGCGGAGATCTTCCGGGCGGTCGGGATCGCGGACGAGGTCATCGCCCAGGCCGCCCCGCCGGAGACGGTCGGGCGCACGTCCTGGTACACCTCGTTCGCCGGCCCTACCGAGCTGCACGGCAGGCAGATCGCGATGCGCGACGCCTGGGGCGGCGGGGCGTACGCCGAGGAGTACGCGGCGATGAGCCCGGCGAGCTACATCGTCATCCCGCAGATCAGGCTCGAGCCGATCCTGCTGCGGGCCGCACGGCAGTATCCGCAGGCCGACATCCGGTTCGGGCACGAGGTGCTCGATGTCAGCGCCGACGGCACGGTCACGGTGCGGAGCGAGGCGGGCGAGACCCAGATGCGGGGCCGGTACGTCCTCGCCGCCGACGGCGGACGGATGGCGGCCGAGCGCCTCGGCATCGGCATGGAGGGGCCGACCGACCTGCTCGACATGGTCAGTGCCCACTTCTCGGCCGACCTCTCCGAGATCGCGCTCGACCCGGGAAGCCTCATCAGCTGGTTCATCAACCCCGACTTCGGCGGGTCGATCGGCAGCGGGTACCTGTACCACATCGGCCCGTGGGACGAGCGGGGTCGGTCGAAGGAGTGGGTGTTCGCCTCCGCGTTCGCGGCGGACGACCCGGAGCGGTTCGACGAGGAGGCGATGGCCTCCCGCATCGGCCGGTCGCTCGGCGTGGAGTCGCTCCAGGCCGAGGTGCACTCGATCTCGCACTGGTACATCCAGGCGCGGGTCGCGCAGCGGTTCCGCGAGGGGGCCGTCTTCCTCGTCGGGGACGCGGCGCACCGCATCCCGCCGTGGGGCGCTCTCGGGCTCAACACCGGGATCCAGGACGCCCACAACCTCACGTGGAAGATCGCGGCCGCGCTGGCCGACCCCGCGCTCGAGCCGCTGCTGGAGAGCTACCACCAGGAGCGGCACCCGATCGCGACCGCGGTGGCGGAGCGCTCGCTCGGGAACTTCCAGGCGCACGGCGGCATCGTCGACCAGGCCCTCGGCCTCGACCCTGCGGCCGGGCCCTCTGCCGGCTGGGCGAGCATGGCGCAGCTCTGGCAGGAGTCGGACGACGGCGATGCGCGCCGCGCGAGCCTGGCGGAGGCGATGACGACGCTCGACGAGGAGTTCCACGCCCACGGCGCGGAGTGCGGCTTCGCCTACGGCGAGGGCGCGCTCGTGCCCGAGCAGGACGACACCTCGGTCACGCTCGGGTCGCTCATCTATGCGCCGACCACGGCGCCTGGACATCACCTGCCGCACGCGTGGGTGCACGGGCCGGACGGGGCGCGGTCGACGATCGAGCTCGGCGCGCCCGGTCGGTGGCTGCTGCTGGTGGACGAGGGTGCGGACGCGTGGCGTGCCGCGCTCGAGGAGTCCGGCTCTGTGCTTCGCGCGGTGGTCGACGTCGTCGACGTGGGCGCGGGGCGGACGTTCGACGACCGCGAGGGGGCGTGGGCCGCGGTCCGGGAGGTCTCGCCGACCGGCGCGATCCTCGTGCGGCCCGACGGCGTCGTCGCGTGGCGGGCGGAGGATGCGGCGGGTGCTGCGCAGGTTGGCGCGGTGCTCGACGAGCTCGTGGGGGAGAAGGCGTCGGCGCGCGAGGCCGTGCAGCCCGCGGGCTGAGTGTCGATCCCACACCCTTACGCCGAGCCCACAGGTTGAGTGCCGAGCCGGCCCACGTCGCATGTGGGGTCGGCACTCGATGTGTGGGTTCGGCGTCGGAGGGGTGTGTCGGGGGTGCCGTGACGGTGTCGGCCGGCCCTTGATGCCGGCGGTCCGGTAGCCGGCTTGCCGGCGGCGGGGGGGGGGGGGGGGGGGGGGGGGGGGGGGGGGGGGGGGGGGGGGGGGGGGGGGGGAGGGGGAAGATAGGGTAGGGAAAGGGGGGGAGGGGGGATAGGCG